>NZ_JBVKCG010000004.1:393173-482751 GCF_055634995.1 Streptomyces sp. NPDC111744
CGTCTCCCCGTCAGTCCAGCCGGGCGCCGGTGCCGCGCCCCTCATCGGACCGACGGCGGCGCCCCTGCCCCCCTTCGTGCAGCGAGCCGCGACTCCCGCCGCCAACGCCCCCCTGCCGGTGAAGCCGACCGCCGCCCCCACACCCGCTCACCCCGTCCCCCTGCGCCCCCTCACCTCGATCTCCGCCACCACTCCCCTCCCCGTCGCCCCCCTCAACCGCCCCACCACCATCCAGCGCGACGCTCTGCCCACCGCCCTGCCCGTCGACATCCCCACGAGCACCCTGAAAACGGCGCCGGTCACCAGCACGACAATCACCGCCGGCCGCCCCGAGGCTTCCCTCACCCAGGCCGGGAGACAGCCGCCACCTCCTTACGAACCGCCATCCTCGTCCTCCGGCTCCGGTTCCGGCTCGTCCTCCGACGAGCCGCCGCCCGGATACACGGCGGTCGAGGCGGGCGGGTTCGACCCCCGTGCGCTCACCGAGTTCCAGGTGGACGCCCTCGTCCACCGGATCATCGACCGGGTCACCCGGCACGTCCGCACCGAACTCCGCCGCGACCGCGAACGCGTAGGAAAGCTCCGCGACTTCCGGCCCTGACCACGACGACCGCGCACCACCCACAGAAAGGCCCCCGATGGATCGCCAGGACCCGGGAACCACAGTCTGGTTCAGCCTCTCCATCGACGGTGAGGACCTCGGTTACTTCAACGGGTGCGAGGGACTGTCGTCGCAGGTGGAGATCGAGCAGCGGCAGGAGGGCGGGAACAACGGGTTCGTGTGGCAGCTGCCGACCCGTGTCACCTTCTCCCACATCCGGCTGACCCGCCCGCTCACCCCGGACACCTCGAAGGTCGCGAAGTGGATCTCGTCCGTGCAGACGGGGATCGAGCGGCCCACCGGGCAGATCACGGCGCTGCGCGCGGACGGTTCGGAGGTGGCCCGGTGGGGGCTGCTCGACGTGCTGCCGGTGAGCTGGCAGGGGCCGTCCCTGGACGCGGGCAATCCGTCCGTGGCCACGGAGGTCCTGGAGATCGCCCACCACGGCTTCACCGACTGAGCCGACTGAGCTGACTGAGCTGACAGAGCGAGCAGAGCGGACTGAGAGGCAGATCAGATCATGGCCAGGAGCAGCCGGGGCGCCGGCAAGAGCCTCGTGCGGGCCACCCTCGCGATTCATGAACCGCCCGTGGGCACCGGTACCAGCCCGGGCGGCATCATCAAGACGTTCGGCTTCGAGTTCAACCCGGCGGAGCTGTCGATCGCCCGCCGGGCGGACTGGAAGTCGTCGGCGGCGCCGATCGAACGGGACGGCGCGCTGCCGGAGTTCCTCGGCACCCACCCGCGCGAGATGAGCGTGGAGATCTTCCTGGACCGGTCCGACGACCCGGACAGCAACGACGTGATGAAGAAGGTGGAGTCGTTGCTGGCCTGCTGCGAGGTCACCAGCAAGAGCATCGCGGCCAAGCAGCCGTCGCCGCCCTGGGTGGTGTTCCAGTGGGGCTCGTTCTCGACCGCCCACTTCACGGCGTACGTCGCCTCCGTCGATGTCTCCTACTCCCTGTTCGGGACGAGCGGGATGCCGATCCGGGCCAGTTGCCGGCTTCAGCTGCACGAGATCCCGAGCAAGACCGCGGGACAGAACCCGACGTCCGGCGCGCTCACCGCGCAGCGCGTGCACCGGGTCGTCGCCGGGGACTCGCTGCAGTCGCTGGCCTGGCGGGAGTACGGCAACGCGGCCGCCTGGCGGGCGATCGCGGACGCGAACGATATCGACGACCCGGGGTGGCTGCCCGCGGGGACGGAACTGGTGTTGCCCGCCGCCGAGGAGGTGCGGTCCTGATGGTGAAGCACGCTTTCTCGAACGTCGTCAAGGTCGTCATCGGCGGCAAGGAACTGACCGCCACCTCGGAGTACGGGCGGTACCTCGTCGACGCCCACGTGGACCAGGGCGTCGGGGTACCGGCCGCCTTCCAGCTGACCTTCCGCGACCCGTCCCGCAAGCTGCTGGGCAAGCTGGACGTCCAGTTCGGCACCCCGGTGGTGATCACGCCGGTCTCCGACGGTCAGGGCACCGGTGACCCGCTGCTCACCGGCGAGGTCACGGGGATGGAGGCCGAGTACGACGGCACCGGCAGCTATGCGGTGGTCCGGGGCTACGACTACGGGTTCCGGCTGATGCGGCAGCGCCGCGTGGTCGCCTACCGCAACCAGACCGCCTCCGACATCGCCCGCAAGCTGGCCGCGCAGGACGGCGTGCCGATCGGGCGGATCCAGGCCACCAAGACCGTCTACGAGTTCATCAGCCAGTCGAACGTCAGCGACTGGGACTTCCTGGCCCGGCTGGCCGACGAGAACGAGATGGTCATGTCGGTGGACGCCGACGGCAAGTTCCAGTTCGTGAAGCAGAAGAGCGCCTCGGGGGCGCCGTCGCCGCAGACCGACGGCGACAAGAGCCCGTTCGTACTGGAGGCCGGGCACGACATCCTGCGGCTGCGCACCGCGGTCACCGCCTCCGACCAGGTGAACAAGGTCGAGTCGCGCGGCTGGGACGTACGGACGAAGAAGACGCTCACGGCGACCGTGACACCCGCCGCCAACACCGGCTACAGCATCGGCACCACCCCGGGTGACGCGGCCGGCGAGTTCAAGACGTCGAAGCTGGTCGAGACGCGCACGCCGTACGACAAGCAGTCCGAGGTGAAGTACGCGGCCGACGCCCTCTCCGACGACGTCACGTCGACGTTCGCCGAGGTGGAGGTGGTCGTCCGGGGCAACCCGAAGCTGCGGCCGGGGGTTCCGGTGGCGCTCGCGGACGTCGGCGACCCCTTCGAGGGGAAGTACACGGTCACCTCGGTACGGCATGTCTTCGGCGACGCCAAGCACTACGAGACCTGGGTGACGGTCAGCGGCCGGCAGTGGCGGTCGCTGTACGGCGTGGCCTCCGGCGGTGCCTCGGGCGCCGGCGCCGACCGGCAGCTCAGCGTGGCCCAGGCCCTGGTCACCGACGTACAGGACCCACTGCAGCAGGGGCGGGTGAAGCTCAAGTTCCCGTGGCTGGACGACACCTACGTCAGCGACTGGACCCGGACCATGCAGTGGGGCGGGGTGCGCGGCGGCGGGGTCTTCCCGATGGACGTCGGTGACGAGGTGCTCGTCGCCTTCGACCGGGGCGCCCTGGACCACGCGTACGTCATCGGCGGCCTCTACAACGGCAAGGACAAGCCGACCCGGGTCAAGGACGTACCGCTCCACGACGGCATGCGCGGCCGGGCCACCCGCCACACCGTCTCCGACCGGGTCGGCAACCGCATGGACCTGCTCGACCAGCGGGGCCGCAAACAGGGCGTCCGGCTGGCCAGCGGCGACGACAGACTGACCGTCTTCCTGGACCGGCAGAAGACAGAGATCACCGTGGACAGCAAGGGCAGCGTCTCCATCAAGGGCAGCAGGTCGGTGTCGGTCGAGGCCGGCGCCAACCTGTCCCTGAAGGCGGGGGGCGCGCTCAGCCTCAGGAGCGGGGGACCGCTGTCCATCCAGAGCGCGGAACTCGTCGACATCAAGTCCCCGGCGGGCGCGGTCTCCGTGAACGCCGCCGCCGTGAACGTGATGGCCAACGCCGCCCTGTCGCTGCGCGGCAACGCCGCCGTCGCGATCAGCTCCCTCGCCACCGTGGCGATCCAGGCCCCGGAGGTGCCGGTCCTGGGCAACCTGATGATGGGCGGACTGACCGTGATGGTGATCCCGGCATGAGCGGGCGCGAGGTCTTCCCGGAGGGGCGGGTGCGGGGCTGATGGCAGAGCAGTTCGTTGGCTCCGGCTGGTCGTTCCCGTTGCGTATCGGCCCCACCGGTGGCATCGCCCTGGTCAGCGGCGAGAAGGAGGTGGAAGAGGCCATCCGCCTCATCCTTTCCACGGCCCCCGGCGAACGCCCGATGCGGCCGGAGTTCGGCTGCGCCATCCACGACCTCGTCTTCGCCCCCGTCAACGAGCAGACCGCAGGCCGTATCCAGCACGAGGTGTACGTCAGCCTCGACCGCTGGGAGCCCAGGATCGAGGTCGAGGACGTCGAGGTCACCACCGGCGCCGACCCGAGCGTGCTGATGATCGACGTCCGCTACTCGATCCGCGGCACCAACAATCCGCGCAGCCTGGTCTTCCCCTTCTACGTCATCCCCTCCCACGACGAGCCGGACCTGCCTCCCGGCTCCTCGGACTCCTCGGAAAGCGACCGCTGATCCCGATGGCCCTGCCCTCCCCGAACCTCGACGACCGGCGCTTCCAGCAGTTCGTCGACGACGCCAAGCGTTACATCCAGCAGCGCGCCCCGGAGTGGACCGACCACAACGTCTCCGACCCCGGCATCACGCTGGTGGAGACGGTCGCGCACATGGCCGACCAGATCGTGTACCGCCTCAACCGGGTCCCGGAGAAGAACCATCTCGCCTTCCTGGACCTGGTCGGCATCACACTGTTCCCGCCGTCGGCGGCCCGTACGGACGTGACGTTCTGGCTGTCGGCGGCCCAGGAGGATCCGGTTCCGGTGCCGGTCGGCACCGAGGTGGCGACCCGCCGTACCGAGACACAGGAGGCGGTGGTGTTCGCGACCGAACGCGAACTGACCATCGTGCCGAGCGAGTTGCGGCACCTCTTGCGGCAGCAGCACGGCTCGGCCGTCGTCGACCTCACCCACGAACTTGCCGAGGGCAAGGACCTGTTGTGCTTCGCCGAGTCCCCGAACCCCGGTGACTGCATGCTGCTCGGCCTCTCCGCCGCCGTCCCGCACTGCGCGGTCGCCCTCGATCTGGACAGCCGGGTCGACGGTGTCGGCGTGGACCCGCGGCAGCCCCCGCTGGTGTGGGAGGCGTGGACGGAGGACGGCTGGCGGGAGTGCGAGGTCGACCGGGACGGCACGGGTGGCCTCAACCGCCCCGGCGAGGTCGTGCTGCACGTCCCCGGCGGTCACGTCCTGTCCCGCAACGGTGGCCTGGAGGCGAGCTGGCTGCGCTGCCGGGTCACCGAGCCGCGTTCCGACCAGCCCTTCTACACGACTTCTCCGACGGTCCGGTTCGTCGAGGCCTGCACCGTGGGCGGCACGACCGCGGCCGTACACGCGGAGACGGTGGAGGACGAGGCGCTCGGCGAGTCGACGGGCCTGCCCGGCCAGCGGCTGCGGCTGGCCCACGCGCCCGTCGTCGGGGACACCCCGCCGCTCCTCCTCCAGACCGCCGAGCACGACGGCGAGGGCGGCTGGGTGGACTGGCAGGTCGTCCCGCACTTCGCGGCCTCGGGCCCGTACGACCGGCACCTCACCCTCGACGCGACCACCGGCGAGATCGCCTTCGGCCCCGCGGTCCGCGAACCGGACGGCTCACTGCGCCAGTACGGCGCGGTCGCCCCGAAGGGGGCGGTCATCCGGGCCCGCCGCTACCGCACGGGCGGCGGCCGGGACGGCAACGTGGCGCGAGGGGCCGTACAGATTCTGCGCTCCTCCATCCCGTATGTCTCGGAGGTCGTCAACCGGGAGGCCGCGCGCGGGGGAGTGGACGGCGAGACGGTCGCCGAGGCGAAGGTCCGCGCCCCGATCACCCTGCGCGCCCAGGAGCGGGCGGTGACCCTGCGCGACTACGAGGAGCTGGCCCGCCGCGCCGCTCCCGAGACGGCCCGGATCACCTGCCTCGAGGGCGAGGAGGGCGAGCACGGGGCGTACGCGGTACGGGTGCTGGTCGTGCCCCAGGCGGTTCCGGACCCCGGCGGCCGTCTCCGCTTCGAGCAACTCGTCCCCGGCGACGCCCTGTTGGACCGCATCACCCGCCACCTGGACGAACGCCGGCTGATCGGCACCCGGTTGGCCGTCGGGCCGCCGTTCTACCAGGGCGTCACCGTCGTCGCCACCGTCCATGCCTTCCGTGGCGTGGACGTCGACCGGGTCCGCCGTCAGGCCCACGACGCCCTCTACCGCCACCTCGACCCCCTCACCGGCGGCGCGGACGGCAAGGGCTGGCCGTTCGGGCGCCCGGTGCAGTCGGGCGAAATCTTCGCGGTGCTGCAACGCGTCCCCGGCATCGAGCTCGTCGACGAGGTCGTGCTGCACCCCGCCGACCCGCTCAACGGCAAGCGCGGCGACCCCACCGACCGTATCGACCTGGACGCCCCGTCCCTGGTCTTCTCCTACGACCACCGGGTCCGGGTGATCGGCGAATGACCGTCAAGGAATCGACAGGAGACGTCCGTTGAGAGGTTCCATCGACGGCCTCGGCTCCTCCGCCCCCATCGGCGCGATGCTCCCGGCGGTCTTCGCCGACGACGACCTCGCGCTGCGCTTCGTAGCCGGCCTGGACGACGTGATCGCCCCGATCCCGAACGCCCTCGACTGCCTGCCCAGCTACTTCGACCCGGCCCTGGCCCCGCTGGACTTCGCGGAATGGCTCGGCACGTGGGTCGGCGCGGAGACGGACGGCACGGAAGCGGAACCCCTGCTGCGCGCGGCCGTGGCGGCAGCCGCGCATCTGCACCGCATCCGGGGCACCCGCCGAGGTCTCTCCGAAACGGTCCGGCTGGCCTTCGGCGTGACACCGGAGATCACGGAGAGCGGCGGCGCCGACTGGAGCGCCCGCCCGCTGGGCCCCGTCCCAGGGGAACCCCGCCCCCGCCTGCACGTCCACCTCACGCTCCCCTCCCCCACTCCGGCCGACGAGGTCCGCCTGGAACACCTCGTGGCCGCAGCCCGCCCCGCTCATATGCCCTACACGGTCCAGGTGACCGCTTCTTCTTCGTCCGCCGAAAGGACCCCGCAGCGATGACGACCAACCGGAACTGCACGGAGTGCGGCACGGTCGCGGAACCGGGCCAGTCCTTCTGCGACGCGTGCGGCTCGGTACTGAGCTGGGCGGCGACGGGGGGCGAGCCCCAACAGCCCGCCACCCTTGCACCGACCCCGACCCCGACCCCGACCCCGACCCCGGCTTCGGCACCGACTCCGGCCCCGGCTTCGGCACCGACTCCGGCCCCGGGTTCGGCGTCCGCACCTGGTTCGGCCGCCCCGGGCTGGGACGCCTTCACTCGCAGTGACGGCGTCACGGGCTTGGCCTCCGCCCAGCGGGACCTACGAGGAACGGCAACGACAGCGCCCCTTCAGGGGCGCGGGGCTGATTCGGATGTGCGGCTACCGCCGCGTGAGCGCGACCAGCCCCCACTGCCCGCCACCACACCCACGGCCGAAACCACCCCCATCCCCGCACCCACGTCCACCTCTGCACCCACCCCCACTCCACAAGCCCCCGACGCCCCCCAGCCCCCGCAGGGACCCGCCGAAGGCGACCACGACCGAGCCCGCCGCCTGCTCATCCCCGTAACGGACCCGAACCCCCCTGCCCCGGCGCCCCCTTCCATCACCCCCGTACTCCCCGGCCGCCCCACCCCCCAGCGCCCGCAGGCCGTCCGCGCCCCCGGCGAAGACCTCGGCGCCCACGGCGGCACCCCCTGCCCCTGGTGCGCCACCCCCAACCGCCCCGACCGCCACTTCTGCACCCGCTGCGCCATGCCCATGGCCGGCAACGGCCACACCGACCCTGCGGCCCGCCGCCCCTGGTGGCGCCGCATCTTCGACTTCCGCAACCGCGAGACCCCCTGGGCCGGCGACCGCCCCCGCCTCCGCCGCACCTTCGACCGCGTGCTGAGCTGGATCGTCGCGGCCGTCGTCATCGCCCTCGTCACGGTCCTGGTGATCAACATCCCGAACGCGGTGAGCGCCACCCGCGACCACTTCGCCAAGCGCGCCCAGGTCTCCCCGGACAAGGTCAGCGCGTCCCGCTCGTACGCCGGTCACAAGCCGGACCTCGTCTTCGACAAGCTGAACAACACCTGGTGGGGCCCCGGCGTCGTCCAGGGCGGCGAGGGCGAGTGGCTCGAGGCCCGCTTCAACGAACCGACCCCCCTGCTGAACGTCGTCATCACCTCCGGCGAGTCGACCCACTTCGACCAGCTGAAGAAGTCGGCGCTGCCGCACCGGATGAAGGCGACCATCAAGACGTCCGACGGCAAGACGGAGACCCGGGAGATCACCCTCGACCAGACGGCCGGCGGCCAGACCCGCGACTTCCGCGCGAAGAACGTCATTTCCGTCCGCTTCACGATCGAGTCGGCGTACCAGGAATCGAGCCGCACCCAAGTGGCCATCGCGGAGATCGAGTTCTTCGGCCCGTCGAGTGCGAACTCCTCCTGAAGGGATGACGCAGGGCAACGGAGGCCTCACCGGGTTCACGGTGATGCAAGAATCCGGCCATGGACAGGGACGACGCAGGGAGGAGACGCACCGCGCGCAAGAGCTGGCGCGACGTACCGCTGACACCCGTGGCCTTCTTGATGGTCGGCAACACGCTGCTCAAGTTCCTCGGCGCCCTGCTCTTCCTCGCCTTCGCCCTCGCCTCGGGGTCCGGATTCTCCGCCGGGAAGCTGCTGGACGCCGTGATCGACCTAGTGGGGGGCCTTCTGTTCTCCTGCTTGTTCCTCTGGCTCTTCGCCCGCCTCAGATCGAGGAAGCGCGGGCCCAGCGCGCAGGGCTGAAGATCACTACTTCCTTATCAGGGACCGGTAGACGGCCGTGGACCGGGGGTTGTCGCGGCAGCGCCACACCCCGTGCGGGCAGTAGTCGGTGATCGTCTGGTAGACGGGCCTGTTGCTCGCGAACCACTCCAGCATGCCTCGCAGATACGCCGGATCGTCGCCGTTCTCGTACAGCCCCCACTCGGGATAGGAGACCGGTTTCCCGTGGGCGCGGGCGAACTCCACCTGCGCCCGCAGCCCGTACGGCTCCGCGACCTGCTCCGCGAAGGACGTCCCGCGCGGGGAGTCGTAGGCGTCCATGCCGATGACGTCCACGAACCGGTCCCCCGGATAGCACCGGGTCCAGGGGATCGCGTCCCGCCCCCGGTTGGGCGCGAAGTCGAACCGGAACCGCTGGCCCGGCACCGACCGCATCGCCGTGACGATCCGCACCCAGTACGCCTTCCAGGCGGCCGGGTCCGGCCCGCAGCGGTGGGTGTACGTCACCCCGTTCATCTCCCAGCCGAGCACGACGACGGTGTCCGGGGCGCCGACCGCCACCAGCCGCCGGGCCAGCGCCCGGAAGTGGCCGTCGTACACCCCGCCTGCCCCGAGGCGCAGTCGGCGTCGCACTTCGGCGTCGGGCAGATGGTCCTCGGTCCGTTCCAGCATCGGCACGTTGAGCACGAGCAGCCGGTCCCGCTCGGCCCGCCGCCACCGTGCCCACAGCCGTACGAAGTCCGGGGCGCCCTCGACGTTCCGCCACACGTCACCGGGCAGATAGGTGTGTCCGACCCGGGGTTCGTCGGGTCCGAGCCAGGCGCCCAGGTCGCTCACCCGCCGTACCCCTTCGGCGCCATAACCGACGTACGCCCCGAAGGGGCCGGGCGCGGCGGAGGGGCGGGGGGTCTCCGGCCGGGAGACGGGGAGCAGGAGGAGGGTGACCATCGCGAGGACGAGGGCGAACCTCAGACGAGCCATGGGGTGCAGTCTGGCCGTTCCGGGGCGGCGGTGTGCGCCGTGCGGACATCTTCGAACTTTGTGCGAAGCGGGCGGCCCCGGCGGGGCGCTGGTGGAGCCGGTCGGCCAGCCCGACCCGCTCGGTCAGGGTGCGGATCCAGTCCCGGTCGGGACGGCGGCCGGCGGCTCACCCTGACCGTCACCGACGACGGCCGGGGCGGCGCCGACTCGGCCGGCGGCTCCGGGCTGACCGGCATCCGCCGCCGGGTCGCGGCGCACGACGGCACCCTCCGCCTGACCAGCCCGGCAGGCGGCCCGACCACCCTGGAAGTGGAACTGCCCTGTGGAACCCGACGTCGTGCACAACGCGGAGCGCGTCCTGCGGATCGTGATGGCCGAGGACGACCCGCTGCTCCGTGAGGGCCTCGCCCTGCTGCTGCGCGCCGAGGGCCTCGACATGGCGGCCACCAGCGGAACGGCCGACGACGCCCTGGCCGCCATCGACACCCACCGCCCGGACATCGCCATCCCCGACGTCAGGATGCCGCCCACCCACACCGACGAGGGGATCCGCGCAGCTGTGGAGGCCCGGCGCCGCCACCCCGGCCTCGCCGTGCTCGTCCTGTCGGCGTACGTCGAGCGGAGCTTCGCCACCCAGCTGCTCACCGGCAGGGTCGGCGGTCTGGGCTATCTGCTGAAGGAACGGGTGGGCCGGGTCGAGGAGTTCCTCGACGCGCTGCACCGGGTGGCGGACGGCGGTACCGCGATCGGCCCCGAGGTCGTCGCCCAGCTCTTCACCCGCTCCCGCCAGGACACCCGCCTGGAACGGCTGAGCCCGCGCGAACGCGACGTACTCCCCCTGGTGGCCGAGGGCCTCGGCCACTCCGCGATCGCCGAACGCCTCGTCGTCACCGACGGCGCCGTGCACAAGCACATCCGGAGCGTCTTCGCCAAGCTCGACCTGTCCCCGGCCCACCGGGTGGACCGCGGGTCGCGGCGGTCCTGCACTGTCTGGAGGACGCCAGGATCAGGTCCCGCTGACGTCCGTCACACCCGGACGCCGAACATGAACGGCCCGCCGATGGTGCTCATCGACTCGTAACGGACGACCGTGCCGGTGCGCGGGGCGTGCAGGATCTGCCCGTTGCCCGCGTACAGGCCGACGTGGTGCAGGTCGTTGAAGAAGAAGACCAGGTCGCCGACCTGGAGGTCGGACGTCGAGTAGATCCTGGTGCCGATCGTCGTCTGCGACTCGGAGGTACGCGGGATGGAGACCCCGGCCTGCGCGTAGGCCCAGGAGGTCAGGCCCGAGCAGTCGAAGGAGGACGGGCCGGTGGCGCCGTAGACGTACGGCGTGCCCAGTCTGGTCTTGGCGGCGGCGAAGGCGGCCGCGGCCCGGCCGGTGGCGGAGGTGTCGTCGCCCAGGTCCACCCGCTCGCTGGACGAACGGCTGGCGCGGTCCTGCTCCGCGGCGAGCGCTGCCTTCTCGGCGGCGGTGAGGCTGTTGAGCAGCTTCTGCGCCTCGGCCAGCTTGGCCTGAACTTCCCTCTTCTTCGCCCCGAGTTCGGTGCGGGTGGCGGCCAGGTCCTTGAGCTTGCCGGTGGCTTCCGCCCGCTCCTGGGCCAGCTCACGCTGCTTGGCCTGGATCTTCTTCAGCGACTCGACCTGCTGGCCGCTCAGCTGGTCCAGCGTGGCCGCCTTGTCCAGATAGTCGTCCGGGTCGGCGGAGAGGAACAGCTGGAGGGACGGGTCGAGGCCGCCGCTGCGGTACTGGGCGGTGGCCATGCCGCCGATGCCGTCCCGCAGTGCGTTGAGCTCGTCCTGACCGCGCGCGACCGAGTCCTGCAGCGCGGATATCTGCTTCTGGAGCTTCTCCTGCTTCTCCTTGGCCCCGTTGAACTTCTCGGTGGCCTGCTCGGCCTCCTCGTACAGCTTGTCCACCCGGGACTTCACCTCGTCCTTGCCCGGCTTCTCGCCGGGCGCGGCGTCGGCCGCCTGCGAGGAGAGGGCCATGGCGGCAGCGGCGGCGGTGGTGAGCACGGTGACGCGAGCACGGCTCGGCTGCTTGGGACGACGGTGGAACGCCACGGAGGCGAGCTCCTTCCGAGCGAAGAGTCGAGCGAAGGATCAACTTGTAGTACGGATCCCAGACAGTAATGACTCTCTTATGTTCAGTTCAAATCTCCGCATGGAAAAGATCCGGCCACCGGCTGCCAACTGGCGTTCTCCACCGATCGGGTTGAGGGTGCCGCGCCGGCGATTGTAAGGAACCTTGACAGTAAATTGGTCTAGTCCAAATATGGGCGTCCATGAGACGCACTCGTGCCCTGCACGCCGCCCTGACCGCAACCGCCCTGTCCACCGCGCTCGTTGCGCTCGGGTCAGGCGCCGCGCACGCCTCCCCGCACCCCGCCGTGAAGCCCATGCCCGCGCGGGTCGCGGCACCCTACGTCGAGGCCTGGACCGGCCAGAGCCCCGCCGCGCTCGCCGCCGAGTCCGGAAACAAGTACCTCACCCTGGCCTTCCTCCAGACGCCCAACGCGGGTTCCTGCACCGCCGACTGGAACGGCGACACCACCCAGCCCATCTCCGGGTCGACCTTCGGCGCCGACATCGCCACCCTCCAGTCCCGCGGCGGCAACGCCATCCCCTCCTTCGGCGGCTACGGCGCCGACACCACCGGCACCGAACTCGCCGACAGCTGCACCGACGTGGACGCCATCGCCGGGGTGTACGAGAAGCTCGTCACGACGTACGGCATCTCCCGCATCGACCTCGACATCGAGGCCGACTCCCTCGCCGACACCGCGGGAATCGACCGCCGCAACCAGGCGATCGCCAAGGCGGAGCACTGGGCCGACCGCACTGGCCACCCGCTCCAGTTCTCCTACACCCTGCCGACCACGACCAAGGGCCTGGAGGCCAACGGCCTGGCCGTCCTCCAGAACGCCGTCGCCCACCACGCGCGCGTGGACGTCGTCAACATCATGACCTTCGACTACTACGACGGCGCCACCCACGACATGGCCGCCGACACCACGACCGCGGCCGACGGCCTGCACGCCCAACTCGCCGCCCTCTACCCGTACAAGAGCTCCAAGGAGCTGTGGGGCATGGTCGGCGTCACCGAGATGCCCGGCATCGACGACTACGGCCCCGAGGAGACCTTCACCACCCAGAACGCCGTACAGGTCGAGCACTGGGCCGCCGCCCGGGGCATCGACACCCTCTCCTTCTGGGCCCTCCAGCGCGACAACGGCGGCTGCGTCGGCACCGGCGGCTCCAACTCCTGCTCCGGGATCGCCCAGGACACCTGGTACTTCAGCCACACCTTCGCCCACTTCGCGGGTCGCCGGCCGTAGGGCCGCAGCCACCTCGGAGTTCACCGAAATCCCGTACAACCCAGCGCCGTCCCCAGGGGTCTTCGCAGTAGCACCGGCACCATCCGCACTCATCCACGACTCATCCATGTCTCGTCCACGGGGGACCCCTTGCGCACGCGCACCGTTCTGCTCGCCGCCGCGCTCCCCGCCTCGGGGCGGACGCCGCCGGCGCTCACCGCGCCGGCGGCCGAGGCCACCGCGAAGTTCCCGGACGACCTCAACGGCGACGGCCACCGCGACCTCGTCCTCGGCGACAGGTCGGCCACCGTGGGCGGCAGGAAGCAGGCCGGCGCCGTGGTCGTCGTCCGGGGCACGGCACACGGCCCCACCCGCGACGGCCGGGCCGAACTCCTTGCCAGGGCCGACGAGAAGGGCCGCCTCCACTACCTCCCCGGCACCGCGACCGGCCCCACCGGCACCGGCCCCCTGCACACGGGCCAGCGGCTGGGCCCGGGCACCCGCCCCTGCTTCGGCGCGGTCCTGGCCGACTGACCCACAGCTTTCGATGGCTTCCAAGTTTTGCCAGGTCATGACATGCGACGGGTTTACGGCGAACACCCCCGTGACCGAGGGTCGTTGTCATCCGCCCGGCCTCCGCACACAGGTAAACCAGTTTCCCCGGAGCTCCATGCGCCTCAAGCAGGTCTCGCTCTCGACGGCGATATCCATCGTCGTCGGGCTGACCACCGCCACCGTCGGCTTCACCGCACCTGCCGCCTCGGCAGACAGCACTGCGGCACTCCCGCTGTCGCATTACGCGCACATGGTGGCCGACCCCGCCCACCAGCACCTCTTCTTCAGCCAGGGCACCGGTACGACCGGCATCCTGGTCACAGACCTGTCCGGCAACCCCGTCACCACCATCGCGGACGAGCAGGGTGCCACGGGGCTCGCGCTGTCCGCCGACGGCTCCACCCTCTACGCGGCCCTCGCCGACGGTGACGCGGTCGCCGCCATCGACACCGCGACCCTGACGGAGACCGCCCGCTACGCGACCGGTACCGGCAGCGCGCCCGTCTCCGTCGCCGTGGCGGGCGACAAGGTCTGGTACGGCTACGAAACGGCCGACGGCAAGGGTGCGATCGGCTCCGTCGACGCCTCCGGTACGGTGTCCACGCCCACCCTGTCCCACTGGTCGGTCCCGCCGCTGCTGGCGGCCGGCGGCGGAGTGCTCGCCGCCGAGGAGCCGCTGAACAGCCTCAGCCACGTGGCGACCTTCGACGTCTCCTCGGGCACGGCGACCGCCAAGGCCGACACGGACGTCTACGGCGGCACCGCGACCGGGCTCCAGGTCACCTCCGACGGTGCCAAGGTCCTGCTCGCCGCCACCCAGCAGCCCGCCCTAGAGATCTACCGCACCTCGGACCTGCTGCGCGCCAACCCCGCCCCGTACTACACCGGCGCCGTGGGCCCGGCCTCGCTCGCGATCGACACCGACGGCACGATCGCCTCGGCCAGCACCGCGGGCCTCTACCTCTACGCCGGTTCCACCCTGGCGGAGAACCACGTCACCTTCCCCTCCGGCACCACCGTCGCCCCGGACGGCCTGGCGTGGGGCGGAGACGGCACCACCCTCTACGCCGTCACCAAGGACTCCTCCGGCGCCTACACCCTCGACGTGCTCGGCTCCGCGAAGCTCAGCGACACCACCCTCACCCTGAACCCGCCCCAGTACGCGGTCCCCACCCAGCAGTTCACCTTCACCGGCGCCCTCGCCACCAAGGGCTTCCTCCCGGCCGGGGCCGCCCTCCAGGTCACCCGCGACGGCGAGGCCCTGCCCGACGCCACGGTCGGCGCCGACGGCACGTTCAGCGTCAGCGACACCAGGCAGGACGCGGGCACGTACACCTACCGGGTGTCGTACGCCGGAGACGCCACCCACCGCCCCGCGACGGCGGACCTGAAGGTGTACGTGGCACGGCTGCCCACGACCGTCGAGGCCCCGGAGATCGACTCGGCGAGCCCGCACTCGGTCGTCATCAAGGGCACGCTCACCGCCGAACTGGGCTTCGGCACCTTCCCGCAGGGCACCACGATCGACGTGTCCCGCATCAACGAGGACACCCACGAGACGGTCCAGCTCCCCTCGGTGACCGTCGACCCGGCCACCGACGAGTTCACGGTGACCGACGCGCCGGAGGCTGCCGGGTGGTTCACCTACCACCTCTCCTACGCGGGTGACGCCACTCACGAGCCGAGCGCCGACGACCCGAGCCTGACGGTCTCCGCCTACGCCCCGGCCCTCACCCTGAAGGCCCCCGCCACCGCCACCCGCGCCACGGCCCTCTCCTTCAGCGGCAAACTCGGCGACGCGCCCTACCCCGCCGGCGAGACGGTCACCGTCACCCGCACCGACGCCGCAAACACCACGACCCCGGCGACCTGGACCGCGCCCGTCGCGGCCGACGGCACGATCACGGTCAAGGACACCCCGGCCGTCGGCGGCGCCGACACCTACACCGTGAGCTACCCGGGCGACGCGGCCCACCAGGCGGCCACCGCCTCGGCGATCGTCCAGGTGTCCCGCGCCAAGTCGACGGTCACGGTCACCACGGACAAGTCGACGTACGCCTACGACGCGACGGCGACCGTCACCGCCCACCTCGGCGCGACGTACAACGGCCGTACGCTCTCGGTCTACGCCACGCCCGCCGGCGGCAAGAAGACGCTGCTGAAGACCGGCACCGTGGACAGCAAGGGCAACCTGAAGACGACGTACAAGCCCACCCGCAACACCGTCTACACGGCGTCCTTCGCGGGCGACTACCGCTACGCCCCCGCCACGGCCACCCACTCCGCCGCCACCCAGGTGAAGATCGCGGAGAAGCTGGGCGGCTACGACACCAGCACCACCTACAGCGGGGTCACCTACCGCGTCTACCACCACACCGTTCAGCCGCAGGTGGTGGGCACGGTGACGCCGGACAAGTCCGGGCAGTGCATGAAGTTCCAGGCCCAGGAGTACTACAGCGGCGCCTGGCACACCATCGGCACGTCGTCCTGCTTCTCGATGGCGCCGGGAAGCACCGGCGTGACCCACCTGGCCCTCACCCACGCGGTGAACCAGCGGTTCCGGGTGCGGACGGAGTACGTCCACAGCACCAAGGACACGAGCAACGCGGACACCTGGGGCGGCTGGCTGTACCTGACGGTACGGAACTGAGCCCCGCGCACCGCACGACCCGGCCCGGGTGTCCACACCCTGTGGACACCCGGGCCGAGTCGTGTGCGGAGGGGGCTACGGGTTGACGACGGTCCCGCCGAAGGTGACGTTCAGCTTGCCGGACGAGGCGAAGGACCAGCCGAGGGTGCCCGCGTAGGAGGCGCACCGGGAGCCGTTGGTGCCCGTCCAGAACTGGTTGGAGCTGTCGGTGTTGCCGACGGTCTTGTCGTTGGAGCCGTCGACGGCGAACCGGCACGAGGTGTCGGTGCGGAACACCGACGTACCCTTGTCGAAGGAGAAGTTGCGCTCGGCGTTGTCGATGCCCACGTTGTTGGAGACGGTCATCGTGCCGGGATTGCTGTTGTAGGTGAACCCGTGGTGCCCGTTGCCGTAGGCGATGTCGTGCTGCACCACGTGGTTGACGGCGATGTCGTCGCCGCCGAGCTTGTAGCCGTTGCGGTCGCCGTTCCCGCTCTGGCTGCCGTCGCTGAGCGTCCCGTTGCCGTAGGAGAGCGAGTACTCGATGGTGACCGGCCCGATCGCCCCGGTGTCGGTCTTGGTGTAGAGATCCCAGCCGTCGTCGATGTTGTGGTGCGAGACGTCGTACCGGAAGACGTTCCCGGTCCCGGTGGTCAGCTTGCTGGCGAACCCGTCCGCGTCCTCCCCGTCGCTGTCGGCGTTGTCGTGCGACTCCGAGCTGACGACCAGGTTGTTGGCGGGCCACTGGCTGCTGGGCGTGCTGGAGGAGATCCGTCCGAGTTGCAGCCCGGTGTCGTGGTTGTACGCGGTGACGGCACGCTCGATGACGTTGTCGCTGCCGCCGACGTAGATGCCGTTGTCACCGGCGTGCTCGACGGTGAGGCCGTACAGGTGCCAGTAGTTGGCGTACAGCTGGATGCCCCGGTTGGCGGAACTCTCGCTCTGCGCCGAGAAGTTGAGCACCGGCTTCTCGCCCGGGTAGGCGGAGAGGGTGGTGAGGGCGCCGGAGGTGCCGTTGGAGCCGGCCGGGACGGTCACGGTCGAGGAGTAGTTGTAGGTCCCGCCGCGCAGGTAGATCGTGCCGCCGGAGGCGATACGGCCGATCGCCGAGGTGAGCGTGGTCGGCGCCGACTGGGTGCCGGCCGCACTGTCGGTGCCGCTCGGCGACACGTACAGCACGGTGGACGCGGCCTGCGCGGGGGTGCCGGACAGTGCGACGAGCGTGCCGGCGAGGAGGCCGACGGACGCGATGACTGGTCTCACATGCATCGTTCGTCTCCGTTCGGGTTCAGGGGTGTGACCGGACGTGCGGGAGAGATAGAGACGGAAAGCGCTTTCTCTGCGAAGCTAGAGATGATGTCGCGGACGCGTCAAGGGCCATGTATGTAAAGTCTGTTCAGACATGTGATCGCCGGTGATGTGAAGGTGCTTATTTCGATGGCGATCGGAATGGCTGTCGCTGACCCTCGGTTGCGCCTGATATGAACGAGACCATGGACAAGACGGACAGGATCGACCTGGGTGCCTTCGGCGTGTGGCGCCTGGCGAACACCGAGCCCGAACTCGCCGTCGAGCTGGAACGCCTGGGCTACGGCACGCTGTGGCTCGGCAACGTGACCGACCCCGACCTGACCGTGGTCGAGCGGCTGCTCGACGCCACCGAGACCCTGGTCGTCGCCACCGGCATCGTGAACATCTGGGCCAACCCGGCCGACGGGGTCGCGCGTTCGTACCGCCGTATCGCCGAGCGCCACGCGGACCGCTTCCTGCTGGGCATCGGCGCGGGTCACCCGGAGGCGAACAAGGAGTTCGTACGGCCGTACCAGGCCCTGAACGACTACCTGGACGTCCTCGACGAGGCCGGCGTCCCGGTGGCGCGCCGCGCCCTGGCAGCCCTCGGCCCCCGGGTACTGCGCCTGGCCCGCGATCGCGCGGCGGCCGCGCACCCCTACCTCGTCACCCCGGACCACACCCGCCAGGCACGCCAGATCCTCGGCACCGGACCGATCCTGGCCCCCGAGCAGAAGGTGGTCCTGGAGACGGACCGCTCCCGGGCCCGCGCCATCGGCGACGCCACCCTGGGCTTCTACCTGAACCGGACCAACTACCTCAGCAACCTCCGCCGGCTGGGCTTCGACGACACCGACTTCGCGGACGGCGGCAGCGACCGCCTCTTCGACGCGCTGATCCTGCACGGCGAGACGTCCCGGGTGGTGGAGGGCGTCCGCGCCCACCAGGAGGCGGGCGCCGACCATGTGGCGCTCCAGCTACTGCACCCCGAGGACACCGACCCGTTGCCGGGGTACCGGGCGCTGGCGGAGGCGCTGGGGCTGGCGGGCTGACCGAGTCGGAGCGTGCGACGCGCGGCGGTTGGTCGCGGCGGCGTACCACCGCTCGGGTGTTGGCGCTGCGCTCGCGGACCGTCTTGGCGTGCGCCGAGGGCGGGGGAGACACCACAGTTCTGCGCCGTTTTCGAGCAACCTGACGCAGCTGCGGCCGCGTTGACCGCGTTCATCGATCACGAGCGTGCCGGGTAGTCCGCCATCGCCGGATCCTCGGCACCCTCGCCGCAGACTGCCGACGAATCAACGGCTCAGCTCCACCAGGGGTTCGCGCGCTGCTCCGTCAATCCGTCAAAAGGCAGGCGAGCAGCCCGTCCAGCGGCGCGGGCACGCGGTCGGGTTCCAGGGCCTCGACGAGGACCCGGCCGTAATGGATCTTCCGCCCCGATTTCGTGCCGAGGAAGCGGCGCATCTGCCGCTGTGCGGGTAGGCCCTGCTGGGCTGGCTGGTTGAGGAAGGTCTGCAGGGAGCGCTGGTCGCCCTCGGCGCGGACGAGTTCGGCGACCCGGGATGGCCCGAGGGCGCGGACGAGCTCGTCCTCCAGATCGGCGGCGCAGACGAAGAACCCGTGTGGTGCGGCACCGGCCCGCTCCAGGCCGCGGGCGTAGTAGGGCCGCTCCCGCTCGTCGCACAGCCCGGTCAGGCGCAGGCCCAGGCCGGGTGGTCCGAGGAGGCGGGCGTAGCGCCCGACGTTCATCGCACCGCCCATCGACAGCAGGCACACCCCCTCGGCCGCCGGCTCCCGCCCGCGCCGCGCAGCCAGCGCGTCGACGGCGGCGACATCGCTCGGCCCTTCGAGCAGCACGGCGACCCGCACTCCCAGCCGATCGACCAGCTCACGAGCAGGACCCTCGGGCCCACCACCCGCCCACCCGGCGACCGCCTCCCGGAACGCCCCCATGTCCGCCATGGCACGAGTCTCCGCCCAGGGCGGGCGTCGATGCCAGGGAATATCCGCCTACGCGAGGCCATCAGTGGCCGGGGTGTCAGTCCTTGCGCCCGGTAGCGGCGACGGTGGAACCAAGGCCGATCACGGCGAGCCCACCGGCCTCCCCCACCAGGGAGAGCCGCTGCGCCGGCCGGGCGAACCCCTCCACGAACGTCACAGGAGTTCGTACGGCCGCCCTACCTCGCGCTGAACGACCGCCTCGACGTCCTCGATCAGGCCGATGTAGCCGTCGTGCGCCCGGCCCGGGTGGTGGCACTCGGCATGGCGGCGAGCCATGCCCGGGCTGCGGCGACGATGGCGTGCACTCGCGACGGCCGGGGCCGTCGGTGTCAGCTCGGGAACATCCCGGCGGTCGCGTTGATCCAGGTGCCTGTGAGGGCGACTCCGGCGTCCGAGGCGAGGAATGTCGCCAGTGCCGCGATGTCCGCGATACGCGGGGAGCGTTTTGTCATCCGCAGCGAGTCCAGGTGGGTGCGGATACCGGCCACCGCCGCCTCGTCCATCGCCGGGGCGCCCGCCGCGCTCAGCTTCTCCGGGGTGAGGGTGTCGGTGACCCCGGCGGTCCAGATCCCGCAGACCCGGACGCCGGACGGCCCGAGCTCCTGGGCGAGTTGGCGGATCAGCGCGTCGATCGCGCCGTCGGCGGCGCCGGTACCGCCGAGCATCGGGGTGCCGTTGTGGGAACCGCTGTTCAGGGCGAGGATCACGCCCGAACCCTGTGCGGCCATCCGGCGGGCGGCCGCCCGGGCGGTGATGAACTGGCAGGCGATGCCTCGCACCACCGGCCTGGTGTAGTCCTCGACCGACATCTCGGTCAGCGGGACGCCCTGGAGGTCCCCCCGCGGTACGAGGTTGAAAGAGACGTCGATCCGGCCCGCCCGCTCGACCACGGCGGCCGCGTGCGCCTCCACGGCCGCCTCGTCCTCCGCGTCGAGCACGTCGTACTCGGCGCCGGTCTCCGCCGCGACCTCCCGCAGCGTGGTCTCCGTACGCCCGGCGAGGAACACCCGCGCCCCGGCCAGCGTGTACTCCCGCGCCACCCCGGCCCCGAGCGCACCGGCTCCGCCGTACACGACCGCGACCCTGTCCTTCAGCAACATGACTGGTGAGCTCCGTTCGGCTTTGTGAACGTCCGTCGCTCATAGGACGCGCCACAGCCGTGAACTCATCGGTCAGAGAGTCATCGGCAGTCCGAAGGCCGGGAAGAGGTGGGGCTCGAAGGTGGTGATCTCGGCGATCCGGCCGTCCTCGATCCGCAGTACGTCGATGAGCTGGGCCCGGAAGACACTGGTCCCGGGGCGTTGCAGGTAACCGGCCACGGCGGGCTGGCCGTTGGCGCGTACGGGCAGGTGGCGCCAGTGGCCGGCGAACATCGGGGACGCGGGGTCGAGGTTGGGGCGTACGAAGCCGAAGAGCGCGTCGCGGGAGGTGAACCAGTAGGGGTTCGGCGGCATGGTGAGCACCGCGTCCTCGCGGACGAGGTCGACCATGGCGTCGATGTCGGCTCGGGCGGCGGCGTCCATGTAGCGCTGCAGCAGGGCCATGTCCGTGGCGCTGGGTGCCGTGGCCGGGGCCGCCCAGTCCTCCCGGCGGCCCGGCAGCGCCTCCCGCAGAGCCGAACGGCCGCGCTGTACCGCGCTGTTGGCCGAGGCCACGCTCGCGCCCAGCAGGTCGGCGGTCTCCTGCGCCGACCAGCCGGCGACATCGCGCAGGATCACCGCGGCCCGCTGGCGGGGCGGGAGGTGCTGGATGGCGGTGAGGAAGAGCAGTTCGAGGGTCTCGCCGGCCACGGCCTGCTCGTCGGGCTCGTGCTGCGGCGCGGTCGGTTCGGGCAACTGGTCGTCGGGGAAAGGCTGCAGCCAGGGCATACGGGGCGGCGGCGGACCGTCGCCCGAGTCCATTCCCGGCACGGGTTCGTAGGGGACCGGGCGCCGGTCCTGCCTGCGCAGGAAGTCCAGGCACAGGTTGGTGGCGATCCGGTACAGCCAGGCACGGGTGTTGTCGACGCCGTCCAGGGTCTCCTTGGCCCGCCAGGCCCGCAGAAACGTCTCCTGGGTGAGGTCCTCGGCCTCGTCGTACGACCCGAGCATCCGGTAGCAGTGCACCCGCAGCTCGCGCCGGTGGCCTTCGACGAGGGCGGTGAAGTCGGTGTCGTCAGATTTCGTCACGGCGACGGGTGTGACGTTTTCGGGGGCGGTGGGTGTGACGTTTCCCTGGGTGGGGGGCGTGCCGGTTTCCGCGACGGTTTTCGCGTCGGCTCCGGTGACGCTTTCCGCGCCGGCGCCTCCGACGGCGTCCCGGCCGCGCGCCTTTCCCGCCTGCCGGGCGAGGCCGGGCTCCTGGCCCGTCTGCCGGGCAGGGCCCGGTTCCTGTCCCGCCTCCCGCGCGAGCCGTCGTAGCTGCGCGAAGCGGGTGGTGAGGCCCTCCACATCCGCGTGGAACGCGGTCCCGGGCGCCAGCCGCACCCGGCCCAGCCGGTCCCCGAGGTCCGAGAGCAGCTGCCTGGCCGGTGGCGAGCCGCCCGCCCGCCGCCGTTCGCGGTAGGCCCGCTGGCGGCAGGCCTGGGAGCAGTACGACGCGGTACGGCCGGGGCCGCCGCCGCTCTCGATCGGGTTGCCGCAGACTTCGCAACTGCCTCTCATGCCGGGCACCTTATGTCCGGCCCAGCCCCGTGACGAGAAGGCCGACCAGACGGCGGGCGTCGTAGCCGGGGTCGTGGTCCGCGCCGATGCAGAGGTTGCCCACGCCGTGCATCAGGTCGAGGGCGGCCAGGTCGGTGTGGATCTCGCCGGACTCGTTCGCCGCATCGAGGAGCCGGGCGCAGACGGGGACCAGACGTTCCAGGAAGTAGGCGTGGAGGGTGTCGAAGCCCGCCTGGTCGGAGCGCAGGGCCGCGGCGAGCCCGTGCTTGGTGACCAGGAAGTCCACGAAGAGGTCGATCCACCGGCGCAGCGCGTCGTACGGGCTCGGGGCGGTGGCCAGCAGGGCCGGGCCCGCCTCGACGCAGGCCTCCACCTGGTGCCGGTAGACGGCGATGATCAGATCCGCGCGGGTCGGGAAGTGCCGGTAGATCGTCGCCGTGCCGACGCCCGCCCGGGCCGCGATGTCGCGTACCGGTGCCTCCACGCCCGACGCGACGAACGCCGCCGCGGCCGCTTCCAGCAGGGTCATCTCGTTGCGCCGGGCGTCCGCCCGGCGGGGTCGGACCGCCTGCTCCTCGTCCTTCATCGTGCGTCCCTCATCGTGTGCTTCCTCCGCTCTCACCCTATCGGGGCGTTGCTAAACGGGACGTCGTTCCGTATCGTCGGAGACATGAAACGGGACGAGGTCCCGTTTGTCTGTGCGTCATATATGCCACCTATGCCATGTATGCCACTTACGTCATGTACGTCATGTGAGGAGACTCGGTCATGCAGTACCGCACCATGGGCCGTACCGGTGTGCAGGTCAGCGCGCTCGCGCTCGGCGCGATGAACTTCGGCGCGGTCGGCCGGACCACGCAGGAGGAGGCGACCGCGATCGTCGACGCCGCCCTGGACGCCGGGATCAACCTGATCGACACCGCCGACATGTACGGCGGGGGCGAGTCGGAGGAGATGGTCGGCAAGGCGATCGCCGGCCGCCGTGACGACATCGTGCTGGCCACGAAGGCGGGCCTGCCGATGGGCGACGAGCGCAATCACCGCGGCGGTTCACGGCGGTGGCTGGTCACCGAGCTGGAGAACAGCCTGCGCCGGCTCGGCGTCGACCATGTGGACCTCTACCAGATACACCGCTGGGACCCGACCACGAGCGACGAGGAGACCCTGTCGGCGCTGACAGATCTGCAACGCGCCGGGAAGATCCGCTACTTCGGCTCCTCCACCTTCCCGGCGTACCGGATCGTGCAGGGCCAGTGGGTGGCGCGCGAGCACCACTTGAGCCGTTACGTCACCGAACAGCCCAGCTACTCCCTCCTCCAGCGCGGTGTCGAGTCCCATGTGCTGCCGGTGACGGAGGAGTACGGGATGGGTGTGCTGGTGTGGAGCCCGCTGGCCTCGGGCTGGCTCTCGGGCGCCGTGCGCAAGGGCCGGTCCATCACCACCAGCCGGTCCAAGCTCCTTCCCGACCGTTTCGACCTCACCCTGCCCGCCAACCAGGCCCGGCTCGACGCCGTGGAGCGGCTGGCCGCCGTCGCCGAGGAAGCCGGGCTGACCCTGATCCAGCTCGCGCTCGGCTTCGTCACCGCGCACCCCGCCGTCACCAGCGCCCTCATCGGCCCCCGCACCCAGGACCACCTGAACTCCCAGCTCGCCGCCGCCGACACCGTGCTCTCCGCCGATGTCCTCGACGCGATCGACGCGATCGTCGCCCCCGGCACCGACCTGGCCGCCCACGAGAAGCTCGACACCACGCCCGCCCTGCTCGACCCGGCACTGCGCCGCCGCTGACCCGCGGCAGAAAGGCCGCTCCATGGCATCCACGACCACGACCCCACCCCGTTTCGGGATCATGACCGCTCCCATGCAGGTGTCGTACGACGACCTCCTGCGGGTCTGGCGGGAGGCGGACGCGATCCCCCGGATCGAGCACGCGTGGCTGTTCGACCACCTCATGCCGATCGGCGGCGATCCCGACGGGCCGATCTACGAGGGCTGGACGCTGCTGTCCGCCCTGGCCGCCCAGACGCGACGCCTGCGCCTCGGCCTCCTGGTGACCAGCAACCGTTTCCGGCCGCCCGCGATACTGGCGAAGATCGCCACGACCGTGGACGTCGTCTCCGGCGGCCGGCTCGACTTCGGTATCGGCGTCGGCTCACGGCCGCATCCGCCCGAGGCCCGCCGTGAGTATCCGGCGCACGGCCTGCCCTTCACCCCGCCCGCGCAGGCCGTCGAGAGCCTCGCCGAGGCCTGCGCCCTGATCCGCCGCCTGTGGACGGCCGCCGAACCCTTCGACTTCCACGGCACCCACCACCAGCTCACCGGCGCCTTCGCCAACCCCAAACCCGTCCAGCGCCCCCACCCTCCGATCCTGATCGGCGGCCGCTCGGCGGCGACCCTCCGGGTGACCGCCGAACACGCCGACCTCTGGAACATCCCGGGCGGCGACATCGAGGACTGCGTCCGCCGCAGTGCCCTCCTCGACCGCTACTGCACAGAGATCGGCCGCGACCCCGCCGAGATCACCCGCTCCATCCACCTCTCCGTCTCCTACGACCACCCGGAGACGACCCGGGCCGCGATCGCAGAGGCGCTGAACGCCGGCTTCCGGCACATAGTCCTGGGCCTGCCGGCGCCGTATCCGGAGGGAGTCGCCCGCTGGGTGGCAGACGAAATCATCAGCAAGGAGGCCTGACCACCCACGGGCAAGGCGGCCCAGCTCCGGTTACCGGTCGCCGGGTCACCCTCACCCCTCGCCCCTATGGTCCCTCTCACCGAACCGTGCGACCGCCGTCAGGACCGCCTCGTGCATCGCGGGGCTGCCGGTGTGGCCCGAGTCGTCGATCACCTTCAGTTCGGCGTCCGGCCAGGCCCTGGCCAGTTCCCACGCGGTCTTGAGCGGGCTGCCCAGGTCGAGCCGGCCGTGGATCAGCACCCCAGGGATCCCGGTCAACCGATCGGCGTCCCGCAGCAGTTGGCCGTCCTCCAGCCAGGCGTCATGGGCGAAGTAGTGCGCCGGGACCGCCGTGCACGCACAGGGCGGGCTTTCCCTCCGGGGTGCCGTTGACCTCCCAGTAGATCCGCTGGCCGTCACCGACATCGAGGAGCCCATGTGCGTACGGCTCGATGGGCGGGAACTGCTCGGGCATGGTGATCTCCCCTCCAAGGCTGCTGGGAACAGCCTTACTCCTTGACGGAGTTGGCCGGGGAATATCGGGGGAGCCCGGGATGCCGGCCCGGGCCTTCGTCGCCACAGACGGGGGGAGAGGACGGGAGGAGAGGAGACGCAAGGCCAGGCGCCACGGGTGCCATCGGCGCCGCCAGGGTTGTTCCGCCGGCCGTTCGCGGGGCCCGCTTCACCGGCAGTTCCCCGGCCTGTTCCGCCGGCCGTTCGCGGGGCCCGGTGCACCGGCCGTTCCCCGGCCTGTTCCGCCGGCCGTTCGCGGGGCCCGCTGCACCGGCCGTTCCCCGGCCTGCTGCACCGGCCGTTCGCGGGGCCCGGTGCACCGGCCGTTCCCCGGCCTGTTCCGCCAGCCGTTCGCGGGGCCCGCTGCACCGGCCGTTCCCCGGCCTGCTGCACCGGCCTGTTCCGCCAGCCGTTCGCCGGGCCCGGTGCACCGGCCGTTCCCCGGCCTGTTCCGCCAGCCGTTCGCCGGACCCGCTTCACGGCCGTCCCCCGGGCCTGCTTCGCCGGCCGTTCGGCACGCGTGTCGTACCGGTTGTCGCCGGGCAACCCCGCGGCGACAACCGGCTGAGCGGGCCGTGCCGGGCCCGTGCGGTGTGCGGCTCTTTGCTGAACCGTTGCCCTACCGGACGCGGTATGCGTGTCCGGCCCGCTCAAGAGCCGGGTGCCACATCTCCGGCTTTCCAACCCGCGAAGCGCCCACTACTCGCGGTCACCCGGAAGGCGTCACCAGCCGAGGGCGTCCTCGTCGGCTCGCGCCTCCCGGGGCGGGGCGACCGGGCGGGGGTCATGGCAGGTGAAGCCCAGCCGGGTCAGTGCCCGGCGCATCTCGAGCGTGGTGAAGTCACGGCGGTTCTGCCGGGTGATCACTTCCCCGACCTGCATCACGGGGTAGACACGGCCGTCGATGGTCACACCCACGCCGGTGACGGGTTCGGGCGTGTGGCTGCTCATTGACTGCTCGACCTCGCTCTTGGTGAGGTCGAAGGGGAAACGGGCGATGACAACGCGCATGGATGCCTCCTCGGGGGGCGACCGCGGGACGCGGCGGGACGGGGGGGTCGGACGGCGGTCAGGGTCAGGGCGAGAACGCCCGGGGTGTCCGTGTTCGTCGATCACGTTGGACACGTCCGGGGTGCGGTCCGGCGTCGGGGCGGACGGGACGGGCGTGGGCTCGGTCTGTCCGCCGGGAACGCATCCCCGTGCTCCGGCTGTGAGTCCGGTTCTCCTTCGGCTACGAGTCGGTCCTTGAGGTGCTACGGCGTGTTCGCGCGGCGGACGACCGGCCTCCGCGACCACGGCCCCGTCCACGACCGGAGGATCGCGTGCCCTCGCGCGGTGTGTCGGCGGCCGGTGCGGCGATGGTGACGGGTACGCCCGAGGGGGTGCGGGCGCCGGTGATGCGCTGCAGCTCGGCCTCACCGGGCCGGACCTGGACGGCACTCGCGGTGACCCCGGCGTCCGTCATCAGGCGGTCCACGGCGCGCCGCTGGTGCGGCAGGACGAGGGTGACGACGGTGCCGGTCTCGCCGGCGCGGGCGGTACGGCCGCCGCGGTGCAGGTAGTCCTTGTGGTCGGCGGGCGGGTCGACGTTGACGACGAGGTCGAGGCCGTCGACGTGGATGCCGCGGGCGGCGACGTTGGTGGCCACGAGGACCGTGACGTGGCCGTCCTTGAACTGGGCGAGGGTCCGGGTGCGCTGCGACTGGGACTTGCCACCGTGCAGGGCCGAGGCCCGCACACCGACGGCGAGCAGGCGCTTGGCGAGCCGGTCCACCGCGTGCTTGGTGTCCAGGAACATCAGGACGCGTCCGTCACGGGCGGCGATCTCGGTGGCGGCGGTCTCCTTCTCGGTGTCCCGCACATGCAGCAGGTGGTGCTCCATGGTGGTGACCGCGCCCGCGGACGGGTCGACCGAGTGCACGACGGGGTCGTGGAGGTAGCGGCGCACCAGGAGGTCGATGTTCCGGTCCAGGGTGGCCGAGAACAGCAAGCGCTGGCCGTGGGAGGGGATTTGGTCGAGCAGCGCGGTCACCTGGGGCATGAAGCCCATGTCGGCCATCTGGTCGGCCTCGTCCAGGACGGTGATGTCGACCTGGTCCACCCGGCAGGCGCCCCGCTCGATGAGGTCCCGGAGGCGGCCGGGGGTCGCGACCACGACTTCGGCGCCGGCGCGCAGGTCACTCACCTGGCGGCCGATCGACATGCCGCCCACCACGGTGGCGAGCCGCAGCCGCAGGGCGCGGGCGTAGGGGGTGAGGGCGTCGGTGACCTGCTGGGCCAGTTCCCGGGTGGGGACGAGGATGAGGGCGAGCGGCTGCTTGGGCTGGGCGCGCTGCCCGTCGAGGCGGGCCAGCAGCGGCAGGCCGAAGGCGAGCGTCTTGCCGGAGCCGGTGCGGCCCCGGCCCAGGACGTCCCGGCCGGCCAGCGCGTTCGGCAGGGTGGCCGCCTGGATGGGGAACGGGACGGTCACGCCTTCGGTGCGGAGGGCGGTCAGCAGCCGTTCGGGCATGTCCAGTTCGGCGAACGTCTCGACGGCGGGCAGTGGTTCGGTGAGGGTGACCGGCAGGGCGAACTCCTGGCGGCGCGGGGCGGAGCGTGCGTCCTGGCCGCTCTTGCGGCCGGTGCCGGTGCCCTGACGGGGGCCCTGGTGGCCAGATCCCTGGGTACGAAAGCGGCTGCCGGGGGTGGAGCCTGCCGAGTGTGTGGTGGTGCGGTCCGTGCGGTGGCGGCCGGAACTGCCGCCGGTGCGGCGGGTGCGGTTCAAGAAGGAACCTTCCTCGATGCGGCGTATCGAGGAATTCCGGCCGGCGGACGGGTGACCGCACGAGGAATCACAAGAATGAGCCGGAGAAAAAAAGAGAAAAGCTGGGGCCCGCACCCCAAGAGCGCGGGCCCCAGCCTCAAGACGCGCGAGCACGTGGCTCGCGTCGGTTCGCGTCAGCGTCAGGCGGGAACGATGTTCTCGGCCTGCGGGCCCTTCTGGCCCTGCGTGACGTCGAAGGTCACCTTCTGGCCTTCCTGAAGCTCGCGGAAGCCCTGGGTGGCGATGTTCGAGTAGTGGGCGAAGACGTCGGGGCCGCCACCCTCCTGCTCGATGAAGCCGAAGCCCTTTTCCGCGTTGAACCACTTCACGGTGCCAGATGCCATATTGAATCTCCCTTGAGGGGCAGTGCCGGACTCCGCACTTTACGAAGCCGAGTCGCCGCGATGATCACCCCTCCGGAAAGATCCGGAAAGCTTTACAAAGAAAAAATTTCTCTGGCAACCAAAACTGCAACTGCTACCACGCTAACACAGGTGGGCTGTGAGCGGCCATGTGTATTTGGTACCGCACGGTAATTCTAGTGTCGCCGTACTCTGTATTTCTGTGCTGGCGGGACTAGATATTCGCGCCGTGTCCGTCGAGCTTCCGGCTTGTCTCCCGGTTCAGCCGGAGGGCGTCCTCAAGCTGGTTCTCCAGGGAGATGATCCGGCACGCGGCCTCGACGGGGGTGCCCTGGTCGACCAGCTCCCGGGCGCGCGCGACGATGCGCAGTTGACGGCGGGAGTACCGGCGGTGACCACCTTCCGAACGCAGGGGAGCGATCAGCCCCGTCTCGCCGACGGACCGCAGGAAGGCGGGAGTGGTGCCGAGAACGGCGGCGGCCCGTCCCATGGTGTGGGCGGGGGAGTCGTCATCGTCGAGGTTGCCGGCGGCAGGGCCGTTCTCAGCGGGCATGACACCTTCGTTTCGGGGACGCGGCGGGGACCCGGGCGGGCCTGGCACCGCTCTCCGAAGGATTCGGCACCATGCGCGTCGCACGGAAACCCTAACGCCGACAGCCATGGAGATTTGCCTCCGCCGTGACAGATTTCCGTTCGCCGCTGAGCCCGCGCGCGTCGTGCGTGGCCGGCGTGAGTGTCGGCATGATCAGCCCGTTCGGCGTACCGCCCAGGCCGTCACCTTCACCGGGTCGCGGCGATCAGGGCCGTCAGGGGCACGGCCGCCGGGGTCCACCGCCGGGGTCCGGGCCGCGTCCCGCACCAGCGCGGCGGCGACCGGCGAGGCCGCGAGGGCGGGTCCGTGCAGCGGCGGGTTCGCTGCCGAGGGCGCCAACGGTGACGGCGGTCGTCCGACGCGGCTTCAGGACCCGCTCGCGTCGGCCGTCCGTTGGCCGGGGCGAGGCCGCCGACCGCCTCGTCGGTCTCCCCGGGCACGGCGCGGCGATCAGTCCCCGTGGCGCAGCGGAGCCAGGCCCCGTCCCTAGTCAGCGAGGAACGAGGCCAGGGCCCTCGCCGTCTCCTCGGGTGCTTCGAGCTGCGGGTAGTGGCCGACCCCGTCCAGGACGGTGAACGCGGCGCGGGGGCAGCGCTCGCGGAGGCGGTCCAGGACGTGGGCTCCGCTGACGGGGTCCTCGGGGCCCCAGACGAACAGAAGGGGCCCGTCGTACTGTTCGAGGGCGCCCGTCCAACGTGGGCCGTGGACACGGCGGTCGTCGATGTAGCGGAGCAGACGGGGGGCCAGGCGGTGGCCGTTCTGGCGGGCGATGGCCGTCCACATCTCGTGCAGCAGTTCGTCCGGGACGGGTCGGGCCAGTACGCCGCGCAGGCCGGCCGTGAACCTCTTCTCGTCGGTGAACCGGGCCAGCAGCGGGCCGACACGGCTGTGCAGGAGGCGCTGGACCGGGATCGGGCGGTGGAGGTCGGGGTAGAGGCCGCCGTTCAGGAAGGCGGCGCGGATGATGCGGGCGGGGTCACGGGCCAGCAGCTCCTGGGCGACCGAGACGCCGTAGTCGTGGGCGACCAGGGCGGTTCGGCCGATGCCAGCCGCTTCCAAAGGGCCTGGACCAGATCGGCCTGCTCGTGGACGGAGTACCGGTGGCGGCGCGGCTTGTCGCTCTGCCCGAACCCGAGCAGGTCGAGGGTGGTCACCCGGCATCCGGCCGCGACCAGGTGCGGGACGGTCGGCGCCCAGTCGTGGGAGGAGGTGGGGAAGCCGTGGACGAGGGTCACGGGTCTGTCCGTACCGTCCTGACCGTCTTGGCGGACGAATACGTGGTGGACCCTCAGCTCGGCCTCGGAGCCGCCGGCGATCCAGTCGGTGAGGTTCATCGCGGGGTCGCCCACGCCTTTCGTCGTGCCGCGCGCAGTTCGGCGTACAGCTCCGGGCCCGGCCAGGTGCGCGGCGTGGTCTCCGCCTCGCGCACCAGGTCGGCCAGACGCGCGTTCGCGGGTGCCTTCAGTCCGTGTGCGGTGGCCAGGGCGACGATCTCGCCCTGAAGGGAGTCGATCTCCGTGGACCGGCCGCGTTGCAGGTCCTCCCACATCGAGGAGCGGGCGTGGGCGTCGATCCGGAGGGTCGCCCCCGCCAGCCGCCGGAAGAGACCGTCGGGCAGCCCGAGGACGTACGGGGTGACGGCGGGCGCGGTGGGGCCGAGACGGGCGGGGACGACCCCGGCGGCGCGGTAGACGGCGAGGGCCTCCCGCTGGCACAGGGCGAGGCAACGGCGGTAGGCACGCTCGCCGAGCTGGTCGCGCAACGGCAGCCCGGAAAGGGCGTTGATCGCGTTGTTGAGGTTCATCAGCAGCTTGGCGTGCTGCACCTCGGACATGTCGGTGCGGGCCTCGATGGCCAGGTGCGCCTCGCGGAAGGCGGCGACGAGCGTGTCGTCCGGCTCGGTCATGAGCCTGCCGGCCATGCCCTGGTGCACGGTGCCCGGCTCCGACTGCACCACGTTGTACGGCACCATCCCGGTCAGCACGGTGTGTCCGGGGAGCGCGGCGCGCAGGGTGGCCGGGTTGTGCAGCCCGTTCTGGAAGCTCACCACGACCGCGCCGGGAGCGAGATGGGCGGCGAGGTCCTTGGCGGCGGCCTCGGTACCGGCGGTCTTCACGGTGACCAGCACACGGTCGGCGCCGGCCGCGGCCTCCGGGCCGGTGGCCAACGTCAGCTGCTCCGGCGCCAGTTGGACTGGGGGCCGGACGGAGGTGCTGAGGGTGAGTCCCCGCTCGCGCAGCACGTCCATGGCGGCGGGCCTGCCGATGAGCGTCACGTCGTACCCGGCGGCGGCGAGATGGCCGCCGAGATGACAGCCGATGGTGCCGGCACCGAGAACGGCGAAGCGGGGCTTGGGCACGAGGCGCACGGGGGCGGGGGGCATGGATGGCTCCTGCGGAAGGCTCACGATCAACCGTACTCACGTTCACGCCCACTTGGCGACGGCGTCACCCGGCGGCGATCCGGGGCGCGGCACCTCGTCCCCCAGGGCCGCCACCCTGGTCCGGATCTCCTCGGCCGCCGTCGGGCCGGACTCCGGGGTCGTGCCCGCCGTACCGGCAGACGGCGTTTCTCCCCGCCGCCCATGCCGCCCTCGCGGTCTGATGTACACGTCCGCCCCTGATCCACCGTCAGTTTCCGTCAGGTGAGCAGCACATCATGTCCGCAGCCGAGAACCGCACGGCGGCCGGCTCGGCCTTCCCGCCGACTTCCTCATCGCCCCCGGCGGCCAGGTCCTCGCCGCCGAGCACGGCGAGCACGGCTACGACCAGTGGTCGGTCGACGAACTCCTGGAACTGGCCGCGCGCCCGGCGCGCACACCGCCCCCTGCGAATCCCGCGGCCCGCTTAAGGGCCGCGTCACGGGGAGGTGGCCGGCGAACAGCCGGCCGGCTCACGGCGGCGTCACCCGCGGAGCGACCGCGGCCGCCTGCGCGCCGGACAGTTCGTCGAGGGAGCGGCCGCGGGTCTCGACCCGGAAGGCGAAGGTGATCACGAAGCCCAGCGCGCGAGCGCTGAGGCGGACAGCGGCTGTTCCGCCCAGATCGTCTTGCCGGTCGGCGTCTGGCGGCTGCCCCAGCGTTCCGCGAGCTGGGCGACCAGGAGCAGGCCCCGGCCGCCCTCGTCGTAGACCCGGGCCCGGCGCAGATGCGGGGCCGTGCTGTTGCCGTCGGAGACCTCGCAGATCAGGGACGCGTCGCGGATCAGACGGAGGGCGATCGGGCCGTCGCCGTAGCGGACCGCGTTGGTGACCAGCTCGCTGACGATCAGCTCCGTGGCGAAGGCCGCGCCCGTCAGGCCCCAGGCCTCCAGTTGTTCGCCCGCCATCTTGCGGGCCCCGGCGACCGCCGCCGGGTGCTGGGGGAGCTGCCAGGTGCGGACCTTGGTGGTGTCCAGGGCGTGGGTGCGGGCGAGGAGGAGGACGATGTCGTCGGCCGGGCGGTCGGTCAGGACCGTGTGCAGGACGCGGTCACAGGTCTCCTCCAGGGGCGCGGCCGGGGTGGCGAGGGCCCGGCGGAGGAGGGCAAGGCCCACCTCTATGTCGTGGTCGGCCGTCTCCACCAGGCCGTCGGTGTAGAGGGCGAGCAGGCTGCCCTCCGCCAGTTCCACCTCGGTGGACTCGAAGGGCAGGCCGCCGAGGCCGAGCGGCGGGCCGGCCGGGAGGTCCAGGAGGCGGACGTCGCCGCCGGGGGTGACCAGGGCGGGCGGCGGATGGCCGGCGCGGGCCAGGGTGCAGCGGCGGGACACCGGGTCGTACACGGCGTAGAGGCAGGTCGCGCCGACGTCCCCCGAAGTGGCCTCCGGGTCCTCCTCCCGGGCGAGCCTGATGACGAGGTCGTCCAGCTGGGTGAGCAGTTCGTCGGGAGCGAGGTCGACGTCCGCGAGCGTCCGCACCGCCGTACGCAGGCGGCCCATCGTCGCCGAGGCGCGGATGCCGTGGCCGACGACGTCACCGACGACCAGGGCGACCCGGGCGCCGGACAGCTGGATCACGTCGAACCAGTCGCCGCCGACATCCCCGCCGGAACCCGTGGGGAGATAGCGGTAGGCCACCTCGGCCGCCTCGAGGCCGGGCGGCGGCCGGCCGGGCAGCAGGCTGCGCTGGAGAGCGAGTGCCGTGCGGCGCTCCCGGGTGTAGCGGCGGGCGTTGTCCACGCTCACCGCGGCCCGGGCGACGATCTCCTCCGCGAGCCGCTGGTCGTCCTCGGTGAAGGGCTCGGGTGTGCGGTGCCTGAGGAAGTGCACGAGGCCGAGGGTGACGCCGCGGGCCCGCAGGGGGACCATCAGCATCGAGTGGATCTGGTACCGGGCGACGGAGTCGGCGCGGGCCTTGGAGGCTCCGATCCACTCCGGCATGCCGGGGTCGCCCGGCTGGTGGCGGGTGCCGTGGCCGGCGAGCAGGGTCCTCATCGGGGGCGTGTCCACTGGGTAGCGGAGCGCGTCGCCGGGGTCGGCCGCCTTCTCCGGGCAGCCCGGCAGGACCGAGCGCTGTGCGGTACGGCGTACGGTGACCGGCTCGTTCGGCGGCAGCGGTCCCGGCTCGTCGCCCAGGGCGACGGACTCCAGCAGGTCGACGGTGACGTAGTCCGCGAACCCGCCCACGGCCGCCTCGGCCAGCTCCTCGGCGGTCCGGGTCACGTCCAGGGTGCTGCCGATGCGCACGCTGGCGTCGTTGAGGATGGCCAGGTGGCGGCGGGCCCAGTACTGCTCCGTGGTGTCGAAGACGGTCGTGGACAGGCCCTGCACCGTGCCGGACTCGTCCTTCAGCGGGGACAAGTACATCGACCAGGAATGCTCCCGGGTCTCCCCGGGCGCCTGGCCGTGCTGCTCGTGGAAGACCGTCCGCCCGGTGCGCAGGACCTGCCGCTGGAGGCGGTCGTACTCGTCGAAGTGACAGCCGGGCTCGATCTCCCGCAGGGTCAGGCCCCGCATCTCCGCCACGGGCAGGCCCATGATCCGCGTCATGGCCTCGTTGGCGGCGACCAGCCGGGCCTCGCGGTCGTAGATCGCCACCGGCATGGGCAGCTGGGCGAGCGTGAGGTCCCACAGGGCCGCGGCCCCCGGCTGGTCCCGCCCGGACACGGCCGTCCGCGCGGCACCGGTCACCAGCCAGAGCGGCCTGGCGCCCGCGTCCGCGAGGGGGGTGCCCTGGAGGCGTACGAGGATCCGGTCGGCGTTGCGATGCCGCAGCGCAACCTCGGTGGACCAGCGGTGCCCCTTGGCGATGTGGCGGCGCGCGGAGGCGGGCAGGTCGGCGGCGAGCAGGTTCCGGGCGGGACGGCCGACGATCTCGGCGGGTTGGTACCCGAGCAGCTGCTGGGCACCGGCGCTCCACACCAGGACCGCCCCGTCGGCGTCGACGACGACCGCGAGGTCATCCGGTACGACCGTCAGGTCCTCCGTTACGCGTCCCTGCATGGTGCCTCCGGATGCCCGGGTTCCCGGCTGTCCGGGTGCCCGCATCCGCTCCCAGCATTCCGCCCCACCGTGCGCCCTTCAACCGACGCCGGGGGCAGGGTGCGCAGGGCGAGCTGGACGGTGGCGGCCACGCCGACGAGGCCGCTCACGCCAGGAACCGCGCCGCCGAGACGGCCACCCGCGCCGGGACCACGACTACGACGCACGGCCACGGCTGAGCCTGACTCCCTCGCCCGTCCCCGCCGTCCGCAGGAGCAGCACGGCCACGTCGTCGGTGTGGCCGCCGGCCGGCCAGGCGTGGTGGACGAGGCTGTCGATGAGGTGTTCAAGGTCGTCGACGCCGGCGCGCGCGAGGTGGGCGGCGAGGTCGGCGGTGGCGTGCACGACGTCGGTGCCGGGGCGTTCGATCAGACCGTCGGTGTAGAGGGCCAGGACGGCGCCGGCCGGGACCGCGGCCCGGGTGACCGGGTAGCGGGCGCGTGGATCGACGCCCAGGGGCGGTCCGGGGGCGAGGTCGAGCGGGTGGGCCCGGCCGGGCGCGGGGCGCAGCAGGGGCGGTGCGTGGCCGGCACTGGCCAGGGTCAGTTCCTGGCGGACGAGGTCCAGGTGGGCGTAGAGGCAGGTCACGAGGAGGTCGGAGGAGAGATCGGCGAGCAGCCGGTTGGTGCGGGCGATGACCTGGTCCGGGGTGGCTCCGGCGGTGGCGTGTGCGTGGATCGCGGTGCGGACCTGCCCCATCAGGGCGGCCGCGGCCATGCTGTGGCCCTCCACGTCACCGATGACGGCCGCCGCGTTGGTGGCGTCGAGGCGCAGCAGGTCGTAGAAGTCGCCGCCGACGTCGATGCCGTGCCCGGCCGGCAGATAGCGGGCGGCGACGTCGAGGCCGGGCAGGGCGGGCAGGCCGCGGGGCAGCAGCGCCTGCTGGAGCTGGTGGACGAGGTGGTGCTGGGTGTCGTACAGGCGGGCCCGGTCCAGGGCCTGGGCCAGCAGGCCGGACAGCGGGTTGAGCACGGCGCGTTCGTCGGCGGTGAAGGCGTGGGGGCGGTCGTAGGAGAGGATGCAGCAGCCCACCGGGCGTCCCGAGATGACCAGGGGCAGGAAGGCCCACGCCTGCTTTCCGCTGATCTGCGGGGCGCGGGGGTGGCTGTGGGCCAGTTCGGCGGGGCTGCCGAAGTAGGCCGGGACGCCGCTTGCAAGGACCCGGCCGGCCGGGGTGAGGCCGGTGTCGAGGGGGAGGGCGTCGAGGCGCTCGACGGCGTCGGCGGGGTAGCCGTGCTGCCCGGCGATCCGCAGCCGGCCCGCCTCGGCGATGCTGAGCACCAGCCCCTGGGCGCCGAACGCCGGCAGGATCTGGTCGGCGATCAGAGCGACGAGGTCCTGGGTGGTCACCGTCTCGGTGAGCGCGGCCGCCAGGTGGATCAGCTGGTAGAGGCGGCCGGGCGTGGTAGGAGCCGGCTCCGTGCCGGCGGGCGGCGCGGCCGCCGTCTCCGCCCCGGGGGTGATACGCACGCTGATGCCGCTGTGGTCGGGGTGCAGATGGAAGGTCAGCCACCGGTCCGGGGGGCGGCGTGCGCTGAAGGACACCGGCGCGCGGCTGACGACCGCCATGCGGTACCGCTCCTCGTAGCGCAGGTCGTCCAGCCACGGCAGGGACTGCCAGGGCCGGGTGCCCAGCAGCAGGTCCGGCTCCCGGCCGAGCAGCCGGGCGGCCGCGGCGGACACGAACGTGACACGGCCCTCCAGGTCGAGGGCCACGGCCCCCTCCGGGAGACGGTCCAGGTAGTCGGCGGCGGCCAGCCCGGTCTGGTCGGGATGGCGCGGGACCTCCACGGGTACGACCCGGGGCCGGTCGGGGAGGCCGGGCGGTACCGGCGAGTCGTCCAGGAGCCGGGTCAGGCGGCGGGCGCTCGCGGTGATGTGCTGCCGTTCGCGGGCCGTGGCCCGGGGCGGATGGTCGGCGGGCCACATCAGCACGACCCCGCCCCAGCAGCGGCGCACCCCGCGCAACGGCACCGCGGCGAGCGCGAAGGGGTACGGCAGGACGGCCGCCGCACGCGGATAGTGGCGCACCATCTCCTCCTGGCCGCCGACCCAGACGAGGTGGTCCTCGCGGATCGCGTCGGCCACCGGGACGGGGGCGGTCAGCGCCAGCCGCTGCCACGGGGCGGTGAAGCCGACGGGCAGTCCGCACAGCGCCACCAGGCGCAGCAGCGCGGCCGGCTCCTCGATGAGATACACCCCGCCGATCGCCGCCCCCGTCCGGCGCACCATGCCGGCCAGCGCCACGCCCAGGGCGTCGTCGACCGGCAGCTCACCCCTGGGCCGGGCACGGTGCCCCATGACGGTCGTCCTCCGGTCCTGTGCCGTGGGAGGCACGCGCCGTACCGTCCCCCGCGGTGGGTGACGCGTACCACGCATTCGCGACAATATGCGTATACCTCCTTCACGCCTAGCTCCTTCCGGCCTACCTCCTTACGGCACTAGCGGCCCGGGTCGTCGGCCGGAGGCGGGCGGGGCCGCGGCCGCCGTGCACCGTGCGGGCTAGGATCCGGGCCATGGCGCAGACCATGAGCGAGGTTGACCGGTTCGAGGCGGCCAGGCCCCGGCTGGCGGCCCTCGCCTACCGCCTCCTCGGTTCCGCGAGCGAGGCCGAGGACGCCGTTCAGGAGACGTATCTGCGCTGGCAGGCCGCCGACACCGGCCGTATCGAGGTCCCCGAGGCATGGCTGACGAAGGTCCTCACCAACCTGTGCCTCAACCAGCTCACCTCGGCCCGCGCGCGGCGCGAGACCTACGTGGGCCAGTGGCTCCCCGAGCCGCTGCTCGCCGGGGACCCGATGCTCGGCCCGGCCGACACCGCCGAACGGCGCGAGTCCGTGTCGTACGCCGTCCTGACCCTGCTGGAGCGGCTCACACCCGGCGAGCGCGCGGTGTACGTGCTGCGGGAGGCCTTCGACTACCCGCATCGGGAGATCGCCCGCATCCTCGACATCACCGAGGCCGCCAGCCAGCAGACCTTCCACCGGGCCAAAAAGCATGTCGCGGCCGGCAAGGCGCGCGCCGAGGTCGACGAGGCCGCCGCCCGGCGGATCATCGAGGAGTTCCTCGTGGCCGCCACCAGCGGCCGGACCGAGCCGCTGGTCCGGCTGCTCACCCAGGACGCGGTCGCGGTCGGCGACGGCGGTGGGAAGGTGCCGGCCCGCGCCAAGGCGTTCGAGGGCGCCCTCGCGGTCGCGACGTTCATGCGGGGCCTGTTCAAACCGGGCCCGGCCCAGCGCGCCCTGGCCGGCGGCCCGGTCGAGCTCTACGCCACGACCGCCAACGGCGGCCCCGCCCTGGTGGCGGTCGTCGACGGCCGGGTCTTCGGCGTCGTGTGCCTGGAGATCACTCCCGAGGGCATCGCCGCGTTCCGTAACCAGGTCAACCCCGACAAGCTCGAACGCGCGACCAGACGGTGGGCGGCCACCGACCACGGCGAGCCGTTGCTCCGCCTCTTCTGACTTCACGGCATCTGCTGTGAGCTGCTTCACTCCGCGTTCCTGTCAGGAAACGGTGGGCCGTCCGGTTCAAGGGGCGACCCGCTGACAGAGCCCGCTGACAGGAGCACGGACATGCAGCACCGCATCGTCGTCCTCGGAGCCGGATACTCCGGAGCCATCGCCGCCGGCCGTCTCGCCAGGCGGCTGCACCGCGAAGACGCCGCCATCACCCTCGTCAACGCCGAACCCGACTTCGTCGAACGCGTCCGGATGCACCAGCTCGCGACCGGCCAGGACCTCAGGGGCCGGCCCCTCGCCGAGATGTTCGCGGGCACGGGCGTGGAGTTGAGGCTCGCGAGGGTCACCGCCGTGGACGCCGACCGGAAGACGGTCACCACGGTCGAAGCGGGCGGCGCCGAGGAGATGCTGCAGTACGACACCCTCGTGTACGCCCTCGGCAGCGCCTGGAACGACCAGGGCGTACCCGGCACCGCCGAGCACGCCCATGAGATCGCGAGCCGCCCCGGGGCGCTCCGGCTGCGCGGGCGCCTCGCCGCCCTGACGGCCGGACAGCCGGTGCTCGTGGTCGGCGGCGGGCTCACCGGCCTGGAGGCCGCAACCGAGATCGCCGAGGCCCGCCCGGACCTCGCCGTCGCCCTCGCCGCCCGCGGCGGCCTCGGCGACCGGCTCTCGCCCAAGGGCCGCCGGCACCTGCGGAAGGTCGTCGACGGGCTCGGCATCACCGTGCACGAGCACACCGCCGTCACCGCCGTGGCGGCCGACCGGGTCACCACCGCCGAAGGCGGGACGATCCCAGCGGTGGTCACGGTGTGGACCACCGGCTTCACCGTGCACCCCCTCGCGCGGGCCACCACGCTGGAGGTCACCGGCTCCGGCCGGATCGTGGTCGACGGGACCATGCGGTCGGTCTCGCACCCGGACGTGTACGCCGTCGGCGACGCGGCGATGGCGACGGGCCCCGGCGACAAGCCGCTGCGGATGTCGTGCGCCACCGGCGCCCCGATGGCGTGGCAGGCAGCCGACACCATCGCAGCCCGCCTGACCGGCGGAAAGCTCCCGAAGGTCCCGCTCCGCTACTTCAACCAGTGCATCTCGCTGGGCCGCGGGCAAGGCCTGATCCAGTACGTCACGGCGGACGACCGCGCCGTAGGGGCGACGCTGACCGGACGCACCGCAGCCCTCTACAAGGAACTGGTCTGCAAGGGCGCGGCCTGGGCCGTGGCCAACCCGACACTCGGCCTCCCGACCCGCACCCGCCGCGCGGTCGCGAAGCCGCCCCGGACACCGGAGAAGACCACCACCCCGGCCTGACCCGCCCCGGGCGCCGGGGAGCCGCGACTCACCGGCCGCTCCGCAGGCCCGTGCCATGATCCGTACGTGCTGCGGATACCGGGACACGGCGTGGACTACCTGATCCATCACCCGGCCTGGCAGGTGGCGGAGACCCGGGCGGGGCTCACCCTGCCAGAGCAGACACTCACGGCGGTGTTGGTCAGCCCGGCAGTCGGGCGGCGCAAGCCGGTTCGGACGAGGCTGACCCCGCTCTTCCGGACGGAGGACGACGCACAGGGCGTCGCCAGCACGGCCTGACTCGGCCAGCAGGCATTCAGGCAGATTTCAGGTTCGATATGTCACGGTTGTCACAATAGCGCCCGTTTCGGGGCAGCTCAGTTCAACGGAGTGCTCGACCGAGAGCCGGGGTGGGCGCTCTGCCGTCGGACGAACAGGAGCGTGCAGATGGGTGAACCGGAGACCACCACCGACTTCGACGCACCGCGTGTGGCGAGCACGACGAAATCTGTGGTGAAGAAACTTCCTGAGGTCACCCTGGCGTTCTGGATCATGAAGATCGCCGCGACGACTCTCGGGGAGACGGCAGGCGACCTCTTCGCGCAGACGTTGAAGCTGGGCTACTTCCTCACCACGATCGCCCTGTTCGGGATCTTCGTGGTCACCCTGGTGGTCCAGCTGCGGTCCAATCGCTACAACCCGTTCTTCTACTGGACGGTGATCCTGTCGACCAGCATGGCCGGGACCACGATGTCCGACTTCATGAACCGCGACGCCAGCGCCAAGTACCTGTCGTCGGGCGCGACTTCCCTGGGGTGGGGACCGCAAGGGCTCGGGATGGGCTACCCCACCGGGGCCGCGATCCTCATCTCGATGCTCCTGTCGATCTTCCTGGTCTGGAAGCTGAGCGGGATGACGTTCCAGATCCGCGACATCGTCACCTTCCGTGGCGAGGTCCTGTTCTGGTCAGCGATCCTCGTGTCCAACACGCTCGGCACCTCCATGGGTGACTTCCTGTCCGACAGTTCCGGCCTCGGCTACGCCGGCGCCGCGCTCCTGGTGACCGGGCTGCTCCTGGTGCTCGTCGTGCTGATGAAGGTGCCCGCAGTGCCGAACGTGGCGCTGTTCTGGATCGGCTTCGTCCTCACCCGTCCTCTCGGCGCCACCGCGGGTGACTTCCTCACCAAACCCGTAGCCAAGGGCGGCCTGAACCTCGGCACCTTGGGATCTTCCGCCGTCCTCCTCGCGGTTCTCCTCGGCATGATGGCCTACGCCCACCGACGCGAGCGCAAGGCTCTCGCCGCACAAGCCCAGCCCGAGCCCGTCAGCGAGTGGGCAGGCTGACCTTGAACCGGGCCCCGGAACGGTACTCGGGATCAAAGGAGACCTCGTCCCCGATGGCGCGGCGGGGTCTGTGATCTTGATGTGGCCATGACCAGCCGGTGATCTCGGATTCACCTGCACGTGCTGTGAGGCGCGTCAGAGCTGCCGATGAACTACATGGTCGAGGCCCCGGCCGCTCCAGTCTGCGCGTGAGCGCAAAGGGAACCAACGGTTGTGCGGGTCCGCCGGCGGCCCGATGCCCGATCGAGGTGGCCCGCACGGTGAATGCCTCCGGGGTGGTGGGCCCTGCCGGACAGCAGATCACCGTCGGAGTTCCGCTGGCCGGGCAACGCGTGAGGCTCGGCTCGACGGTCCGGTGATGCAGGTCGTCGCGGACGGGATGCCGGTGCGGACCCTGCCGTGTCCCATCGCGCCCCAGCGGAGGGCTTACATCACTCAGGAGTTCTTGGGTGCAGCCTGCTGGACCACCTCGAAGGACCACAGGGTCGACCCCGTGGCGGCCGGCTTCGGCTTTTCGTCACGCTCCGAATCGCCGCCCTGGTGCGCCGCCTTCATGGGCCCCTCCATCCACGCCTGGAAGGACTCCTCGTCGCGCCACCGCGTGTAGACGAGGTAGCTGTCAGTGCCTTCCACCGGCCGGAGAAGCTCGAACCACTCGAATCCGTCGGAGCTCTCCACCGCGTGGGCCCGGGAGGCGAACCGCTTCTCCAGCGTTTCCCGCTGCTCGGCCGGCACGGTCAGTACGTTGATCTTGACTACGCTCATGAGCCCATCCTGCCGCAAGGGTGATCAGGAGGGCGTGAGCGACCAGCCAGCCCGCTTCCTCGACGGTGACCTCGTCATCCTTTCGCCACAGCGGCACCTCGACCGCCAGGTTGATCGGGCCTGCCGACCGGTGCACCGGGTCTCCCACGTCAGCCATCGAACTGTGAAACTACTTCGCAACTCGGTTGTGTTGACGTCGCTCAATTAATTTCACTGTGCAATCAGCGCGGGGGCGTGATGAAGCTTCTCCTTACCGACTCCGGTGTCAGGAACGCAAGCATGCGGGCGGCGCTGGTCGATCTCCTGGGCAAACCGATCGCCGAGGCCGGCGCCCTCTGCATCCCGACCGCGGGGTACGGGGGCAAGTACGGGGAACCGGGCGGGCCATGGCGTTTCATCAGCGGACGGTCCCCCAGCCCCATGACCGAGTTGGGGTGGAAGTCGGTGGGCGTGCTGGAGCTCACCGCGCTGCCCGGCATCGACAACGAACGCTGGGTCTCCTGGGTCCGAGAGGCAGACGCCCTGCTGGTGAACGGCGGCGACGCGCTGTACCTGTGCCACTGGATGCGGGAGTCCGGACTGGCCGGCCTCTTCCCGTCGCTGCGCGACACGGTCTACGTAGGGCTCAGTGCCGGGAGCATGGTCCTGACTCCGCGTATCGGGGAGGAATTCATCGGCTGGAAGCCGCCCACCGGTGACGACAGCGCACTGGGAGTCGTCGATTTCTCCATCTTCCCGCACCTCGACAGCCCGGACTGTCCGGAGAACACCATGGCCGAGGCGGAACGGTGGGCCGCCGGGATACAGGGTCCGGCGTACGCCATCGACGCACAGACCGCCATCAAGGTGACCGACGGCGGCGTCGAGGTCGTCTCCGAGGGGCACTGGAAGCAGCTCAACCCGGCACAATGAACGCCGACGACCTTCCCGTTCCGTACGTCGCTCCTGGCTGCGCCGACGGGTTCATCCCTGGGGTGTTCGACCATGCCACAGCAGCCTCAAAGAAATTCATCCAACCCACGTACAACCCTTACCTCTTGACGCGGGTCTTCTGATCGCCGGACACCATTGACTCCGGCCGTCCGCCGGGTGCGGACGGCCCCCGCATGCCGCAGGAGACAACCCGCATGCACACGTTCCCGCGACTCGCCCTCGCGACGGCCACCGCTGCCGCGCTGACGGGCGGTCTGCTCACGTTCTCGGCGGCCTCGGCCACGGCCGCGGACTCCTTCAAGGTCGCGCGCGCCGACTTCAACGGCGACGGTATCGGCGACATCGCCACCTCCGCGGCCACCGCCTACGTCAGCGGCCACAAGGACGCCGGGCAGGTCGTCGCCCTCTACGGCTCCGCCTCCGGCGTCACCACCGCCAAGCGCACCACCCTCAGCCAGAACAGCGCCGGTGTCCCCGGCACCGCCGAGGCCGGCGACGCCTTCGGCTACGAACTGGCGTACGCCGACTTCAACGCCGACGGCTACGACGACCTCGCCGTCTCCTCCCCGTACGAGAAGGTCGGCAGCGACACCAACGGCGGTACGGTCACCCTCCTGTGGGGCTCCAAGAGCGGCCTCACCGGCAAGGGCGTGGACCTCAAGGACCCCTCCCCGAGCGGCCACGACTACTGGGGGCTGAACCTCGCCGCCGGTGACTTCGACGGGGACGGCAAGGCCGATCTGGCCGTCGGCAGCTCGGCGGCCACCCTGTGGGTGTTCAAGGGCGGAATCGCGAGCAACGGCACGCCCGGCGGCCGTTACACCGTCAAGCCGCCGATCGAGCCGGGCACCGACAAGGACCCGTACGGCCCGATGAACCTCACCGCCGGTGATGTCAACGGCGACGGCCGCACCGACCTGATCGTCGACGGCTACGAGACGAAGACCTCGCGGCACTGGAACACCAACTACTGGCTGCCGGGCACCTCCAGGGGCCTGACCGCGACCGGCGCCAAGGCGCTGAAGAACGGCATCGTCACCGGTGTCGGTGACATCAACGGCGACGGCTTCGGCGACATCGTCAGCGGTGCCTCATGGGACACCACCACCGACGACGGCGCCGCCGTCCCGGACTCCGCCAACGGCGGCCGGGTGGCCGTCACCTACGGCTCCGCCTCCGGCCCGGCCAAGGCCACCATGTTCAACCAGAACTCCGCGAACGTCCCCGGCACCTCCGAGAAGGGCGACGGCTTCGGCTGGGACCTCGACCTCGGCGACATCAACGGCGACGGCTACGCCGACCTGGCCGTCTCCACCCCGAACGAGGACATCGGCAAGAACACCAACACCGGCCAGGTCACCGTCTTCTACGGCTCGAAGACCGGGATCAACATCACCTCCGGCGCCCAGTCCTTCGCGCAGAGCACGGCCGGCGTCCCCGGCGACGACGAGAAGAACGACCTCTTCGGCGCCGACGTCAAGCTCGACGACGTCACCGGCGACGGCAGGGCGGACCTGGTCATCGGCTCGTACGAGAACGGCGCCGACGGCGCGGTCACCTACCTGCCGTCCAACGGCTCGAAGATCACCACGACCGGTTCCCGTGCCCTCGCCGCAAGCAAGCTGGGCGTGTCGACGACCGGCACCCCGCAGCTCGGCGCCGTCTTCGCCGACTGACCCGAGCGTCAAGTACCCCTTCCCACCCGGCAGTCGGGCGGGCCTGCCGGTCGTACGGCCGACAGGCCCGCCCCTCCCGAAGGACACAGGACCCCATGCGCAAGCGCACCCTGCTCCTCGCCACGGCCCTCACCACCGGGCTCCTCACCGCGCTCCCCGTCGCCTCCGCCTCCGCGGCCCCCTCGGGCCTGGCCGGTGACTTCAACGGCGACGGCTACCGCGATGTCGCCATCGCAGCCCCCTACATCGCCGTCGGCTCCGCGGACTCCGCCGGTGCGGTCGTGGTGCTCTACGGCTCGGCCACCGGGGTGTCGGCCGCCAAGCGCGCGGTGATCACCCAGAACACCGCCGGCGTCCCGGACACCGCCGAGGACGGCGACCGTTTCGGCAGCGGCCTGGCCACCGGTGACCTGGACGGCGACGGCTACACGGACCTGGTGGTCGGCGCCGAGTTCGAGAGCTTCGGCAGCCGCAGGGGCGTCGGTCAGGCGACCGTCCTGTGGGGCGGCAGGTCCGGCCTGTCCGGCGGCACCACACTCAGCCAGCCGGCCGACCTCCCCACCTGGGGCGGCTACGGCCACACCGTCGCTGTCGCCGACTTCGACGGCGACGGCAGGAAGGACGTCACCGTCACCGGCGCGTGGGGCACCCGCGTCTACAAGGGCCCGTTCACCCGCAGGGGCGCGGCGAGCAGCTTCACCCCCAACGTCGGCTCGACGTTCGAGGTCGCCGCGGGCGACCTCGACGGCGACGGCGCGGCGGAGTGGCTCTACCCGGTCTCCACGGACGACGACCTGGCGGGCTCCATCAGCTACTTCACGTACACCGGCGCCAAGTACGTCCGGAAGGAACTGCCGAAGGCCGACGGCACCACCGCGACGGTCGGCGACGTCAACGGTGACGGCTACGGCGACCTGGTCCTCGGCGACTACGAGGACCCGAGCACCGGCAAGCCCTCCGGCCACAAGGGCGGCCAGATCTACGTCTGGTACGGCAGCGCCACCGGCCCCGACCCGGCGCAGACGCCCACCGTGATCAACCAGGACACGGGCGGCGTACCCGACACGGGCGAGGCCGCCGACCGCTTCGGGGCCGCCCTGAGCGCCGGTGACGTCAACGGCGACGGCTACGCCGACATCGCGGTCGGCGTCCCCGGCGAGGGGGTGAGCGGCAAGAAGAGCGCGGGCGCCGTGACCATCCTGTACGGCTCCGCCGCCGGCCTGACCGGCAAGGGCGCCAAGACCTACACCCAGAACACCGCCGGCGTCCCCGGCACCGCCGAGACCTGGGACGAGTTCGGCGGCTCGGTCCGTCTGATCGACCTCAACAAGAACCGGCGCGCCGAACTGGTCGTCGGGGCGGGCGGCGAGGACGGCCAGCGCGGCGCCTTCACCGTCCTCAAGGGCGCCACCACCGGCCTGACCGCGTCCGGCGCCAAGACGTTCACCGCGGCGGACATGGGCCTCAAGAGCAACGGCTACTTCGGCGCCGTCATCACCCAGTGACGCATCCGCAGCGGATCCGTCACCTCACCACTTCACGGGGAAAGTCCATGCGCAAGCGCACCCTGATCCTGCTCGCCACGGCCGTCACCACCACCGGCCTGCTCACCGCCCTGCCCGCCGCCACCGCCTCCGCGGCCCCCTCGGGCCTGGCCGGCGACTTCAACGGCGACGGCTACCGCGACCTCGCGATCGCCGCGCCCGTCGCCAAGATCTCCGGCAAGTCCGGCGCCGGTTACGTGGCCGTCGTCTACGGCACCAAGAACGGCCTCGACACCAGCAAGCGCCAGATCATCAGCCAGGCCACCACCGGCGTCCCCGGCAACCCGGCCTCCGGCGACTACTTCGGCGACCGGATCACCACCGGCGACCTGGACGGCGACGGCTACACCGACCTGGTCGTAGGCGTCCACAGCGAGCGGATCGGCACCACCGACTCCTACGGCAACGTGACCGTGCTCTGGGGCGGGGCGAGCGGCCTCAAGGGCGCCAGCAACCTCTCCTCGCCGATGCCGAGGTACCGCAACGAACTCGGCTGGGCGCTGGCGGCCGGCGACTTCGACGGCGACGGCCACACCGACCTGGCCGTCGGCAACAACTCCACGCCGTCCCTGAACATCTTCCGCGGGCCCTTCACCCGCAAGGGCAAGGCAGCCGCCCTGGTCGGCATCGACACGGTCGCCCAGACCACGATCTACTCCGACAAGCTGATCGCGGGCGACGTCAACGGCGACGGGAAGACCGACCTGCTGGTCATGGGCCAGGAGGAGACCGCCTCCGGCGACTACCGCACCCGCAGCGTCCTGTACACCGGGACCAGCGGTGGTCTGAAGGTCGGCAAGAAGCTCGCGGGCGGCTACGACGCGGTCATCGCCGACATCAACAAGGACGGCTACGGCGACATCGTCACCGGCAACTTCATGGAGAAGTCGACCACCGAGCCGAACGGCGGCCTCGGCGGGGCGGTCACGGTGACGTACGGCGCGGCCGGCGGCGTCAGCAGCCGTACGCCCGTCAGGATCACCCAGGACACGGCGGGCGTCCCGGAGAAGGGCGAAAAGGGTGACGGCTTCGGCTGGAGCCTGTCCGCCGGGGACGTGAACGGCGACGGGTACCCGGACATCGCCGTCGGCGCCGAGGACGAGACCCTCGGCTCGGCGCGCAAGGCGGGCACGGTCACCATCCTGCGCGGCTCCGCCTCCGGACTGACCGGCGGCGGTGCCAAGCTCTTCGCCCAGAACACGGCGGGCGTTCCCGGCACCGCGGAGACCCTCGACTACTTCGGCGCGGCCGTCCGCCTCATCGACGCGAACGGCGACGGGCGAGCCGAACTGGTCGCCTCCGCCTCGAACGAGGACAAGGGCGCCGGCGCCGTCTGGCTCTTCAAGTCCACCACCGCCGGCATCACTGCGGGCGGCTCCAGGACCTTCACCGGCACCACCCTGGGCGGCCCGTCGGGGACCGCCTACTTCGGCGACGTACTGGAGGGCTGACATGCGTACGCGTACGGCGGCGGCCCTCGCCGCACTCCTGACCGCGGGCCTCGTCCCGCTGGCCGGCCCCGCCTCCGCCGCGCCGGCCAGGTACGCCGACGACTTCAACGGCGGCGGCTACCGCGACTTCGGCTCCGCCGTCCGCCTGGCCGACCTCAACCCGGAGCGGTGACCCTCGGGCCGACGTCGGTGGGCGTGTCGACGGCGGGGGCGCCCCAGCTGGGATTCACCATCGGCCAGTGACGCCCGGGCCCCCGCGGGGAGCCCCGTGGACATCCCTTGGACATCCCTTGGGGATCCCTTAGGGGATGTCACAGCTCTGCGGCAAAGGCGGGCTCGGGCGCCCGAGCCCGCCCCACGGATCTCCGGGACCAGGTACGTTCGATGACGTGGCTGGATTCAGGATCGGACGCGGTGGCCGGGACGACCGTGCCCCGCACACGCGACCGCAACAACCCGCGTACGGGCAGCAGGCGCCGCCCCAGAGCTTCGGCGGGCAGCCGGCGGGACCGTCGTACCCGTCGGCCCCGCAGCCCTACCCGCAGAACGGCGGTGGCGGCGGCTGGCCGCAGGGCCGCGGAGGCCACCCGGGGCAGGGGCAGCCCGGCGGCGACGGCCCCGAGTACTTCGGCGACGACCACGGCTACGGCGGCCAGAGCGCCGGCACTCCGGACCCGTACGCGGCGAACCAGCCGGGCCACACCCAGGCGTTCTCGGTCGACGAGGCCGACGGCTACACCCGGGGCGCGACCTACCACGCCGGCTCGGCCGCGCCGTCCGGCCCCGTCGGCCCGCGCCTGCACTGGAAGGACCTGCTGAAGGGGATAGTCCTCTCCCCGAACCAGACGTTCCTCCAGATGCGGGACTACACGATGTGGGGCCCCGCCCTCATCGTGACCTTCCTCTACGGCCTGCTCGCGGTCTTCGGCTTCGACGGCGCCCGCGCGGACGCGATAAACGCCACCCTCACCAACGCCGTCCCGATCGTCCTGACGACGGCGATCGCGATGGTGCTCTCCTCCTTCGTGCTCGGCGTGGTGACCCACACCCTGGCCCGCCAGCTGGGTGGCGACGGCGCCTGGCAGCCGACGGTCGGCCTGTCGATGCTGATCATGTCGATCACCGATGCCCCCCGCCTCCTCTTCGCCATGTTCTTCGGCGGCGACGCGGGCTTCGTGCAGATCCTCGGCTGGGCCACCTGGATCGCGGCCGGCGCCCTCCTCACCCTGATGGTCGGCAAGTCCCACGACCTGCCCTGGCCGAAGGCCCTGGGCGCGTCGGCGATCCAGCTGATCGCCCTGCTGTCGATCGTGAAACTGGGCACGTTCTAGCCCACACGCTGGTACGAGAAGGGCCCCCGGCGACTCGGCCGGGGGCCCTTGCGATGGTCCTTCGGGTGTGTCCGATGCCTCTGTCGGCACCTGTCAGGCGTCGAGAACCTGCCCGTCCCGCTTCACCACGGGCGGCTCCACACTCCACGGGAAGTTGATCCAGTCGTCGGTGCGCTTCCACACGTACTCGCACTTCACGAGGGAGTGGGACTTCTCATAGATCACCGCGGACCGGACCTCGGCGACCGTGTCGAGGCAGAAGTCGCGGACGAGCTTCAGCGTCTTGCCGGTGTCGGCGACGTCGTCGGTGATCAGCACCTTCTTGTCGCTGAAGTCGATGACGTTGGGGACGGGCGCGAGCATGACCGGCATCTCGAGGGTGGTCCCCACGCCCGTGTAGAACTCGACGTTGACCAGATGCAGGTTCTTGCAGTCGAGGGCGTAGGCGAGACCGCCGGCGACGAACACACCACCGCGGGCGATGCTCAGCACTATGTCGGGTTCGAAGCCGTCGTGGACGATGGTCTGCGCGAGCTCGCGCACGGCGACGCCGAACCGCTCGTAGGTGAGGTTCTCCCGTACGTCACTGCTCATGGCCGGTCCCTCACACCTGCGTCCGATGGAAGTTGAGGTAGGAGCGGGAGGCGGTGGGCCCGCGTTGCCCCTGGTAACGGGAGCCGTAGCGCTCACTGCCGTAGGGGTGCTCGGTGGGGGAGGTGAGCCGGAACATGCACAGCTGCCCGATCTTCATGCCCGGCCACAGTTTGATGGGGAGGGTCGCGAGATTGGACAGCTCAAGGGTGACGTGCCCGCTGAATCCCGGGTCGATGAACCCGGCGGTGGAGTGCGTGACCAGCCCGAGCCGCCCGAGCGAGGACTTCCCCTCCAGCCGCGAGGCGAGGTCGTCGGGCAGCGAGATGACCTCGTACGTCGACGCGAGAACGAACTCCCCGGGGTGGAGGATGAACGGCTCGTCGCCTTCCGGCTCCACCAGCCGGGTCAGGTCCGGCTGCTCGACGGAGGGGTCGATGTGCGGGTACCGGTGGTTCTCGAACACCCGGAAGAAGCGGTCCAGCCGCACATCGATGCTCGACGGCTGCACCATGGATTCGTCGTAGGGATCGATCCGTACCCGCCCGGCGTCGATCTCGGCCCGGATGTCCTTGTCTGAGAGAAGCACGTCCCGAGGATACGCAAGGCGCGCGGACCCACGACAATCGTGACAGTCCACGCGCCCCTGGTACTGCTGTTTGTCTGCTCTGCCCGGTACTGCTTCCCGCTACTGCTGCTTCTCGAGTGTGACGGGTACGACGCTGCGCAGCCGGGCGCACTTGGGACACCGGACGAGCCGTCCGGGGCCGAGCCGCTCGGCCTGCTGCATCGGGAACGAAGCGGTGCTGAACACGTGCCCTTCGGCACAGCGGACGACGGTGCGTTCCATCAAGTCCCTTGAGTCCCTTCCCCAGGAGCCGCGTCGGGCTTACTGCCGTGACGACGGAAAGCCACATTACGGGATCAAAGAGACGGCTCTCCAGGCGGCACTCCGGCTCACCCGGCCCCTCTCCCACGTCTCCACCGTACGCCCCAACTCCGGCCGTCCGCACGCGGATCCCACCCCTGACCCACCCCTGAAACGCACGCGAACCCCACGGTCTGAGCGCCGGGGGTCCTCGATGAGGTACAGTGAGCGGGCATTCGGGCACCGACCGGGTCGGCGTCTTACGCGGGTGTAGTTTAATGGTAGAACATCAGCTTCCCAAGCTGAGAGCGCGAGTTCGATTCTCGTCACCCGCTCCAGCAGAAACCCCCAGGCCAGAGGCCCGGGGGTTCTTTGTTGTCTAGACCGGTGGGGTGGGTGCGCACCACTAGCGCACCATTAGCTCTCGGCGGCCTCCTCGTTGTGGTGCGCGTCGTGGTGCGCGGGGGTGTCGTGGTGGCTCTCGTCGTTGTGGCGTTTCGCACGCTCGGCGCGGACCAGGTCGTCGAGGCCGGCGGCGACCTCGCGTTGCCTCTCCTCGTCGGAGTGCTGATAGATCAGCGCGGCCTTCTCGGAGGACTGGCCCGCGCGGACCATCGTGTCCTTGAGGGTTGCGCCGGAACGCGTCGAGAGCGTGTGGCCGGTGTGACGAAGGTCGTAGAAGCGGAAGCCGTCCGGGAGGCCGGCGACCGCGCGGGCCCGTCGCCACTTGCGCCCGAAGGAGGTCCGCCGGAAGGGCGCGCCCTTCTCGCCCACGAAGACCAGACCATCCGGCCCCTTCTCGGCGTACCAGGAGAGATGCCGCTTCACGTCCCTGTGGAGGAAGGCCGGGAGGACGACGGTGCGGACACCCGCGTCCGACTTGGTCTCGCCGGGGGCGCGCTTGCCGTTGGTCCGTTCTGGCTCAGCGACGCGGACGCGGATCACGAGATTGTCGGGGTCGACGTCTCGGCGACGCAGGCCCGCGAGTTCTTCGGGGCGCATCGGGCCGTAGGCGCCGAGGTAGATCATGAGGCGCCAGCGGATACCGATCGCTTCGGCGAGGGCGTCGACCTGGGCGACGGTGGCGATACGACGTTCGGCGGCTGACTCCTTGCCCGCGCCCTTGATCCGGCACGGGTTGCGGCTGATCAGTTCGTCGTCGACGGCGGTTTCCATGATGGCTTTGACGAGCCGGTACGCCTTGGCGACGGTCGTCTTGGCACCGGTCGCCCGCAGCCGCTCAGTGCGCCACTCACGGACGCGAGGGGCGGTGATCTCGTCCAGGTCGAGGGCGGCGAAGGCCGGGAAGATGTGGACCCTGAGGAGGTCTTCGTACAGGTCCACTGTACGAACGGACAGTTCCCGCTCTTCGACCCACTTCTCGGCGTGCGTCCGGAAGTTGACCGCTCCCGCGTCGGGGGCCCGCCAGTTGCCACGGGTGAGATCCGCTTCTACCTGGGACAGCCAGATCTCCGCGTCCTTCTTGGTCTCGAAGGTGTCGTCCGCGCGGGTGCGTTCACCGTCGGGCCCGAGGTAGGAAGCCGTCCAGCGGCCAGAGCGGTACTGCCGAACCGCCCCGAAACGTCTGCGGTTGCCCTTCTTGTTGGCCATCAGGCAGCCCTCCGCACGACGGTGCGGCGAAGCCGGATGGGTTCGACGGTCCGGGCGCCGATGTACTCGTTGACCGCGCTCTCCGGGATGCGTACGTGCCGGCCGACCTTCACGTACCGGATGCGCCGCTCTTCGATCAACCGCCGGGGGAAGCGGGCGGACGTGCCGAGCAGCTCGGCGACCTGGTCGACGGACAGGTAGCGGTCGGTCGTCATGCGGTCGGTTCCCCTTCCGTTCCGAGGGCTGGTTCGATGGATGCGGCAAGCCAGGTCTCGGCGGCGCTGAGGCCGGTGCCGGCGAAGACCCAGTGCGCGAGGACGTACGTCGTGTCCGGCTGAGAGTTGGCGGCTGCTGTCGCCGCCTGTGCACGGCGCCATTCGGCGCGGGCGTCGCGGAGGGCGCCCAGGGTGGTCGAGTAGCGGCGGGATTTGGTGGAGAAGTGGCCGCGGAAGCCGAGCATGTGGGCCCAGGCGCGCAGGCGGAGGTGTTCAAGGTCTTTGCGTGCGCCGAGGGTCAAGGCGGCTCGCTCCGCTCACCGCGCGCGGCCCGGCCCCCGGCCGGGCCTGCGCTCCTGTCTCCGCCCCGCTCCAGCCCGGCCGGCGCCCGTGCCGCGCACAGCAATCAGCCGCCTGATGCCAGAGAGGGGGTACGTCGTGGCTGGGGCGGTCAGCTCCGCGATTTTAGGCAGCCACTTTGGCGCGAGCCTCGAAGATCATGGCCCCAACGTCGTGCTTTACCGGGCAGGTCCGCCACCTGCCCGACGCGCCGGAAGCTTACGGGGCCATGATCACTCGCGCCAAAGCAGCTCCAGCCCAAAATCGCTCCGCCGGCCGCTCGTATGGCGCCGCACAGAGCTGGGAATCATCCCCCTCAAACGAGGCATGGACGAACGGCTTGGTAGCAGATTCCGGCAGAACAAAGAAACAAGGGGCAAAACATGGAATTTTGGCGAAACAGGCACCTCTCATGGGGTATTACTGTTGCTACAATCGCCACCGTCGCGCTGACCCCAGTAATCCTCAAAGGTCTCTCATTCCTCGGAGGAGACTGGCAATCGCTCAGCAACGTCGGACAAGCCTACGGATTCCTATCTGTGATCTTCTCGGGCGCAGCACTAATTGGGGTTGCAATATCTCTCACCTATCAAGCCCACCAGACCAACATATCCAACGAGGAAGAGCGGCGGGCCGCGCACCGCGAGCTGGCGCTTATGTCGATCAATGATCCTGAGCTTCTCGTTTGCTGGCAACCATCACAAAGCCCACTCCCTTTGGCCCTAACAAGGCAACTCCACTTCACGCACTTGATCGTTACGCAATACTACTCCGATTACTTGCTCAAGCGTGTGAATGACGAGGCAACGCGCGTCCAGCTTGAGTTGCACTTCCGGGGCGAGCGAGCACGAGATCATTGGGTCGATCGTTCCGTAGGTTGGCGCGAGTTTGCAGAGGCGACAGGGGATGCGCGGCAGATTCGATTTGTCGGCCTGATGGATGAGGCATACGAAAATGCTGTAGCTGCCGGACCGTCGATAGCAGCCTCCTCTTATTTCGCCACTGATCCCGGATAATAATCCCGCGTGGATCTGTGATGAATTTGTACAGCAGCGGAGTACAGCAACCACAGCAAACGGCAACGCCCCGCACCGGCTCTCATAAGCGTCATGGCAACCTGCATGACCTTCAATGACCGATCTCTATAGACCTACGGATCACAAGGTGTGAGGGGGGTGGGTACGGAGCCATTCGGCTTCCCGGGACCGTGCCGGTCCGGAGACTCCTATCCGGCCACCCCCCTTGGCCGCCGTGTTCCTCGGTGAGGACATCGAACCGGCCCATCTCCGCTAGGGAAGCTAACAGCCGCCGCTGACAATGGGCTTGAGGCCACGTCTGGTGCCGACGCTGGACGTGCCAGATTCGTGCCAGGTCGGGCGGGGAGCAGCGGGGAATACCGGGGACTGAGCCAGCGGTCGGCCGGACGCCGACACCGCTCCGCCCCAGGTCAGCAGAGCGATCGGCCCTGGATCACCTCAGCTTCCCAAGCTCAGAGCTTCAGTTGGAAGCCCGGCGCGGTTGTCGCTCCTCGGCGTTCAACGCGTTGCTGATCTCCCGCAGGCGCCCTTCGGTCAGGGCGAAGGCGTTGCGGGGGTTTCGGTAGGAGTGCCCGCCGTCGTTGATCCAGACGCCGTCTGCTGACCTCCAGTGAGCAAGCTCCCATTGGCCCTGGTTCTCCAGGAGCATCCCGGCTACTTCGGCGGGCTCTTCGATCAAGGTGAGAGTGGCAAGCGCGGCAGTGAGGGGAACCGCCGCGTCGTCCGGGAGCCGCGCATCGCCGAGCGTCGGGAAGAGCAACAGGAGGCGAGCGTCGGTATCGCCGACGCCCTCTGGTGCCGGCTGGCGAGCAGCGGACAGCAGTTCCGTCCAGGCCGTGCCGGGCCCCATGAAGTGGCCGTCCTCCACTGCGAGGGTTTCCGCTGCGGGCCAAGCGGGGTGATGCATCAGGTAGTCCACCCCACGGTCTCCCTCGAAGTTGCGGTAGACGACGTAGATGGTGTGGCCGGAGCGCAGGGGCACGCTAAACACCGGCCACTCATGGTCGGCGGAGAGTGCGCGGTACAGCTCCATGGCCGCGTCCCAGTCGGCACCGAACGCGGCTCGTTGCGCGTCCTCACCGCGCAAGCAAGTACCGAGGTGCACCGGCCAGAACAAGGGGTCGTCCAGATAGGCGCTCCCTGCGACCAGAGGGCCGCCTTCGTATCCCGGGATCTGCAGCACCTGAGGATCATGGCACGAGGCGCGGAGACTCCTACTTCTGTGCCTTCGACAGGATGCGCATACGGCATCGCACCACAACCGCACCAGATCGAGCGGGGAACAGCGGGGAACCACGGTAAAAGCAGCCCAGCCCGGCGGAGCCATAATCCGACCGTTCGCCCAGGCCAGCGCCTGGACGACCCCCAAATGCCCGCAGCTTCCCAAGCTGAGAGCGCGAGTTCGATTCTCGTCACCCGCTCCATGGAGAAGGCCCAGGTCAGAGACCCGGGCCTTTTTGCTGTCCATCGTGATCAGTTGTCGCGTGCCGGATTCGTGCCGAAGCGTTGGCCGTCTGGATCGACGGCGCTGTCGTACCGCATGGCCGTAGTTTCCTGGTAGGTCCGTCCGCTCGGGGAGCTGATGGACTCCCCAAGCGCGGGTCGATACGTGCGAAGCGGTTCTCGGTACCGTGTGGTCAGCTGCCGGAGAGCCAGTCCGCCAAGTCGTAGACGGTGTGGCAGTAGGGGTCGTGGACGTCCTTGCGCATGCGTTCCAGCTCGCCCAGCAGAAGGACCGGGAGCGCGGCGTGCACCGCTGTTACGCCGACTGTGACGGAGCCTTTCTCGTCTTGGAGGGGGAGGTCGATGCCGAACGGGGGTGCGTCCTGTGATTCGGGGGTGTCCAGGTAGAGGCGGCACGTTGTCCGGTCGAGGAGGAAGAAGCCGCGCAGGCGCAGTTCTGGAGGCTCTTCCGGCTCCGGAGGGAGGGAGAATGCGGCCGCCGCGGCGTGCAGTGCGTCCGGAACCTCGAAACGTGGCTCGGCGACAAAGGCTTGAACGAGGGCGGATGCGTCTATCACGGGGATCCCGAAGGCGTCGCGCGGTGCCTCCGAGATTTCGCGTTCCGAGCGGTCGGCCGTCACGCCGCGCAGCGCGGCTGCTAGGTCCCCTGCGGGGATGTTCCCGCCCTGGGTGTCCGTGAGCGGTACGTCGAAGGCGACGGAGCTGTCGAGTCGCTGCCCGTCCCAGAGGACGACGCGGCCGGCGCCGGGCCGGTCCGGAGAGATCACCACGCCTCGGACCAGCCGGACGTCCGGTCCGAACGTGAAGGCCGTGACACGGCTGAGCATTTCGTGTGCCAGCCCTGCCTGCAGACCGGAAAGGCCCGTCTCGTCCCATGCCATCGAGTGCTCCGTCATACTCGGTTCAACGCGTCCGGGCATTTGTTGACACCCTGGCAGAACGCCGTGATCACACCGATCTTGTCGTCGGTGTCGGCGAGCTTGTACTTGTGGTCGCTGGTCTCCCAGTGGTACTGCGCAATGACCTTGACCTTGGCGAGAATGATCCCGAGGGTGTCGTACAGCACAGCGCCGTACACCTTGCGGGTCCTCGTGCTCCCTCGCTCGGGATGCTCGTTCACCGCTGCCTTGATGACTTTCTCGCTGTGAATGTTGTGCGGTCCGGAGAAGTGGACCCAGCCGAAGGACCGGTTTCCCTGACGGGTTGGGATGTAGCGCCCGTCCTTGTCATGGGCCACGAACTTCACCACGCTCCAGTGGCTGCTCGCGGCATCATCGTCTGCCGCCGCGTCACCCTCGCCGGTATCGGAGTCGACAGCGGCGACGGCCCTGTTCGTGTTGTCCGCCGCGGCGGAATCTGCCACGGAGTCCGAATCGGCCACGGCTTCGTAAGTGAGCCCCTGCTGGGTTGCTCTGGCGGCTCCGAAGGTCTGGACGTATTGCTCTTCGGAAGCGAGGAGAAGCTGCCCCCGGTCTCCACCCGCGTCCGTTGTACTGTAAACAGTGCTGGTCTGTACCGAGTTTGTGGTCCCGTCGGTGACACCGGAACCGTCGGCGTACGCCGGGGCAGCTCCGAGTGTCACGGATCCGAGCAGCACAAACGAAGCCAGTTTGGCTTTCACGTATTCCCCCATGTTCCTGTGTTCTGATGCGAGGCACTTTGGTGCCGGAGGATGCCGTGGTCAGCGGCATCGCGCCGGATCCTTTCGGGTACAGCCCTCTCACGTTGGAGTACGGCGCTGACCTGCGGCTTCACGTCAACCATCGGCAGGTGGGCGCAGTGAGAGCACCCAGCATGCCCGTCCCGAACGGCGCAGGAGCTGGCGCGGCGCGCCGAGCGTGGTTCATTTCGCCGTGCCCAGTGCCTGATCGGTTCCCATCCGTTTGCTGCGGGGCCGGGAGGGTCGCCGGCGCCGGTCTCGTACCGGCCAGAGCAGGACATATGCGGTGGAGACGACGACGAAGCCCAGCCGGATCAGGCCGCGGGCCGCGTCACCGGGAACGACGAAGACCGTGCCGTACAGGGTGATCAGACCGATCCAGCTCCACCAGGGCACCAGGCGCCGCTGTCCGATCACATCCCACAGCAGTGTGCCCAGCAGGACGGAGGCGGTGTAGTACGTGTAGACGCTGGGGTCCAGGGCGATCCGGGCGTTGGCGCCGAGGAGGACGACGGCTGGCCAGCGGCCTCGCCAGACCGCGATGCAACCCAGCGCCAGCCCCACCGTGGCCTGTGCCGGCCGGTCCCAGGGAGGGGTTCGCGGATTGTTGACGCCGAGCCAGTGCAGCGCGGACGCGGGCTGGGTGGGGATGGTGAACTGGGCTGCGGTCAACGACTGCGGGGCACTGAGGAGGAACGGCAGCCAGGCGAGCGCGACCAGAGCCGCGCACCACAGACCCGCGCGCAGCCACTGCTCCCTTCGCAGTGCGAGCAGCAGCGGCAGGAAGGCCAGCGCGGTCGGTTTGGAGTCCATGGCCAGAGCCAGGAAGACGCCCGTCGCAACGGGGTTGCCGCGGGTGAGAGTACATACGGCAAGGGACGTGAAGAATAGTGCCAGTACGTCGTCGAGATGGCCGAAACGGACGGCGACCTCGATCCACATCGGGATGAAGGCCAGGCCCGCGATCAGGACCCGCTGGCGCAGTCGCTGGTGATTGGTGCCCGTGCCCAGGAGATGCCAGGCGGCGCTGCGTCCGACCACCACCAGGATGAGCAGACCGAGCAGCGACATCACACCGGCGGCCAGGAACTGCCCGACGGACTCGGAAAGAGGGTTGAACAGGCCCGCCGCCAGGAAGCTGACGGGACCCATCTGGAGTTCGGGGTGGTGGGCGTACAGATTCAGGCCGCCATCCGCCCTGCCCGAGCCCGCGTAGAGCAACTCCCCACCAGTACGCAGGTAGTGCCAGGAGAACCCTCCGTGCGGCTGGACCACGGCGAACCAGAGGACTGTCCAGGCGGTGAGCAGCAGCAGGTGTACCCGCTGGCTGATGGCCGACACGCTTTCTCACTTTCGGTTCTTGTCGCCTTGCTCGGTTCCCCTGCGTCATGCGCCCCTCTGTGAGATGGCCGGAAGGCAGGGCAGGTTCTCGGCGTAAGGTAAGAAGCGGCCGCCCGGGCCGCTGAGCCGGCCAGGCTGAGGCTCGCAAGGATGCGGCCGGTCCATCCCATGCGCAGTCGACGGCTCCTCCCAGCCGACCTGCGCGTCAAAGAGCTCCGGACCGGGAGAAGGCGGCATGGGCAGGGCGCTCGCCCACGTCACGGCGTCGTGCCCATAGCGTGCCCTTCAGAGCGGACAACCACGGTCGACAACGGCGTCACCAGGCTCCCACGCCCGTAGCAGCACAATGAATCTGCGCAGGTCAGAAGGTAGGAGGCCGTGCAAGCGCCGTCGCTTCCCAAGGTGAGAGCGCGAGTTCGATTCTCGTCACCCGCTCCAGAGCGAACCCCAGGTCAGTGACCTGGGGCTTATGTGTTGTCGGAGGATCCCCGGCCGGACAGCGGAGTCGCCCTCATCGCCCTGGCGTGGCGGAGGCAGCGGCTCGTTCGGCGGACGTGATCAGCGTCGGCTTCAGTCGGGCCGTTGTGTGCGGTTTTCGTGAGCCAGCCCGTCCGGGTGGGCCGCCGTACGCTGCCCGAGCCCGAAGGGAAGCACCAGGGCCCGGAGCACAACCGCGTCCGACGGCCGGGGAGGCCGGAGACCGGAACGGTCCGGCGGTGGACGGACCGTCCCGATGTCCTGCCAGCCCCACGACAGGAGGGCGTCGCAGGCCGCCGAGTCGGCCTGATCCACCAACGTCGCCCCGAGCGAGGCGTGATGGTCGGCGAGCAGGCGTTTCTGGAGGCGGCGGGCGAGGTCCGGGGCGTCCGTGTGAGGGTGCACCAGGGTCTCGGTGATCGCGAAGACGTGTCCGGACGCGGTGAGTTGTTCGACGCTCCGTGGCAGGGGCCCGCCGAACCCCCGCCACCACGTCCCCTCGCGCCGTAGCGGGAATCCGTAGGCACACCCGGCGAAGGCCTTGTTCTCCGCGACCAGCAGGGCGAAGCCGGGCTGCCTGATGGCGCCGGTCAGCCGCCGTAGAAACGCCTCCCGGTCCCGGTACTCCTCGCCGGGCTGCGCCCGGGAGGACTCCACGTACAGATCGGCCAGGTCCTCCTTGAGGGTCTCGGCCTGCCAGCGGTTCAGCCGGCGCAGGCGTAGCGCATCGATGGTGGGCGGTCTGCTTCCGTCGCCGTGCGGCGGCCGATCCCGCCGGGGCGAGGCCGTCACGGCGTACCGCCCGCGGTGACGGGAATCCGGCGCGATCGTGCGCGACCGGTGAGTACCGGGTGAAGCAGGAATCCGGAGCCGGTGATCTCGATGACGCGGGCCATGGCCTGCGACGGGTAGTGCAGTCGCAGGGTCATACCGGCGTCCGTGACAAGCCGGAATGCCGTGAGGAAGGCGTCGAGTCCGCTGGCGTCGCAGAAGGTGACCGCCGTGAGGTCGACGTCGATGCTGCGGATGCCGTCCCTCAGGCACTCGGCAAGCGCCTCGCTCACCTGCGGTGCCGTGGCGAGGTCGATCTCTCCCGCGAGGGTGAACAGAGCGCGGGTGTCGCGGTCGTGCCGGTAGACGTTCAGTTGTGGGAGGGGCATGGATCCTCTGTTCGGACGTATGGGGTGTGGGTGCGGGTGGCCGTGCGCGGTGACGGACGGAAGGAACTCCCGATGCGGCGAACCGGGTTGATGAACCCGGTCCCGATATCGGCCTCCGGCGACGGACTGCGCGCTGTGCGATCGGATGGGCTACGGGCCGGGAGCGCCGGCCGGTACACGCGTCCGGTCGGCGGGGGTGACGCCGGTGGTGGTGAGGAGCCGCCCGGCCGAGGCGCCGCTTTCGTCCCGCAGGGCCATGGCCATCGCGGGCGTCGTCTCCATCCGCAGGACCGCGGTGCCGGGGAGTACCGGCTGCCCGCTGGTGTCCGCCAGAAGCCTCAGGGGAGCCACGGGGACTCACCCCACTCGCTTCCGGATGGGGCGTCCCCGCACGGTCGCCCGGGAGCGGCCGTGGTGGAAGGCGGCGATGCCGTCGCTGTGCTGCCGGTTGAGCAGGTGGATGAGGAGCACGCCCAGAGCGATCATCGCCATGACGACGACAACGGCCACGAAGGTCTCCACGGCCCTCACATCCCCGACGGCCGAATGGAAGTCGCGGCAGGTGCGGCGGATCGGTCTCTGCCCGTGGCCATGACTGCCGGGATCCGGGGTCGAGGCAGTGCGGCGGGATCATGGGCCCCGTGTCCGCCCTCGGAGTCCCAGACCGCCTCCACGGCCCGGTCGGTCTCGGACACCGTCCGCAGACGCGCCGCCTCCTCCATCAACCGGCTCGCGGTCGACGTACCCAGCGGGTCGCTCGCGGCGGCCATCAGCCAGGCGGCCGAGACCTGGTCCGTCGCCGGCGGTATCACCAGCAGGTTCCACCGGCCCACGCGGTAGGAGAGCAGCAGCAGTTCGTGCGGGTCCTGCTGGGCCAGGAACCAGCCCACCTTCACCACATGCCCGGCGACGGGCACCTTGCGTGGAACGACCGGCCAGTGGGTGGGATTCACCGTGACCCGGGTGATCCGCCCCCACAGCGGATCCAGCACGGCGGTCAGGGTGGGGAGTTCGGCCCCGAGATCACGGGAGCGGGGCCACCATGCGCCGTCCAGGAGAGCAGGTGCGGGACCGACGGGAGCCAGCGACAGGCGGAGAGGGGGCGAAGAGGGTGGGGGCGACGACGACAACCGGTCTTCGAGTGTCGGCGAGAGGGAGATGGCCGCAGTCATGACGCGAACCCTGCCCCGGGCCGACCGCGATCGGCCCGGCCTATTCAATCGCCGAAAACGACACGGGCGTGGTAGCCGGTGCGCGAAATATCCTCGGTAAGCCCACCGTACTCCTCGGACAAGCCGAACGGACCGTCGTGCCGGCGGATGAACCGCCCCCCGCGCTCCTCTTCCGGACTGTCTCCTTCGGACGGGCCCAGTCCCAAGACGCCGTCCGGAGAACCGACTGAGCACCAGGCGGAGACAATCGATGCCCGATGGCGAGGACGAGGTCCCCCCAAGGCGGCTGCAGGCGGCGTATCGCCGGGGGAAGGGGGGACCCGGTCATACGTCCCACTCCCAGCGACCCCCGAGCGGAGCATGAAACCCCTGATGCCCGAAATACGCATCGGGCATAGGGTGAAAGCAGGTCGGCACACTCTCACGTGCGACCGGCCTGGAAGGGCGACCCCGGTGTGTATACGCCGGGGTCGTTGGAGGACGGCCGACGCGCCATCGGAAGCAGGTTGTGGCCACCGTCGGCCCGGTTCGATCAGATCGGTACCCCGGGCCGGGCCCGCTCACCGGCGTACCGATGTCCTCTTCGCCCCGGCGTCTTGTGGCGACGGGCAGTTGGGGGCCGACATGCCGCCCATGGCGTAATCGGCTCGTCGGACCGGTCGGCGGTGCAAACCTGGGCCGGTCGGCAGCGTTGTGCCACGCCGGTCGCCGCTGACTGCCGGATGGATCCGAGAGGGGCGGGGTGCGCGTTGCGTCAGGGCGCCGTGAGTCGGAACAGGTGGTCGGACGTTGTAGGCGCCGGCGCCCGTTCCGGCCGTCACCGCCCCCCACCGGCTGCGGTTCGACGAGGCCGGGGCACCGGGCCGCTTGGCGAACACTGCGTGGACACGGCCGCCCCATGGGTTCCCCCCGTGGATCGCGCCGCGGGGCGAAGGGAAGCAAGCAGCGATGACGGACGGTGGGCACAAGCCGGGCGGGATCGGGGTGGACCGGTCGGAGGGGTTCGGCGAACGACTGCTGGGTGTGCTGGTGGACCGGGCCCACGAGATGCCGCCGGAGTTGATCGCCCCACTCGTCGCGGAGGAGGTGGCCAGGGTCGGGGGGCGGGAGGTCTCCATCCTCCTGCAGGACTACGAACAGGTGCTGCTGGTGCCGCTGCCGGGCCGGAGGCTGAGGGTCGGCGGCCCCGAGTCGGTCGAGGACTCGCCCGCCGGCGAGGCGTTCCTGAGCCGCAGAACGGTGGAGGTGCCACAGGACGGCAGTGTGCGGATGTACCTGCCGCTGCTGGACGGCAGCGACCAGATCGGGGCGATGGCCGTCACCCTGGACAGGGTCGATGACGACGACCGGCGACTGCTCCGCAGACTCGCCGGTCTGGTCGCGGACATGATCGTCACCAAGGACGCCTATACCGACCTGTTCTTCCAGGCCCGCCGCAGCGCCCCGATGAGCGTGGCCGCGGAGATCCAGTGGTCGTTGCTGCCCCCGCTGTCGATGACCGTTCCCCAGGTCGAGGTGGCCGGAATCCTGGAGCCCGCCTACGACGTGGCCGGAGACAGCTTCGACTACGCCCTCAACGGCGACATCCTGCACGTGGCCATGATCGACGCGATGGGCCACGGGCTGGATGCCGCGACGATGGCGACGGTGGCCATCGGCGCCTATCGCCACACGCGACGGTCCGGCACGGATCTGTCCCAGGTGTACGCGTTCATGGACAGAGCCATCAATGACCAGTTCGGCCCCGACCACTTCGTGACCGCGCAGATGATGGTTCTGAACATCGCCACAGGCCTGCTGCGTTGGGTCAACGCCGGCCACCCGGCTCCGTTCCTGATCCGGGACCGCGCCGTGGTGGACCGGCTGGAGAGCCCGACCACGTTGCCGGTCGGCTTCGGCGGCGAGGAGCCGGTGGTCACCGAGCGGCTGCTGCGCCCCGGGGACCGGCTGCTGTGCTTCACCGACGGCCTGATCGAGGAGCACCAGGCCGGCGGGGAACAGTTCGGTGAGGAGCAGCTCGTCGAGTGGACCAACCGGATCCTCCGCGACCGCACCGAGGTACGGGCGGTGGTGCGAGCCCTCTCCCACGCCCTGAAACAGGAACGCGGCGGCACCACGAGCGACGACGCGACCATCTTCCTCATCGAATGGCGAGGCGGCGACGCCGACCATCTCGCCGTCCTCGACTGAGCCCGCGACGAAGACGCGCCGGGCCTGGGCGGGTGCGGCCACCCCAGCACGGTCTGCCGGCCGGCCGCCTCGGCCGAGTCCACGCAGGTCAAAAGCGATACGGCCGCGCAAGCGCCGCCGCTTCCCAAGCTGAGAGCGCGAGTTCGGTTCTCGTCACCCGCTCCATGATGAAACCCCAGGTCAGCGACCTGAGGTTTGTTTGTTGTCCAGGCCGCTTCAATTGCGAGACAGGACTGCTCTCCAGAAACAGGCAATCATGTGGCCGGTGTCTCGCCTGCCTTGTCTGCGACCCCGACAGCCAGCAGCGCCTCGTCCGCCGAGCCCAGGAAGTCGAGGGACTTCCTGTCGAAGACCAGACCGTGCGGCCGTCGCGCTCCTTGAAACTCAAGCCGATGCCGGAGCGGCCGGTGTAGTCCTTGGCGTCGGTGACGACCGAGACGCCCGGGATCTTCGCGGCCGCGCGGTAGAGCGCGGCGTCGGGCAGCATGTCGCCGATCTTCTCCAGCGCCGCGCTCTCCCTGGTCTGCCCCTCCCCCCTCGTGCCGGCGTAGATCTTCTTCAGCAGCGAATCGGGGTCGGTGGGCAGCGCCTGAAGCTCACGGAACGTGGTGACGTTCGGGTCGGGGCTCAGCCTCATGTCGTGAGTGCCCTTGGAGTACGAGGAGAACGGGTCCCGGGGCCGGAACGGCGGACCCACCAGCACCGTGACCCGGCGCAGTCCCGCGCGCTTGCCGTCGACGGCGGTCCAACTCGCTTCCCGCAGGATCCGGATGTCCTTCTCTGAGAACTTCATGGGGCCCTGAGTGCGGGCATAGATGTACTGGTCGTCCCTGACGCGCACGGACTTCTTCGCGGCGGCGACCTCGGCGATGCGATTGAGGAGGTCGACCGCGTCCGCATCGGTCGTGGCGGTCTTGGAGCCGGGCACGGCGGTCCAGACGGTCAGATGCTGGTCGGGGTCGGTGTCCGCGGCGAGAGTGTTGTCCGTTGCGGACGCCGACATCGTCACCCGAACAGTGGTCACACCGAAAGAGCTCACTGTCCCCGGCCCGCCCGCATTCAGCGCAGCCGCGCGAGCAGCAGATTCGGATCCGTGCGCGTGAGGTACGCCCCGCTCGCCACGTACACGGTCGAGCCCTTGACCGCCACCGAGGTCGGGTTCTCGATCCCGTCCGCCGCCGTCAGCACCGTCTGAACCGTGCCGTCCGAGCTGACGATGCTGGCCTGGTTGGTGCCGTTCTGGGCGGCCAGCACCTGGTCGCCGCGGCCGGTGAAGGTGAAGTCGTCGATCCCGGACAGGCCGGTCGCCTTGACGGTGTCCGTACCTGCCGTGCCGTCCTTGTTGATCGGTACCCGAAGCAACGTGCCGTTGCCGGTGTTGGTCACCCACACGGCGCCGTTGTGCACCTTGACACCGTTGGCCCCCAACGAGGACGTCGAGGTCGAACCGGGCTGGAAGTCGCCTCCCTGTGTCCACAGGGAGGCGGCCCTCGTCCTCAGCGACACCTTCCACACGGTGCCGGACGAGGAGTCGGTCGCGTACAGGGTGTCATGGCTCGCGTCGATCGCCAGGCCGTTCAGCACCTTCACATCGGGCATCGCCACCACCAGCACGGGAGTGCCACCGCCCGCCGGGATCCGATAGATACCGGAATGGGCGCCCGCGTTGTAGTTGACGTAGAGCGTGCCGTCGGCGGTGCGTACGATGCCGGACGCCGTCGCGCTGCCGGTGGTCGGCGCGGGAAGGGTCGCCAGTACGGTGATCGTCCCGCTCGTGGCCACCTGGGCCACCTGCCGGGACTTCTGGAACGTCACATCCGCGGCCCCGCCGGGCTCCAGCGTGATGTTCTCCGGCTGCTGCAGGGTGGCGATGTCGAAATGGACGACCTCGCGCGCATCGCTCAGTGGTGCGGTGGCACCGAAAGCGGCGCCTGTGGTTTGTGTGCAGACGGCCAGTCCGGTGAGCGTGACCGCGCTCAGCAGGAGGGAGCGGCGATAGCGGCGAAGGCGAATGGAAATGATGGCTCCCGGGTCGTTTGTGGACCGATGCGAGCAGTTGACGGGCCTGATGCTCGCAACCTTGTCTGAGAACAGTCCAGGATTCGCATGAGAAACCCGCTTATCGCCGTGCCGACCGCGCCGCCCGCTAGGGCCGGCGGATTCAGCTGATGTGCGCGAGCAGCAGATTCGGGTCCGTGGGCGTGAAGCACGCGCCGCTCGCCACGTACACGTCGCATCCTTGACCGCCACCGACGTCGGGTTCGCGTCGAAGGCCGAGTACCTTGAGACGGACAACGCCTCCGGCTCCCACCCGCCGCTTGGCGGCGCCGGTGCCGTTGCGGGTGTCGAGGATGCGCTTCGGGCTGGTGGCGACGTAGGCCGGGCCGACGGTGGTCCGGGTGGTGTCGGTGGCCGTACGTCCGTCGGAGTCGGTGAGCTGCTGGGTGACGGTGTACGTGCCGGCGACGGCGTAGGCGTGCTGCGCATAACCCTTGGAACCGGTGACGGAGACGGCCGCCGAACCGTCGCCGAAGTGATCCGGTCACTGGTGATCGGATAGCCGCAGTAACCGGAGGCGTTGAAGTGGCAGAGCGCGGTGTCCGGGAGAGCCGGGCCGGTGTGGCAGGTGAGGTTCCCGGTCAGCGGCGGAAGGGGATTGACGGAGAAGTAGGAGCTGACCTCGGTCCCCGTCCTGGTGCCGTCCGGCCGGTACACCGTGACCGTGGCGTGGATGTTGGTGCTCGTTGTGGGCTGCGTGTACGTGTGCGTGGCCGAACCGGTGGTGGATGTGGCTGTGGTGCCGTCCCCGAAGTCGAATGTGTGGCTGTAACCGTCGAGGGAGTCCGACCACGGGTCGACGAAGGCGGCCGAGAAGGTGACCGGCACGCCGACGTACACGGCCCATGACGAGCGGACGGCTATTCCGAGGGCCAGCGGGTCCTGGAACTCGACCGCGCCCCGGTCATAGGTACCGCGCGTGCCGGTGTCGGAGACGAGCGGGTCGCCGACCCGCTGCGCTCCGTGGAGGTCGGTGGAGAGCTCGCCGGGAGCGCCGGCCTCGGCCGAATCGACGGCGGCCGGCTGGACGTCACGGCGTGATGTCCACCAGGACCTTGCCGACGGCGCCGTTCTCCACCGCCCGGTGTGCGTCGGCGGTGCGGTCGAGCGGAAAGCGGACCAGTGGCAGACCGTGTTCCTCGCCGACCGGCAGGGCGCCGTCCTTCACTGCGGCGGCGACGTCCTCAACGGCCGCGGCGAGCGCCTCCGGTCCGGCTGTGTAGAGCACCAGGAACTGGAAGCGCGCGTTCAGCACCATGTTCTGCAGCACGTCCAGTTCGACCGGCCGGCCACCATCGTTGGCGTAGGTCGAGATCGTGCCGCGTGTCCGCAGCACGGCCAGGTCCAGTGCGAGGTTCGCGCCCAGCGCCACCTCGGCGACTATGTCGACGCCGTCCGGGGCGATCTTGCGGATCTCGGCGGCCGGGTCGCCCTCGCGATAGTTGATCACGTGGTGGGCCCCGGCCGCGGTGGCCAGCCGGGCCTTCTCCAGGCTGCTGACCGTGCTGATCACGGTGGCGCCGGCCCATCGGGCGAGCTGGATCACCGCGTGCCCGACCGCCCCGGCCCCGCCCGCGGCGAGCACCACCCTGCCGTCGAGCGCCCCGGGCCGCAGACGACGCGGCCCGTCCTCGGCGACGGTGAGCGCACGGTGCGCGGTGAGCGCGGGGACGCCGAGTGAGGCACCGACGTCCAAATCAGACTCGTCGGGCAGCGGCACGGCCCGTTCGGCGGGCACGACAGTGAACTCGGCGGCGGTACCGGTGGGCCGCCCGGCGGCGGCCATGAACAGCCAGACGCGCTGACCGAGCCGGCTCTGATCGATCCCCTCACCGATGGCGTCGATCGTGCCGGCGCCGTCGAGGTGCGGGGTGACCTCGGAGAAGTGCTTGGGGTGGGCGGCGCCGGAACGGGCCTGCCAGTCGGTCGGGTTGACCCCGGACACGGCGACCCGGACCCGAACCTCGCCGGGGCCGGGCGCGGGCAGGTCACGGTCGACGAGCTGAAGAACGTCGGGGCCGCCGTTGTCGCGGTAAATGATGGCCTTCATGATCCGTCCTGGTAGCTGGTGAAGAAGGGGTTCCCGGTGCGGCCGGGAGTTCCGCCAGGGGGCCCGGCGCGTGGTCGCGCCCGGGTCTCGTTGGTTCCGGTCAGCCGATGGGGACCTCGCTGGAACGGGACTCGACGGCATCGAGGCTGGCGAGGGATGCGGCGTCGAAGGTGATCTCGCCGGCCGCCATGTTCGCCTCAAGGTGGGCGGCGTCGGCGGTACCGGGGATCAGCAGCACATGTGGGGCGTGGTGCAGCAGCCAGGCGAGGCCGACCTGGGAGGCCGTGACGCCCAGGGACCCGGCCACGGCGCGCACCGCCGGTTCGTCGGTCGCCTTGGGCAGGCCCGGGAAGGCTCCGCCGAGCGGGAAGAACGGCACCCAGGCGATGCCCTGGGCCGCGCAGAGCTGCAGTATGTCCTCGTCGTCTCGGGAGACGAGGCTGTAGGCGTTCTGCACGCAGACGATGTCCGCCGGCAGGGCACGGTGCAGGCCGTCGAGGGTGATGCTGCTCAGGCCGATCGCACCGATCTTGCCCTCGTCGCGCATGGCGGTCATCACCGCGAGCTGGTCGTCGAGGTCGACGACCTGGTCGCCCTCGGGACGCAGGCCGGGGCCGGAGTCGCAACGGCGGAGGTTGACCACGGGGAGCTGTTCGACGCCGAGGCTGCGCAGGTTGTCCTCGACGCTGGCGCGCAGCTGCTCGGGCCGCTGCGCCAGACGCAACGGCCGGCGCCCGCCAGGGTCGGGGTCGGCGCCGACCTTCGTGACGACCAGGACGCTGTCCTCGGGGCGCAGCGCCTCGCGGATCACGGCGTTGGCGAAACCGAAGCCGTAGAACTCGGCGGTGTCCACATGGTCGAGGCCCAGCTCGACCGCGCGGCGCAGCAGCGCGACGGCCTCGCCGTGACGGTCGCGCAGGCGCTCAAGCTGCAACGCGCCGTAGCCGACGCGTAAGACAGTGCGGCCGGCGAACGAAGCGGTCGGGGTGGTCATGGCGCAGTCTCCTCGGTCGGTGATCGCAAAGCGGTGTACAGCAGTTCGGCCTGATAGAGCGCCATCACCCGGTGGGCGATCGGGGTGGCGCTCTCCCGAGCCATGGCCGGCTCGTGGTGCTCGACCTTGACGAGCCAGGCGGTGACGCAGTCGTGCAGCATCGCGCGCATCCGGTCGGTCATGTCGACGACGATGTCGCGGATGGCCGGATTGGTGGTCGCCTCGCCCCAGGTCTGCACGCCTACCCGGGCCTCGGCCGGGTCGATCGCTGCGATCAGGCGGGCGAGCAGTTCGTCCGGGTCGGGCGGGGTGTCGCTCGCGGCGTGCTCTCCGAGGACCTTGGCGCGCTCGGCGAGCACCCCGCGGGCGGCTGCCTGGACCAGGTCGGCCTTGTTGCGGTAGTGGGCGTAGATCGAGCCGGCCGAGAGTCCGGACTCGGCGATGATGTCGGCGATCGAGGTCCGTTCCAGGCCGTTGCGGCCGAAGCAGCGGACGGCGGCCTCGGTGATCTGGGCGCGCCGGAGTTCCTTGCGCGCGTCGGTGAGCCGCGGCATCACACCCCACAAAAAGAATCGATATTCTGCTTGCAGGGAGACACTAACAGAATGTCCGTTCCTTTTGTGGGGAGGGTGCGTCGCACGTGAACAGGCTCGGTAGTGACAGCCGAGCCTGTTCGCGGCGGGGCCGAGCGCAGGCGCGTCGGCCCGACTGGCAGTTCGGGCCGAAGGACCTCGACTGGAAGTCCCTGGACCAGCTGACCACGGACCCGGCGAAGCTGCTCCGGACTCCGCCGAGGCCCAAGAGCATTTCCCCCTTCGACCAGGCGGTCACCCTGCTCGGCGGGTCCCCGGCGAGCCCGAAACTGCGGGCAGGGCTGTTCAAGGCGATGGCGGGGCTGAAGGGCGTCAAGCTCGTCGGGACCGTCAAGGGCAGCGCCAGATCTCGGCGCCACACCCGACGACCTGCGCAGCGCAGCCCTGGCCCGGTTCGCCCTGGAGACCTCCGCCCTCGCCCAGCGCGCCGACGACCCCGAACAGACGCAGAGCTCGGCGCAGAGCTCCTGATTGGTCCGCCCGTCGGCGACCAGCCGGGCCACATCCAACTCCCGTTCCTCAACGGACCCGAGGACACCTCGTCGCTGGAGGCAGGCCGCTGCTCGCTGATCCGCTTCAGCAGCCGTACGGTCACGGACGGCGAGATCAGCGCGTCGCCGCGCGTACGGCCTCCACCAGCAGTCCGGGGCCCGCGTCCTTCAACAGGAACCCGCAGGCACCGTTGCTCAACGCCCCGTAGACATAGTCGTCCTGGTCGAACGTGGTCACGACCACCACGCCCAGCGGGGCGACGGCGGAGTGAACGTCATGGCGCCGCACGAAGCTGTGCGGCCTCGTGGCGCAGTGCCCCCACGATGGCCGTCACTTCGGAAGAGCGGTCGCGGACCGTGACGGCGACGACGGCTCGGCCGAGCCAGGCGGGGTCGTCGACTTGAACGACGCGGACTCCGGTGGGGACCGCGGCCGCGGCCACTTCGGGGAGTACCGCGATGCCGAGACCGGTGGCGACAAGGCCGAGGCGAGTGGGCCATTCGCGGGCGGTGTAGGCGATCCGCGGGTGGTCGAGGGTGGGCCAGGCGCCGAACTGGGGGTCGTCACGGAGGCCCTTGCCGACGATCCAGGGTTCGTCCCTCAGCTCGGTCACCGGGATGGTTCCGCGGCCGGCGAACCGGTGGTCGGCAGGGACGGCGAGCAGAAGGCCGCCGTCGAGGAGCAGGTCGCGGCGCAGGCCCTCGAAATCGTAGGCGGGCAGGTCCGGTCCCACGCCGATCACCGCCACTCGGGTGATCGTTTCCAAGGCGGGCCAGTGTCCTGGGGACGAGCACGGCGGCGGCCGAGGGGAACGCCGCGATCGCGACTCGTCCGGTGACGTGGTCCTGCAGTCCGGCGAGGTCTGTGCTGACGGCGTCGATCTCGTTGAGGGCCGTCGCGGCTCGGCGGGCGAGCATCAGGCCCGCGGGAGAGGGAGCCACCCCGCGTGGGCCCCGGACGAACAGCGGTGCGCTCGCGGCGGCTTCCATCGCCGCCGCCTGACGGGACACCGCTGACTGCGTGTATCCGAGTGCGTCGGCCGCAGCGATGAACGATCCGGTGTCGACCACTGCCTGGACGACGCGGAGACCGGTGAGGGTGAAGTCGGCCACGCTTATGCCTCGGCGCTTGGCGGGTCTCCACTCGTGGAGTGGCGCACCTCGATCGGGCCACGTGCGGCGAGGCTCAGCGTGGGCGGTGGCGGCGCCAGGATGTCGACCGGGCTCGGCCCCTTCTACGCAGCGAGTCCCCTCGGCGGCAATCGACGGCGTACCAGTACGCGGCGTACGACACGATCTCGTACGGTCGCCCCCTCAGTCGCGCAACTGGACCGGGCTCGCCGTCAGGCGGAGCGGGCTCAGCAGTGGCCCATTGCGGTCAGTCCGACGTCACATCAGGTGGATCGGCCGGCGGTCGAATGAGCCCTCCACCCATGGGTGGAGCGTCGTCGTCAGTGATGGTGCTCGCCGTGCCCGCCCCCTGCTGGATGCCCGTGTTGCGTGTGGGGGTCGTGATCGTGACCGGTGTCCGGTGATCCGCCCATCATGCGAAGCATCGACAGGCCGCCGGTACGGAAGAACCGTGCGAGGAGGGCGGCGGCGAGGAGGAGGAAGGCGATGTTCAGCCAGGTGGTGTAGTTCCAGGAGACGCCTTCCATGGGGATCTTCGCGTGGCTGCGGTCGGGGACGAGGCCGAGTCCGCCGAAGGCGAATTCGACGACGTATCCGGCGGTGACCATCGCGATGTAGAAGGTGCCCAGGAGGAAGAGGGCCATCCTGGCGCCGTAGTACTTCCGGTAGATGTTCAGGATCGGCAGGATCAGCAGGTCCGCGAAGATGAACGCCACCACGCCGCCGAAGCTGATGCCGCCCTTCCAGAGCACCACCGCCAGCGGCACGTTGCCGATGGAGCACACGAACGACGCCATCGCCACCAGCGGGCCGATGACAGGGCCCCACAGCCTGGCCGCGAGCGGGTGGCCGTCGAAGAAGAAGACACGCCAGAACGCATCGGGCACCCAGGCGGCGATGGCACCGGCGATGAACAGGCCGACGACCAGGTCGCGCAGGATCGCCGCCCACTCCATGACGAAGACGTGCGCCGTGGCGGTGAATCCCTCGCGGGAGAGCAGCCGAGAAGTGAAGGAGCCTTCGCGCTGGACCGACATGTCCATCGCGGCGTGCCCCTCCATCGACCCGGCCAGCCCCCTCTCTGCCTGCTCGCGGGCCTGACGCAGCAGTTTGTCGCGCAGGAGCAGGCGGAACAGTACGGCCAGCACGACGATCATGATCGGGCCGCCCGCGAATTCGGCGGCGGTGAACTGCCAGCCCATCAACAGCGCGAGGATCACGCCGAGTTCGACGACGAGGTTGGTGGAGGCGATCTCGAAGGCCATCGCGGCGGTGAAGTTCGCGCCCTTGCGGAACAGCGAGCGCGCCAGCGCCACCGCGGCGTAGGAGCACGAGGAGGAGGCGGCGCCGAGGCCGGCGGCGACGGCGAGAGTGCGGGGCCGGTCGTCGCCGAGAAGGGAGACGATCGTGGACTTGCGGACCACGGCCTGGACGACGGCGGACAGGGCGAAGCCCAGGATCAGGGCCCAGGTGATCTCCCAGGTCATGGATCCCGTGATCGACAGTGCGTGCAGGACGGCGTGCATCTGTGAAGCCTTCCCTTCCCGGAGCGGCGTACGGGTCACGACACGCGGCACCGCCGGGCGTCAGCCGATGCGCAGAGTCAGGGCGGCGGGGTGGAGCTTGCCACCGGTCTGGAACTGGAGGGACAGTCGCCAGTTGCCCGAGGTGGGCAGCTCGGCGTGGAAGGTCAGGTCCGGGCCGCCGTTGTCACCGGTGACCTCTCACAAAACAGCGCCGGCGAGCGGCGATGTTCCACCCCGGGCATGGGGGCGGGCGCGCCGGGCAATCGTTTCTGTTGTGAGCGGACCTGATCTTCCCTGGCTGGGTGTACCGCTGGAGCACGGCCCCTGGGTCGCGGCCCTCGCGGCGCTGGCGGTCACACCGGGTGGTCTGTGGGTGCTGGCGCTGGTGCTGGAGCGCCGTCTGATGGGTTTTCGCACCGGGTTCGTGGCGGTGCTGCTCGGCGATCCGCTGCTGGCCGCGGCGGTCGGGCTGGGGGTGTGGCGGATGGGTGCGATGCCGCCGAGCGGGCCCGCCGGCCCGTGGTGGGCACTGGCGTCCGCCGGCGGCTGGCTGGTCTTCGGTCTGGTGCAGTGGTACGGGGAGCTGCGGTCGGGATTCTTCACCCGTCAGCAGGCGGTCGCCCCCACCAAGATCTGGCATCAAGTGGTCGTCTACCCGCTGCTCGGATACTGGCTGTGGACGGCCGGGGTCGGCGGCCTGCTGGTGCCCGGAGCGCGCCCCGTCGATGTCGCCGCACGCGTGGTGATCGTGGTGTGCGTCGGAGGCTGGGCGCTGATCAACGGCTACGACCGGCACCGCCCGAAGCTGGGCCATCCGCCGTACGACTGGCGACGGCTTCGCCCCCACCCACGGCCCTGGCCCACCTCGTCCCTCACCCTGCGCTCCTACCTCACCGCCATCGCCATCGACACCGCCATCGCCACCGGCATCGACGCCGAAGAGGGTACCGGCCGCTGCTGACGGACACCGGTGCGGCGGGCCGGGAGTCACGGGGCCGGCGTGTCCTGATCGTCCGGGGCGGGGGAGGACTGGGTCGCGCCAGCGGCGCGACGGTGGAGCAGGTGGCGTGCGGCTACGACGGCGAGGGCGAGGCCCGCCGCGGCGAGCAGGTACAGCTCGTACCGCTGGATGGCCGGGTACAGGGTGCCGATGTGGTCTCCGGCGGCGTAGCCGAGGGTCACCCAGACACCCACCCACAACCCCGCTCCCAGCGCGTTGAAGGCGAGGAACCGGCGCCAGGGCATCTCGCTCAGCCCTGCGATGATGCCGTTGGCCTGGCGCAGTCCCTCGATGAAACGGGCGACGGTGATGACCTTGCCGCCGTGCCGGGTGAAGAACGCCTCGGCCTTGGCGACACGTGCCGGGGTGAGCAGCACGTAGCGGCCGTAGCGCGTCACGAGGCGGTGGCCGCCGTACCGGCCGATGACGTAGCCGATGTTGTCGCCGCAGACGGCGGCGAGTACCGCGATCACGGCGACCGCGAGGACGTTCAGCCGACCCGCTCCGGCGTAGACGGCGGCGGCGATCAGCACCGTCTCCCCGGGGACCGGCACGCCGAAGTCCTCCAGGAAGAGCAGGCCGCCGACCGCCGCGTAACCCCAGTGGTCAAGGAGTGGGGCGAGGGCGGCGAATACGCCGGGCAACGGAGGTGCGGTCATCGTGGATCACCTCTGGAACCGAGGCTACCGGGCGGACTGGGCGGTGGTGCCGGGCACGGCAACCGTCAGCCAAATCTACTACCTGTTGTAGAAGTGAGGTCGGTGGACCGGCGGCCTGTTGGCCGGATCACGCCCGTTTCGTCAGCCCGCGACCGGGCGCCTCACGGGGCGGAGCCGGGGGCCGGAAGGCCCTGACCACCGGGGGCGGGAGGTCCCCTGACCCCGGCCACCGCGCTCGGCGCCGCCCGCCGCGGTAGCCGGGGGCGGGAGGTCCCCTGAGGCGGTGGTGAACCCGGCCGCGTACAGCGGCCACATCTGGCGGGCGGGCGCCGGCTGCACCGTAGGGGCCTGGCTCATCCGTCGTCCTCCGGTGTCCGGTGCAGGGCCGCGGCGGTGAGGCGGTCGACGGGGTCAGGCGTTCAGCACCCCGGTGGTCAGCAGGCCCAGCAGTGCCACGCCGATGATGATGCGGTAGATCACGAAGGCGTTGAAAGAGTGTCGCGCCACGAACTTCAGCAGCCACGCGATCGAGCCGTAGGCGACCACGAAGGAGACGGCGGTGCCCACGGCCAGCGGTACGGCACCGACCCCGGCGCCCACGGCGTCCTTCAGCTCGTACAGGCCGGCGCCGGTCAGGGCGGGGATGCCGAGGAAGAAGGACAGCCGCGTGGCCGCCACCCGGTCCAGGTCCAGGACGAGCGCCGTGGACATGGTCGCGCCGGAGCGGGAGAAACCGGGGAAGAGCAGCGCCAGGATCTGCGAACTGCCGACCAGCATCGCGTCCTTGAAGGTGGTGTCGTCCTCGCCGCGCTTGTGCCGGCCCATCTGGTCGGCCGCCCACATCACGCCGGACCCGACGATCAGCGAACCGGCGACCACCCAGAGCGAGCCGAGTGGCCCCTCGACCAGCTTCTTGGCGGCCAGGCCGACCACCACGATCGGGATGGTGGCGTATACCACCCACCAGGCGAACTTGTAGTCGTGGTGGTAACGCTCCTCCTTGTTGACGAGGCCGCGGCCCCAGGCGGAGACGATCCGCGTGATGTCCTTGAAGAAGTAGCAGAGCACGGCGGCGATGGCGCCGACCTGGATGACGGCGGTGAAGCCGACCACGGAGGGGTCGTTGATCGGGATGTTCATGAGCCCCTCGGTGATCTTCAGGTGCCCGGTGGAGGAGACGGGCAGGAACTCGGTCACCCCCTCGACGATTCCGAGGACGACGGCCTGACCGAGGCTGATGGCGCTCATCGGGGTCCTTTTCTGCGGTGGGTGGGTGAAGGTGTCGGTGGTCGGCGGAGAACGGTGGAGTTGCCGCCCGGGCGGGTACGGGTTTCAGCGGCGCAGTCGGTGCAGGGCCCGGCCTGCCCAGCCGCGCCAACGGGCCTTGGCGCGTTGCTGGGCGCGGGAGCTGCGCGTGGCGGTGAGTTCGGCGAACAGGTCCTCGTAGACCTTCGCGACCCGCTCGGGGTCGAAGCGGTGGGAGGTTTGACGGGCGGCTCGGCCCATGCGGCGGCGGCCGGGTTCGTCGGCGATCAGGTCGAGCAGCGCGGTGGCCAGCGCCTGCCGGTCGCCCATGGGGACGAGGCGGCCGTCGACGCCGTCGTGGATGATCTCGGCGGGGCCGAGGGGGCAGTCGGTGGCGACGACCGGGACGCCGCACCGCATGGCCTCGACCAGGGTCATGCCGAAGGACTCGGCGTCGGAGGCGGAGGCGACGACGGACGCCTTGGCGAACTCCGCCTCGATCGGCGAGGCCACGCCCATCAGGACCGCCCGGCCGTCCAGCTCATGGTCGTCGATCAGCCGTTGCAGGCGTTCCTTCTCGGTGCCGGCACCGTAGATGCGCAGGGTCCAGTCGGGGTGCTCGGCGGCGACCTCGGTGAACGCCTCGATGAGCAGGTCGAACCGCTTGCCGCGGGCCAGACGTCCGGCCGCGGCGATGACCTTGGCGCTGCCGTCCGCGGGCGGCAGGCCGGAGTCGGGCACAGCGTTGGGAATCGCCAGGACCCTGACCCCCGGCAGGCGCATCCTCGCCCGGTAGACGGTGGCGTCCGCCTCCGTGGTGGTGACCACCGCGTCCAAGTCGCGGTAGTGGCGGGCGAGTTGGGCGCGCAGCTTCGTGCTGTGGCGGTCGTGGGTGAGGTGTTCCTGGGCGATGCGCAGGGCGTGGGGCGGGGCGAAGCGGGCCAGGTAGACGTTGATGCCGGGCCGGGTGCCGATCAGCACATCCGCGTCGCAGTCCCGCAGGTACTGCTCGACGCGCCGGTCGGTGAGGCGGCTGTACTGGTGATAGCGCTGCTCGGCCGCGGGGAAGGCCAGGGAGGGTTCCTGCAGCAGCGGATCGGCCAGGTCGGCGGAGCCCTTGCGCACGTCGACCAGGGGCACCACCGTCAGCCGCGGATCGATGCCGAACCTGGTTTGGGTGCGGTGCCGCCGGACGGACACGATCGTCACCTCGTGGCGGTCGGCGAGCGCCGCGGCGAGGTTGAGGGTGGTGCGGTTGGTGCCGCCGATCCCGTAGATGTCGTGGATCAGGAACGTGATCTTCATGCCGCGTGCCTTCGGGCCGGCTCTGCCGCGCGGCCGCGGCGGCGGGCGCGCAGTACTTCCAGGACCAGCGGCAGCAGGGAGACGGCGACGATGACACCCACCAGGGGGAGCAGATAGCGGTCGACGTTCGGGATGCTCGACCCCAGGGCGTATCCGCCGAGCACCAGGCCGACCGTCCACACCAGGCCGCCGACGGTCTGCCAGAGTGCGAACGTGCGCGCGGGCACCTGCACGATCCCGGCGAGCGGGTTGAGCACGGTCCGTACGACCGGGATGAAGCGGGCGAGCACGATCGCCTTGCCGTGGCCGTAGCGGGCGAGGAGGTCCTCGGCGCGGGCGATGCCGTCGAGCAGATGCCGGTTGCGGCTGCGGCCGAGCAGCGTGCGCCCGGCCCGGCGGCCGAGGAGATAGCCGGTCTGGGCGCCGAGCAGCGCGCCGGAGACGGCCGCGGCCAGCACTGAGGGCAGGGCGAGGTGCACGCTGCCGGCGCCGCTTGTCGTTGCCAGCAGGCCGGCGGTGAACAGCAGCGAGTCGCCGGGCAGGAAGAAACCGATCAGCAGGCCGGTCTCGGCGAACAGCACCAGGAAGACGCCCGCGGCGCCGAGTGCCGTGAGCACCGAGGTGGCATCCAGCGGATTGAGTGCCTGAAGCACCTGGGATCCTTTCCTGCCTCTGCTGTCCTCGGGCCCGGCCGCATGGCACACTCGGACGACGACAGCATTTACACGGCAGTAGAAGTTTTACACGACTGTAGAAGACGGGCGGGAGAACGACAAACCCATGGGCGCCCACACAGAGGGACGCGGCCCCAAGCGGGCCAACGGCGTGCGTGAAGCCGAGATTCTCACTCTGCTGCAGCGGGCCGAGGGCGCGCTGACCCCCGGGGAGGTCGCCGAGCGGCTCGGCGACGACCTGTCGTACAGCAGCGTGGTGACGATCCTCACCCGTATGCACACCAAGGGACTGCTCGCCCGCACCCCCCGAGGCCGGGCCTACGCCTATGCCCCCGTCACCGACGAGGCAGGCTTCGCCGCCCGCCGTATGCGCACCGTCCTGGAGGAGCGGCCCGACCGCGAGGCCGTCCTCGCCCGCTTCGCCGACGGCCTGTCCGGCGCGGACGCCGAGCTGCTGCGCCAGCTGCTGGGCCCCGACCCCCACCCCGGCCAGTAGGAAAGGGGCCGCGCGGATGCATGTCGCCGTCTACCTGCCGCTGCTGCTCTCGCTCGTCGCCCCGCTCGGTGCCCGCCCGCTGGCCGAACGCTGCGAGCCCTGCCTCGCCACCTGGCTGCTCGCTGCCCTGGCCCTGGTCCTGGGCGCGGCGAGCACGACCTCCCTGGGCCTGCTGGCCGTCGCCGGCCTGATCCGCATCCCGCAACTCGCCGCTCTCGGCCACTGGTCCGCGCTCACCGCCCAGCGCGACGACCCGGCCGAGCTCTACATCTCGCTGATCGCCGGCCTGCTGCTCGGCGGCGCCGTGCTCATGGCCGCCCGGATGCTGTGGCGACGCGCCCGCTCCCTGGCCGCCGCCGCATGGGAGGCCGCCTGCATGCCCGCGCGCGACGGCCTGGTCATCGTCGACGACGACACCCCGGACGCCTACGCCATCCCCGGACTGCCCGGCCGGGTCGTCGTCTCCACCGCCATGCTGCACACCCTGGACGAGACCGAGCACGACGTCCTGCTCGCCCACGAACGTGCCCACCTGACCGCCCACCACTACGCCTTCGTCGCCCTCGCCCAGCTCGGCGCAGCCGCCAACCCCCTGCTGCGCCCCCTCGCCACCGCCGTCACCTACACCATCGAACGCTGGGCCGACGAGAACGCGGCCGCCTCGACCGGTGACCGCAAGCGGGTCGCCCGTACCGTCGGCAAGGCCGCCCTCGCCGCCCACCGCACCCCGGCCCTCGCCCGCACCGCGGGCGCCGCCCTCGGCATCCTCGGCCGGCGTGGCCGATCCGCCGGCGCCGGCCCGGTTCCCCGCCGCGTGGCCGCGCTTCTCGCGCCACCGCTGGGACGTCACCCGGCCCTCACCGCGGCAACCGCGGCCGTCCTGACCGCCGCGACGCTCGCCACCGCCGAGGCCACCCACGACCTCCACCACCTGCTGAAGACCGTCGGCGTCGGCTGAGCGCTCCGCCGGAGGTGCCCCACTCTGCCGTCGGTCGCCTGCGGCACCACCGTGGCCGCTCGCGCCCCCGAGTTCTCGGCTGCGTCCGAACCGGGCGAGGACCCCACCGCGGGAGAGCCGCACATCGATGCAGCCCGCACCTCTTGGACGCTGCCGAACTGTACGGACTTCGCCGAAGCCGCTCACAGCAGCCCGCTCGCGGGTGGTGCAGGGCGCGGGACGGCCTCTAATACGTCGGGCTTGGGCTGGGCGGTGCGCCGGTAGCGCCGTCCCTCTTCGAGGGCGTTGGTGATGGGGTCGCCGTGCCAGCGGTTGGCGTCGCCGTTGGTGTCGCTGTGGTCGGCACGGATCCCGGCGGCGGTGACGCCGATCCGCTCGAGCTCGCGGGCGGTGCAGAGGCGCTGCGGCTCGACTTCAGGGCAGCCGCCGCGCCGTGTGTCCTGGAGGCGGGCTGGGCATGAGATCCGGTTGGCGCAGCCGCAGCGTGGGAGGCGCCGAATGCTCTGGAGGGAGGCTGAGCGCCGTGAGATCGGGTGGGTGGGAGGGCACCGGGCCCGCTGTTGGCAGTCGCCGTGCCGGAGGGCGGGTGGGTGGGGGTCACGGCGGGCGTCGCCGCTGCCCGGTCGTCGCTTCCGCTCGTGCTCGATGTGACGGCGAGAGTCGCGCCCAGAGCCACGGAGAGGGCCAGGGCCGTGCCCGCGGCCAGGCGACGGCTGTGGCGAGTGCCGCCGGGGAGGTCGCGCCGGGTGACCGCCGCTCCCTGAGACCGTATGTGCTCATCCGTTCCGGGGTGAGCGGCCGGCGGCGTCGGAAGGCGCGCCTCGGAGGGCACCGGGAGCGGCAGGGGGTAGGGATCAGGTCCGGCATGCCGGTAGGCGAGGGCTTGCGCGCACTGCTCGGCGTCCGGGCGGGCCTCGGGGTCCTGGGCGGTCATGGCCCGCAGCAGGGCCGCGAGGTCCGACGGGAGCCAGGCGGGGACTTCGGGTGGGCGGTGCAGGCGGGCGATTGTCGCTTCCAACGGGGTGCCCTGGTACTCCAGTTCGCCTTTCAGGCACTCCAGTAGGACCAGGCCGAGCGCGTAGACGTCGGCGGCCGGCCCGATCCGCCTGCCCTCAACCTGCTCCGGTGCCAGATAGGCGGCGGTGCCCAGCAGCACGTCCGGTGCCGTGTGGCGGGTGGCGTCGGTCAGGCGCGCGATGCCGAAATCGGCCAGGTGAGGAGCACCGGCCGCATCGAGGAGGATGTTCGACGGTTTGACGTCTCGGTGCACGACGCCGGCCCGGTGGACATAGGTCAGCGCCTGCGCGAGGGCGGCGCCCACATTCACCACACGCCGCTCAGGCAGCGCTCCATACTCCAGAAGGCCGCGCAGCGTGGGGCCCTCGATCAGTTGCATGACCAGGTAGGTGCGGTCGTCGTGGCGGCCGGCGTCGTAGACAGTGACCAGGTTCGGGTGCTGCAGGCGGGCCAGAAGGACGGCCTCCGCGGTGAGACGGTCCTCTGTCTGCGGGTCCGGACCGGGTCGGAATACCTTGACGGCCACGGGACGCCGAAGGCGCGTGTCAACGCCCTCGTACACGTCGGCCATGCCTCCCGATCCGATTCTCGCGCCCAACCGGTAGCGGCCGGAGAGGACTTCGGCGGGCTGCTCATCCGCTGGCACCGACGCGGGTGTCGGCGGGGCTGCTGACTGGCGGGCCTTCATCTGGTTCTCCGTTGCTGTCACCGCGTACCGGACTCGGCCATGGGCCATGGGCCATGCTGCGAGGCGGGTACCCCCAGCCTGCGCGAGATATCCGGCCCAAGTCGGCGCAGCGTCGAAACCGGCCCTACCTCCCTCCGTGGCCGGCGCGTTTGCGGCAGGTCCGGCCGGCTGCCAGCCGGACAGCGGCTCTGCCGCAGCGGCCTCTTTCGGTCCTAGGAGTAGCTCCAGTCCATGTCGCTCTGCTGGGCTGGTTCCCTGATCACGACCATGCGCCGGGTGTCTTCGTCCCAGATGCTGACGGAACCGGTTTCGTTGTCGACGTAGGTCACCTGCCCGATACGGTCGACCTGCCGCGTATAGCCCCGGAAGTCGCGGTGCTGCGCTGCTCCGGTGGACGTTCCCACGTCCGGGATCGCATATGGGTGACCACTGCCCGAGGCGGTCAGGCTCCGGGAGTAGCCGGCGTGCGGAGCGTCGCCGCCCGTTCCGGACATCGGGACGTCCTCGTCGTACACCGGCCCGGACGCCTGGCCGGCCGGCACATTGGCTGGCTCCACCGAGTTGACGAGACGGGTGAGTGACCGTTCGGCCATGTGCAGCATGCGCGCCATCGACGACACGGTGTACTCGCTGCTGAGTGCGGCCACGGTCCGGGCCAGGGCGTCAGGCATGCTCCCCGGCTCGATGTACGACTCTTCCTTGCCCTTTTCCCTGCGGCGCCACTCGGAGTAGAAGTAGTCGTCAGCCGCCATCACCGATTTGATCGTGGCCCAGCCGCTGGATTCCTTGTTCATGGACTTGCGGCTGGGCTTGGACGACTTCTTCTTGCTCGGCTCTGTCTTCTTCTCCGCGTATTTGCCCTTGTCCGGCCTGCGCGTGACGGGCGCGCCGGCTTCGCGACCGTCGCGGGCTTCATGGCCGGTTCGGTCCTTCACGTAGCGGTAGATGGCGGACTTGATGGCTTCCATGCTCCGCTCGCTCTCCACCTCGCTGATGATTTCGGCGAGTTCCGGACGGCTTGCCCTTGCCGTCTCCTCCCAGTACTTGAAGAGGTTCTTCTTCTCTTCCGATGTCCCGTTGAGCCAGGTGTTCTGGATCTGCTGTCGGTCCTCGGGACGGGTGATGATGCGGTCGGCGCGGAGCCTGGACTTGATCTGGTCCGATCCGTGGCCGACGCGGGCGGCCCCCGCCTCTGTGCCCGCGACGTCCTGCTTGCGGTCATAGGAAGAGAAGACCGGTTGCGCGCTCTCGTCGTAGTCCATCTCGATGTCGCTGAGGGACGGGGTCCGGTAGTTCCGCCGTGCGGCGAGCCCGGCGTCCACGATGCTCTCCGGGCCGTTGTTCTCGTGGGCATCCAGGGGTGGTTGCATGCGTGACAGAGCAGGCGTGGCCGGCATGTGCGAGGCCAGCTCCATCATGTAGCGCTTGAAATCGGGGTCGTTGACGACGTGCGCCTGGTGCCGGTACAGGTTCTCGAGCGATTCCCAGTAGTAGAAGCCCGGGTTCGGGTCGAAGTCGAGGTTTCGGAACCCCGCCTTGTTCCGGTAGTACGCCAGGGCCGCGGTGCAGCAGAGGCAGCCCCGGTACCTGCCCATGATGGCGTGCTCGCCCGCCGGCACCCGCCTTGCTGTTGGCCGTCAGGCGGCAGCCCTTCCGAAGCGGGACGGAGGCCTCTTCAGCGGCCCATGGTGCGAGAGGCGATGGACTCGCGAAGGGCACAGGGGGCTCTCGGGGATGCGGACGTTCTGCTGACCCTCACGAGTCGGATGCGCCGCTCCTCGACGCACCGCAGAGGAAGCGGGTCCGCTCGTGCTTGCCTCCTTCGGGCGCCGGGCTGACGGCATGTCGGGTACGCGCGGCGCAGCGCCGGCCTCCTGGGGAGCAGTGTGCGCCGTGTCACGCAAGCAAGGGTCGTCCAAGTTGCCCAGGTCACAGCGTAAATGCCCGTTTAGCCTCCATGCTCGAAACGGATGCAGCCCGAAGTGGACCGCACTGCCACTGACTTGGACGAACTGTGTCGAAGTGGGCTATGACACAGCGTTCGTGGCGTTCTCCTCGTTCCCCGTAGAAAGGTGCCAACCATGGCCGCTTACCTGTGCCCGCCTGCCGTGATACACGGCGAGCACACCGTGCAGACCAGCCAGATCGTGGAGGAAGTGCGCGGTCGGCACCCGCACGCGGCGTGGGCGCCGCGGATTGACGGCATCGCGGCCAGTACGGGCATCGAAACCCGCAGGTGGATGCTGCCGCTGGAGACCGCCGTCGCGCCCGGCAACGGGAGCGGTCTGCCGGCTGCCGGCATCGGGCCGGCCCGAGAGGCGCTGGCCGGTGACGGGTTCACCGAGCAGGACGTGGATCGCGTGATCGCCGCGCTTGAGGCGATACCCGCGCCGCAGACCGTCCAGGAGCGCACCGCACCGGCCTGGGCGGCCGTGCAGTCCTGTGGGGAGCAGGCGGCGCGGGGGGCCCTGCAGATCGCCGGGCTGGACGCCGCAGACGTCGACTGCTTGATCACCAGTCACTCCACCACCCCGGCGCTGCCGGGGCTGGACGTGGCCCTGGCCAACAGACTCCCGCTCCGCGACGACGTGCTGCTGCTGCCGGCCACCCAGTGGGCCTGCATAGCCGGGACCCGCTCCCTGGCGCTGGCGGCGGATCTCGTGGCCGCGGACCCCGACCGGGTGGTCCTGGTGGTGATCGCGGAGGCACTGAGCACGACCTACCAGCCCGCGGACGAGACTCTGGAGTCCTTGATCGTCCGCTTGCTGTTCGCGGACACCGCGGTCGCCGCGGTGGTCACGGGCCGCCCGAGGGCCGAGTCGGTGCTGCGGCTGGACGCCGCCTGGCACCACACCCTGCCGGGCACCCAGGACCTGCACCGCCTGGAGACACGGGAGGACGGCACGCACTTCGTGATGGACCGGCGCGGGCCGCGCGCCGTACAGGAGACGGTCACCGCGATGTGGGAGTGGTTGCGCCTGCGCTACCAGGACGACCCCGACTCGTGGCACCCCGACGTCCTGCTCGCCCACCCCGGCGGGACGCGAGTGCTGGAGTACATGGAGCAGACGATGCCCGACGGGTGGCCGTCGGGACTGCTGGACTACAGCCGGGACAGCTACACCAGCGGCAACCGCGGCGGCGCCGCCGTGTTCGACATCCTGCGCAGGGCGCACGACGCCGGGCAGAAACGGGGCAGTCGTGCCGTCCTGTACGCGGCGGCCCCGGGCCTCACGGCCACCGCCCTGGCGGGGGAGTGGCTGTAGTGCGAGCTCGCGCCGCCCGTACCGCCGCCTGACGGGTGGCGCACGCCGCCCGGCCCACCCGCAGCCGCGTCACCTCTCGACCGATGCCCAGACCACCTTGCCGGTGTCTGTCCACCGCACCCCCCACCGGGAGGTGAGCCCATGCACGACGTACAAGCCACGGCCACCGTCGTCGAGGAGCCCGCCGGGGCCCAGCCGCGGCCTGCCGTTGCCGGTGTCGCCCACCTCGCACAGCAGCCCGTGCCCGGCCCTGATCAGCCGTACCGTGATGGGCCCCTCGGCGAAGCGGACCGCGTTGGCGACCAGTTCGCTGACCACCAGCAGCACTCTGTCCCGGGTGTCGTCTCTGGTACGCCATTGCCCCAGCAGTTCGGAGACCAGCGTGCGGGCACGGGCGGCAGCGTCGCCGCGGGCGGGCAGACGCCAGGTCGCGGTGTCCCCCTTGCGGTAGCCGAGCATGCGCGCGAGCAGCAGGGTCACGTCGTCGCGCCGGCGCACAGGCGCCAGCGCGGAGACCACATGCCGCGCGGCCTGCTGCAGGGCATCCCAGGGGTGCACCGTGGACACGGCGGCTGACAGCCTGTCGATGCCCTCGTCGATCGGCAGGGCGGGATCCTCCACCAGGCCGTCGGTGTAGAGGGCGAGCAGCGAGCCCGGGGGTGCGTCGAACGCGTGTACGTCGTACGGCTCCCGCAGCGCGAACTCGGCGCCCAGCCCGGGATGGGGGCGTACCGCGACCGGGGCGGCGGGCCCGTCCGGGGGCATGAGGACCGGGGGGAGATGGCCGGCGCTGGACAGTGACACGCGGTGGCTGACCGGGTCGTAGACGGCGATGCAGCAGGTCGACCCGAGGGCGCTGTAACCGGCCGCCAGCCCGGACTCCGCGTCGTCCAGCAGCGTCACGGTCTCGTCCAGGTGCTCCAGCACCTCGTCGGGCGCCAGCCCCGCGGACAGCAGCGCGCGGGCCTCCATGCTCAGCTGTCCCATGGTCGCCGCGGCTCCGAGGCCGTGCCCGACGACGTCACCGACCACCAGCGCGGTACGGCCGTCCGGCAGCGGAAAGCTGTTCACCCAGTCACCGCCGACGCCCGCGCTGTCGGGGGTGGCGGGCTGGTAGACGCTGGCCGTCTCGATGGTGTCGCCGCCGGACCGGGGCAGGAGTCGGCGCTGCAACGCCAGCACCTGCCTGTGCTCGCGCTGGTGCTGACGGGCCAGGTCGACGTGATGAGAGGTCCTGGACACCAGTTCCTGCAAGTCGAACAACTCGCTGTCGTGGAAGGGGCGGTCCGCCCGCCGCCATACCTCCGCCACCCCCAGAACGACGGGCGGCGCGCCGTCCAGGACCAGCGGTATGCACGCCACACCCGCCGCGCGGTCACCGGGCACCAGGGCACGTACCAGCTGAGGACTGGCGAGTACCCGCTCGATCGCCTCCCGGTCGGGTATGACGACGGCCTGCGCGGCATCGTCACGCCGTATCGCGTGCGACAGCAGGCGACTCGCGTCGCTGGGAAGATCGTCGCCGGGAGTCACGTAGCCGTCGGGCCACGCCCGGTCCGGTACCAGGGCCGCCCGCCGCAGCCGGATGCGCCCCTGCGGCTGTTCGGTGACGACCTCGCCCGACCATACGGCGAAGTCGAGGTCGACGGCGGTCACGTCTCCCCAGGCCAGCAGGGACTCCGCCAGCGACTGCGCGGTCTCGCCGATGTCCAGCGACGTGCCGATCGCGGTCTCGGCGGCGTACAGGTGCAGCCTCTTGGCCATGGCGATCAGGGAGACGGTCAGGCCCTCCTGGGGCGCCGCCGCGGCCAGGATGCTCATCGAGACCACCAGCTCGGACCCGTCGCCGCGCCGCAGGCGCTGGACCCGGGCGACGTGCGGCTCACCGGTCTCGAGGACCTGCTGCAACCGACGCGTGACCGCCGGTACGTCCCAGGGAGGCAGAAGATCGACGAAAGGGGTCCCGGTCACGGCCTCCACCCCGGCGAAAACGGGGGCGTCCAGATTGCTGCGGGTGATTCTCAGATCCCGGTCCAGGCTGACCGCGCCGAGGATCTGCTCCTGACGGCCGGGGGTCGGGTTGGCGGGTACGTGCTGGCGGGCGGCGCTGTCGCCCTGCGGGTCGGCGGAACCGGTGGCCGCTGCCGCTCCGCCGCGTGGGATGTACTGTCCCAAAGCGCTGCTGACCATGTCGAACGGCGACGCAGACGAGGGGGAGGGGGTGGAGTCCATGCGGCTCTCTCAGCTCGCTCGCCAGCCCCGGCACAGCGCCGGGGCCGTACCAGAACCCGGGCGACAGGGTCCCGAATTCCTGACCGCACACCTCATTCAATAACACCCGGGACCGCTTCGCCTACACCAGCGGATCGCACAGCGGGCGCGGACAGTGACGGAAGGTGATGTCCCCGTGGCGGGCGCCGGCGCGTCACGGCGGCCACCTGACCCGCGGAAGCGGCCCGGCGCCCGTTCTTGTCGTTTCCTCACCCGTTGTGCCCGCTATTGCACAGCTGTGACAGCGGGCGCACAGCTCCGTCATCCTCCATTGGAAGACTCCTCTGATCGCATGGGGCGGCAAGCCGAGCGGACCGGTCAGGTCCCGGGGACGGCGGGCGGTTCCCGTGCACTCTCGTCACAGCGTCATCCACATCCCTGGGGGAACCTCGATGTCCGCTCGTAACCGTCGCAGCACCGCAGCCGTCATCACCGCGGGTGCCGCCGCACTGCTCACCCTGTGCGGCACGGCCGCCACCGCGACGGCCGCTCCCTCCAGGGGCGATGCCAAGGCCGGCGCCGCGATGGTCGCCGCAGCCGCGTCCACCCAGACGGTCACCGTGCCCAGGGGGCTGACCATAAGCGACGGCACCCGCCACGTCCTCGTCAACGGCAGGTCGATCGACTTCGGCACCGTCGTCCGCGACCTGGCCTGGAACCCCAGCGGCAGCAAGGCCGCCTTCATCGACGGCCACGGCAACCTCGTCGTCTCCAACCCCGACGGAAGCCACCGCGTCACCGTCGCCGCCAACCCGGGCGGTCAGACCTGGTCGCACCCCACCTGGCAGGTGACCGCGGCCGACAAGGCGAACCAGATCCCCGCGAAGAACAACCTCGTCTTCGCCGCCAAGATCCACGGCCGCACCGTCCTGGAAGGCATCAAGGCCACCAGCAACCACGGCAAGCCCGCCAAGATCAGCCTGAACGGAGACCCGGGAGACGGCGGCGTCCCGCAGACCGACAACGCCTGGCCCAACGTCGGCGGTGCCTACGGCTCGGCCGTCTACGAGAACACTCACACCGGCGAGGTCTACATCCGTGACGACTACCTGCGTCAGCAGGGCGGCGCGCTGGCCAAGGGTTCCGAGCCCGCACTCTCCCCCGACAACGAGGAGGTCGTTTTCGTCCGGTCCGTCCACGGGCACGACCACCTCTTCGTCGAGGACTTCAGCACCGGCACCAACGTCGTCAAGGACATCACCCCCAACGCCACCACCGACTACACCGAGCCCACCTGGTCGCCCAACGGCAAGACCATCGCCTTCCGCGCTCCCACCGGCACGTACACCGTCACCAAGACCGCTCACGGCTTCGGCAACCCCGTCAAGGTCTCCAAGCACACCGGCCTGCCCGCCTACCGCGGCTGACCGCCGCCCAAACGGCCGCCGGAGCGGGCGAGTTCGGCCCTCAGCTCGGCCAGGTGCTGGTCGGCTGTGTCATGCGGCAGGTACTCGACCACATCGAGAAAGCGGAACAGGACCTGGGTCGAGGTGACGGCGAACTCGTAGTCGCCGAACCCCACCACGGCGCCCAGCTCACCCCGGACGGCACCCCGGACGACATGCGCGGTCATGTCGTCCGGGCTTTCCGCTGTCAGCCCCCGCCGCGCGTTGGGGCGAGCCAGGTACGGGCAGACCATCGCGGCGTAGAGCATGCACGCGCGATGCCCCGGAGCTTCCAGTGTCGCCGCCATGTTGCGGTACGGCCGCCCGGCAGCAAGCGCCTCGCGGATCGCGGAACTCTCCGCGGCGCCGACCACCCGCCACACCGGGCCCTTGGGTATCAGGGTGTTGCAGACGGAACACAGACGCTTTCGCGCGCACTCGGCGCTGCGCCCGTAGTCGGTGATCGCGAACTGGGGCTCGTCCCCCTCCCACGGAGTGATGGCGGGTACGGGGTAGCCACGGCTGTCGCGAGGTCTGGCCTCGACGGTCGCCGGCATGGGCACGGAATCGAATCGCACACCCCATGGTTACCCACGGGCCCGCGTTACCGCGACGGTTGCCCGGTACCGGCCCCGCTGCCCGCCTTGCACCGCTGCCGCCCCTCACGATGCCTTGAGGAGGTCACGAGGGAGGAACCGGCCCGCTGCCATGTGACCTTCATCGCGGTAGGGGAGTCTCGGAGCGTTCACCGTCGGGCGGTCCGCTGCCGGCGGTGGGGACGACACATCTCCCGATGACGGAGGTCACAGGGCTGTGGGTGGAAGCACGGGGCAGGAATGCCGTGCGCGGGGAGAGCAATACCTGTGCCCGTGGAATGAGAAATAGGTGCGGGGTACGGCGAGTATTCCTCGACGGCCGGCCGGAGCGGAATTAGCCACCGTGCAGGGGTGATCGCGCCGTGCTACTGTCGATCAAAGTTGCAGGTGTGGTTGCCAGAAGGTTCATTTCCGACGGGGTAATCATCACGGCGACACGGAATTCGCACAGGGCGAACTCCTGACATCGTCTCCGAAGGAGAAATGAAATGGCTACTGGCACCGTGAAGTGGTTCAACGCGGAAAAGGGCTTCGGCTTCATCGAGCAGGACGGCGGCGGCGCCGACGTCTTCGCCCACTACTCGAACATCGCCGCCCAGGGCTTCCGTGAGCTGCAGGAAGGCCAGAAGGTGTCGTTCGACATCGCGCAGGGCCAGAAGGGCCCGACGGCCGAGAACATCGTCCCCGCCTGACGCCGGCGCTGACGCATACTTCGCAGCTGGGGCCCGCACCTCTGGGGTGCGGGCCCCAGCTCGCTGCATTTCGGGGCGCGCGACGGGAAGGTTCCACCAGGTCACCGGCCGGTGACGCATTCCCCGTCGGTCCGACTCGACCCACATCGACTTCGGCTCGTCTCGAAATTCTCTGCGCCGCTCTTCTGCTGCGGGAATTCCTTGCTACGCGCCGCACCAAGGAAGGTTCCGCATGAACCGTGCCCAGAAATCCCGAACATATGACCGCTTCGGAGGAGTTGCCGGCGCCAACCGCTCCGCTGGTCCGCGCCGTTCCAAGGGCTACGGAAATCGACAGGCCGGCCGGCCCGCACAGGCCGTACAGGGCGAGTTCGCGCCGCCGAAGACGATCACGCCCGCGCTGCCCGCCGTCGAATCGTTCGGTGAACTGGCCATGCCTGCAAGGCTGTTGGCCGCGCTCGGCCATGAAGGCGTGACCGTGCCCTTCCCGATCCAGGCGGCGACCCTGCCGAACTCCCTGGCCGGTCGTGACGTACTCGGCCGTGGCCGCACCGGCTCGGGCAAGACGCTCGCCTTCGGCCTCGCCGCACTGGCCCGCACGGCGGGGCGGCGCGCCGAGCCACGGCAGCCGCTCGCTCTCGTCCTCGTCCCCACCCGCGAACTCGCCCAGCAGGTCACCGACGCGCTCACGCCGTACGCCCGCTCCGTGAGCCTGCGGCTGGCCACCGTCGTCGGCGGGATGTCCGTCGGCAGGCAGGCCGGTGCGCTGCGCACCGGGGCCGAGGTGGTCGTCGCGACACCCGGGCGGCTCAAGGACCTCATCGACCGGGGCGACTGCCAACTGGACGCGGTCGCCATCACAGTCCTCGACGAGGCCGACCAAATGGCCGACATGGGCTTCATGCCCCAGGTCACGGCCCTGCTCGACCAGGTGCGGCCCGACGGGCAGCGGATGCTCTTCTCGGCCACCCTTGACCGCAACGTCGACCTGCTGGTCCGCCGCTACCTGACGGACCCGGTGGTCCACTCCGTTGATCCGTCGGCGGGCGCGGTCACCACGATGGAGCACCACGTCCTCCATGTGCACGACGCGGACAAGCATCGGACGACCACCGAGATCGCGGCGCGAGACGGTCGAGTGATCATGTTCCTCGACACCAAGCACGCGGTGGACCGGCTGACCAAGCACCTGCTGAGCAGCGGTGTCCGCGCCGGGGCCCTGCACGGTGGCAAGTCCCAGCCGCAGCGCACACGGACTCTGGCCCAGTTCAAGAGCGGGCATGTGACGGTACTGGTGGCGACCAACGTCGCGGCACGCGGGATCCACGTCGACAACCTCGACCTGGTCGTCAACGTGGATCCGCCCAGTGACCACAAGGACTACCTGCACCGTGGCGGTCGTACGGCCCGCGCCGGCCAGTCCGGCAGCGTCGTCACCCTGGTGACCCCTGATCAACGTCGCGACATGAGCCGGCTGATGGCTTCGGCAGGCATCAACCCCCAGGTCGCCCAGGTACGTTCGGGCGAGGCGGAGCTGAGCCGCATCACCGGTGCCCAGGCTCCGTCGGGAGTCCCGGTCGTCGTCAGCGCGCCGGCCGTGGAACGTCCCGGTGGCGCGTCTTCTTCGTCCCAGGGGCGGTCCCAGGGACGTCGGGGCCGCCGGGGCCGCGCAGGCCAGGGCCGGCCCGTCGGCGAAGCGGCGCGCCGCAGGGCCCAGCAGCGGCCCAGCGTCGCCTCGGCCGCCTAGGGCCTGTCTGGCAATTCCCGTCCGTCTCGCGACGCCATGCACGCTCCCCCAGCCTCCGGCCGGGGGGACCCCAACTCGCCGCAGACAAGTACGTGTCCAGTACGAGGGCCTACGCCCGGCAACGCCGAGAGCACGCACCTGACGCCGCGAGGCCGCCCTTCGGGCGACGACGGGAATTGTCAGACAGGCCCTGGAGCCGCCTACGGGACGTACTCGCCGGACCGCCCGTCCTCGCCCTCGCCCGCTGATCCAACCCAGCCGGCCCTGGAGGCGTGAAGGACAGGCGGAGACCGCATTCAAGGACAGGCGGAAAACCGCCACCAGAGACCCGGTGAGGGCCCTGCCGACGCGCGTCGGGGGGGGGGCCCCCCTCGCCGGGGGGCTGTTTGTGTTGGGGGGGGGGGAGGGGGGAAGGTCGGTGGGAGACAGGGGGGGAAGATTAAGGGTGTTTGGGTAG
>NZ_JBVKCG010000004.1:482761-538031 GCF_055634995.1 Streptomyces sp. NPDC111744
GGGCGGGAGAGAAGGGTGGAGCCCGCATTCAACGATAGGAGAAAACCCCCCACCGGAAATCCGGCGAGGCCCCTCCGGCCCCCCGCAGACAGGCCCCTCACCGCCGTATGCCGTCTCTCCGTGTCCGGGGGCGGCAAGGGGCGACTGCCGGTGACCCCTGCGTGCGAAAATCTATGCTTGTCAGAGTAGACATTGGATCCTGGGATAGTTAGTCTTCTTCTCGTCGACACGGTCAAGTGAGACCCGGCAGACACGAACTGCCGGGTAGTAGTACCTGAAGTTGCAGGTCAGTGTGGATCTGGAGCTCCGGAGCCAAAGCGTTTGCACAACGGTGACGGGGCTGAGAGCCGCACTGGGCAGCCCGCAGGTCAAGGGGCTGCCAACAGCATCACCGAGCAGTACCGCAGTACCCGTTCATCAGGTGGTTGGTTCAGAGGAAGGACGGAGGAGTTAGACGCCATCAGGATCGCCCGGCCCGAGAAGCTCTCGGCCCGGGTACCGCAAGACGACCCGGAATGGAAGGTGGTCCCCGGTCACGCAGCCGCGATCCTCGCACCCCTCCCCTTACCGGGCCGGGTAGCGGAAACAGAAGGTCGGCGCAGCAATAGGGCCGACAGATGGTGTTCAATTTCCTTCGGGGCCCTGGTGCCGTACGGCACCAGGGCCCCTCGACGCGTTGTACAACGAGGTGACATGGCAGCAGATACTCCACTCGGCGATCGTCTGGATGACGACGACTACCCCGCATACACCATGGGCCGGGCCGCCGAAATGCTCGGCACCACCCCTGGCTTCCTCAGAGCCATCGGTGAGGCTCGTCTGATCACTCCGCTCCGTTCGGAGGGCGGTCATCGCCGGTACTCCCGCTACCAACTGCGGATCGCCGCCCGCGCCCGCGAACTCGTCGACAGGGGAACCCCGATCGAGGCTGCTTGCCGCATCGTCATCCTCGAGGACCAGCTCGAGGAAGCTCAGCGCATCAACGCCGAGTACCGCCGTACCGCGAACGAGGCGTCCGGCAGTTCCAGTCCCGGTTCGAGCTGATCGTGCGGGCGCGGGCGGGCCGGCTCGAGCCCGCCCTACGACCGATCTGAAAGCCAGGCGGAGCGCGAGCTTGATCTCGTCACCCGCTCCAACGTGCTTCAGGGCGGCTACCAGGCGAGTGCGTCCTTCGCGTTGTCCTGCCAGTAGGTGACGGTGGCAGCGCTGTTGAAGAAGACGCCGCCCTTCGGCAGCTTCAGGGTCCTTTCCTTGTTGATCGCGTTGCCCTTCCTGTCGGCGAAGAACACGCCCAGGGTCTTCTCCTTGGCTCCGCCTTCGCCGTCGGGGGTGGACGTCGTGATGCCCGCGTACGCGGACTGGCCCGGCTTGAGCGTCACCACGGCCTGCGGCGTGGTCTCCTCGGCCCACGGCAGCGGGGCCTGGGCGTCGGCGCCGGCCCTCAGGTAGGGGGCGATGTAGGCGTAGCAGGGCTTGGTGCCCGTGTTGGTGGCCTTGAGCAGCAGGTGGTTGATCGGGCGGGAACATGGCCTTCCTGGGATGCCGGATGGAATGCGGGACTGTGGCGGCGGCTGACGACCCATCGCACGGCGGAGCGAGGAGGCCGGGACGAGGAGGGCGGCCACCCCAGCGAGCAGCAGCCCGCCGAACTGACCGAGGAGGGTGACGGCGGTGAAGGCCACACGGCGGGACAGGATGCCGCCCGCGAAGTCGACGATGCCGTGACACACGGCGGATATCAGCGCGAGAAGGGCACCCTCCGCTCAGAAGGTCAGAAGGGCCCCCGGAACGGGGTGTGAACCGCTGCCGCGGCACCGCGTGAGGCGATTGGTGCGTTGCGGGTGTACGGCGAGCGTCCGGGGGTAGTCGACGCGGGCTGGTGGGGGAGCGGCGCATCGCCTGGGGAGGTCGAGCGCCGCTCCCTGCCGGTAGGGGTCACCGTCCTGCGGCTTCTGACCCGGTGCCGGGTGTCATGTCACCGTGGCGGGAACCCGGCGGCCATGAACACTGAGACAGGGGTGCGGCCATGAAAGACGCCGAGAGTGGGATCCGGGGGTCGTACTGGCTCGAGACGGCGCCGCCCGTCGAACCCGCGCCCCCGCCGGCCGGTGACCTTTCTGTGGAGGTCGCCGTGGTCGGCGGTGGCATCGCCGGGCTCAGTACGGCCTGGGAGCTGGTCCGGCAGGGGCGTGAGGTGGCGGTGCTGGAGGCGGACCGGCTGGCCGCCGGGGTGACCGGGCACACCACGGCCAAGCTGACCGCCCTGCACACCCTGATCTACGACCACCTGCGCCGGACCCGCGGCCCCGAGGGCGCGCGCCTCTACGCGCTGTCGCAGAGCGAGGCGATCCGGCATGCCGCCGGGATCGTGACCGAGCTGGGCATCGACTGTGAGTGGGAGGAAGCGGCGGCTTTCACGTACGCGCAGAACCCCACGCGGGTGGAGGAACTACGCGCCGAAGCTCGGGCGGCGCGGGAGGCCGGGCTGCCCGCCGAGTTCGTCACGGAGACGGACCTGCCCTTCGAGGTGGCCGGGGCGGTCCGGGTGAGCGGGCAGGCCCAGTTCCATCCCCGCAAGTACCTGCTGGCAGTGGCGGACGACCTGCGCCGGCGCGGCGGCACGGTGTACGAGGGGACACGGGTCGTGGGCCTCACCGAGGGCGAGCCCTGTGTGCTGGAGACGGACGCGGGGGTGTCGGTGCGCGCCGACACGGTCGTGGTCGCCACCCACTATCCCGTCTTCGACCGGGCCCTGCTGTTCACCCGGCTCTCCCCGCGCCGGGAGCTGGTCGTGGCCGGGACCATCGACGAGGACCGGGCCCCGCGCGACATGTACATCACGCCGGAGCAGGGCACCCGGTCCGTGCGCAGTGCACCCAAGGGGGACGGCAAACGCCTGCTGATCGTCACCGGCGAACACTTCACGCCCGGCTCCGCCGACGTCGAGCAGCGTTTCGCCCGGCTCTCCGACTGGGCCGACAAGCACTTCCCCGGGCTGACGTTCACCCACCGCTGGGCCACCCAGGACAACGACTCCACCGACTCCGTGCCCCTGGTCGGGCCGCTCCACCCCGGCAGCCGCCACACCTACGTGGCCACCGGTTTCGGCGGCTGGGGTCTGAGCGGCGGCATCATGGCGGGCCGCCTGATCAGCGACCTCGTCGGCGGACGTGAGGTCGAGTGGGCCGGTTTGTACGACCCCCGGCGCCTGGGCCCGGTGGTCCGCGAGGGGGTGTCGTTCCTGAAGCACCAGGCTCAGGTCGCCCGGCACTTCATCGGCGACCGGCTGCCGACGCTGACCGGAACGCGGCCGGAGGACATCGTCCCGGGCGACGGCGCCGTGGTGCGGCTCGGCGGGCATCCGTGCGCCGTTCACCGCGACGAGAGCGGGCAGCTCCAGGCCGTGTCCGCCGCCTGTACCCACCTCGGCTGTCTCGTCGCCTTCAACCGTGCCGAGCAGGCGTGGGAATGCCCGTGTCACGGTTCCCGCTTCGCCCCGGACGGCCGGATCCTCCAGGGGCCCGCCGTGAAGCCGCTGGAGAAGCGAGATCTGTGAGGCGCACGGGGGTCCCGGGCGCCTGGATCAGGGCAGTTCCGCGCTGTCGAGGCTGAGCAGTTCCATGAGCTGGGGCCGGTGGAGGCCGGCGATGTCCTCGAGCAGGTCGGGATGGCGCAGCAGAGCGGCGGCTTCGGTGTCCCACTGCCCGGGGTCGGTCAGCCGCCGCAGGCCGTCGACGGACTCGTGGTCGCTCACGGAGTGGGCCTGGCGGGCGGCGTGGGTGGCCAGGGCGGGGTCGGCCAGGAGGCAGGCAGCCCAGCTGACGACGGTCTCGTCGATCCAGGTCCGCCAGGCGGTGTCGTCGGGCTGCGGCTCGCATCCGGTGAGCCAGTCCAGGCGATGGGATCCGCTGGGTGCGAGCAGGTGGAGCAGCTGCACGTCGAGGTCGGTGGGGAACCGCAGGGTGGCGGCGAGGGCGACGGCCTGGCGGGCCTGGGCCTCGGCCAGCGCCCGGCTGAGCGCGCCGCCGAGGGCGGGATAGGCGGCGAGGAGCCAGCGGGTGGAAGCGGTTATGACAGGTGTCAGATCGTCGGTCACGGCGGCGGGTCCCTTGGGAACGTGCTCGCCTGTGGACGTGTCCGGCAGATCGGTCCCGCGAGCTGTTTCGCGGAGCCACGCTGCCCCGCTCGTGACCCACCAGCGTAGGCAGCCGGACCCGAACAGGGAATGAGCCACATCACAGGAGGTCACATGTCCGGGTTCCCGATCAGGAACCCGGACGTGTGCCGCCTGCCCCTGCGGGGGTGGGTCAGGACCTGCCGCGGCCGGTGATGAAGTCGCGGGCCCGGTCCACCAGACCGGCGCCCGGGGCGAGGAGCTTGTTCGCGGGCGGAGTGTTCGGGGCCGCGGGGTGCGGGCGGGTCGGGGCCAGGGACTTGGCCCGGCGGATCTTGTCTCCGAGGTCGTTCAGCGCCTCGGGAGAGCAAGCCTGCCGCATCATCGGGAAGAGGTTGTCCTCCTCGTCCTGGACGTGGGCGGCGACCTCGTCCATGAGCTGCTGCAGCAGCGGGCTCATCCGGGAGTCCTCGGTGTCCGTCTTCTCCAGCTGCTTGAGGATCTTCTCGACGCGGCTGTGGTCCGCGATCTCCTTGTCCGCGATCCGGTCGCCGCCATCGATGTGCTCGCGTACCGCCGGGTACAGGTACTCCTCCTCGGCGATCGAGTGCCGTACCAGTTCGATGGTGACCTCGTCCACGAGGTCACGGAGTTCCTGCCCGCCGCCCGGCATCATCTGGATCCGGGCGAACATCTTCTCGACCTCCCGGTGGTCGGCCATCAGTTCCGCAAGCGCGTCTCCGCCATGCCCCATCGTCTGTCCACCTCTCGCTGGTCATGCTCGGCCGGGACGATCCCGCCCAGCTGTCACTGGTTCCCGTTCCGGCCGGACCCGGCACAGCCCAGGGCGAGGTCCACCCGGTCGGACGCCTCGGCCATCACCTCGGCACTCGGTGACCGTCGCACGTGGAAGGGCCGGTTTATTCGGCGCCGCCGCCTCCGCTGCCGAAGGACCCGCTGGAGCCGGACTTCCAGCGCGGGCGGGTCTGGTTCTCGCCGGGCCTGCTGGGGGCGTTTCCGAGCTGGTGCGGGGTGAGGCGGTCGCCGTCGCCGGTCGCCCGGGGCACTTCGTTCGGCTCGCGCATGTTCTGTTCCTCCCGCACCGGCCCCGAGGGCGGCGGTGTGGGGTGGTCCCCGCGACGCGGTGGCGGGGACTCCTTGCGCCGGGCGCCGATTCCGAAGCGTACGGCGCCCACCAGTGCGGCCGTGAGGAGGAGACCGCAGACGATGATGACCACCGCCCCTGCTACCGAGCCGGCGGCGGCCAGTTGCTCATGGGTCGTGTGCATGGGCGCCGGGTACCCGCTGTCCCGCAGCGAATGCCAGGGCGAAGAGTCATGGCTGACGTGGCGTGCACCGGGGCATCGGTAGCGTCGCACGGACTGGACAAAGTTCCGTGTATCGGCCGTGCCGTTGTGCGTCGCCAGACAAAGTGGAGAGTCGACTCCGGGATTGCCTCGTCCTTCCGGGGCATCCGGTAGGGCATGGCTACTGGATCGGCAACGGCGCGCGGACGCGGACTCGGCCAGGCTCAACGTGCGGCGAACAGCAAAGCGGTCGCGGCAGCGGCCCGTGCAGGCTTCGTCGCCCGTGGGGTCCTCTACGCACTCATCGGCGTTCTCTCACTGCGGATCGCCTTCTCCGGAGGGGGCCAGCAGGCCGACCGGGGCGGCGCGATCGCCGAAATCGCCCAAAAGCCCTTCGGTACCGTGCTGTTGTGGCTGCTCGGAATAGCCCTGGCCGGGATGGCCCTGTGGCGGCTGTCCGAGGCCGCCTTCGGGCTGGCGGGTCCCGACGGCGCGAAGCCGAGCAGGAGGGCGATGGCCGCGGGCCGTTTCTGCTTCTACGGATTCGTCGCATACTCCGTGCTCTCCTACGCCGCCGGGGACAAGGGCAGCGGCAGCGGCAGTTCCGACAAGAACTCCCAGGACGTCACGGCGAAGGCGTTGGACTGGCCCGGAGGGCAGTGGATCGTCGGCGTCGCGGGTGCCGCGGTGACCGCTGCCGGCGTCTGGATCGCCGTCCGGGCCCTGATGCGCAAGTTCGAGAAGCACCTGAGGATGTCGGAGATGTCGCAGAGGACGCGTAAGTTCGTGGCCTACTTCGGTATGTTCGGCGGCGCGGCCCGGGGCATCGTCTTCGCCACCGCGGGCTGTTTCGCCATCGCCGCGGCCGTCCAACACGAGCCCGGCAAGGCCAAGGGCATGGACGACACGCTGCGTACCTTCGCCGACACCCCTGCGGGCCCCTGGCTGCTGGCGCTGATAGCGGTCGGCCTCGTGGCCTTCGGGGTCTTCTCCTGGGCCAACGCACGCTGGCGCAACGTCTGACAGCCGCCGGTAGAACGCGGCACACGACGAGTACAGGACGGGGAAGACGCGGAGGTGACGGATCCTCTCGTCTCCGGCGGGGCCTGGCCGACCTGGACCTTGACCTTGGTGAGCTGGTCTCGCCGCACCTTCGCGGTGAAGCCCGAGAGGTCGCCGGTGCGGTTCCGGGCGCCGGTAGTTCACGGCCTTGTGCGTCCAGGTTCCGCTGTACCGCACTACGCCCCGGCGGCGGGCACCTTGGCGCGAGTTGTGGGATCGCCCCTGTTCCCCTCGGCCGCCCTCGCGGCGACGCACCCCCTGGTAGTCGACGACCACCGCGACGGCGCGCCGCTGACCGGCGCACCGGCCCGCGCCGCCCGACGGTTTTACCTCGACATTACCTCCCCATGACCGAATGACTACATACCTGTAGTCATGATGGATCGGTTCTTGGTTAGGTATGCCTACGCTAATGAAGCTGTCAGTGGCGGAGGTCGGGCAGGGAGAGCCGCATGTGGGATGACGCGTTTCCGAGCTTCCTGATCGGACTGCGGGAAGGACTCGAAGCCGGACTCGTCGTCTCCATCCTCGTGGCCACTCTCGTCAGGGCCGACGCCCGCTCCCGTCTGCCGCAGGTGTGGACGGGCGTGCTCGCGGCGATCGCGCTCGCGATGAGCTTCGGTGCGGTCCTCACCTTCACCGCCGCGTCCCTGTCCGCGACCGCTCAGGAGACGTTCGGCGGCACACTCAGTGTGATCGCGGTCGCGTTCGTCACCGCGATGGTGTTCTGGATGCGCCGCTCCGCCCGCACTCTGTCCGGCGAGATCAAGGAGAGGGTCACCGGGGCGCTGACCATGGGCGCGGGGGTCCTGATCCTCACCTCCTTCCTCGCCGTGGGCCGGGAGGGCCTGGAGACCGCGTTGTTCCTGTGGACCACCGCCCAGGCGGCCGGCGAGTCGGCCGGCCCCCTGACCGGCGCCGCGGTCGGCCTGGTCCTGTCGGCGGCCCTGTGCTGGGCTCTCTACCGGCGGGTCCTGAAGATCAACCTGACGAGGTTCTTCACCGCCACCGGTGCCGTCCTGATCGTCATCGCGGCCGGCGTCCTCGGCTACGGCCTGCGCGATCTGCAAGAGGGCGGTGTGCTGCCCGGCAGGACGGCCTACGCGGTCGACCTGAGCGGCAGCGTCGACGCCGGCTCCTGGTACAGCACCCTGGTCCAGGGCGTGTTCAACCTGACGCCGACCATGACCTGGCTGCAGGTCGCCGGCTACGTCGGTTACCTCGCCACGGTGATGACGCTGTTCGTCCGCGGAGTGCGTGCCCCGGCAGCAGAGCCCGCCGCCCGGAAGACGGTCTCCGCACAGGGCGCCCCGTCGGTGCGCCGCCCCGGCTGGGTGGTCCCCGTCGCCGTCGTCACCGTCCCCGCCGTGATCGCGGGCCTCGCCGTCGCCTTCGGCAGGCCCAAGCCCGCCGCGGCGCAGACCGTCGCCGTCTCCGAGAAGGAGTGCGGCAACGGCTTCTCCGCGCCGAAGCCGGGTCGGCAGACCTTCCAGATGCACAACACCGGCGACAAGACCTCCGAGGTGTATCTCGTCGACCCGGACACCAACGCGGTCTACGGCGAGATCGAGGGCCTGGCCCCCGGCACCACCCGTGCCCTGGTCGCCACCGTGGCCGGCGGCACGTACGCCTGGCGGTGTGTCCCCACCGGGGGCACCGCGGTCACCTCCAAGGCCGTCCGTGTCGCCGGTGGGGGAGCGGCGAAGGCGGTCGTGCCGGTCTCCGCGCGGGACCTGGCCACACCCCTCAAGCAGTACAGGGCGTACGTCGACCAGGGCCTGGCCACTCTCGTCGCCCAGACCCGCTCGCTTTCCGACGACATCAAGGGCGGCCACCTCGACCGGGCCCGCACCGACTGGCTCACCGCCCACCGCACCTACGCCTCCCTCGGCGCCGCCTACGGCACGTTCGAGGACTTCGACCAGAAGATCAACGGCAGGGCCGACGGACTGCCCGGCGGCGTTCACGACAAGGACTTCACCGGCTTCCACCGCCTCGAGTACGGCTTGTGGCACGGTGAGTCCGCGGCCGCTCTCACGGGCCCGGCCCAGCAACTCGCCGCCGATGTCGCGGGGTTGCGCGAAGCCTTTCCGCGCCAGGACTTCGACCCCTCCGACCTGCCGCTGCGGGCCCACGAAATCCTCGAGAACACCCTGCAGTTCGAGCTGACCGGCGACACCGACGAGGGCAGCGGCACCAACCTCGCCACCGCCGACGCCAACCTCGCCGGCACCCGCGAGCTGCTCGCCGTACTCGAACCGCTGCTGACCACCCACGCCCCGCACCTGCTGCCGACCCTCGACTCGGACATCGCCCGGCTGCAGAAGCTTCTCGACGCCGCCCACCACGGCGGCTCCTGGACCCCTGTCAGCGGCCTCGACGCGACCGCCCGGGCGCGTGTCGACGGAGCCACCGGCCAGCTCCTGGAAGACCTCTCCCCGGTGCCGGACCTGCTGGAGATCCGGAAGTCCGCCTGATGCCCACCCCCGCACCCCGCCACAGCGTCGACCCCGCACCCAGGGAAGGGAACGCCCCCATGCCGTCCGCCGAATCCACCGCCCCGCAGGGCGGCTGCCCCGCCGGTACCGGCCGCCGCTCGTTCGTGAAGACGGCCCTCGGCGCCGGAGCCGCCGGAGCGGTCCTGGCCGGCGGCGGCCTCGCGCTCGCGGAGAGCGGTGGCGGCACCGCCGACGCGGCTACGCAGACGGAGAACGCCGCCAGGGTCCCCTTCCACGGCACCCACCAGGCCGGCATCATCACCCCCGCCCCCACGGCGGCCACCTTCGTCTCCTTCGACGTGATCGCCGACGACCGCGACGCACTGGCCGATCTGCTGAGGACGATCACCAGCCGCGCCCGCTTCCTGACCTCCGGCGGCACCCCCGCCGACCTCGGCGTCGGCGCCCCGCCCGCCGACAACGGCATCCTCGGCCCGACCGTCCCCGCCGACGGCCTCACCGTCACGGTCGGCGTCGGCGCCTCCCTGTTCGACGACCGCTACGGCCTCGCGAAGGCCAGGCCCCGCAGCCTGACCCCGATGCGGACCTTCCCCAACGACAACCTGAAGGCCGCCGAGTGTCACGGTGACCTGTCCCTGCAGATCTGCGCCCACCGGCAGGACACCGTTCTGCACGCGCTGCGCGACATCGCCAAGCACACCCGCGGCGCCCTGCAGATCAAGTGGCGTGTCGACGGTTTCCAGAACACCCCGCGGCCCACCGGCGCGCAGCGCAACCTGCTCGGGTTCAAGGACGGCATCGCCAATCCCGACGTCACTTCCGCTCGCGAGACCAACCGCCTCGTCTGGGCGGGCGACGGCGAGCCCGCCTGGGCCGCGGGCGGCAGCTACCAGGTGATCCGCATCATCCGCATGCTGGTGGAGTTCTGGGACCGCGTCTCGCTCACCGAGCAGGAGAAGATGTTCGGCCGCCGCAAGGACACCGGCGCCCCGCTCGACGGGGCCAAGGAGACCGACATCCCCAACTACGCAAAGGACCCGCAGGGCAACGCGATCCCGCTGGACGCCCACATCCGCCTCGCCAACCCACGCACCGCCAAGACCGACAGCACCCGCATCCTGCGCCGCGGCTACAACTACGACCGTGGGATCGACGACGTCGGCAACCTCGACATGGGCCTGGTCTTCTGCTGCTACCAGCAGGACGTCAAGCGGCAGTTCGAGGCCACCCAGACCCGCCTGATCGACGAACCCCTCGTCGACTACATCTCACCCACCGGCGGCGGCTACTTCTTCGCCCTGCCCGGCGTCCGCGACAGCAAGGACTGGCTGGGCCGCGGGCTACTCGCCACCTGACCCCGCGACCTTGGGCCCGCCCAAGCCGTTCGGGCCGCCTGCCATGGGGCGCGTCCCGAGTACCGCGGACAGCCCGTGGCCGAGGTCCATGCGCTCGGAGACCAGCTCGCCGGCGGCGGTGCCGAGGGGGAACGTGAACAGCACGGTCAGCCGGTAGAACGACTCGCGGTGGCATAGCCGGCCAACGCTCGCTCTCAGTCGGCGTTGGGCCTGGCGAGGCCGTGGTCGTAGGCGAAGATCACGGCCTGGATGCGGTCGCGGGCGCCGATCTTGGCGAGGACGCGGCCGACGTGGGTCTTGACGGTGGACTCGGACAGGACGAAGCGGGTGGCGATCTCGCCGTTGGTCCAGCCCTTGCCGATGGCGACGAGGATCTCGCGTTCGCGGTCGGTGAGGGAGCCGAGCCTGGGGTCCTCGCCGGCTTCCCCGCGGCGGGCGGGGACATAGCGCGCGAACTCGTCCAGGAGGCGGCGGGTGAGCGCCGGGGCGATGACGGCGTCGCCGGCGGCGACGGCCCGGATGCCCGCGAGGAGTTCGTCGGGGCGCACGTCCTTCAGCAGGAAACCGCTGGCACCGGCGCGGAGCGCGGCGTGGACGTACTCGTCGAGGTCGAAGGTGGTGAGCACGAGGACACGGGAACGCTCACCGGCGGCGGCGATACGGCGGGTGGCCTCGATGCCGTCCATGCCGGGCATGCGTACGTCCATCAGGACCACGTCCGGACGCAGTTCGGCCGTCTTGCGCACGGCCTCGGTCCCGTGGGCGGCCTCCCCCACGACCTCGGTCTCGGGGATGGAGTCCAGCAGCATGCGGAAGCCGTACCGCTGCAGCGGCTGGTCGTCCACGATGAGCACGGTCGTCACCGGGCACCGCCTTCCGGGGTCAGGTCGAGGACGGCCTCGACGCTCCATCCTCCGCCGCCCACCGGACCGGCGCTGACGGTACCGCCGTACAGAGCCGCTCGTTCCCGCATGCCCACCAGGCCGTGTCCTTCCTCGTGCGGCCCGGGCAGTGTGACGGCCGGGCCGGTGTCCTGGACCCGGATGGTCAGCCGGGTGTCCGTCTCGATGATCGCCAGGTGCACCCGGGCGTCGGTGTCGGCGTGCTTGAGGGTGTTGGTGAGGGCTTCCTGGACGATGCGGTACACCGTCAGCTGCACCCCGCTGTCCAGGGCTTCCACGTCGCCGGAGGTCCGGTAGACGACCTCAAGACCGGCGGCGCGCACCTTGGCGCACAGCGCGTCGATGTCCGCGATGCCGGGCTGCGGGCTGAGTTCGGGGCCGCCCCGGGAACCGTCCGCCGGCTCGCGCAGCACGCCGAGGACGCGGCGCAGTTCGCCGAGGGCCTGGCGGCCGGTGTCCCCGATGAGCCGGAGGGCTTCCTTGCCGCGTTCGGGTGCGAGGTCGGTGGCGTAGGCGCCGGCGTCGGCGAGCGTGATGATGACGGACAGGTTGTGGCCGACGATGTCGTGCATCTCGCGGGCGACGCGGGTGCGTTCGGTGGCCGTGGCCAGTCTGCTGCGCTGGTCGCGCTCGATCTCCAGCCGGGCGGCCCGGTCGCGCAGTCCGGCGAGCTGGGCGCGTCGGATCCTTACCATCAGGCCGAGCGCGAGGGCCGCGGTCGCCGTGCTGAGCAGGAAGAACAGCGCGTCCCAGACGGACACCGCGGCGGACGCGCGCACGGCGACCAGCACCATGGCACCCGCCGTGGCGGCGCAGGCCCACGGCAGCTGCCGCCACTTTCCGTGCAGGGCCAGGCTGTACAGGGCGACGAAGAGGGCGACGTCCGCGCGCAGCGCGGCGCCCAGGGACCACTGGAGGACGAACACCGCGGCGATGACACCGAAGGCCGCCACGGGCCTCCTCCGCCGCCACAGCAGGGGCAGCACGAGTCCGGCCTGCAGCGCCAGCACTCCCGCGACGGGCAGCTGGGTGAAGGCGAGCCGGAAATGCCGGCCGTCGCCGCCGTCGCCGCCGCCGTGGGGGAGCAGGTCGGGCAGGCAGAACATCAGGAAGACCAGGGCCACGACCGCGGTGTCCAGCACCCACGGATGCGCCTGGTCGGCATGCCGCAACCGCTGGCCGCCCCGGGACAGCCGGGCGACCAGCGGTCCCATCCCGCTGAGGTCATCGGTGCTCACGGACGTCACCTGTCCATGATGCGGTCGTCACACGTCGCTGCGCGTGAGCCGGTACGCCGCTCCGGCCAGTGCCAGCGCCGTCCAGCAGAGGAAGACCAGCAGTCCCGCGCCCGGTGACAGGGTTGTGGAGTCGTGGGTCAGGGCGAACATCGACTCCCCCGCGTTGGAGGGCAGGTAGGGGCTGATGTTGCCCTGCCAGGAGCTGGGCAGCAGGGAGATCAGTCCCGGGATCAGCATCAGGGCGGCCACCAGGACCGAGATCCCGCCGGCCACCGATCGCAGCAGCGCGCCCAGGGCGGTGCCGATCACCCCGACCAGGCCGAGATAGAGCCCGGCGCCGAGCAGGCTGCGCAGGACACCCGCGTGCGAGAGGCCCATGGCCGCGGGCGTGCCCGAGACGATCCCGCTCCCGATCAGGAAGGTGACGAAGGCACCGACGGTTGCCACGGCCAGCGCGACCAGCCCGAACACGGCCGCCTTGGACCACAGCACCGGCAGCCGCCGGGGCACCGCGGCGAGGGTCGAGCGGATCATGCCGGTCGAGTACTCACCGGCCGTGACCAGCACGCCGAGCACGCCGAGGGCCAGCTGGGCGAAGTTCGTACCGAAGAGGGACAGGCTGACGGCCGTCTGGTCGGCGAAGTCATGGTCGAGGTGGCCGGAGTTGATCCCCGACTTGTAGCGGCTCGCGGCGATCAGGCCGAACGCCACCATGAACAGCAGGGCGAGGCCCAGGGTGATCCAGGTCGAGCGCAGGGACCACAGCTTCGCCCACTCGGAGGCGAGGACCCGCCGTCCCGTCACCCGGTAGGCGGGGCGGTCCGGGGCGGTCCTGGGTTCCTCGACGGTTGCGGTGAGGGTGCTCATGCGGGCCTCCCGAGGGTCTCGATCCCGGTCGTGGAGCCGTGGTACTCCACGGCGTCCCTGGTCAGGTCCATGAACGCCTCCTCCAATGACACCGTCCGCGCGCTCAGCTCGAACAGCGCGATCCCGTGCTCCGCCGCCTTCAGGCCGATCTCGCGGGCACTCAGCCCGGTCACCTGGAGCTCCTCGGAGCCGATCCGGCCGGTGACGTCGACGCCCGGCCCGGCCAGCACGTCCCGCAACCGCGCCGGGTCCTGCGTCGCCACCTTCACCGTGTCGCCGCCCGCCTCGCGGATCAGGTCGCCCACGGTCGTGTCGGCCAGCAGCCGCCCGCGCCCCACGATGATCAGGTGGTCCGCGACCAGAGCCATCTCGCTCATCAGGTGCGAGGAGACGAAGACCGTCCGGCCCTCGTCGGCGAGCGCCTTCAGCAGATTACGGATCCAGAGCACGCCCTCCGGGTCCAGCCCGTTGACCGGCTCGTCCAGCATCACCGTCTGCGGATCGCCCAGCAGAGCCGCCGCGATGCCGAGCCGCTGGCCCATCCCGAGGGAGAAGGCGCCGGCCCGCTTGTTCGCGACGCTGCCGATGCCGGCGAGTTCGATGACCTCGTCGACCCGGCGGCTCGGAATGCCGTGGGTCAGCGCGAGGGCTCGGAGGTGGTTGTAGGCCGAGCGGCCCGGGTGGATCGACTTCGCCTCCAGCAGGGCGCCGACCTCCTGGAGGGGGGCCTGGTGGCGGGCGTAGTGCTGTCCGTTGACGGTGACGGAGCCGGTCGTCGGGGCGTCCAGGCCGACGATCATGCGCATCGTCGTGGACTTGCCCGCGCCGTTGGGTCCCAGAAAGCCGGTCACCGTGCCCGGCTTCACGATGAAGTCCAGCCCGTCGACGGCCGTCTTGTCGCCGTACCTCTTGGTCAGCTGCCGTGCCTCGATCATCCGCGTTCTCCCTGTTGGGCTCGGGCGTCGGTCGCTTTCTACGCCTCACAGGCCACGCTAAGACTCACCTCAGCCGATCCCGTGGTACCGGAAGCCCGAACCGGGTCGGCCGCGTGGTACCGCGGTACTACGCCCCTACCTGCGGCGCGGTGCGTGGCCGTCGGCTCCGTGGTGGTCGCAGCAGGCGTCGTCCGGCCGCTGCGGACGGTGCGCCGCCCACGCCGCGCCCGGCGTTCCGGCGTCCGCCGCGCACTGGGCCCGTACCGCGCTGTCGACCAGGTTCTCGCTGTCAGAGGCGGCGTTGGCGAGGCCGGCGCAGCACAGGGTGAGCAGGAGGGCGCCCGCCACGAAGGGCAGGGTGCGGCGCGGGGGAGGCGGGTCCAGCAGGGCCCGCACCCGCTGCGGCACGGCCCCGCCGGTCGCGGCCAGGGCGGCGGGGCGCGCCGCGCCGGCGGAGGCGAGTGCGGCCCGTCCGACGGCGCGGGCGACGACCGTACGGCTGCCGACGCGGGCGGCGGCTTCCTCGTCGGCCCAGCGCTCCAGGACGAAGCCACCTGCCTCGGCGAGGGGGCGCAGCAGCGGGTTGGCGGCGGCCGTGAGCCGCCACACCGCCTGGAAGAGGTGGTGGCGGCCGCGGAGATGGGCCCGCTCGTGCGCCAGCAGCGCCTCCCGCTCCACGTCACCGAGGCAGCGCAGCATCCCACTGGAGACCACGATCCGTCCCGGGGCGCCGGGCAGCGCGAACGCCTGCGGAACCTCGTCGTCGACCACCGCCAGCTCGGTGTCTCCGGGCATCCGGCCGCATTCCCGCCGCGCCCACACGACATGGCGGAACTGCCGTACGGCGGCCACGCCCAGCGACGTCAGCCCCGCCGCCAGGGCCAGGGCGCTGACGGCCGCGACGGACAGGGAGACCGGGTCCTCGGTACGCAGCGCCGCCACCGACCAGTGGCCCTCCTCCGCGACCTCGGGGATCTGCGCGAACCCCATGAACGCCAGCAGGGCCAGTGAGCCGAGCCAGCCGACCGCGGTCACCAGCGCGGTGCAGGCCAGGGCCCAGGCGGCAGGCCGCGGCGCCGGGCGCCGGGCGGCGCGGGGGGCGAGCACCGCGAGGACCACGGTGACGAGGAGCGGGATGTAGACGCTGATCGTCACCGGCTCACGGCCCGTCGTCGCCGTGTCCGGCGTCCTGCCCGCCCAGTAGGCGGTGCAGCAACTGCTCGTCCTCCTGGGAGAGTTCGGACACGAAACGGGACAGCACCGCCTCCCGGTCCGAGCCGCGCTTCAGCAGGCTGTGCATCTGCACGGCGGTCTGGGAGGCCTCGTCCCGGACGGGCGCGTAGGCGTAGCCACGGCCCTCGGGGTGCCGTACGAGCATGCCCTTGTCGTGCAGACGGGACAGGATCGTCAGCACCGTCGTGTAGGCGAGGTCCCCGGGCAGCCGCTCCAGGACCTGCCGCGCGGTCAGCGGCTGGTCGGCGGCCCACAGGGCGGCGAGAACGCCGCTCTCCAGCTCGCCGCGTGCCCTCCTGCCGCTCGCTCCGCTGCTTTCGTCGCTCTTGTGGTCGTGCACCGTCCACCAACCTTCCCGCTCGGCGGACCAGCCTACCCGGGGGGCTACTACGGCCTGTAGAACACGGCACAGGGCCACCGCCGACGGAACTACTACATCTCGTACGAGCTTATCTACTACATGTTGTAGAGTTCGGCCGCCCACTCCACTCGCGGAGGAACCATCCCATGCCCTACCTCGGAAGTACGGTGCATCTGCGCGCCCTGGCGGCCGGCGCCCTGCGCCCCGAGCCGGCGCCGCCCACGGCCCAGGCCGAGCGCGTCGCGATCGTCTCGGCGAGCATCGGCGCCGGCCACGACGGCGCCGCCGCCGAACTGGCCCGACGGCTCACGGCCCACGGCATCGTCGTCGACCGGTTCGACCTGCTGGACCTGCTGCCCGCCCGGCTGGGACGGCTCGTCCGGGACGGATACCACCGCATGCTCGTCCGGGCCCCCTGGGCCTACCAGCGGGTCTACCGCAGCACCGAACGCGCCGGTGGCGGCGGGCCGTTGGCGAGGGCGCTGCTGCGCACCGCGGAGGAGCGCATGCTGCGGGCGCTGCATCCCGGCACCGGCGCGGTCGTCTCCACCTACCCGGGAGCCAGCCGTGTCCTGGGCAGCCTGCGGCTGAGGGGACGGCTGGCGGCGCCCGTCCTCACGTATCTCACCGACTTCTCCGTGCACCCGCTGTGGGTGGCGGACGGTGTCGACGTGCACCTCGCCGCGCACGCCGTGCCCGCCGCCCAGGCGCAAGCCGCCGGGGCGCGGGACGTCCGGGTGTGCGGTCCGGTGGTGAATCCGCGGTTCCGTCCCGGCGGCGCGCGGGAGCGCGAGGCGGCCCGGGCCCGCTTCGGGCTGCCGGCCGACGCCCCGCTGGCCCTGCTGGTCGCCGGTTCCTGGGGCGTCGGACCGGTCCGTCAGGTCGCCCTGGAACTGCGCGAGTGCGGCGTAGCCGTCCCGGTCGTCGTCTGCGGCCGCAACGAGGAGCTGGCCGCACAGCTGCGCGCGGACGGCATCGAGCACGCCTACGGCTGGGTCGACGACATGCCCGCGCTGATGCACGCCGCCGACGTCCTGGTCCAGAACGCGGGCGGGCTGAGTTCCCTGGAGGCGTTCGCCGTCGGGCTGCCCGTCGCGAGCTACCGGTGCATACCGGGCCACGGGCTGACGAACGCCGCCGCTCTGGACGAGGCCGGCGCGGCGGTCTGGATCCGTGACCCGGACCAGCTCAAGGACGTACTGCGCGACCTGATCGACGGCCCGCTGGGCCTGCGTCGGCGCACGGCCGGTCTCGCACTCTTCGCCGACGAGCCCGAGGGCGGCCCCGCCGCGGAGATAGCGCGCGTCCACCGCCTGGGGCTGCCGCCCCTGCCTCCGCGACCGTCGGCACGTCGGCGCAGGGCCGCCGCCCGCCGGCTCGCCGCCACCGTGGTCGTGGCCTGCGGACTGTGGGCCTGCGCCGTCGGCACGGGGATCGCCGCCGCGTACGACGGTTCAGGCGTGATCCATGCCATCGGGCACGGCCTCGACCTGGTCGACGACCACCCCGACCACGCCGGCTCGGAAGGCCACCACTCGTGACCGCCGGCCGCCTGCTGCGCACCGCCGCCCTCGCCGCTGTGCCCGCCCTCGTGGCCGCCCACGCCGCGCCCGTGGTCTCCACCTTCGGCCCGTTGCGCAACCGCGCCATGCCGCGCCTGGCGGGCCGGGGCCGCCCGGACCACATCGCCCTCACCTTCGACGACGGACCCGACCCGCTGTCCACCCCGCACTTCCTGCGCCTGCTGGCCGAGCACCGGGTCCGGGCGACGTTCTTCCTGCTTGGCAGCGAGGCGCGCCGCTCGCCCGGCCTGGTCCGCGAGATCGCCGCGGCGGGACACGAGATCGGCGTCCACGGCTGGCGGCACCGCCCGTTGCTGCTGCGCGGCCCGCGCGCCACGTACGACGACTTCGCCCGCGCCCGCGACACCGTCGCCGACATCACGGGAAGCATGCCCACGCTCTTCCGGCCCCCGTACGGCGTGATGTCCACCGCCGCCCATCTGGCCGCCCGCCGCCTCGGTCTCACGCCGGTGCTGTGGACCTGCTGGGGCGAGGACTGGACCGCCCGCGCCACACCGGAGTCCGTCCACCGCACGGTGGAGGCCGGCCTGGACGGCGGCGGCACCATCCTGCTCCACGACTCCGACTGCACCTCCGCCCCAGGCGCCTGGCGCTCGGCCCTGGGTGCCCTGCCCCTCATCCTCGACACCTGCGGGGAACGGGGCTACGAGGTCGGCCGGTTGTACGACCATGGCCGGCCCCAGGCGGCCTGACGCACTGGCGGGTCCGCGGCGGGACCACGTCGGTCAGGGAGTGACCTCGCCCTGGGCGACCTCGACCTTGTGATGGAAGTCGACGACGCCGGCCGTTCCGGCGGCGACGGACAGGAGCGTGCAGACCACGAGGAGGAACGCGGTGGTGCGGGTGGCTCGCGGGCGTTTCCCGGCGGGGCCGAGGAGGGCGGCGACGCGTTGCGAGACCGGGCCCGTCGTCGCTGCGGGCGCGAAGTTCGGCCGAGTGGTGGGGAAGGCGTGGCCGGCCAGGGCGGCACGTGCGATGGCGGTGGCGATCAGACGCCGGTCCCCGACGGCGGTGGCGGCGGCCTCGTCGGCGTCCCGCTCGGCGGCGAGCCGGATGATCTCGCGCACTCGGCGCAGGGCCGGGTGGCAGTGGGCGGTGAGTTCGGCGATCGCCAGGAAGTAGTGGTGGCCGGCCCGGTTGTGGGCCCGTTCATGGGCGAAGAGGGCCTCGCGTTCGGCAGCTCCCAGGCTGCGCAGCATCGCGGTGGTGACGACGATGCGGTGGGGTCGTCCGGGCAGGGCGTAGGCGTCAGGGTGGGGCGAGTCGACGACGCAGAGGTCACCGGCGGCCGGTCGGCGGTCGGCCTGGGTCCGGGCGGTGCGGAAGGCGCGGGTCTGCCGGAAGGCCGACCGCACGAGGGTCAGGACGCTGAGGGCGAGCACTCCGGTGGCCGCTGTCGCCGCGGGAACGACGACGTAGTCGGAGGGGGTGCGCAGGGGGTGGATGAGCTGGCCGAGGGCGGCGAGGGCGGGGAGCTTGAGCAGTCCGGTGAGGACCAGTGCTCCGAGGGCGGCGACGCAGGCTCCCGCCAGCGCCAGGGCCGAGACGGCCAGGACCCACAGCGCGGTGGTGGGGGAGAGACGGTCGAGAGTCCGGCGGGCCAGCGCCGGCGCGAGGAAGGGCAGGACCAGCGGTACGAACAGCACGGCGGTCATCGCTCGTCACCGTCCAGGAGCTGGCGCAGGACCTGCTCGTCGCCCGGGTTGAGCTGGGCGACGAAGCGGGCGAGGACCGTCTCCCGGTCGGCGTCCCGGTCGAGTTCGGTGTGCATCCGCCGAGCGGTCAGGCCGGGAGCGTCCTGGACCGGGAGGTAGGCGAAGCCGCGCCCCTGCCGCTCACGGCTGACGACGCCCTTCTCGTGCAGACGGGTCAGGATCGTCGCCACCGTCGTGCGTGCCAGACCGGTGCCGAGTTCGGTCTGCACCCGCCCGGGCGTGAGCGGGGCCCCGGCGGCCCACAGTGCGGCCATGACGGCCGCTTCGAGCTCGCCGGCCGGCCGCCTCTCGTCGCTCGTGTCGGTCACGGGAACGTCCCTCACTCCACGATCGTCTACAGTTGAGTAGACCGTCTACTGGATTGTAGTCACTTGCCTGGTGCCTCCGTCGTGGCGCATCCGGCTGTCCGGGCGAACGATGAAGGGACCCTCGACGATGACCACAGCCATGCACCTATCGTCGCAGCTCGCTGTCAATGTGCTGGATGCGCGCTCGCTGCTGGCCGCCTTCGGCGTGCTGGGCGTGGGTGTGGTGCTGTTCGCTGAGACCGGGCTGCTGATCGGTTTCTTCCTGCCGGGCGACTCACTGCTCTTCACGGCGGGCCTGCTGTGCACCGGCACCGCCGACCGCGGCCTGAAGCTGTCGCTCGGCCCGCTCCTGATCGCCGCCGCGGTGGGGGCGCTGGCGGGCTCGCAGTGCGGATATATCCTGGGCCGCAGAGCGGGCGGCGCCCTGCTCGACCGTAGCCGCTCGGCCCGCCTGCACGAGGGGGCGAAGCGCGCGGAGGAGCTGCTGGAGCGCTACGGGTACGCGAAGGCGATCGTGCTGGCCCGCTTCGTTCCGGTGGTGCGCACGGTCCTGAACCCGATGGCGGGCGCCCTGCGGGTGCCGGTACGGACCTTCACTGTCTGGCAGGTGGTCGGCGGCCTGGCGTGGAGCCTGGGTCTCACGCTGGCGGGCTACGCGCTGGGCTCTTCCGTACCGAACGTGGACCGGTATCTGCTGCCGATGGTCGCGGTGATCGTGGCCCTGTCCCTGATTCCGCTCGCCTCCGAGGTGTACCGCTCGCGGCGGGAGGCGAAGGCGAAGGAGGCCCAAGGATGATCCTCGCCTTCGGCGGGTCGTCCATCGACGGCTCGGCCTATACCGACGTGGTCCGCCTCGCCCAGCACGCACCCGCCTGGCTGAACGACGCCGTGTCGGCGTGGTCGACGTACGGGCTCGCTGTGTTCGCGGTGCTCATGGTCGTCGGCTGGTGGAGTGCGCGGCGGGTGGACGCCACCGCGTCGGTGACGGCGCTCGCGGTGCCATTCGTCGTTGTGGTGGCCTACGGAATCGATGCGGTGCTGAAGCTGCTCGTGCACGAGAACCGGCCCTGCCAAAGCCTGAGGGTGACTGTCCTGGAGGCTTGTCCGGCGCGCGGCGACTGGTCCTTCCCCAGTAACCACACGGCCATCGCCGCCGCGGCGGCCGTCGCCCTGCTGTTCGTCGTCCGCCGCCTCGGCGCGGTCGCCGTGGTGGCCGCCGGTGCGATGGCGGCTTCTCGGGTCTGGGTGGGTGTGCACTACCCCCACGACGTGGTGGCGGGAGCCATGGTGGGCGCGCTCACCGTGATGGCCGCCATGCCCCTCGTACGCAGGTGGGCGGGGCCCCTGGCCGTGCGGCTCACGGCTACCCGTCTGCGCCCGCTGCTGGCGACGTCATGAAGCGCGGCGACGCCGCCGAACTGGCCGGGAGCTGCGGCCTCGGCGCATGGATCGCGTTCGGCCTGCTGGCCGCGGCCGTGAGGGGCCACGACGGCAGACCGCTGTTCGCGGACCACGACCTGCTCACATGGTCCGTCGCCCACCGGCCGGACGTGGCGGTGGCGTTCGCCCGCGGGCTGACCGTCACCGGGACGGGTGTCGTCCCGTACGCACTGGCAGTGCTCGCCGGAATCATCGCGGGACGGACCCTCCGGCAGCGTGCGCTCGCCGTCGCGCTCTGCCTGGCCTGCCTCGGAGCCGGGCAGGCACTGCGATACGGGGTGATGACACTCGTTTCCCGGCCACGGCCACCCCACGCGGACTGGGCCACCCATGCCTCGGGATGGGCGTTCCCGTCCGGACACACCACCACATCGGCCCTCACAGCCGGACTGCTGATCATCGCGGTCTGCGTGCGCGGCCCGCGCGGCAGGACCCCGCTCGCCCTGGTCATCGGCTGTTGGGGCGTGCTGGTCGGGCTGACCCGTATCTACCTCGGGGTGCACTGGTTCACCGACGTGGTCGGCGGCTGGCTGTTCGCCCTCGGCTGGCTGGGAGTCTGTCTGGGCGCCGTGACCCGCTGGCCGCCCGGGCGTTGGACGCCGAACGCCACGCGGACAGACAAGGTGCGCGGAGCGGAGGAGCCGACGGAAGGAGCGGGCGGCCGGCCGGACACCACACGCGGACCGAGGGAGGACCATGCGGCAGACGATCCTGGTCGTCGAGGACGATCACGCCCTGCGTGACGTGCTGGTGCGCGGGCTGCGCGACGAGGACTTCGACACCGTCCCCGCGCCGGACGGCGCCACCGCCCTGCGGCTGGCCACCCCCGGCGTCTCCGCCGCCGTACTCGACATCGGGCTGCCCGACGCGGACGGGCGCGACGTGTGCCAGGCGATGCGCGCCAACGGGTTCCTCGCTCCCGTCATCTTCCTGACCGCCCACCACCGGATCGCCGACCGGCTGTCCGGGTTCTCGGCCGGAGGCGACGACTATCTGCCCAAGCCGTTCCATCTCGCCGAACTCGCGGCCCGCCTGCGGGCAGCTCTCAAACGGGCCGCGCCGCCGCCGGTCGCCACAGCGGGCGACCTGGTCCTGGACGCCGTACGGCACACGGTCGGTGTACGGGACACCCGGGTCGATCTGACCCCGACCGAGTTCCGTCTGCTGGCCGCGCTCATGGCCGCTCCCGGCACCGTCGTGCGCCGCCGCGAACTGGTCCGGGCGGGCTGGCCCGAAGGGGCTCAGGTCCACGACAACACCCTCGACCAGTACCTGACCAGGCTGCGCCGCAAACTGCGGGAGGCGGGCAGCGACCGGACGATCGGCACGGCCCGCGGCATCGGCCACCGCCTGTCGTGAGCGAGGTCCGCCACCGGCCGCGGGCCGCCGCAACCGCCCTCCTGCACCGTCTGGCGCCCCGCACGCTGCGCGGCCGGCTCTCACTCGTGGCCCTGGTCACGGCCACGCTGTTGATGCTGGTCCTCACCGTCGCCTTCAATGCCGTGGCCCAGCACCGCCTCCAGCACCAGGCGGACGACGAACTGCGCACCCGCGCCGCCGCCGTCGCGACGACCGTCGACACCAGCGGCACGACCGTACGCGTCCTGGAGACCTCCCACGACGACCTTCTCGACACCAACGTGTGGATCTACGCCGGCCGCCGCCTGCTCGAGGCACCGCCGACCGCCGGGGCCCTGACCCGCGTCGCCGACACGCTCGCCGGGCACGGCGGCCGACGGTGCGTCACCGTCGACGTGCGTGGCCCCCTCCGGCTGTGTTCCCAGCCGGTGCCCGGAGCCAGGGGCGAGGCCACGGTGGTCGCCGCGCTGGACCTCTCCCCCTACCGGAGCTCGGCCGACACCCTGCTGCTGGGATCGCTCGTCCTGGACGCCGTCATGCTCGCCTGCACCTACGCCCTGACGCGGCTGGCGGTCGGCCGCGCGCTGCGCCCCGTCCGTACGATGACCGACCAGGCCACCCAGTGGAGCGCCGTCGCCTCCGAGGAGCGCTTCGGCAGCATGCGCCACCCCGCCGAACTCGCCCGTCTAGGTACGTCGTTGGACGCCATCCTGGACCGTATCCGCACCCTGCTGCGCCACGAGCGGCAGCTCACCGGGGAACTCTCGCACGAGCTGCGCACACCGCTGAGCCGGATCATCGCCGAACTCGACTGGTGGCAGGGCCGCCCCCGCACAGCCGAACAGACCCACGCCACCCACCAGGTCATCGCGGATGCCGCCGAGTCCATGCGCACCATCTGCGACACGCTCCTGGAGGACGCCCGCAACGGCACACTCACAGCTCCCGGCACCGTGGAGGTCCTGCCCACGCTGCGCCGCCTCACCGAAGCCCTGGACGTGCCGGACCACGTGACGCTCACCACCGACGGCCCTCCCCTGGTGGCCGGAGTCCCGCCCGCCCTCCTGGAACGCATCGTCAGCCCGCTCCTCGCCAACGCCTGCCGCTACGCACACACCAGCGTCGCCGTCCGTTCCTACTCCGCGCCCGACGGCGTACGCGTCGACGTCATCGACGACGGACCCGGCGTACCGCCCTCGTTCGCCGGACAGCTCTTCGAGCCCGGTCGACGTGCGGATCCCGGCGACGGGCACGGCGGGGCGGGCCTGGGGCTGCCGCTGGCGCGACGTCTGGCTCGCTCCGCCGGAGGCGACGTGGCGGCCGACCCCGGGCACGCGCCCGGGGCACGGTTCGTGGTCAGCCTGCCTGCCGGGTGACGACGACCCGCTCGGCGGTCTGCCGTATCACCCGATGGTGTCGTGCTGGACGTCCTTGCGGGAGAGGGCCAGATAGCCGACGAAGCCGAGAATGGCCACCGTCCAGGACAGCGTGACCGGCCCCAGGCCGAGGGCGAGCCCGCCCCGGCTCCGGCCGAGCGCCATCCAGTCGGCGACGGAGGCGCCGAGCGGGCGGGTGATGACGTAGGCGGCCCAGAAGGCGGCTACCGCGTTCAGGCTGCCCCAGCGGTGCGCGATGGCGGGAACGGCGATCGCAAGGCCGTACACAACGGCGGAACCCAGATAGCCGAGGCCGATCGTGGCGGTCAGATCCCCCGCGGCGGTGCCCAGCGCGAACGTGGCCAGGACGGTCGCCCAGTAGAAGGTCTCCCGGCGCCGGGTGTGGATGCTGTGGATGGACAGCGTGCCTTCGCTGCGGTACCAGAGGACGAAGACGACGGCCAGCGCGGCCATGAAGAACGGCGTCGAGAGCGTGTAGGGCACCCCGAGGCCGACGTGCAGGACATCGGCGGCCATCGTGCCGAACACGCTGACCATGACGATCGCCGTCCAGTAGACCCAGGCCACGTACCGCCTGACGGCGAACTGCACCGCCAGGGCCGCCACCAGGGCGACGCCACCGAGTCCGACGGCAGGAATGGGGCCGATCGCATGGGCCAGGAAGTCGGAGGCCGTCTCTCCCATACCGGTCGTCAGCACCTTGATGATCCAGAAGTAGACGGTCACCTCCGGCACCTTGCTCGCCGCGTGACGGATGTGGCCCGCGGGCCGGTTGTGCGTGAGGTGATCAGTCGTCATGGCAAGGACGATGGCATGACGCCCAGGAGGTACCCCAGACCTCTTTGCCAGAGTTTTGTGGCTTCTGGGGTTGGAGTTGCCCGAGGTCTCTCCGAACCTGAACACAACCTGAACGTAGTGGCGGATGCGCTGGTCAGCGGCGTACGGGCGGTGGTAATGGCTCTCCCGGTGTACGTCGGGGGTCACTCCGGGTCGTGCACTCGTTCGAGTACCTCCCTGGGTGCCGGCTCAGCGCTGAACGCGCGCACGGCCCGGCGGCTGTCCACGGCTTCGTACACATCCACGTCTTCTCGTCCTCTCGTCCGACGACAGCCATTTCCTTACCTGCTTCAGCGCAAGAAGGCAGTGGTCTGGACCAGCGTTTCCGGCCGGGTCGGTTGGGGACTCGGGCGGGGTGAGGAGACGGGGGAGACGACGGGCAGGGGCGACCGACCGGACCGGGACGGCCCGGGGCAGAGAGAAGATGAGATGCCGTGACCACGGAAGCAGTCATGAAGACGGGCAGTGTCCGCCGACCCGAGACGGGGTGGGCGAAGGCGCGTCGCCTGCGCGGGCAGGGGATACGCACCTGGGTGCGTGCGACGATCGATGGCGAGGCGGGTCAGACGCGGGGCGGGGACGACTGGAACGTCGTACGGGGTGAGGACTGAGCCGCCGTCACCCCGGACGCGCCTCACCCGCCCTCGTGTGGGGTGCGGCGGTGTCATGGGCACGGCCACCTCCGCCGCACTGTGCCAGATCGGGGGCAAGCCGTGGTGCGATGTGGCCTCGGGGAGGTGAGGGTCATGTCCGGTGACGACCTGTTGGGCGGTGGGACGCCGAGGACGATACGGACGTCGAGCGTGCCCGCGTCGCTCACGAACTCGTCGCCGCGGTGCGGGGACGGTCACCGGTGGAGGTCCCTGAACGGCCGTTACCCGCCACCCGCTGCACCTCTTCCGGCACCTGGTCCACGCCTGCCAGAGCCTGCTCGCGATGGCCGAGGCCCGGGGCAGTCCAGGCGGTCCCGGTGGGTCTGCACGAGCCCCCTGGGCGTCCTCACCCTGCTGCGCCGGTACGCGGGACGCCCGTCCGAGGACGACGTGCATCTCGCGCAGGCCCTCGCGGACTCCGGTCGCCCGTCGCGCCCGGGCCCCTCTCGTCAGGAGCTCATCCGGACGGGCTGCCCTCGTCGGCGCGGAGCGCTCTCACCGCGGCGGCCAGCTGGGTCTGCAGAGCGTCGGGCAGTGAGTCGCCCTGCAATGCCGCCAGGACTTCCTCGGCGATGTGGTGCAGCTTGGTGTTCGTGTTCTGGGAGACCGTCACCAGCACGGCCAACGCGTCCTCGGCGGTGAGGGAGAACGTCGCCATCAGAACGCCCGTGGCCTGGTCGATGGCCGGTCGCGTACGCATGGCCCGCCGCAGGTGAGCGACCTCTGCCAGAAGGTCCTCCGCACCCAGGGCGTCCTCGATCTCGTCGTCGCTCAGGGCGTCCTCCGTCTCCCCGCTCCGGGCGTCCTTCGCCGCCCAGGTACCCGCCAACAACGGCCATGTTCCTGTCTTGATCAAGAGGTTCGTCACAGCGGGGCCAGCCGCTCCCACGCTGAGGGTCTTGCCTTGCCCGGCCGCGTGCCGCCGCGCGGCCAGCAGCACGTTCAGCCCGGAACAGTCACAGAACCCGACTCCGCCCAGGTCCAGTTCCACGTGGTCACGGCACTGGTTCACGGCGCCCTCCAGCGCGGACTTCAGCGCTGGCTCGCCGGCGATGTCCAGCTCGCCGCGGATCACGACGGTGACGGTGCCGTCGTGCGACCACGTGCGAATTTCGGGTTCGTATGGCATGGCGACCGCCAGGGTCCCGGCTGCCTTCACACCTGCGGCGCCGGCACTGTGCGGGATCCGTCGCTGCTGCATGGCTGCCTCCACACGACGGTACAAGCTCTCCACAAGGTTGACCCACCGACCAATTACACGTCAAGAGATACCGGAAAGGTATTTCAGTGTTTGGAATGCGCGAACAACACGTCTAGTCTGGGAGCATGGCGCAAGTAGCTGAGGCACCGGAGCCACACATCGGCTGGACGTTTCTCACCAACCATGCCCGCGTGCTGGTCGCCATCGCGGAGAACCATTCCACCCGCATCCGCGATATCGCGGCACGCTGCCGGCTCACCGAACGGGCGGTCCAGAAGATCATCACCGACCTGGAGTCCGACGGGTACCTGACCCACACCCGCGACGGCCGGAGCAACATTTACCGCATCCAGCCGGACACCAGTCTCCGTCACCCGGCGGAAGGCGGCCTCCCCGTCGCCGAACTGCTCTCCTTCCTCCTCCGGCACGACCACGAGTGCGACAAACGTCGGGTATGAGCCTGCCCGTCGCGACGGTGCGGCAGGAGCCGGTGTCGGCACACCTTCAGGACAGGTGCGGGGCCTCGGACAGGCGGGCGGACGCTTCGAGAAGCAGTGCGTGGACGAAAGCCTGGGGCAGGTTGCCGCGCAGCTGGCGCTGGGCGATGTCGAACTCCTCGGCATACAGGCCGGACGCGCCGCAGGCTCCGCGGTTGCGTTCGAACCAGCGGTGCGCGGCGACCGTATGACCCTGCTGGTGTTCGGCCAGGGCCATCACGAAGCCGCACAGCAGGAACGCTCCCTCGGCCTGTTCCAGGGGCCTGTCGTCGTGGCGGAAACGGTAGACGAAGTGGTCCTGTGCCAGCTCACGCCGGCACTCGGCGAGGGTGGCCCGGGTGCGGACGTCGTCGGCGGGCAGGGCGCCGCGCACGGCCGGAAGCAGTAGCGCGGCGTCCACCTTCGGGTCGTCGGGTGCGCGCTGCCAGCGGCCGTCGGGGTGCAGGCAGGTGGCCGTGGTCGCGGTCAGCAGGGTGTCGGCGAGTCGGTCGCAGGTGCCGGCGAGCGGGCGGTGCGGTGCCGCGTCGGCCAGGGCGCGAAGCCCGGCTACGCAGGTGAGCCGACTGTGGGTCCAGCGCCGGGCGCCCAACTCCCAGATACCCGCGTCCGGTTGGCGCCATCGTTCGCCGACGGCCCGCACGGCGAGGTCGGCGGCCTTCCAGGCGTCGGCGTTCAGCCGGCCGTGCCGTTCCGCGGCGGCGAACAGCAGCAGTGCCTCGCCGAAGCAGTCCAGCTGGAACTGGTCACGCACCCGGTTGCCGATCCGGTCGAAGCCCCCGGGATAGCCGGGCAGGTTCAGTTCGCACTGGCCGGGTACGGCCGTGCCGTGCACGGTGTAGGCAGGGGCGAGGTCCGGGCCGTCCGCGTGCAGCCGCTCGGTGACGAAACGGACGGCGGCGTCCAGCAGTTCGGGTGCCCCGGCGGCCGCCGCGGCCTGCCCGGTGAAGCTCTGGTCGCGGATCCACACGTACCGGTAGTCGTAGTTGCGGCCCTCCTCGGCCCGTTCGGGCAGGCTGGTGGTGGCCGCGGCGACCATGCCGCCGCCGCGGGCGGTCAGCCCGCGCAGCACGGCGTAGGCGCGTCTGGCGTCGGTGACGGCGATGGTCTGCCGCAGCGGGGGCACCGCCCGCCGCCACGCGTCCTCGGTGGCGGCCCATGCCTGCGGGGCGCGCGGGAGCGCGTGCGGCAGCGGCGAGTCGGAGCACTCCAGGACCAGGTCGCGGCCCTCGCCGGGCTCCAGCCGCAGATCGGCGACCAGGCCGTCAGGGCCGGCGGTCGCGGACGGGAGGCCCTGCCAGCGCAGCCGATGTCGGCCGGTGTTCAGGTGCCAGACGCCGTCATCACGGTGCACGGAGTCCAGCGCGGCGCGGCCGTAGTCGGCGTGCGGGTCCAGTACGACCCGCACCTGGGCGGGCCCGTCCACGGCGGCCAGCTGCCGCAGCAGGACCAGGCGGCCCTCCTCGCCGGGGAAGGCGAGGGCGTCGCGGCACTCCACGACGCCCTCGTTGGTGGTCCAGCGGTTGCGCCAGATCAGGGTGCCTTCCTCGTAGTAGCCACCGGGGACGTGACGGCCGTGCGGGGTCACGGCGTAGACGCCCCGGCCGCCGACGAGGGAGGCGAAGACGGCGTCGTCGTGCCAGGCCGGAGTGCAGAGCCAGCCGATGGCGCCGTCCGGTCCGATCAGCGCGCCGCGCTCCCCGTCGGCCAGCAGCGCGTAGTCGTGCAGCGGGTGCGGCGGGAAGGTCGTGCTGCTCATTGGTGTGTGCCTCCTGCCTCAGCCCACCAGGTACGGTCGCGCGCGCTCGGCGTTCAGGGTCAGGCCCAGCCCCGGCGCTCCGTCCGCGCCGGGGGCGATGGTGCCGTCGGCGGGGTCCAGGACGCCGTCGAAGAGGAGGCGTTCGATGCGGACGTGGTCGTGGAACCACTCCAGGTGGCGCAGGTTGGGCACTGCCGCGGCCACATGGGCGTGGGCGTGCGGGGCGCAGTGGCCCGAGATCTCGATGCCACGGGCCTGGGCGAGGGCGGCCGTACGCAGCCAGACGGTGATGCCGCCGCACCGGGTGACGTCGGCCTGCAGGCAGTCCACCGCGCCCGCGGCGAGCATGTGCTCGAAGTAGGGGAGGGTGTAGCCGTACTCGCCCGCCGTGACGTCCATGGTGACCAGACCGCGGACGGTCGCGAGGGTGCTGAGGTGGTCGGAGGAGACCGGTTCCTCGAACCAGGTCACACCCTCGTCGGCGAGTGAACGGGCGACGCGGACGGCCTGTTTGGCGCCGTAGGCGCCGTTGGCGTCGACATACAGTTCGGGCCGGTCGCCGATGCTGGCCCGCGCCCGGGCGACCCGCTGCCGGTCCCGCTCCTCGCACCGGCCCCATGACTCCCCGATCTTGATCTTGACGCGGGGGATGCCGTCCTCCTCGGTCCAGCCGCGCAGTTGCCGGTCCTGGCGTTCGGCGTCGTACGTGGTGAAGCCGCCGCTGCCGTAGACCGGCACATCGTCGTGTGCCGCGCCCAGCAGGCGGACGAGCGGGACGTCGAGCAGACGTGCCTTCATGTCCCACAGGGCGATGTCCACGGCGGCGATCGCCTGCGCGGCCACGCCGGGCAGTCCCGCGTTGCGCACCGCCCGGTGCATGGCCTCGCTGATCCGCGGCACGTCGAATGCCGCGCTGCCCACGACCACGCCGGCGAGCAGGTCGTCGACGACACGCGCGGCGGCCGCGGGCGCGTAGGTGTAGCCGAGCCCGGTGACTCCGCCGCAGCGGACGGTGGCCAGGACGAGCGTGGTGCTGTCCCAGGCGAGGGTGCCGTCCGCCTCGGGCGCGTCGGTGGGCACGGTGAAGACGGCGCTGTCCACCCGCTCCACGACCGGGGTGTCAGTCATTGTCGTCTCCCTGTGCGGGCTGCGGGACCTCCGTTCGAAGTCGCCCCGTCCCGTTCGGTGCGGACCCGAGGCGCGCTTCGAGTGCCCTCGGCGACGGTGGGCCAATCCTGGGCCGGCTCAATCCACCGGATGTCCAGGAGTGATGTCCAGGCATTCATGGAGCCGCAGCGCCCGGCCGCCGGTCCGCTCGCCCCACTGCACGGGTGCCACGACGAACCCGACGTGATCCCCGCCCTCGACCTGCCGCTCGACCGTGCCGACGAACCAGGCCGCCGCGTCCTCCAGGACGACCGCGCCGCCGTATCCCCGCGTCCACGGCACGCGCGCGAACTTGTCGACCTGCTCGCCGCACTCCCCGCCGAACAGGGCGGCCAGTTCGTGCTGCTCAGGGGTCAGCAGATGAACGGCGAGACGGCCCGCGGCGTTGGCGAGCCCGTAGGTGTGGTTGGACGTGGAGAGCCACACCATGAACCGCACCGGCCGGATGGAACACTGCGAGAAGAAGCCCACCAGGCACCCCGACCGCTCCTCGCCCGCCGCGGCCGTGACCACACACATCTCGGGATCCAGCCGGCCCACGAACCCCTCGACGTCGGCCACGTGCCCTCACTCCCGTCCTGTCCGTCCCACCGGTACCAGTTCAGCACATGAACCCGGCCACCGAGGGGCGACGCTGTTCCCTCTAGTTACGTCTGCGGCCACGGGGTACTCGTGAGCCGCTGCCGGAACCTTCCCGCGCAGCGGCGCCCGTTCTGCGACCCCGGAGCGACCGTGAAAGAACTCTTCATCATCAACCACCCCATCGAGAGGGCCGTCGACCGCGACCGCGCCCCGGCATACGCCTCGCCCGTCCGGCCCGGGAGACGACGCCCCGGGCGGAGTCACGCGGGCGCCGTCCGCGCTGCCGTTGCGGACACCCGGCCGAGGACGGCCCCATGACGGCCGAAGCTCTCACCCCCGGCCCGGGCCCGCGGTGCTGGGTACCCCCGGGCGTCTACCGCCCCCAGACCGACACCCGGCTCCTGGGACGGGCGATGCGCCGCGAGGGGGTCGGCGCGGAGACAGAGGTACTGGATCTGGGCACCGGAAGCGGCATGCTCGCGGTGGAGGCCGCCCGCCTCGGCGGCCGGGTCACCGCCGTCGACATCTCCTGGCGGGCGGTCGCCGCCACCTGGCTGAACGCGGTTCTGAACGGGCAGACCCTGCGCGTGCGCCACGGTGATCTGGCGACTGCCGTGCCCGACCGCCGCTTCGACCTGGTGATCTCCAACCCGCCCTATGTGCCCGCCCCCGGACCCCTGCCGACGAGGGGCCCTGCCCGGGCCTGGGACGCCGGAACGAACGGGCGGCTGCTGATCGACCGCATCTGCGACACCGCGCCGACGGTGCTGCGGCCGACGGGAACACTCCTGATGGTCCACTCGCACCTGTGCGGCACCGGCACCACGCTGACCCGCCTGGCGGAGGCCGGTCTGCGCGCGGAGGTCGTCGACCGGGCCCGGCTGCCCTTCGGCCGCGTACTGCGCTCCCGGCTCGCCTGGCTGCGTGAACAAGGACTGACGGCGGACGGCACGACAGAGGAGCTGGTGGTGATCCGTGCCCAACCCATCTGAACGACCCCGACGCGTCCGCGTCCAGCGCGACGGCCCCCTGCTCATCGAGGGGCCGGTCGAAGTGGTCGGCGAGGACGGCGAGGTGACCGTCTCGAAGCGCTTCACCGTGGCCGTCTGCACCTGCCGGCGCAGCCGTACCTTCCCCTGGTGCGACACCAGCCACCGCCGCCGCGACAGGCGGACCGGCGAAGGGGGCGCCGGGTGAGCCACTCCCCGCCCCGACAGCAGTCGCGGCTGCGGCCGCCGCCGTTGCCCGAGCCGCGCGGCGCGCTCTCCGCCGCCGTGACCGCCCGGCTGCGGGGATCGGATCCCGGCAGCATGCCGTCCCCGGCAGGCTCTTCGCCGTACGGCGAAGATCTGCAACTCGCCCTCTACATCCTCTACGAGCTGCACTACCAGGGCTTCGAGGGCGTGAGCGAGGACCTGGAGTGGGACAGCCGGCTGCTGGCCTTGCGAGGTGCGATCGAGGACCGCTTCCTGAGCGCGCTTCGCACGGACGTACCGATCGACGCCACCGACACGGCTCGGCAGGCGCTGGACGAACTCCAGGTCGAACCGGTGGACGGTTCCGGCAGCGTCTCGCACTTCCTCCGGGACCACGGCAGCCTCGACCAGCTGCGCGCATACGCGGCGCTGCGTTCGCTGTACCACCTGAAGGAAGCGGACCCGCACGCCTGGGTCATCCCCAGGCTGCACGGGCGGGCCAAGGCGGCCATGGTCGCCGTGGAGTTCGACGAGTTCGGCGCAGGCCGTGCCGACGAGATCCACGCGCAGCTGTTCGCCGACCTCATGGCGGACCTGGGCCTGGACACGCGTTACGGGTACTACGTCGACGCGGCGCCGCCCGAGGCGCTGGCCACCGTCAACCTGATGTCCCTGTTCGGTCTGCATCGGGCGCTGCGCGGGGCGCTCGTCGGTCACTTCGCCGCCGTCGAGGTGACCTCGTCCCCCGCCTCGCGCCGCCTGGCCGAGGCGCTGCGCCGGGTGGGCGCCGGTCCTGCGGCCGTGCGGTTCTACACCGAGCACGTGGAAGCGGACGCGGTCCACGAACAGGTCGTACGCCATGACGTCGTCGGCGGACTCCTGGCGGCCGAACCGCACCTGGAGAGGGACATCGTCTTCGGGATCCGCGCGACCACCCATCTCGAGGAGAGCCTGGCCGCCAGGCTCCTCGGCGCCTGGCACGAGGGCGGCACGGTGCTGCGCGGGGCAGCGGACTGGTGATGCCCCGCGGGGGTACTCCGGCGCCATGGGACTGAGCGTGGTGGACGTGGGGGCGAAGACGGTCCGGTTGGTGGTGGCGGACGCGGAGGGCGGAGTCCCGCTGCCCGTGCACACCGCCAAGTGGAAGCTGCGTCTTTCCGAACAGGTCGACGTGGACGGTCGTATCACCGACGACTCGGTCGAGAGGTTGGTCGAGGCGGTCGCCGCCGCCGGCAGTACCGCGCAGCGATGGGCGGCCGCCGGGCCGCTGGCCTTCGCGACGACGGTGGTGCGCAACGCCAGTCCCGCCCGAAGCACGGGGAGCCCTGCGCTCCGCCCTACACCCCGGGCCGGGCCCGCAGGCAGCGGCGCAGTTCCTCGGCGTACGGAACGACGACCCCCAACCCGATCACGCCGGCGAGTCCCGCGAGATACGCGGCGGGCAGCGGCCGTTCCTTGGGCAGCAGGCGCCAGTCCTGCGGATGCGGGCCGCCACGCAGTGTCGAGCGGACCTGGTCGGGATGCAGGCAGGCGGTGAACGCCAGAGCGGTGAGCGGCAGGACCTCGAGGAAGCTGTGGATGTGCTGCTCGACCGGGCGGATCTCGCGCTCGCCCGTGGCCAGCGAGACGTCGTACAACGCGGTGGCACCGTGCGCCACGGCAGCGGCGCCCATCGTGGTGAGCACCAGGGGGTTGACGCGGGCGAGCAGGCCCATGAGGACCGGCACTCCGACCTCGGTCATCATCAGCGCGTGGACCACGGACTCCTTCGTGCCGCTGGTGCGCTCGATGCCCGTCCGTCGGTGCATCCACCAGTCCGTGAGGCCGGGCACCACCCACAGAGGCAGGAGCCCGAGCAGCAGAAAACGCCGAGCGGCGGCCTCCGTAGCGGCCGCGTGCGGCCCGGCCCGCAACTCGTCGGCCCGCCGCCACCGTCTCCAGACCTTCCGGGGCAGAAAGCGCGCTGCTCCCATGACAACCTCCTGTCCGCCCGGCCTCGTACGGCCCGCCTCCCCGTACCCTCCCGCACGCCCAGGGCCCCCGCACGCCCTGGTTAGGCCAGCCGGACCACCGGGTACTCGGCGGACGCGTTGCCAGACCCGCCACCCCACGCTCCACCTGGGAGAACGCGATGCCCGACTTCGGATACTTCCTGTCGTGCGAGGAGCACAGCCCGGCAGAACTCGTCGAACAGGCCCGCATGGCCGAGCAGGCCGGCTTCGACTCGCTCTGGATCTCGGACCACTACCACCCGTGGAACGACAACCAGGGCCAGAGTCCGTTCGTGTGGACGGTGATCGGCGCCCTGTCACAGGCCGTTTCGCTGCCCGTCGAAACAGCCGTGACCTGCCCCATCATGCGCACCCATCCGGCGGTGATCGCCCAGGCGGCCGCCACCAGCGCCGCCCAGCTGGGCGGCCGGTTCCGACTGGGAGTCGGCACCGGCGAAGCTCTCAACGAGCACATCCTCGGCACACACTGGCCCGAGGCGCCGGTACGCCTCGAAATGCTGGAGGAAGCACTCCAGATCATCCGGCAGCTGTTCACCGGCGAAACGATCAGCCACTACGGCAAGCACTACACGGTGGAGAACGCCCGCCTGTACACCCTGCCCGACGAGCCGGTACCCATCGACGTCTCCGCCTTCGGCCCGCAGGCCGCCGAGGTCGCGGCACGGATCGGCGACGGCCTGATCACGATGATGCCCGACACCGCCCTCGTCGAGCGCTTCCGCCGGGCCGGCGGTACCACCAAGCCGGTCTACGGCGGACTCAAGGTGTGCTGGGGCACGGACCGGCAGGAGGCGATCCGCACCGCGCACCGCCTGTGGGCGAACGAACAACTCCCCGGGGAGCTCGCGCAGATACTCCCCACACCGCGCCACTTCGAGCAGGCGTCCACGTTGGTCACGGAGGACCAGGTGGCCTCCGCGGTGCCGTGCGGTGACGACCCGGACACGCACATCGAGGCCCTGACCGCGTTCGTGGACGCCGGGTTCGACACCGTGTACGTCAGCCAGATCGGCAAGGACCAGCAGAACTTCTTCGACTTCTACCGCACCAAGATCCTGCCGCGACTGCGGGGCTGACGGCGAGGAACGGGCGGCACCTCGCCAAAAACCCCCAGGCCCGCGGCCTGGGGGTTGCCCTGTTGCCCTGGAGGCACAGCGTGGAGCGTGTCAGTGGTGGTCCGTCGCCAGGTGGAGCTTGAGCAGGTCCACTCGTGTATCGGATAGGAGTTCGTCGACAGCGGAGGTTGATGAAAGGTCAGACCGTCTGCGGGGCCCGGACCTTGAAGCGGTGGGTCGGGATCTCCGGCAGGGTGCGCCTCGCCAGGCCGGCGAGGGTGGCGCCGGGGCCGATGTCCAGGAACGCGGTGGAGTCCAGCTCCTCGTGGAGGACATGCAGGGTGTCCGCCCAGCGGACCGGGCTGACCAGCTGACGGGCGCACAGGTCGCGCCAGTGGCCGCCGCCGCGGTGGGCGCGGGCGTCCACGTTGGCCACCACGGGGACCGTCCCGGTCGCGAAGCCCGTCAGTTCCAGGGCCCGGCGCAGGGCCGCGCCCGCCGGCTCCATGTAAGGGCTGTGGCAGGCGGCGGTGACCGGCAGGACGCTGAAGCGCAGGCCGGCCCCGGCCGCACGGGCCGCGGTGGCCGCCACGGCAGTACGACTGCCCGCGATCACCGTCTGCTGGGGGCTGTTGTGGTTGGCCACCCACAGCTCGGCCCCCTCCCGGCGAGCCTCCTCCACCAGGGCCGTGACCTGCTCCGGGCCGCCGCCCATCACGGCGGCCATCGCTCCGGGCCGCTGCCGGGCCGCCTCGGCCATGGCCCGGCCCCGCTCGCCCACCAGCCAGGCGCCGTCGGCCGGCGACAGCACCCCGGCGGCCACCAGCGCCGCGTACTCGCCGAGGCTGTGCCCGGCGACCGCCACCACATCCGCGGACGGATCGTGCCGGCGGAACTCCGACCAGGCCAGCAGGGACGCGGTGAACACCGAGATCTGGGCGTGGTCGGTACGGGACAGGGTCTCCTGGTCCGCCGTCAGCAGCAGCTCGGCGACATCGAAGCCGGCGGCCCGGGAGACGGTGTCGACCAGCTCCCAGGACGGCGTCCCCCGCCACGGCTCACCCATACCGGGGCGCTGCACCCCCTGACCGGGGAACAGGACGGCGTACCGCGGCTCGGCGGTGGACCCGTGAACGTGCGTGACCATGATCTGCCCTCTCGATATTCCGACGACGGTCGGGACCATCGTCCGAGGGGGCCGCTCAAGTTCCGGACCGCGTTTGCCTCACACCCCGGCCGCCTTTCGCTCAAGGCCCGTAAAAGGAACCGGCGGCTGTGTCACGGCTTGAGTCAGACATTGTCCGTGACCCCCGACCCTTCTTTCGGGCGGCCTCGGTCCAGAGGGCGTCCGGATGGGAGGACAAGGCATGACCACCGTGGTCGAAAAGCCCGTGGCACAAAGCCCGGTGCCGCCGCCTGCCGAGTCGGAGCCCGAGCGTCCCGACGGCATGCATGTGCGCGTGGAGGAGTTGCGGCGGCTGCGTGCCGAGGTGCACGCCGGCCCCGGACAGCGGGCGACCGAGGCGCAGCACGCGAGAGGCAAGCTCACCGCCGGCGAGCGCATCGAACTCCTGCTGGACGAGGGGTCGTTCACCGAGCTGGAGGCACTGCGCCGGCACCGCGCGACCGGCTTCGGACTGGAGCGCCGCAGGCCGCACACCGATGGTGTCGTCACCGGCTGGGGCGCCGTCGACGGCCGTCAGGTCTTCGTCTACGCGCACGACTTCCGTATCTTCGGCGGCGCGCTCGGCGAGTCCCACGCGGCGAAGATCCACAAGCTGATGGACCTCGCGGAGGCGTCCGGCGCCCCGGTGGTGAGCCTCTGCGACGGCGCGGGTGCGCGCATCCAGGAAGGAGTGACCGCGCTCGCCGGATACGGCGGCATCTTCAGCCGCAACGCCCGTGCCTCGGGCGTCATCCCGCAGATCAGCGTGATCCTCGGCCCGTGCGCGGGAGGCGCGGCCTACTCGCCGGCGCTGACCGACTTCACGTTCATGGTCCGGGGCGTGTCCCAGATGTTCATCACCGGCCCGGACGTCGTGCGGGCGGTCACCGGCGAGCAGGTGAGCATGGACGAGCTGGGCGGCGCCGACGTGCACGCCTCGGTGTCCGGGGTGGCCGCGTTCGCGTACGACGACGAGGCGACCTGTCTTCAGGACGTGCGCCACCTGCTGTCGTATCTGCCGTCCAACAACCGGCAGGCCCCGCCCGTGCTGCCCTGTGACGATCCGGCGGACCGGCGCACCGACCGGCTCACCGACCTCGTCCCGGCCGACCCCTCGCGCGGCTACGACGTGCGGGAGGTCATCGAGGAGATCGTCGATGACGGCGAGTACTTCGAGACGCACCCCACCTGGGCGGTCAACGTCGTGTGCGCCCTGTCCCGGATCGACGGGCACGTGGTGGGCATCATCGCCAACCAGCCCATCGCCAGCGCCGGAGTGCTGGACATCAAGGCCAGCGAGAAGGCCGCCCGGTTCGTCTCCCTGTGCGACGCCTTCAACATTCCGCTGGTCACCATGCTGGACGTGCCCGGCTTCCTGCCCGGCGTGGACCAGGAGCACAACGGGATCATCCGGCACGGCGCGAAGCTGCTGTACGCGTACTGCAACGCCACCGTCCCCCGCATCCAGCTGATCCTGCGCAAGGCCTACGGCGGCGCCTACATCGTCATGGACTCCCGCTCGGTCGGCGCCGACCTGTCCTTCGCCTGGCCCACCAACGAGGTGGCGGTGATGGGCGCCGAGGGGGCTGCCAACGTCGTCTTCCGCCGGCAGATCGCCGACGCCGACGACCCCGCGGGGATGCGCGCGCGGATGGTCCAGGAGTACAAGGCCGAGCTGATGCATCCCTACTACGCGGCCGAACGCGGCCTGGTCGACGACGTCGTCGAACCGGGGGAGACCCGCGCGGTGCTGGCCCGCTCGCTGGCCATGCTGCGCACCAAGCACCGGGCGCTGCCGCAGCGCAAGCACGGGATCACCCCGCTGTGAGGGCCGCACCGACCCCGGCCGACGTGCTGCGCGAGGCCGCCTTCCGCGTGGTGCGCGGCGAGCCGAGCCCGGACGAACTGGCCGCACTGGTCGCCGTGCTGACCGCCCTGCGGGCGCGCGCCGAGGCCACCGACGACACCGCCGAGCCCTGCGCGCCCCGCGCGACCTGGGACCGGGCCGGCAACGGCTACCGCAGCCCGCTCGCCTGGGTTGGCTAGGAGGCGGCTGCCGGGCCCGCCCGCCCTCTGGGCCCTCTGAGCCCTCTGAGCCCTCTGAGCCCTTTGAGTTCGCTTTTAGTGAGCGATGTGCGACCTGCCTCGACAATGAAATCACGCGAGAGAAAAGGGAATTGACTCCGACTCGCGCCTCATCAGGAGGACGAAGAAAATGACGCCTGCCGAAAAGAAGACCTGCCTTCCGGGTGCCGCGAACCTCGAATTCATGCGCACCGTGGACCGTTCTCTGTTGCACCGCTGGGCGCTCTCCGAGGTGTTTCTCACCGACGCCCGCAAGACCGGCGAGGAGGAATATCTCGCCGCCGCCCAACTGCCCCCGCTGCACGCCTACTACACCGAGCACACCTCCCGGCTCGGCACCCCGGACCCGATGCTGCTCCTCGAGTGCTGCCGGCAGGCCGAGACCTACGGCGGCCACGAGTACGCCGGGGTCTCGCGCAGCAGCAAGTTCCTGCTGCGGAACTGGTCGATGGAGCTGCCGGGGCTGCTCACCCTCCCGCAGCAGGAGCGGCCCGGCGAGCTGCGCATCTCGGTCCGCACGACCAACCGCCGCGGCACCCCCGGCGACGTGCGCCGGCTGTCCTTCGGCATCGACATGAAACTCGCCCAGCGCTGCCTCGGCTTCGTTCGCATGGACGTCGGCTACATCCCCGCCGAGGTCTACGACGCGGTCCGGCTGCGGGGCCGCGGCCGGCCGCTGGTGCCGTTCCAGGACCTGCCGCGCCAGACCGCGTACGTCGCCCCGCACCTGGTCGGCCGCAGCGACCCGGCGAACGTGGTCCTCAGCTCCGCCACCGTGGGCAGCGACAACGCCTCCGCGGCCGTACGGGTCCCGCTGGAGAACCGCAGCATGTTCGACCACGGCCAGGACCACGTGCCCGGCATGGTGCTCATGGAGGCCGCCCGCCAGCTGTGCCTGCTCGGCGTGTCCGACCTGTGGGGCGCGTCGGTCAGCCGCAGCACGGTCGCCGGCTTCGAGTTCTCCTTCACCCGCTACGCCGAGCTCGACGCCCCCACGACGGTGCACATCCGCAAGACCGAGCCGTACGCGCACGAGGACAACCTCAGCCTGATGCTGCCGGACCTCAGGACCTTCCACATCGACTTCGAGCAGGACGGCGACATCATCGCCTCCGGGCAGATGCACACCACCACCGCGTCGACGGGCGTCCCGCTGCTCGACGGCGAGGAGTGCGTATGACCCCCGACGGCATATGGCTCGCGCCCGCCGAGTGGCTGCCGCCGACCGCCGAGAAGACGGTGGACGCGCTGGCCGCCGGCCGGGTGACCGCCGAGGAGGCGGACGCGATGGGCTACGGGCAACTGCCCGTCTCCCCCGACCTGTCCGCCCCCGAGATGGCGGTGCGTGCTGCCCGGCACGCCCTGTCCCGGGCCGGTGTCCCCGCCGGGGACCTCACCGCCGTCCTGCACGCCTGGACGTACTACCAGGGCCACGACTTCTGGTCGCCCGCGCACTATGTGGCCGCCCGGACCGGCGCCCTGGACGCGATCCCGGCCGGCGTCCAGCAGATGTGCAACGGCGCGGCGGCGGCCCTGCGCACGGCGGTGCACCAGCTCGCCGCGCGGCCCGGCGACGGCCCGGTCCTGGTGACCACCGCCGACCGTTTCGCACCGCCGGGCTTCGACCGTTGGAGCGGTGACTACGGCGTCTGGTACGGCGACGGCGCCACCGCGGCCGTCGTCGGCGCCGGACCCGCCGGCGTCCCGGCGGACGCGCTCGCCCTGTGCGCCCTGCACACCCGGGCCGCGCCCGAGCTGGAGAGCGCACACCGTGACACCGGCGCCTTCCACCCGGCACCGCACACCCGCGGCGCGGCCGTGGACGCCCGCAGGACCAAGAAGGCGTTCCTCGGCGAGCACGGCAAGGCGCGGTTCCTGGACCGGCTGCGCCGGGAGACCACGGCCGTGCTGGCCGCCGCGCTGGCCGAGGCCGGCATCGGCACCGGGGATCGGCGGCTGACCGCCGTACTGCTGCCGCGGCTCGGCGGGGCCACCGCACGGGACGTGTACGGCCCCGCGGTCGCCGAGGTCACCGACGCGCCTGTGGCCGACCTGGGCGAGAACACCGGCCACCTCGGCGCCGGCGACCTGCTGTCCAACCTGGCCGCCCTGGCCGCGGACACCGGCCCGCACCGCCTCGAACGCGGCGGGTACGCCGCGGTGCTGAGCGCGGGCGCCGGGTTCACCTGGAGCGCGGTCGTGGTGCGACGGACCTGACCCCGCGGGCCCGCCCGCCGTCCCCTGTGCCCTCTGGTCGCTTTCCCCCTCGCTCCTCCCTTCGCTTCCCCCTTCGCTTCCCCCTCGCTTCTTCTTCGCTTACTCGAATCTCGATGAAAGGACTGTCATGACGTTCCCTCAGCGCGAGGGCCCCGGTGCGCGGCGTCCCGTCCTCGTCGTGGGCGCCGGCCCCGTGGGACTCGTACTCGCCACCGAACTGCTCGCGCAGGGTGTCGCGGTCCGGCTGATCGACCACTCGGCCGCCGGCCCCGTCCAGCACTCCCGGGCCAGCGTCGTCTGGCCGCGCAGCCTGGAACTCCTCGGCCGTATCGGCGCCTCCGAGCCGCTGATCGAGCTGGGCAACCGGCTGGACTCGGTGCAGTACTACTCCGACAAGCGGCACCTCGGCGCCATCGAGATGAGCCGGCTCGCCGACACCCCGTACCCCTTCGGCGTGGTCGTCCCGCAGGACACCACCGAAGAGGTGATCCGCACCCGGCTGGCCGCGTACGGCGGCGAGATCGAGTTCGGCTCCCTCACCGGGCTCGACACCTCGGGGCCCCGGCCGGTCGCCGAGGTGCGCCGGGCCGACGGGCGCGCCGAGCGGATCGAGGCGGACTGGGTGGTCGGCGCGGACGGCGCGCACAGCGCGGTGCGCCGCTTCGCCGGGATCGAGCTGCTGGGCACCGGCAACGATGTGCTCTTCGCCATCGGCGACGGTCCCGCGGCCGGTGACCTGGACCAGCACGCGCTGGTGTACTGCTACTCCCGCTCCGGCGCCCTGGGCATCGCCCCCTTCGGCGGCGGCAAGTACCGGCTCGCCATCAGCGTGCCGGACTGGCGCGAGGAGCAGGGGCCGCCGCCGGAGCTGTTCCAGCGGTTCCTCGACGAGCGTTCCCCGCGGCCCGGCATCGTCGGCGAGCTCGACTGGTCCACCATCTTCCGCGCGCGGCGCCGGGTTGCCGAGACCATGCGCGCGGGCCGGGTCTTCCTCGCGGGCGACGCCGCCCATGTGTTCAGTGCGGCCGGCGCGCAGGGGATGAACACCGGCATCCAGGACGCGGTCAACCTCGCCTGGAAGCTGGCCGGCGTGGTCAAGGGCGCCTTCGAACCGGGCATCCTCGACACCTACGACAGCGACCGTCACCTGGCCGCCGAGCGCATCGTGCTGACCACCGCCAAGCAGACCAGCTGGGGGCTGTTCAAGCGGCGCCACGAGCTGGCCCTGCGCGACGCCACCGTACGGCTGGCCCACCGGACCGGGGTACTCCAGCGGTTCGGGGCCCCACTGATGGCGCAGCACGACGTCAGCTACCGGCCGGCCGAGTCCCTGCGCGACACGCTGCCGGGGCTGACCCGCAGGATCCGCGTCGGCGACCGGCTGCCGGTGTTCGCCGCACACGACGCCCCCCAGCCGGGCGCCGAACGCTGGCCCTCGATCGACCCGGCGCGGATGACGCTGCTGCTCTGGGCCGGCGAACGCCAGGACGCCACCTGGGTGGCCGCCCGCCAGTCCCTCTCGACGGCCGTCCCCGACGGTGTACCGGTACGGGACATCTCTGCCTGGCCGGGTTTCACCCCCCTGCTCGGCACCACCCCGAAGGCTCTCGTGCTCCGCCCCGACGGCCATGTGGCGGCGATCGTCGACCCTGAGCCGACGGCCGTCCGTACAGCACTGCGCAGGGCGGGAAGCAGCTTCCGGGCGAACGGCAACTCCGCGCCGACGGCCGCGGGTGCACCGGGTGCCGAGGGCACACCGGACGCCCCGACCGCGGCGAGGGCCTCGGTGGTCCCGGATGCCCCGGCGGGTCCGTCCGCGCCGGTCCACCCGGCCGGTCCGGGCACCCCGGGTGCCCCGGCTGTGGCGAGGGGCTTGGCGGTCCCGGATGCCCCGGCGGGTCCGTCCGCCACGGTCACTCCGGCGGGTTCGGTCACCCCGGATGTTCCGGCTGTGGCGAGGGCCTTGGCGGTCCCGGATGCCCCGGCCGCCTCGGTCACTCCGGCGGGTTCGGTCACTCCGGCCGGTTCGGTCACCCCGGATGTTCCGGTCACCGCGGCCGCCCAGCTGACGGCCCTGGTAGTGCCCTCCGCCCGTGGGGCCGGTCCCGAGGTCGAGGAGTTGGCCTCGTGAGCCGCGTCGCGGTCCTGTGCGGTCTGGGTGGTGCGCTGCCGGCGACGGCCGTCTCCAACGAGGAGCTGGCGGAGCAGCTCGACACCTCCGATCGGTGGATCCGTACCCGTACCGGGATCGGCCGGCGTCATGTCGTCGCCCCGGGCGAAGCCACCTCCGACCTCGCGGTGGCGGCCGGGCAGGACGCCCTCGACTCGGCCCGCCGGACCGGCGGGGACACCGCAGCCGGTGTGGACCTGGTGGTGCTGGCCACCAGTACGCCCGACCGGCCGTGCCCGGCCACCGCGCCGGACGTCGCCCACCGGCTCGGGCTCGGGACGGTGCCCGCCTTCGACGTGTCCGCCGTGTGCACCGGGTTCGTGTACGCGCTGGCCACCGCGGCCTCCATGATCACCGCGGGGGTCGCCGAACGGGCCCTGGTGATCGGGGCGGACACCTTCTCCACCATCCTCGACCCGGCCGACCGCACCACCCGGGCGATCTTCGGCGACGGGGCCGGAGCCGTGGTCCTGCGGGCGGGCGAGGCGGGGGAGCCGGGCGCGCTGCTCGGCTTCGACCTGGGCAGCGACGGCTCGGGCGCCGACCTGATCACCGTGCGCGCCGGAGGCTCCCGGCAGCGCTCCACGCCCGGACCCCCGGACACCGGGGAACACTTCTTCACCATGGACGGCCGCCCCGTGTTCACCCAGGCCGTGCTGAACATGAGCCGTTCCTCGCAGACCCTCCTCGACCGGGTCGGCTGGACTCCCGCCGAGGTGGACAAGGTCGTGGCGCACCAGGCCAACATCCGCATCCTCAACGCCGTGGGTGAGCAACTCGGCCTCGAGGACAAGCAGATCGTGGCCAACCTGGACCGGGTCGGCAACACCGTGGCCGCCTCGATCCCGCTCGCCCTGCGCGACGCCGCCGCCGACGGCGGGCTGCAGCCCGGCCACCGGGTGCTCCTCACCGGCTTCGGCGGCGGCCTCACCTGGGGCTCGGCCGCGCTCGTCTGGCCGGCCCTGGAAACCGACTGACCTCACCGCAACCACCCGGACAACCAACCGGAACCACCCGGACCAACCACCGAGATCACCGAGAACGAACAATCGAGAGGAAACCATCATGAGCACTCCCGTCATCCGGACCCAGGAGTCCCTCAAGCACCGCGTCTCCGCCCTGATCAGTGAGAAGTTCGGCCTCGACGAGGCGGAGCTGCTCTCCGGCGCCACCTTCGACGAGCTGGAGATCGACTCCCTGATCCTCGTGGAGCTGAGCCTGATACTGCGCAAGGAGATGGACATCGTGCTGCAGGAGGGCGAGCTGAAGTCCTCCTTCACCCTGGACGAGGCCGTCGCCGTGATCCGCGCGAAGGCGGATCAGGCGTGAGCGGCGTGGCCCGGGGTCGCGGAGTCGCGATCACCGGCATGGGCCTGGTCACCCCGGCGGGCATAGGGGTGGAGGAGAACTGGCGACGTGTGCTGTCCGGCGTCTCCGCCGCGGCCACCGACCCCGAACTCAAGGGCGAGAGGGTCGACATCTCCTGCCGGGTCCCCGGCTTCGATCCCACGGCCGAGCTGGGCCGGCGCACCGCCTGGAAGCTGGACCGCTTCACCCAGCTCGCCGTGGTCGGTGCCCGGCAGGCGGTCGCCGACTCCGGCCTGGACACCGGATCCTGGGACTGCACCCGGGTGGGTGTGGTCATCGGCAACTCCCTGGGCGGCGCGGCCACCCTGGAGAAGCAGCTGCGCACGTACTCCGAGGGCACCCCCGAGGACGTGTCGGCGCTGATGATCCCCATGAGCATGGTCAACATGGTCGCCGGATACGTCGCGATGGACCTGCGTATCCACGGCCCCAGCCTGGTCACGGCGACCGCGTGCGCGTCGGGGGCGTCCGCGATCGGCACGGCCCGCGAATGGCTGCTGTCGGGGCTGTGCGACGTGGTGCTGGCCGGCGGGACCGAGTCGGCGATCAGCCCCGGCACGCTCAACGGGCTGTCCCGGATGGGCGCCCTGTCGGGCCGTACGGACGAACCGGCCGCGGCGTCCCGCCCGTTCGCGGCGGACCGGGACGGCTTCGTCGCCGGCGAGGGCGCGGCGATCCTCGTACTCGAACGGTGCGCGGACGCCACCGCCCGGGGCGCCCGGCGCTATGCGGACATCGCCGGCTTCAGCGCCACGTCCGACGCGCACCACGCCACCGCCCCGCATCCGCAGGGTGAGGGCCTGGCACGGGCGCTGCGGGCCGCCCTTGACGACGCCGGAGTGCTCCCCGACGAAGTGGAGCACGTCAACGCGCATGGCACCTCCACCCCGATGAACGACCTCACGGAGGCCCGTGCCCTGCACTCGGTGCTCGGCGACCGCGCGGCGGTCACCTCCACCAAGGGCGTCACCGGCCACACCCTCGCCGCTGCGGGTGCCGTCGAGGCGGCGTACACCGCGCTGGCGCTGTACCACGGCGCCGTGCCGCCCACCGCCAACGTGGCGTCGCTGGACCCGGCGATCGACGTCGACATCGACGTCGTCACCGGCTCGGCGCGGCACGGGCGGATGAGCGTCGCCGCGAGCACGTCCCTCGGGTTCGGGGGGCACAACGCCGCCCTGGTCCTCACCGCCGCGGCCTGACGGGGCCGGGGTGTACGCACCCCGGCCCTCTCCGTCCCCTCCGATCCCCCTCCTGCAGAAAGGAAGTTCACGTGACCACGCGTAGCCTCGGCCCGACCGGACTCGACGTCCACCCCATCGGCCTCGGGTGCATGGGAATGAGCTGGGGCTATGCCGAGTCCCAGCGCGACGACACGGTCTCGGTCGCGGTGATCCGGCAGGCCCTGGACGCCGGGCCGGTCCTGCTGGACACGGCCGACGCCTACGGCGAGGGCCACAACGAGACCCTCGTCGGCCGCGCCGTCGCCGGCCGCCGTGGCGACGCCGTGGTCGCGACCAAGACCGGCATCGTCGTGGACGACCTCGCCACCCGCACCCTGAGCCGGGACGGTTCGCCCGAGCACATCCGGCGCTCGGCCGACGCCTCCCTGCGGCGGCTCGGCGTCGACGTCATCGACCTGTACTACCTGCACCGCGTCGACCCCGCCGTACCGCTGGAGGAGTCCTGGGGCGCGCTGTCCGAACTGGTCGGCGCGGGCAAGGTGCGCCACCTCGGGCTGTCGGAGGTGACCCGGGAGCAGGCCGACGCCGCCCACCGTGTGCATCCGGTGGCGGCGGTGCAGTCCGAACTGTCCCTGTGGACCCGGGAACCTCTCGACCCCGACACCGGGATCTCCGGTTGGTGCGCCGCGCACGGTGCCGCGTTCGTGCCGTTCGCGCCGCTGGGCCGGGGTTTCCTCACCGGCCGCTACACCCGGCCCGACGACTTCGAGGCCGGCGACTTCCGGGCCACCAACCCCCGTTTCACGGGTACGGCGTTCGGCGCCAACCTGCGCATCACGCACACGGTGGAGAAGGTCGCCGCCCGGCACGGCGCCACCGCCGCCCAGGTCGCCCTGGCCTGGACCCTCGCCCAGGGCGGCCATGTCGTGCCCGTCCCCGGCACCAAGCAGCCCCGCTATCTGACGGACAACCTGGCCGCGGCCGCCCTGCGCCTGACCGCACAGGACCTACGGGACCTGGACACCGCCCCCGCCCCCACCGGCAGCCGCTACTGACCGCACGCCCTCCCCTCGACAAGCAGGAGCACACCATGCCCGATCATCCAGACGGCACCCCCGTGCCGTCCCCGTACACCGTGGCCGTCGTCGGTCTGGGCGGCACCGGACTGACCCTGGTGCGCCGGCTGGCCGGTGCGGGGCTCACCGTCGTCGGCGTCGACGACGATCCGGCGGCCCTGGTCCGCGCCTGGGAGCTGAGCCCGCCCGAGCGCCCCCGCACGGTGACCCGCTTCCCGGCGGGGGTCACCGACGCCGACCTGGTCATCGAGGCCGTACCGGAACCGGCGGCGCTGAAGCGGCTGGTGCTGGCCAAGGTGCGCCGGTGTCTGAGGCCCGGCACCCCGGTGCTCACCACCGCGCTGACCACGCCCCTCGCCGACCTCGAGGAGGCCGCGGGCCCGGACCTGTTCGCGCTGCGCTTCCTGCGCGCGGACGGCCTGGACGCCGCGGAGGTCGCCCGCGCTCCCGGCGCCGGCGACGCCGCGGCCGAGCGGGTGGACCGGATCCTGACGGCGGCCGGGATCACCGTGCACCAGGTCGTGGACCGGCCCGGCTCGCTCGCCCCCGGTCTCCTGCTCGGCCTGCTGAACCGGGCCGCGTGGATGGTCCACGACGGGTACGCCACCGCGGCCGACGTCGACACCGCGGTGCGGCTCGGCTGCGGCTGGCAGGAGGGTCCGCTGGCCGTGCTGGACGCGATCGGCCTGGACACGGCACGCGACCTGCTCTCCCGCCTCGCCGAGACGGCCGACGGGCACGCGGCGCCGGCGCCGGTGCTCGACGAACTGATCGCCCGGGGCACCCTCGGCCGCAAGACGGGCCGCGGCTTCCACTGCTACGACCGGGGCGCGGGGCCGCGCCGCCCGGCGGAGCCGACCGCCCCGCCCGGCCGCCGGGTGGTGGTCGTGGGCTCAGGGACCATGGCCACCGGGATCGCGGAGTCCTTCGCGCGCGGCGGCTTCGACACCACGCTGCTGGCCCGGACCGAGGAAGCGGCGCAAGCGGCCGCGGAGCGCGTGGAGTTCGCACTGCGGCGCACCGGCGCGGACGGGGAGGGCGGCGGGACCGGCTGCACGGCGACCGCGGACCGCTCGGTGCTGGGCGGGGCGGACATCGTCGTCGAGGCCGTGGTGGAGGACCTGGAGGTCAAGCGGCGGCTCTTCGCCGAGTTGGGTGCGGTCTGCGCGCCGCGCACCCTGCTGGCCACGTCCACCTCCAGCCTGCCGGTCGCCGCGTGCACCGAGCCCGCGGGCCGCCCCGCGGACGTGCTGGGCCTGCACTTCTTCAACCCGGCTCCGATGATGCGGCTGGTGGAGCTGGTCCCGGCGAAGGGCACAAGCGAGCACAGTCTGGCCCGTGCCCGCGCGGTGGCCGAACGGCTCGGCAAGCAGACCGTGCGGTGCGGCGACCGGGCCGGGTTCATCGTCAATGCGCTGCTCTTCCCGTATCTGAACCAGGCTCTCCAACTGCTTGACGCGGACGAGGCGACCACCGCGGCGCTGGATGCGACCGCGCGGGCCGTGGGCGGCCAGCCGCTCGGTCCGGTACGGCTGCTCGACATGGTCGGCGCCGATGTGGCCCTGGAGGTGCAGCGCCGTCTGCACGCCGACCCGCGCTGCCGGACACCGCAGCCGGCCCCGCTGCTGAAGCAGCTGGTGGCCGCGGGGCACCTGGGCCGCAAGACGCCCGGCAAGGGCACCCGCACCTATCTGTCCTCCCGTGCCGCCGCGCAGCTCCCCGCGGCTGTCTGATCCCGCCGGGCGGCGGCCGTCCCACTCTCGCCGAGGGGGGAAGGGCGCCGCCCGGTCCCGACCGTCCGCTCCCATGTCACCCGCACGGAAGGCCGTACCCCATGTCCGCTGTTCCCGGCGCGATGTCCGCTGTCCCCGGCGCACCGAACGCCCCTGTCGAGATCGCCTTCTTCGACGTCGACGAGACGCTGATCACCGTGAAGAGCATGTTCCGCTTCCTGGAGTTCCACTACCGCGAGCGCGGTTTGCCGCCGTCCGCCTACGAGGAGGCGGCGGGCACGCTGCGGCGCAGGTCGGCGGCGGGTGTCTCACGGCTGGTCACCAACCGCGAGTACTACCGCCTCTATGCGGACCGTCCGCGCGAGGAGCTGATGGCGCACGGCCGCGCCTGGTTCGACGCGGAGCTCGCGGGCGGCACGCTGCTGCACCCGCCGGTGGTGTCCGCCCTGCACCGGCACCGGGCGCAGGGCGCGCTGATCGTGCTGGTGTCGGGCTCGTTCCGGCCGTGTCTGGAGCCGGTCGCGGACCTGCTCGGCGCCGACGAGATCCTGTGCAGCGAGCCGCAGTACGTGGGCGGTCACTGCACGGGTCTGGTGGAACACCCGGTCATCGGCGTCGAGAAGGGCCGGCTGGCACGCACGCTGATGCGGCGGCGCGCGGTGTCCCCGTCACGCGCCGCCGCCTACGCCGATCACGCCTCCGACCTCGACCTCCTGCGCTCCGTGGGCCGCCCCGTCGCCGTCGGCGACGACATGGTGCTCGGCGCCCATGTCGCCCGGGTGGGCGGAGACACGCTGCCGGGGGTGGGCCGGGCCGGGAACATCAGCCGACCGGCTCCTTGGCGACCGACACCAGCGCGGTGAAGCACAGCTGACCGTCCTGATGCATGGTCACCAGGAAGCGTGCTCGGCCGAGTTGGTCGTCCGGCAGCTGCTGGGCGTCCACCCAGCAGGGGGAGTCGAGTTCGACGTAGCGGTGGAAGACGGTCTCCATCGCCTCGGCGACGCCCACCCGGGGGTGCCGCAGGGTGCGCACGGCCTGTTTGGCCGCCTCCAGCAGGAGGATGCCCGGGGCGTGGTCGCTGGGGTGGTCGAAGTACATCGGGTGGTGGGTGTCGATCCGCAGCTGCCAGCGGTCCTTCGCGTCGGTGGGGGAGAGCACCGCGTTCCGGAACTCCGCGCCGGCGCCCGAGACCGGCGGCGGCAGCGGGCGGCTGCGGGCCAGTTCCAGCATGCGGTGGGCGTCGCCGTGGGAGCCGCGCAGCCGCTCGTAGATGGCGGGCGGCTGGATGGTGAACCGGGTGTGGGCGGTCGCCAGTTGGTCGCCGTCGCGCAGCACGGTGATGTCCAGGGACAGGGCCGAGACCCGGCCGCGGCGGCGGACCACGTCGTGGCAGCGGACGTGCAGATCGGGCCGGCCGCCGATGCCCTCCTCGCACAGCGTCCTGAGGTTCAGCGTGTAGCGGTACTCGCTCCACAGCAGACGGTGGCCGAACGGGACGTCGTAACCGGCGTGCGACAGCAGCGGAAAGGCCTGCCGAATCGTTTCCGTGAGCAGTACGGCGCTGTCCTCGCGGCGGTCCCCGCAGGCCATGAGGCCGCCGGTGTCCGTCCAGTCCGCCGCGACCAGGAACTCGTCCTCCGCCAGGCGCTTCAGGCCCGAGAGCAGTACCTGGCCGACGTCGTGCTTGTGGACGAGGTCCTTCGCGACCCGGACCGGTCTCGAAACAGCAGCCGTCACCATGTCGTTCATTGGAATCCCCCTGATTTCCCGCGTCGACATGCGCTGCCTCCCCGTAGTGGCGGAGGCGCGCCACAGCCAGTAACATAGAGGACGTTCTTTTTCTTGTCGAGACCGGGATGCAGCCATGGCACGAGCGAACACGAATCGCGCGCCCAAGCAGGAGCGCGCGATTCACACCCGAGAACAGCTCCTGAAGGCGGCCGCGGAGGTCTTCGACGAGTACGGCTACGCAGGCGCCGCGATCAACAAGATCCTGCAGCGTGCGGACGTGACCGCGGGGGCGCTGTACTTCCACTTCAAGGACAAGCAGAACCTCGCGATGGAGGTGATGAACGCCCAGCGCGGCACCATCGAGCCGCATGTGCCCACGACCGGCCTGCAGCGCCTGGTGGACATCACCCTCATCTGGTCGCACTCGCTCCAGGCCGACCCGATGCTGCGCGCCGGCGTCCGGCTCACCGGCGAGCAGGCCGCCTTCGGCCTGCAGGACGCCACGCCGTACACGGTCTGGGCCCGCAGCTTCGCCGACTGTCTGGAAGTGGCGCGCGCCCACGGCGAGTTGCGCGAGCACGTACGCATCGACGAGCTGGCCGAGTTCATCGTCGGCGCGTGCACCGGCATGCAGGAGTACGCGCAGGTCGTCTCCAGGCGTACCGACCTGCCCCGCCGCACGGCGAACATGTGGCGCCTGCTGCTGCCCGGCATCGCCACCGACTCGGCTCTCGACGTCATCGAGAACAGCGAGGAGCGCGCTCTGTCCCTGTGGACGTCCGTGAGCGCGCCCGACCAGGGGGAGGAAACCCGATCATGACCGACCGACTGAACAAGCTGAGACTGGCCGCCGTCAACATCGACGGCGTCCTGCTGAGCGACACCTTCAGCCCGCTCATCCACCGGTTCGTCACCCGCCGCGGCGGCACCTACTCGGCCGACGTCGAGCGCAGTGTCTTCTCGCAGCGGCAGGCCGACGCCGGCCGCGCCATGGCGGCGGCGGTACCGCAGGCACTGACCGGCGAGGAGGCCCTGGCCGCCTACTTCGAGGAGCGCGCCGCCTACCTCGTCGACCACCCCGTGGAGGTCGACGAGGGAGCCGGGGCGCTGCTGCGGCGGCTGCGCGCCGCCGGGCTCGGCCTGGTCTGCTACGGCGGCCTGGACAAGTCCCACTTCGACGAGCACCTCGGGGCCTACGCCGGGCTGTTCACCCCTCCCCGCTACATCTGCACCAACGACGTGCGCCCCGGACTGCGGGAGATCACCGCGCACTTCGGGCTGGAGCACGGCCAGGTGCTCTTCATCGACGACGTGGCCCGGGTCGCCGAGGCGGCGAGGGCCCTCGGGGCACCGTTCATCGGCCGCCCCAGCCGGTTCGAGCACAGCCACCAGGCCGAGCTGATGCGACAGGCCGGGACACGCCATCTCGTGAACAAGCTGGACGAGATCGACGACGCGCTGCTGCGCACGGTGGACGAGGAAACGACAGCCGCCACGCTGTGGCCCGCGATGGCCGGAGAGCTGACACCCACCACCCGTTAGAACCTGCCCACCCCGACCCGCCCGAGCGCCTCGCTGAAGCGGGCCGCGGACGGGTCCTCCGGCTTGCGCGGATGGTCCGCCGGCATGCGCGGATGGTCCGTTGGCTATAGGCCGTTGGCTGCTCGGACGGCCCGCCCGGTAAGCCCGGGTGGCCCGCCGGCGTGCGCGGACGGTCCGCCGGCATGCGCGGATGGTCCGTTGGCTGCTCGGACGGCCCGCCGGTAAGCCCGGGTGGCCCGTTGGCGTGCGTGGCCGGCCCGCCGGGGCGCGTCGAGGGTCCGTCGGCGTGCCCGGGTGGGCGTACGGCAGCTCAGACGGCCAGTGTGCCCCCGTCGACCGGGATGGTCGCGCCGGTTACGAAGGAGGACGCGCCGGTGCTCAGCCACAGCGCCGCCTGTGCCACCTCGACCGGGGCGGCGAACCGCTTCTGGACGGCACGCGCGAAGAACGACTGTTCCACGCCGGGCATCTGCTCGACGACCGACTCCATCATCTCGGTGAGCGTGCTGCCCACGGCAAGGGCGTTGACCCGGATGCCCCGGTCCCCGTACGAGGCCGCCGCGGCCTTGGTCAGGCCGATCACGGCGTGCTTGGCGGCCACATAGGGCGCGCCCACGCCCGTGGCGATGAGGCCGGCCACGCTCGCGGTGTTGACGATCGTGCCGCCACCGGCGGCGAGCATGGCGCGGATCTGGTGGCGCATGCAGTTCCACACGCCCCGGACGTTGACGTCCATGACGGTGTCGTAGTCGTCGTCGGACATCTCGTGCAGATCGGTGCCGAGCGTGGCGTGGCCGGCGTTGTTGAAGGCGGCGTCCAGACGGCCGAAGCGCTCCACCGCGGTGTCCACGACCCGGGCGACGTCCTCGCCCCGGCGTATGTCCCCGGGGACATACGCCGCCCGGCCACCCTCGGCCTCGATCTCCTTGGCCACCGAGGCGAGTTGCTCCTCGCGGCGGGCCGTGAGCACGACGGCCGCGCCGTGTTCGGCGAAGAGCCGTGCCGCCGCCGCGCCGATGCCCGAGGAAGCTCCGGTGATCATGACTACCCGGTCGCTCATTGCGCACGCTCGTTCGATCATGACGGCCAGTCAAACAGGCGCCCGGGCAGGCCGTCAGCCGGATTGGGCAGTCCTTACCGGCCAACCTGCCAAGAACGTTCCGAGCTGCTCGTTTTCCGGATCTCTTGGGAATTCCTTGACCTATGGTGGTGCCGTCGCGGGCCGGCCGCGGCGCACGGGAGCGGGAGGAGGTGCGAGCACAGGTGGCGAGGCAGGAGAGGGCTGAGCAGACCCGGCAGCGGATCGTCAGGGCCGCGGCCGCGGAATTCGCCGAGCACGGCTACGACGGCACCTCCCTGCACCGGATCGTCACCTCGGCCGGTGTCACCATGGGCGCGCTGACCTTCCACTTCTCCAGCAAGTCGGCCCTGGCGGACGCCGTCCAGGAGGCCGGCACGACAGCCACCCGCGAGGTGATCCTCGGTACCGCCTCCACGCCGGGGCTGCAGGGCGTGCTCGACGAGGTGCTGACGCTGGCCGACGCCCTGCGCACCACCCAGAGCATCCGCGCGGCCGCCCGGCTCACCCGCGAGGGACACGCCGCCGACCACGGCTGGTACGACTCCTGGGCCCCCGGCCTGCGCCAGGCGCTGGAGCGGGCCTGGCGCGAGGAGCGCCTGGGCGGCGGGCTGACCCCGCTGGCGGCCGCCTCCCTTCTCTCCCATGTCCTGCTGGGCGTCGAAGCCGCCGCAACCGCCCCGGACGCACTGCGCACCATCACCGGCGAGGGCCCCGAGGAGAGTCTGGCCCAGGCTCTGAAGGCGCTGGGCACCCTTCTCACTCCCTCGGCCGGCGCCGGTCCGGACGAGGGCTGACGGTTCCCCGGGCCCGGCGGAACGTCTCGTCCCGGCCCAACCGCCCTCACTGAACGCGCCGTTCCGCACACCGGCCGTATCGCGCCGCTCGGCGCGCTTCCTGCCCCGTACGGAATTTTCCGCCCCCGCTCCGCCGCCCGCCGCGCCCCTCCCGCCGCAGTTGGGAGCCCTTGTGTGCGCCGTCGCCCGATCTTCCTCGCCGCCGTCGCCCCGGAGTCCGGGCTGGAAACATAGAGAATGTTCTGTATATTTGCGGCTGACCGGGGGAGAGGAGTCCGTCCATGCATCCGGCCACAGAGCACGTCCCGCCGGCCCAGCGGCTCTTCGCCCAGCTGCCGCGGGCCGACCAACGGCGGTGGGCCGGCGTCTACTTGAAAGGACTGCTGACCACCCAGGGCAAGAAGTCGCTGCGGCGTATAGCGGCCTCGGTGACGCCGTCCCCGACGGCGCCCCAGTCCCTCCAGCAGTTCGTCAACGACAGCGCCTGGCAATGGCGCCCGGTCCGCGCCGAACTCGCCCGCTGGGTCGCCGAGCACACCGCCGCGCACGCCTGGACGCTCTCCCCCGTGGTCATTCCCAAGCGGGGCGAGCTGTCCGCCGGCGTCCACCGGCGCTTCGTGCCCGCCTTCGGACGGACCGTCAACTGCCAGCTCGCGGTCGGCGCGTTCCTCTCCGGCGACCTCGGCGACCTCTCCGTGGACTGGCGGCTGTACCTGCCGCGGCGCTGGACCGAGGACGCCGCGCTGCGGCACCAGGCCCGCATCCCCGAGGTCACCGGCCACGCCACCGCGGCCGAGCTGTGCCTCGCCCTCGCCGACCAACTGGCCCGGATCACCCCCGGGATGCCGCCGGTGGTCGTCCACACCGAAGGTCACATCGACGCCGTGGCCGTGATCGAGGGCCTGGGGGCCCGCGGCCTGGACTGGATCGTGGCCGTCCCCGACACCCTGCCTCTGTCGCTCGCCCCGGCCGCCGACCCCCACCCGGTCGATGCGGGGGCACTCCACGCGGCCCCGGAACCCACGGCCGGGCCGTGGAACGCGGGCCATGTGCCGCCGGCGCGGACGGCGGGCGACCTGCTGCGGCGGCACGCCCGCCCGGCCGCCGCCACCTCCCTCGCCCCCGGGCGGCCCCGGCTCGGCACCGTGCGGGTGCTGCTGACGGCTCAGTCCCGGCCGGCCCTGCTGGTCGGCGTCTGGACCACCGCAGGCCCACGGCCCGACCGGATCTGGTTGACCAACCTGCCTCCGGCGTGGCGCGCCCGCGCCCTCGCGGTCATCGGCTCCGCCACGGCCTCACCGGTCGGAGCCACGGAGGCCGAGCTGGGCCTGCACGACTTCGCGGGCCGGTCCTACCCCGGCTGGCACCGCCACGCCACGCTGGTCTCCATCGCCTCGGCGCACCGCAGGCTCGGGCACGAGGCGTGCCTGGCCCCGGGCGGCGGCTGACCCCCGTCAGGCCGGCCGGCGAGCGCCGGCCGGCACCCCATTCACCTGCACAGCACCACGGGAACCCCGCAGCGACGCAGGGCTCCTGCCGATCCGTTCGCCCGTACACCGCGCGCCGCGCCGTGCGGTGCCACCCTTGAGGAGGGGCTGTGGAGTTCCGTGTCCTTGGACCGATCGACATCCGCGAGCAGGGGCGTGACATCACCCCCAGCGCGCCCAAGCAGCGGCAGGTGCTCGCCCTGCTCATGGCAAAGGCCAACCACCGGGTGTCCGTGCCGGCGCTGCTGAGCGAGGTGTGGGACGGCGAGCCGCCCCGCACCGCCACCACCGCCCTGCAGACGTACATCGGTGCGATACGCAAGGCGCTGGCCTCCGGCACCGGCACCAGCGTCCGTGACATCGCCGACCACCGGCTGGTCACCGACGGCAACGGCTATGTGCTGCGGCTGCGGCCCGACGAATGGGACCGGCCCCGCTTCGACCGGCTGGTCCTGGAAGCCCGGGGCCTGCTGGAGAAGGGCGAGGCGCACGCTGCCGCCGAGGTGCTCGGCGCGGCGCTGGCCGTGTGGCGCGGGGCGCCCTTCGGCAACGTCCGGCACGGCAGCCGGCTCACCGTGCAGGCCCGGGTGCTGAACGAGGCGCACCTCGCGGCCTGCGAGGTACGGATCGACGCGCTGATGCTGTGCCGGCGCTTCCAGGAGGCGGTCGGGGAGGCCGTAGCGCTGGTCGACGAGCACCCGTACCACGAGAACCTGCACAGCCAGCTCATGCGGGCGCTCTACGCCTCGGGCCGCCGCGCCACGGCGCTGGAGGTCTACCAGTCCCTGCACCGCCGTATGACCGACGACCTCGGCATCCCCCCGTCACCCGCGACCACGACCCTCCACCGCGTGATGCTCCAGGACAGCCCCGACCAGCGCTACCTCGCGGCCGCGGGCGTGGGCGCCCTGCAGTGACGCCCCACCACCCCTGGGCCCCCAACAGCCCCTAGTACTACAGGGCTAGATCTGGATCATCTGGAGCCTTAGCCGCCTTCGGAAATGGTGGCGTCGTGCCTCCGCCTGATGCGCGCGCCGCCAGAT
>NZ_JBVKCG010000005.1:0-520977 GCF_055634995.1 Streptomyces sp. NPDC111744
AGCCGGGTGACCGTCGCCGGGGAGAGCCCGGCCGCGCTGCCCAGGAACTGCTCCAGGGCGGGCACGAAGTCGCCGGAGGACAGGCCGTGCAGGTAGAGCAGCGGCAGCACCTCGCTGATCTTCGGGGACTTGCGGCACCACGGCGGCAGGATCGCCGAGGAGAACCGCTTGCGCTCGCCCGTCGCCTCATCGACGCGCTTGTCGTTCACCCGCGGCGCCTTCACCTCGACCACCCCGGCCGCCGTGGTCACCGTGCGCGGCTGGTGGTAGCCATTGCGCACGACCAGGCGGTGGCCCTTCTCGTCCCGCTTATCGGCCAACTCGGCTATGTATGCGTCGACTTCGGCCTCCAGCGCGGCGGCCAGCATCCGCCGTGCGCCCTCACGGACGATCTCGTCGATCAGAGAGGAGCCGTTGGCGGTGGTGCCGTCGGCGTTCACTACGCTGAGCACAGGCGTGCCCTCCCGACCCGCGCGGCAACGCGGGCCTACTCGATACCAGTCAATCGATCACTCGGGAAGGTACGCCCTCCGCGTGTGCCCTCCCGAGCCGATCCACAGGTAATGAGCATTGCTCCGGCCTGCGGGCTCTTCACCACGAGCAGCTCACGAAAGCCCTCGGCCGTCGCCGTCATCCGCAAGTCCACACCCGGAAGCACATCGGTGTAGACCGCGCTGGCGCCGTCCAGCGTGGGCTTCGGAAGCGCGCCCGGCCAGCCCAGCCGCAACGACTTGCCGCCCTGGGCGATGTCCACCAGTCCCGAGCCGTCACCGCCGCCGGAGAACGCCAGGTCCACCACGGCCGCCTTCGGCCCGACCGTACCGTCCGACCGGACCTCCAGGGTCGGGTCCGGGGACACCCACGACCCGTCGCCCTGGTGCACCCGCACCGGCACGGTCGACTGGTCCAACGTGAACGTCGTGCCGTCCGGATTGGCGTACGTCGTCTTGTACTCGGTCCGGTCGTCTGTGACCTCGACGGGAGAACCGCTCGCCACCGCTTTCTGCGAGGCGGCGGCCTCCGGCGAGAGAGAAGCCGTGCTGGCGGAACTGGCGTCCTGGCCGTCGGCGACGGCCGTGTGCGCGGCGCCCGTCGCGACAGGCTGAATCAACAAGACCGCCGCGGCCAACCACGCAAAATGCAACGGCCGCACACGTCTACCCCTCGAATCCCCCACAAGCCACCCCCGAGCACTTGACGAATCGATCACAAGCTCTTGGCGATCGAGAGCATGTCAATCAGGCGCCTGCGTGAGGTCAGCTTGCTCGGTACTGGGTTGGGCGTCGCGGAGGAGGGCCCGGTAGACCAGTCCGATAGACGGCGCCGGAGGGCACGAACGGTTTCGGTGTTGGTGTTCCCGGCCTCTCGTCGGCGCTTTAGGTAGGTGCGGGCGTCTGGGTGATAGTGCGCCTGCGTCACGCCGAGTACGGGCAGGTCAGCTACGAGCGAGTCAACCACCGCAACGGCTACCGCACGCACGAGTGGGACACGAGGGCCGGCACGGTGGAGCTGGCCATTCCCAAGCTCCGCTCCGGCAGCTGCTTCCCGCACTGGCTCCTTGAGCGGCGTCGCCGGGCCGAGCAGGCCCATTTCTCGGTGGTCGCCGCCGCCTACCCTGCTCGGTGTCTCCACCCGCCGAGTCGAAAAGCTCGCCGAGTCCCTCGGGGTGACCCAGCTGCCGAAGTCCTGATCAGAGCGAAGCACGCCGCCTCATCGACGCCTCTGCCCTCGCCCGCGTCCTGCTCGGCCAGAACACAAGCGAGTGGGACGACAGGATCGCCACCGGCCTCGTCGCGATCTGCGACATCACCGAACTCGAGGTCCTCTACTCCGCCCGCTCGGCTGCGGACCGCGCACGCCTGAAGGCGGCACTCGACGCCCACTACGTGTGGTGCCCCATGCCCGATGGTGTCTACCGCCCGCCACATTGGAGCTGCCTATCGTCTGGACGGCGCAGAAGACGCCAACACCCACGGCGGGTGAGCCGAGCAGCAGTTGGAGAGGCCCGGCAGACAGGACTGGAGTAGGACGCCAGCCAGGCCGCGCAACTACCTGCGGCGACATCCCGCGTCTGCGCAGCATCCTGTATGCCCACGAACGCCCACTGACAGGCATCACTGGAGCACTCTTCGCAACGGTCATAAGCACGGCTGGTGGCCACAGCGGCCAAGCCCGCCGTCTCGCAGAACTTATCGCCCAGCACGGCACGCCCATCCAGCGCCGCGCCTACGCCATTCGCCTGCACACCCTGGCCGAGCACGATCACGAACTCGCTTCCGCAACTGAGCTCGCCGCCCTCATCGACCCCGACGACAACTCCTGACAAGCACCCACCCCGCAGCCCCAACCCCAACCCGACCCGCAGCTGAGCGCGGCTCGCCCTTCCGCCGGCGGATAGCGCACGCTGGGCGATGGCAAGTCTGGCCGAACATACACAGCCCAGCTCCGGCAGCCACCCGCGAGATGACGCCCTGGGGTACACGGAGCCGCCGCAGGCTCGGTTGGATCAGAGGGTGCATCACCCAGTACCCCCGGCCTCGGTCTCCAGCCGGCGGAGTACTACAAGGTCGCGGTGCTCCATCGGGGCCGTTTTCAGTACGGGCCGTTTCCGGTGCAGCACTCCCGCCAGATGACCGTTGCATACCGGTCCTTCGACGAGCAGCGTCTCGAACGTGATCTTGCTCGGCTCAGCAGCACCGAACCCCACACATGGAACCTGCTGCCAGAGCACCCCAGAACGGGCGCAGCGGAGTCAGTTACACGCCTTTACCCAGACCCTTCGGCCTCAACACGGCCTCACGATCTTGAAATGAAGCCCTAGAGGCTCGGCGCAGACAGTCTACGGCAGCCACAATCGCTCGCATCGTCGCAGGTCAGAGAAGTCCCCCCCGTTATGTTTTCCGCGGTCCTGCAAGAGGGCCGCTGGCCTCCGGGCCCGGCATGACTGTTGCCCCCTGTCGAACAGATGACCTGGGGGGTGGTGTCACCGGGCCCGGGAGGTGCCGTCGGAGACGCTGATCAGAGGTCCGGCCACCACCCGGTCCGGCGCAATGCCGGACAGCTCGCGGGCGGCAGGTCTGCATAACGTGGATGCGCGCGTACGACACCACTGCCGAGGCCGGCACTGTCAACTCCCCTGGAAGGGCGCGATGTTCGACACCGAAGACGTGGGCGTGTTCCTCGGCCTGGACGTCGGCAAGACCTCTCACCACGGGCACGGCCTCACTCCGGCCGGGAAGAAGATCTTCGACAAGCCGCTGCCCAACAGCGAGCCGAAACTGCGGGCCGTGTTCGACAAACTGGCCGCGAAGTTCGGCACCGTCCTGGTGATCGTGGACCAGCCCGCCTCCATCGGAGCCCTCCCGCTGACCGTGGCCCGGGACACCGGCTGCAAGGTCGCCTACCTGCCCGGACTCGCGATGCGGCGGATCGCCGACCTCTACCCCGGTGAGGCGAAGACCGACGCGAAGGACGCTGCGGTCATCGCGGATGCGGCCCGCACCATGCCGCGTCCTGGGCCCCCCGCCTCGACCACCAGGCCGTCACCTGGCTCCTGGAGCGCTACGGCTCCCCCGCCGCACTGCGCAAAGCCGGCCGCCGCAGACTCGTCGAGCTCATCCGGCCCAAGGCCCCGCGCATGGCCCAGCGGCTGATCGACGACGTCTTCGACGCCCTCGACGAACAGACCGTCGTCGTGCCCGGCACCGGCACCCTCGACATCGTCGTGCCCTCCCTGGCCCGCTCGCTCGCGGCCGTCCACGAACAGCGCCGGGCGATGGAAGCCCAGATCAACACCCTGCTGGAGGCCCACCCTCTTTCCCCGGTCCTGACGTCGATGCCCGGTGTCGGCGTCAGGACCGCCGCCGTCCTGCTGGTCACCGTCGGCGACGGCACCAGCTTCCCCACCGCCGCCCACCTCGCCTCCTACGCCGGACTCGCCCCCACCACGAAGTCGTCGGGGACCTCGATCCACGGCGAACACGCACCCCGGGGCGGCAACCGGCAGCTCAAACGTGCCATGTTCCTGTCCGCCTTCGCCTGCATGAACGCCGATCCCGCCTCCCGCGCCTACTACGACAAGCAACGCGCCCGCGGCAAGACCCACACCCAGGCCCTCCTCCGCCTCGCCCGCCAACGCATCAGCGTCCTGTTCGCCATGCTCCGAGACGGCACCTTCTACGAATCCCGAACGCCTGCGGACGTCGAACTCGCCGCATGACTCCAGCAAGACCGAATTACCCCAAACCCGACAGGAGTGCCTTGACGAAGGACATAGAGGCACCCCCCCCCGAGCTGCACCGCGCCTCAAACCCACGAGCAGCGGATTCAGTCCGTTCATGCAAAGTTGACGATCCGACAGGACAAAATGAACGTTTCCGCAGGTCACAGCCCTGCGTTGGTGGGGCGGGTGGGACTCGAACCCACGGCCGACGGATTATGAGTCCGCTGCTCTAACCGGCTGAGCTACCGCCCCATAGCGGCGTGTCGCGTACAAGTGTGCGCGCCGTCTGCCGCAGCATAGCCGCTCATACGATCTCCTGCTTCGGATGGTCGGCTTCTGCGGACGCTCATGACCATGAGGACATCGGCGCAGGCCCAGCGGTTCCCGCGGACCCGGAACGGACATGAAAAAGGACCCCGCCAGGGGTCCTCGTTCAGCATGCTCCCCCGACTGGACTCGAACCAGTAACCTGCCGGTTAACAGCCGGCTGCTCTGCCAATTGAGCTACGGAGGACCGAGCTCCCCCGACTGGACTCGAACCAGTAACCTGCCGGTTAACAGCCGGCTGCTCTGCCAATTGAGCTACGGAGGAATGCCTCGTTGCATCGAACGTACCTACCTGGGTATTCGCCAGGGGGCGCCCGCTCGCTGCGACACATACATTAGCGCAAGCAGGGGGGTGCTCCGCCAATCGGTACTCCCCGACAAGACTCCCGCCGAGGGAAGGGTGGCCGCCATGCGCTACAAGCTCACGTTCGTCGCCGGGCTCGCTCTGGGTTACGTGCTGGGTACCAGGGCCGGGCGCGAGCGATACGAGCAGCTGAAGAAGTCCGCCCGCCAGGTCGCCCAGAACCCGGCGGTCCGCAACACCGCGGAGACGGCCGCCCAGCAGGGCCGCGTCTACGCGGGCAAGGCCTTCCACACGGTCAGCGAGAAGGTGGGCGACCGCATGCCCGACTCGGTGACCGCCCGGGTCCGCTCCCTGCGCGAGCGCAACACCAACGGCGCAGCGGCGGACGACTGGGGCAGGGGCAGCAGCGACACGTAGCGGTCGCCTTTCGGCGCCCGCGCGCGAACCCCAGGGGCGCGGGGCTGTGGTGAATTGCGGCCTCCGCCGCATGACGCGACCAGCCCCGACGCACCCGCACCACACGACCACGCGAACCCCAACCGCGCCCTCGGCCAAACCACGGCGGCGCGTGCGGCAGAATTTCGGGCATGGGGATAGTCGCCGGGTTGGACAGCTCACCGGATTTCACTCGCATCGTGGTCTGCGACACGGACACGGGTGCGGTGCTCCGCCAGGGATACGCACCGCACCCGGTCGACACGCCGGACGGCGCGGCGCGCCCCAGTGACGTCGACCCGCAGGCCTGGCTGCTCTCGCTCGGTGAGGCCGCCGGCGGCGGGCTCCTGGAGGGCGTGCAGGCCATCGGCGTGTCCGCGCAGCAGAACGCGCTGATCCCGCTGGACGCCCAGGGCAACACCGTGCGTCCGGCGATCGTCGGCGGTGACAGGCGCGCCCAGGTCGCGGCGGCCGATCTGATCGACGCGCTCGGCGGGCGGGAGGCCTGGGCGCAGGCGGTGGGGTCCGTGCCGCAGGCCGCGCAGCCCGTGACCAAGCTGCGCTGGCTGGCGAAGGCCGAGCCGGAGAACGCCCGGCGGACCGCCGTACTGCTGCAGGCCCATGACTGGCTGGTGTGGCAGTTGCTCGGGCGGCCGGCCAGAAGGACCACCGACCGCGGGGGCGCCTCCGGGACCGGCTACTGGTCGGCCGCCACCGGCGGCTACCGGCCCGACCTCGCCGAACTCGCCCTGGGCCACCAGGCCATGCTCCCCGAGGTGATCGGACCGTCCGACGCGGCCGGTACGACCCCGGAGGGGCTGCTGATCTCCGCGGGAACCGGCGAGACCATGGCCGCCGCCTTCGGGCTGGGGCTGGGCTTCGGCGACGCCGTGGTGTCCCTGGGCGCGTCCGGGTCCGTGATGGCCGTGCATCCGGAGGCGCTCGCCGACGCCTCCGGGATGATCACCTCGCTCGCCGACGCCACGGGGATGCATCTGCCGGTCGTGACCACCCTGAACGCCGTACGGACCCTGCGCGGGACCGCCGAGCTGCTCGGGCTTTCGGATCTGGAGAGCCTCTCCGACCTGGCGATGAAGTCGACGCCCGGCTCGCACGGGCTGGTCATGCTGCCCTATCTGGAGGGTGAGCGGACGCCGAACCTGCCGCACACCGCAGGGACGCTGGCCGGGCTGCGCCGGGAGTCCATGAAGGCCGAGCATCTCGCGCGGGCCGCCTTCGAGGGCATGCTGTGCGGGCTCGCCGACGCGCTGGACGTGCTGCGCGGCCGGGGCGTGGAGGTACGGCGGATCTTCCTGCTGGGGAAGGCCGCCGAGCTGCCGGCCGTACAGGCGGCGGCGCCGATGCTGTTCGGCGCGCAGGTCGTCGTACCGCAGCCGGCGGACTACGCGGCGATCGGCGCGGCCCGGCAGGCGGCCTGGGCACTCGGGGTCTCGCAGGGGACCGTGGATCCGCGCACTCCGCCCGTCTGGCAGGGTGCGGCGGCGCAGGTGCTGGAGCCCGGGGAGGAACTGGCCGTCGGGCAGGCGGTGCGGCAGCAGTTCATGTCGGTGCGCGAACAGACCCATCCGGGGGCGTTTCGGGCGTGATCGTGCACCCCCCGGTGCCGTAAGACTTCCGCTGTCGGGTTAATCGGTTGAGGTAACGCGGGTGCAGTGTCGGACGATAGGGGCCTAGGGCAAGCGACACCGCCCGATCGGGCAAGCGAACCCGCCCCCACCGCCGACTCCGAGAGACGTAGCGTGCTCATACGACTTCTGCGGACCTATCTCAGGCCCTACAGGAAACCCATCTCGATCCTGGTGCTGCTGCAGCTGCTGCAGACCTGCGCCACTCTCTACCTGCCCACGCTCAACGCACACATCATCGACAACGGCGTCGTGAAGGGTGACACGGATTACATCCTGTCCTTCGGCGCCCTGATGATCGGCATCTCCCTGGCCCAGGTGGTGTGCAACATCGGTGCCGTCTACTACGGCGCCAGGACCGCGTCGGCACTCGGCCGGGATGTGCGGGCCGCCGTCTTCGACCGGGTGCAGTCCTTCTCCTCACGTGAGGTGGGTCACTTCGGAGCGCCCTCCCTCATCACCCGTACGACCAACGACGTTCAGCAGGTCCAGATGCTGGTCCTGATGACGTTCACGCTGATGGTGTCGGCGCCCATCATGTGTGTCGGCGGCATCGTGCTCGCCCTCGGCCTGGACGTTCCGCTGTCCGGGGTGCTGGTCGCCGTCGTCCCGGTGCTGGCCGTCTCCGTGGCCCTGATCGTGCGCCGGCTGCGTCCGCTGTTCCGGGCCATGCAGGTGCGGCTGGACACCGTGAACCGGGTGCTGCGCGAGCAGATCACCGGCAACCGGGTGATCCGCGCGTTCGTCCGCGACGAGTACGAGCAGGGCCGGTTCGGGAAGGCCAACAAGGACCTGACCGAGATGCAGCTGGCCACCGGCAACATGCTCGCGCTGATGTTCCCCATCGTCATGACGACGGTGAACGTCTCCTCGATCGCGGTGGTGTGGTTCGGCGCCCACCGCATCGACAGCGGTGACATGGCGATCGGCGATCTGACGGCGTTCCTCGCCTATCTGATGCAGATCGTGATGTCCGTGATGATGGCCACCTTCATGTTCATGATGGTGCCGCGCGCGGAGGTCTGTGCCGAGCGCATCGAGGAGGTCCTGGACACCGAGTCCAGCGTCGTGCCGCCGATCGCGCCAGTCGTCGAGCTACGCCGGCACGGGCACCTGGAGATCCGGGGCGCGGGCTTCCGCTATCCGGGTGCCGAGGAGCCGGTGCTCAGGGCCGTCGACCTGGTGGCCCGGCCCGGCGAGGTGACCGCCGTGATCGGCTCCACCGGCAGCGGCAAGTCCACCCTGCTCGGCCTGGTGCCGCGCCTCTTCGACGCCACGGACGGCTCTGTCCTCGTGGACGGCGAGGAGGTCTCCGGGCTCGACCCGAAGCTGCTCGCCAAGACGGTGGGCCTGGTGCCGCAGAAGCCGTACCTGTTCGCGGGGACGGTCGCGACCAACCTGCGGTACGGCAACCCGGACGCCACCGACGAGGAGCTGTGGCACGCGCTGGAGGTGGCGCAGGCCAAGGGCTTCGTGGAGAGGCTGGAGGGGGGGCTCAACGCGCCCATCGCCCAGGGCGGAACGAACGTCTCGGGCGGCCAGCGCCAGCGTCTCGCCATCGCCCGCACACTGGTGCAGCGCCCGGAGATCTACCTCTTCGACGACTCCTTCTCCGCCCTCGACTACGCGACCGACGCCGCCCTGCGCGCCGCGCTCGCCCAGGAGACGGCCGAGGCGACCGTCGTCATCGTCGCCCAGCGGGTGGCGACCATCAGAGACGCCGACCGGATCGTCGTACTCGACGAGGGCCGTGTCGTCGGCGTCGGCCGGCATCACGAACTCATGGCCGGCAACGAGACCTACCGGGAGATCGTGCTCTCCCAACTGACGGAAGCGGAGGCTGCCTGATGGCCGGGCCCATGGGACGCATGATGGCCGGGGGCGGCCCCGACCAGCGCTCGATGGACTTCAAGAACTCGGGCAAACGGCTTCTCGCCCGGTTCAAACCCGAGCAGTTCACCATCTATGTGCTGCTGTTCTGCGTGGTCGCGAGCGTCACCCTCAGCGTGATCGGCCCCAAGATCCTCGGCCGCGCCACCGACCTGGTCTTCGCCGGTGTCATCGGCAAGCAGATGCCGGCCGGGGCCACCAAGGACCAGGTGCTCCAGTCCATGCACGAGCGGGGCCAGGGCACCGTCGCCGACATGCTCAAGAGCACCGACTTCACTCCGGGCAAGGGCATCGACTTCGGCCAGGTCGGCGACGTCCTGCTGTTCGCGCTCTGCACCTACGTCGCCGCCGGCCTGCTGATGGCGGTGGCCACCCGGCTGGTCAACCGGTCCGTCAACCGCACGATGTACCGGCTGCGCGAGGACGTCCAGGGGAAGCTGTCCCGGCTCCCGCTGTCGTACTTCGACAAGCGGCAGCGCGGCGAGGTGCTCTCCCGGGCGACCAACGACATCGACAACATCGGCCAGACGCTCCAGCAGTCGATGGGTCAGCTCATCAACTCGCTGCTCACCATCATCGGTGTGCTCGCGGTGATGTTCTGGGTGTCCTGGCTGCTGGCGCTGGTGGCCCTGGCGACCGTGCCGCTGTCGTTCCTGATCGCCACCCGGATCGGCAAGCGCTCGCAGCCGCACTTCGTGCAGCAGTGGCGCACCACCGGCAAGCTGAACGCCCATGTGGAGGAGATGTACACCGGGCACACCCTGGTGAAGGTCTTCGGCCGGCAGGACGAGTCGGCGCAGCAGTTCGCCGAGCAGAACGACGCGCTGTACGAGGCCGGGTTCCGGGCGCAGTTCAACAGCGGTGTGATGCAACCGCTGATGATGTTCGTGTCGAACCTGAACTATGTGCTGGTGGCGGTCGTCGGCGGTCTGCGGGTGGCCTCGGGTGCGCTGTCGATCGGTGACGTGCAGGCGTTCATCCAGTACTCCCGGCAGTTCTCGATGCCGCTGACCCAGGTCGCCTCGATGGCCAACCTGGTGCAGTCGGGTGTCGCGTCGGCCGAGCGGATCTTCGAACTCCTCGACGCGGAGGAGCAGGAGGCCGACCCGGTGCCGGGCGAGCGTCCGGCGGAGCTGCGCGGTCGGGTGGCGCTGGAGCACGTCTCGTTCCGGTACGACCCGGAGAAGCCGCTCATCGAGGACCTCTCGCTGACGGTTGAACCGGGCCACACGGTGGCGATCGTCGGCCCGACCGGCGCCGGCAAGACCACCCTGGTGAACCTGCTGATGCGGTTCTACGACGTCTCAGGCGGCCGGATCACCCTCGACGGCGTCGACATCGCCCGGATGTCCCGTGACGAACTGCGGGCAGGGATCGGCATGGTGCTCCAGGACACCTGGCTGTTCGGCGGCACCATCGCGGAGAACATCGCGTACGGCGCCTCGCGCGAGGTCACCCGGGGCGAGATCGAGGAGGCGGCGCGGGCGGCCCACGCCGACCGGTTCGTCCGTACCCTCCCCGAGGGTTACGACACGGTGATCGACGACGAGGGCACGGGTGTCAGCGCGGGTGAGAAGCAGCTCATCACCATCGCGCGGGCGTTCCTGTCCGACCCGACGATCCTGGTCCTCGACGAGGCGACGTCCTCGGTCGACACCCGCACCGAGGTGCTGATCCAGAAGGCGATGGCCAAGCTGGCCCACGGGCGCACCTCGTTCGTCATCGCCCACCGGCTGTCGACGATCCGTGACGCCGACACCATCCTGGTGATGGAGAACGGCTCGATCGTCGAGCAGGGCGCGCACACCGAGCTGCTGGCGGCGGACGGGGCGTACGCGCGGCTGTACAAGGCGCAGTTCGCGCAGGCGGTGGCCGAGGTGGACTGACCGGGAGGGGGCCGCCGGCGGGCGGCCCCCTTTCAGTCCAGGTAGCCCCGCAGTTGGTCGGCGAAGGCGTGGTCCCGCAGTTTGTTCAGGGTCTTGGACTCGATCTGGCGGATCCGTTCCCGCGTGACGCCGAAGATCCGGCCTATCTCCTCCAGCGTGCGCGGACGCCCGTCGGCGAGCCCGTACCGCAGTTGTACGACCTTCCGCTCCCGCTCCCCCAGCGTCGACAGCACCGCCTCCAGGTGCTCCCGCAGGAGCAGGAACGCGGCCGACTCCACGGGGCTCGCCGCGTCGCCGTCCTCGATGAGGTCGCCGAGGGCCACGTCGTCCTCCTCACCGACCGGGGCGTGGAGGGAGACCGGTTCCTGGGCGAGGCGGAGCACCTCGCCGACCCGCTCCGGCGCGAGGTCGAGGTGGGCGGCGACCTCCTCGGGCGTAGGCTCGTAGCCCCGCTCCTGGAGTATCCGGCGCTGGACGCGCACCACCCGGTTGATGAGCTCCACTACATGCACCGGGACGCGGATGGTGCGGGCCTGGTCGGCCAGGGCGCGGGACATGGCCTGGCGGATCCACCAGGTGGCGTACGTCGAGAACTTGTAGCCGCGGGCGTAGTCGAACTTCTCGACGGCGCGGATCAGGCCCAGGTTTCCCTCCTGGACCAGGTCGAGCATGGTCAGGCCGCGGCCGACGTACCGCTTGGCCACCGACACGACGAGCCGCAGGTTGGCCTCGATGAGGCGGCGCTTGGCCATGCGGCCCATGACGACCAGCCGGTCGAGGTCGAGGGCCAGCTCGCTGTCGAGGTCCGGGGCGCTGCCCAGCTTCTCCTCGGCGAACAGACCGGCCTCGACGCGACGGGCGAGTTCGACCTCCTGGGCGGCGGTGAGCAGCGGGATACGGCCGATCTCGCGCAGGTACTGCCGGAACAGGTCGGAGGAGGGGCTGCCGTTGTCGACGCGGGCGACGGCGGCCGGCTCGGGCTCCGGCTCGGTCTCGGGCTCGGTCTCCGGGATGTCGGCCGCGAGTTCCGCCACGGCCGGGCCCTCGGCCTGCGCAGGCAGCTCGGTCTCCGTCTCGGGGTGGAGCGCGACCCGGCTCTGCGGTGGTAGGCCGGGGTAGATGTCGGCGTCGGCCTCCGGTTCGTCCGTGAGCGTGCTGTCGGTCTGGGTCAGGGTCTGGGTCTGCACGGGGGCGACCTCCAGGATGATCGCTGCCAGGGGTACGGCAGCGGTACTTCGGGAGCGGAGACGACGGCCTCGCCGCTGTCCGTCCCGTACGCGATGAGTGGAACGGCGGGGGTGTGGGACCCGTCCGGGACGGGCCGGCCGCGCTCCGAGGACTCAGGCACCGCACCCCAGTGTGGGGTAAGACACATCGCTGCCACGAGGGGCGTGCGGTGACTTTTTGCGTCCGGTCCGTGACCGCGTGGTTATCCTGTCGGCCGCTCGAAGCTCACAGGGCGGCGACGCCGCGCTCGCGCAGCGCCTGACCGTACTGCTGGAGCACCCACAACTCGTTCTGCACGGCTGCGAGTTGGGCCGGGTCGCCGGTGCTGCCGAGGCGGGTGAGGGTGATCTGGATCTCGTGGATCCGGCGGTCCACGGCCCGGCGGCGGACGGTCACGAGTTGCTCGCCCGCGTAGTTCTCGTCGACGGTGCGGCGCATGATCGCCTCGACGGCGAGCTCGGTGACCATCGCGCGGACCGCGTCGTCGGGCGCCGCCTCACGCACCCGGACCAGGTACTCCTGCGGATCCTGGACGCCCCACTCGCAGCCGCCCGCCTCCATGATGGTCTGGCGCACGGCGGCGTAGGGCGGGGCGGTGAACTCGTCGATGCCGTACGCGTCGAAGGCCGGGGAGACCAACTCGGGCCGCTGGAGAGCGAGTTTCAGCAGCTCGCGCTCGGTGGCGTAGACGGCGTTGCGCAGATTGAGGGCGGGTCCTGAGACGGCCGGGCGCGAGGCGCCGGTGTCGTACGACGGCTGCTGCGGGCCACGGGCCGGGGCGGATCCCCTGCCGCCCTTGTCCCGTGCCCAACGGGCCAGCTGGGCCACCCTCTTCACCACGAACTGGGTGTCGAGGATGCCGAGCATGCCGGCCAGTTCGACGGCGACCTCGTGCTGGGCGCCGCTGTTCTTGATCCGGGCGACGATCGGCGCGGCCTCGTCCAGGGCGGCCGCGCGGCCCGCCGGGGTGTCCAGGTCGTAGCGGGCCACGATCTGGCGGAGCGCGAACTCGAAGAGCGGGGTGCGCGGTTCGGTGAGGTCGACGACCGCCTCGTCACCCTTGGCCAGGCGCAGCTCGCAGGGGTCCATGCCGTCCGGGGCGATGGCGATGTACGTCTCGGCGGCGAACTTCTGGTCGTCCTCGAAGGCGCGCAGGGCGGCCTTCTGCCCGGCCGCGTCCCCGTCGAAGGTGAAGATCACCCGGGCGCTGCCGTTGTCCATCAGCAGCCGGCGGAGGATCTTGATGTGCTCGCCGCCGAAGGCCGTACCGCAGGTGGCGATCGCGGTCGTCACCCCGGCCAGATGGCAGGCCATGACGTCCGTGTAGCCCTCGACCACGACCGCGCGGCTGGCCTTGGCGATGCTCTGCTTGGCGAGGTCGATGCCGTACAGGACCTGGGACTTCCTGTAGATCGCGGTGTCGGGCGTATTGAGGTACTTGGGCCCGTTGTCCGCCTCGTACAGCTTGCGGGCGCCGAAGCCGACGACCTCGCCGCCGATGTCCCGGATCGGCCACATGAGGCGGCCGCGGAAGCGGTCGATGGGGCCGCGCCGACCCTCCTGCGACAGCCCGGAGAGCAGCAGTTCCTTGTCGGTGAAGCCCTGGCCGCGCAGATAGCGGGTGAGGTGGTCCCAGCCCTGGGGGCTGTAGCCGACGCCGAAGTGGACGGCGGCGGCCTGGTCGAAGCCGCGCTCGGCGAGGAAGACCCGGCCGGTCTCGGCCTCGGGGCTGGTGGCGAGCTGTTCCGCGTACCAGACGGCGGCGATCTTGTGCGCCTCGACCAGCCGGATCCGCTCGCCGCGCTGGTGGGAGGGGTTGTATCCGCCCTCCTCGTAACGCAGGGTGATACCGGCCAGCCCGGCCAGCCGCTCGACCGCCTCCGAGAAGGAGAGGTGGTCCACCTTCATCACGAAGGTGATGGTGTCGCCGCCCTCCTGGCAGCCGAAGCAGTGGAAGAGTCCCTTGCTCGGGCTGACCTGGAAGGACGGCGACTTCTCGTCGTGGAACGGGCAGAGTCCCTTGAGGTTCCCGCCGCCCGCGTTGCGCAGCTGGAGGTACTCGGACACAACGGCGTCGATCGGGACCGCGTCCCGTACCGCCTTCACATCCTCGTCATTGATCCGTCCTGCCACGGATGAATCCTACGGGGGTGATGTGACAGTCCCCGCGCCCGACGAGGTCAGGACAGCAGACTCTCGAGGGCCGCCTTCGGGTCCGCCAGGGCGTCCGTGTCCACGGCCGCCCGCGAAGCGATCAGTTTCTGGATCGGCTCTGTGACATCCCACACGTTCACATTCATCCCGGCCAGCACCCTCCCCTCCTTCACCCAGAACGCGATGAACTCCCGCTTCCCCGCGTCCCCCCGGATGACGACCTCGTCGTACGACCCGGGCGGCGCCCACCCGCTGTACTCCATCCCGAGGTCGTACTGGTCGGAGAAGAAGTAGGGCACCCGGTCGTAGTTCACGTCCCGGCCCAGCATCGAGCGGGCCGCCGCCGGGCCGCCGTTCAGAGCGTTGGCCCAGTGCTCCACCCGGAGCCGCGTGCCGAACAGGGCGTGCGGGAAGGAGACGACGTCACCGGCCGCGTAGATGTCGGGGTCGGACGTCCGCAGCCGTTCGTCCACGACGATGCCGCCGCCCTGCGCCCGGTCGGCGATCTCCAGCCCCGCCGCCTCGGCGAGGCCGACGCGCGGCGCCGCGCCGATCGCCGCGAGGACGTCGTGCGCCGGGTGCTCCTCGCCGTCGTCCGTGCGGGCGGCGAGGACCATGCCGTCCTGGCCGACGATCTCGGTGAGCCGTACCCCGAAGCGGAACCGGACCCCGTGCTCCTGGTGCAGCCGGGCGAAGACATTGCCGAGTTCCGGTCCGAGGACGCCGTGCAGCGGGGTCGGCTCGGGTTCGATGACGGTGACCTCGGCGCCGTACGTCCGTGCCGCCGCCGCGACCTCCAGGCCGATCCAGCCGGCGCCCGCGATGACGATGTGCCCGTTGTCCCGGCCGAGGGAGGCGAGGACGCCCTTGAGGCGCTCGGCGTGCGCGAGGCGGCGCAGATGGTGGACGCCGGCGAGGTCGGTGCCGGGGATGTCGAGGCGGCGGGGCTCGGCGCCGGTGACGAGCAGCAGCTTGTCGTAGCGGACGATCGTGCCGTCGTCGCCGAAGCGGACGGTCCGGGCGGCGCGGTCGATCCGGTCCACGGTCTGGCCGAGGTGCAGTTCGATGTCGTTTCGCGCGTACCAGGCGGGCTCGTGCACGAAGACGCTGTCGCGCTCCTCCTTGCCGAGCAGATAGCCCTTGGAGAGCGGCGGCCGCTCGTACGGGTGGTCGCGTTCGTCGCAGACCAGTATCACCCGGCCGCTGAAACCCTCCGCTCGGAGCGTCTCGGCCGCCTTGGCGCCGGCGAGTCCGCCACCGACGATGACGAAGGTCTGGTCCGCGTCGACCACTTGATGCCTCCTCGTAAGGGTGCCGCCACATATGCCGCCCACATGCGCCAGCACTGTGAGCCTCCCGCACGCAGCGTGATGCGGGAAGAGGGAGTGCCCCCTGGTGGCCCGATCATGACCCGATCAGGCCACGGAGGGTCACAAAGTGTTCACATATGCCCCGTCAGCCTCGCATGCAACGACCGTGCGGAGGCGTCGGTGAGCGAGGCGATCTGATCGACGATCACGCGTTTGCGGGCGTGGTCGTCGGCCGCCGTGTCGAACAGCGCCTTGAACTGCGGGTCGAGACCGTCCGGGGCACGGCGGGTCAGCGCCTCGGCGAGCTCGGCGACGACGACCCGCTGTTCGGCACGGATCCGCTCCTGCTCGGCACGCTGCATGACATAACGGTGAGCGATCGCCTTCAGCACCGCGCACTCCATCCGGGCCTCGCGCGGTACGACGAGTTCGGCGCCGTAGCGGGTGAGCCGTCCGGTGCCGTACGTCTCGCGCGTGGCGGCCTCCGCGGCCAGGCAGAAGCGGCCGATGAGCTGGCTGGTGGCGTCCTTGAGACGGGCCTGGGCGACCGCCGTGCCGTCGTAGCCGTGCGGCCACCACTCCTCGTCCTGGAGCCGGTCGAGGGCGGCGGCGAGTTCGGCGGGGTCGGTGCCGGCCGGCACGTATCTGCCGACGGCGACCGCGTAGACCTCCTGCCGTTCCGGCTCGGCGTGCAGGCAGTTGGGGTCGATGTGACCGGCGTGCAGTCCGTCCTCGACGTCGTGCACGGAGTAGGCGACGTCGTCGGACCAGTCCATGACCTGCGCCTCGAAGCAGGTACGGCTGCCGGGGGCCTCCTTGCGGACCCAGTCGAACACCGGACGGTCGTCCTCGTACACCCCGAACTTCGGGGACGCCGGGTCGGTGGGGTGCGCGCCGCGCGGCCACGGGTACTTGGTGGCCGCGTCCAGGGCGGCGCGGGTGAGGTTGAGGCCGACGGAGCCCTCGGGGGTGAACCGTTTGGGTTCGATACGGGTGAGGAGCCGCAGGGACTGGGCATTGCCCTCGAAACCGCCGCAGTCGTCCGCGAACGCGTTCAGCGCCTGTTCGCCGTTGTGGCCGAAGGGCGGGTGGCCGAGGTCGTGGGAGAGACAGGCGGCCTCGACGAGGTCGGGGTCACAGCCGAGGGCAGCGCCCAGCTCCCGGCCGACCTGGGCGCATTCCAGTGAGTGGGTGAGGCGGGTGCGGGGGCTGGCGTCCCACATCTGGCTGGGGTTGCCGGGGGTGACGACCTGGGTCTTGCCGGCGAGCCTGCGGAGCGCCCCGCTGTGCAGGACGCGGGCACGGTCGCGCTGGAAGGCGGTGCGGCCGGGGCGTTTGTCGGGTTCGGGGGCCCAGCGGTCGGCTGACGCCGGGTCGTAGGCCGAGGAAGGGGCGGGTGCGGGGACTGCCATGGTTCGACAGTACGGGGCGATAGTGACAAACGGGGGGTTCAGGTCGCCCAGTCACGGGGTGGGTTGGGCCCGGTGCGCGAGTGCGGATGTGTGGGGGCTGGTCGCGCCCACGCGGCGGAGCCGCATGTCGGATACAGCCCCGCGCCCTCAAAGGGCGCGTCGCGGGCCCGCGCCTTCCTGGCGAGCCCCCTTTCAGGCGGCCGCGGTCACCTGCGTCCCCAGTGCACGCTCGTAACGGTGGAGAACCAGTTCCGCCATCGAGACGTGGGCTCCCAAGGGGGCCGCTGCCATCCATGGCGCCTGTGCCGCGCACTGCGTCGAGAAGCGGCCCGGGGCCGTGAAGTAGGAGGCAACGGCGATGCGGTGGCGGCCCCTTGCCCGCAGAGCGGTGAGCGCCTCCTGGACGGTCGGAGCCGCCGCCGAGGCGTAGGCGGGGAGGACCGGGACACCCAGGCGTGCCGCGAGGAGCCGGGCCATGCGGTTGGTGTCGACCCTGGAGTCGGGGTCGCGGGAGCCGGCCGCCGCCAGGACCACGGCACTCGCGGGCCGGGCGCGCCAGCCCGCCTCCAGCAGACGGGCGTGCAGGGTGCCGGCCAGGAGGGGGTGCGGGCCCAGCGGGGCGGCGACGCGGGTGCGGGCCGGGGAGGCCGCGGCCATCTCCGGGATGTCCCGCCTTACGTGGTAGCCGCGGCTCAGCAGCAGCGGGACCAGGACGGCCGGGGTGTGACCGAGGGCCGCCAGGGTGTCCGGGAGCAGCGGTTCGTTCAGTTCGATGTGACCGAGGCGCACGGACAGCCCGGGGCGCAGCGCGCGCACCCGGTCCATGAGCGCCCGCACGGTGGTGAGCGCACGCGGGTCACGGCTGCCGTGGGCCACCAGGACCAGGGCGGGCGGACCGGGGCGCGGAGGAAGGTCGGACACGGTCATGCGGAGATCCTCCCCGGTCGGGATTGCACCCCCGTTGCCTGACCGTCACGGGAGTTTTCGTACGCTTCACGGCGCGAACCCGGCCGCTGTGAGCGAACCCAAAGGCCTCAACCTGCGTCCTCCAAGGTCGGAGCCGCCAGGGGGAAGTCAAGGGGAAGCAGGGGGGACAACCGTATGAAGATCCGCCGACCGCGTCTGCCGCGCACCCGCACCGGCAGACGCCGCCTGGTGCAGGGCGTGATGGCCGGCTGCGTGCTGGCGTTGCTGCCGGCCACCTGGCTGTACGTGTCGACGGCCGACCGGCTGCACACGGTGGCGGACGTACCCCGCGCCGACGTCGCGGTCGTCTTCGGCGCGGGCCTGTGGGACGGCGAACCGTCGCCGTACCTCGCCCACCGCCTGGACGCCGCGGCGAAGCTGTACCGGGAGGGCCGTATCAAGGTCGTCCTCGTGACCGGGGACAACAGCAGGAAGGACTACGACGAGCCGGACGCCATGCGCACCTACCTGACCGGGCACGGGGTACCCGACAAGCGCATCGTCAGCGACTACGCCGGCTTCGACACCTGGGACTCCTGCGTCCGCGCGAAGAAGATCTTCGGCGTGGACCGGGCCGTACTGATCAGCCAGGGCTTCCACATCCGGCGCGCGGTGGCGCTGTGCGAGGCGGCGGGGGTGGAGTCGTACGGGGTGGGCGTCGACGCCAAGCACGACGCGACCTGGTACTACGGCGGGACGCGGGAGGTCCTGGCGGCGGGAAAGGCGGCCCTTGACGTGGTCTTCGAGCCGAACCCCCAGTTCCTCGGAAAGAAGGAACCGGGGGTCACGAAGGCCTTGGCCGCGGCGGCCCGTCAGGCCAGTCGGACGGGTTAGACCATCGGACTGGTCAGGCCGGTCAGATCGGTCAGGCCGGTCAAATCGGCGCGGCCCGTCGCCCGGTCACGAGCGCCGGGCGGTATCGGCGTACGCGGTCGCAGCCGGGACCGCAGCCGTGGCCGAGGTCGCAGCCGCAGCCGTCGCCGTGGCCGACGTCGTCGCCGGGTGGTGTGGCCGGTCGGCGCCGGCGCGCGGGCTGAACGCGTGGGCCTTGACCCGGTCGTCGTCCGCGCGGCCGAGGTGTTCGAGACCGCCGTCGGGGGTCCAGCGGCCGAGCGCGCCGGTACGGACCATGGCGCGGCCCTCGCCGAGGAAAGGGTCGGGTGCGTAACGCCCGGCGCTCGGCTTGTTGTCGCCGAGGTGCCCCGCCGGGACGCAGTCGCCGCCCGCCCACACCTCGCCGCTCTCGCCGACGGGCAGCGGCCGGCGGTCGGCGTCGAGGACGTACACCGTGGTGTTGGGGATGGGGCGGCCGACGGCCGGTCGCCCGGCGGCCGGGTCGTGGCGGCCCATGGTGTGGACGACGGTCGTCTCGGTCGAACCGCAGCAGTCGAAGAAGGCGCTCTGCCGCGCCCAGCGGTCGGCGAGCGGGCGCGGGCAGGGCTCCCCGGACTCCCCTGTGACGGCGACCGTGCGGAGGCGCGGGCAGGCGCCGGGATCGATGCCCGACAGTACGGCCGGGGTGGCGATCAGGACGGTCGCGGAGGCGGCCGCGGCGGTGATGTCCGCTCCGCGGATGACCAGGGTGGCGCCGCGGGTGAGGCAGCCGAGGATCTCCCAGAGGGCCAGGCCGGAGGCCACACCGAGGAGTTGGGCCACCCGGTCGCCAGGGCGGATGCCGAGGCCGCCGGGTTCGGTGAGCAGCAGGTTGGTGACGTTGCGGTGGGTGACCTTCACGCCTTCGGGACGGGCGGAGGCGCCTGCGGTGAAGAGTACGCAGCAGCCGTCGTCGGGGTGCGGAGGCAGGATCGGGGCGGCCCGCTGGTACGGCACCGGGTCGTCGAGGGCGATCAGCCGGTGGCCGCCGGGGACGGGGACGCGGGGGGCGTGTTCCTTCTGGATGAGGACCACCCGGGTGCGGGCGGTACGGATGACGTGGCGGAGCCGGTCCGGGGGCGTGCGGCCGATGTCCTGGGGGACGTAGGCGGCGCCCGCCTTGAGGACGGCGAGCAGGCCGACCAGCATCGGTATGGAACGCCGGGCGAACAGGCCGACATGGTCGCCGGGCCGGACGCCCTCGCGGACCAGGTGGGCGGCGAGGGCACCGGCGTAGCGGTCGAGTTCGCCGTAGGTGAGGGTCGCGCCGTGGTGTTCCGCGGCGACGGCGTGGGGGTGGGCGATCGCATGCCGCTCGATCGCGCGGTGGACGAGCGGTTCGTGGACGGGTGCGCTGGGGCCGCGGCCGTACTGCCAGAAGAGGTGCTGGTCGCGGGGGGTGAGGTGACGCAGAGGCATGGCTCGGAGACCTCCTGGCTGCATGCGTGTACGTGGGGGGAGGCCGGGTCCGGGTGCGGCGGGGCCCGGACCGGGCCGTCTGGCGCAATGTCGAACGCCGTGCGGGGTGGTGCGCGGAGCTTCGCGAACAGGTGCACGACTGTAGTCCGGCCCCTTGAAGTCTCAACGGTGGCCGACCGGCCAACCCCGGCACGGAACAAGCCACATGGGCCGTACGAGGTCGCCGGCACCACTGCTGTCACGCCCTGCGCCGCGCCGGTCAGCCGGGCAGCCCGCGGGCCCGCCAGTCACCGCCCTCGATACGACGGCCTGCCGCGCGCAGTTCGTCGGCCACCACGTCCCCCGCGAGGTACACCCAGGCCCGGACGCCGGCCCCGTCCCGCCGTCGTACGACGTCCCGCTGCACGCGCACATACAGACTGCGCGGGTCCCCCGGCACGCACTCCTCCAACTCGTCCAGTTCCACGAGGAGTCGGTCGTACGACTCCGGGCGGGCGGTGACCAGTTCGCCGCTCAGTTCCCCGCCGGGCTCCTCGACGGCGTAGGGGTAGCCGGGCCCGTCGTAGAGCACCGCGTCCAGGAGGCGCCCGGGTTCCTCGGACGCGGTCCGCCCCCGCAGGAACAGGTCGTGGTTGATCTCGCCGGGGCGGAGCGTGCCGTAGACGAAGAACGGGAGGTGGTGGGGGTTCCGGGCGGTCACAGGAAGGATTCTGCACCCCCTCCACCCCCACACACATCTCCATGGAGGCGCTATGGACATGGACTTGTCATGGCCTCTTAAATCATTGTCGTCATCAGCGCCACCCCACGCCTCAGAGGCGCTTCTCAAGGAGATCGATGAGCCGGACACGGAACGCCCGAGTTTCCCGTCTCGCCACGGCCGGCGTCGCCGCCACCACCGCGACCCTGCTGGCCGCCGCACTCTCCCCCGCCGCCCACGCCGACGCCAGACCGACCCGGGCCACCGCGATCGAGAACGCGGCCCAGGCGCTCGTCCGGTACGCCGGCACCCTCGGACTCACCGCCACCGAGAACACCAAGGTCCGGGACGTGGTCGTCGACAAGAACGGCACCCAGCACGTCCGTTACGACCGCACCTACCGCCGACTCCCGGTACTGGGCGGCGACTTCGTCGTCCATCTCAAGCCGGACGGCACCTACCGCAGCGCCGACCGGGCTACCCGGAGCGCGATATCCCTCGCCTCGATCGTCCCGGACATATCCGCCCCGAAGGCCGCCGACCTCGCGGTGAACGCGCTGCGGGCGGCGAACCTCGGCGATGCGCTGAAGCAGGTGCAGGCCAGGCCGGAGCTGGTCGTCGACGCCCTGCACGGCACCCCGAAGCTGGCCTGGCGCACCAACGCGGTCGCCAAGGACTCGCTCGGCAACCCGGTCGCCCGCACGGTGCTGACCAACGCCCGCACCGGCGCCCAGATCGACGCCTGGGACAGCATCGAGACGGCGACGGGCGACGGCAGGTCGCTGTACAGCGGCACGGTTCCGCTGGAGACGACGCTCTCCGGATCGACGTACAACCTCACGGACCCGACGCGCGGCAACACGTACACGGGCGACGCGGCCAACAAGACGGACCTTTGCGTCTTCGGCATCTGCATCAGCCGGGCGCCGTCGACGGTGTTCACGGACACGGACAACCACTGGGGCACAGGTACGACTTCGGACCGTTCCTCGGCGGCCGTCGACGCCCAGTACGGCACCAACGAGACCTGGGACTACTACAAGAACGTCCACGGCCGCAACGGCATCGCGGGCGACGGCAAGGGCTCGTACAACCGTGTCCACTACGGCAGCAACTACAACAACGCCTTCTGGGACGACAGTTGCTTCTGCATGACGTACGGCGACGGTGACGGGACCACCCTCGGCCCGCTGGTGGCGCTGGACGTGGCCGGCCACGAGATGACCCACGGCGTCACCGCGAAGACCGCGGCCCTGACGTACTCGGGCGAGTCCGGCGGCCTGAACGAGGCGACCTCCGACATCCTCGGCACACTGGTGGAGTGGTACGCGAACAACTCGTCCGACCCGGGCGACTACCTGATCGGCGAGAAGATCGTCCGCTCCGGCTTCGGCAAGGCGGCTCTGCGCTTCATGGACCAGCCGTCGAAGGACGGCAGTTCGGCGGACTACTGGAGCTCGTCGGTCGGAAATCTGGACGTCCACTACTCCTCCGGAGTCGCGAACCATTTCGCGTATCTCCTCGCGGAGGGCAGCGGCGCGAAGACCGTCAACGGCGTGAGCTACAACTCGCCGACGTACAACGGCTCGACAGTGACCGGGATCGGGAGAGACAAGCTGGGGGCCATCTGGTACCGCGCCCTCACGGTCTACATGACGTCCTCGACGAACTACGCGGGCGCGCGGACGGCGACCCTGAACGCGGCGAAGGACCTGTACGGGGCGGGCAGCACCGAGTACAACGCGGTGGCCGCGGCGTGGAGCGCGGTGAACGTGAACTGACCCGTCGATCCGGCGGGTGACGGCGGCCGCCCCGGCGAACGAACCGGGGCGGCCGTCACATACGGCCCGGACAAAAGGGAACAGCGCAATTCAAGGAACATACGGAATTAAGGAGAACGCGGAATTAAGGAATGCTCGAACCACTTCTGGGGAGACCCCATGGGGAGGTTGTGCAGCTTCGGTGACGACTCCCTGAACAATCGAACTCCGTTGACCGGCCAGGTACTTGCGGCAATTCTTGTTGTGCACTAACTAGATAAATCATGAACTTGTTCAGCCGTCCCCTCACGTCCCGCCGCGCAGCCGCCCCCACGGCTCCTCCGCGCCCCACGGTCACCCCGGCTGCCTCCTCCCGCACCTCCGCCCCCGTCCTGCTGGACCCCGCCCTCGCCGCCCTCACCGGCGAATGGATCATCGACCCGGCCCACAGCAGAATCGGTTTCTCGGTCCGGCACGCGATGGTGACGACGGTCCGCGGGGCCTTCACCGAGTACAAGAGCCGCCTCTACTTCGACGGCCGCGACCCGTCCCGCTCCCAGGCGGAGCTCATCCTGTCCACGGGCAGCGTCGACACGGGTGTGGAGCAGCGTGACGCCCACCTGGTGGGCCGCGATTTCCTGGACGCGGCGACGTACCCACGCATGCGCTTCGCCAGCACGGCGGTCCGCCTCAAATCCCCCGACGTCTACGTCATGACCGGCGACCTGACCATCAAGAACACGACCCGCCCGGTCGACCTTGAACTCACCTACATAGGCAACGTCACGGACCCCTTCGGCTACCAGCGGGTGGGCTTCGACGGCACGACCACCATCAACCGCATGGACTGGGGCCTGTCGTACAACAGCCGGCTGGCGGAGGGCGGCGCGATGGTGAGCGAGACGGTGCGGCTGCAGTTCGACATCGCGGCGATCCGGATGACGCCGGAGGGGGGCTGAGCTGCAGCTGTGCCATCAGGGCCAGGAGCCGTTCAAGCGATGGAACGAGCCTGCCCGCGGTCACGGTCAGGACGGATCCGGAGACGTAGTAGCGCGTGATGGCACCGAGGACCGTTGCCTCGCGGCGGTCGCCCCTCACGCCGGTCGATCCGTGCCCGTACGGATCTCGTCTGATGGTCGCCGCCATCGCTTCCCTGAACGCATGGGCATCGCGCATCTTGGCCAGGGTGTCGTCGGCATGCGGGGCGTAAGTGACGCGGTAGGTCAAGCGACGCCCCGCCTCTCGGCCTCGTCCGCCGCCAGGCCTTGAAGCAGCGCCTCCGTCTCCGGGTCGGGAACGGCTTCGAGCGTCCAGTGCCGCATGACCGCTTGGATGTCCTGGCGCGAATTTTTTTCCTGCGCCGCCCGCACGCGCGGTGCTCTGGTGATCGCAGGCGACGGCGAGGACGTAGCCGAGGGGCAGGCGCTGCCCGGCCCGAGGGCTCCTCGGCTCTGAGCGAGGGTGGCCCGACGGCCCCCTCACCCGTTCACCCGTCCCGGACCCACCATTCGTGTGTTTTTCATACCGGACCCTTCGCAACCCCCTTGACCTGCCGGAACTCCCCCGCAACCGGCACCCCGAGCCCCCTCCATGACACCCGTTCATCCCACACCCGACGAAATCTCGGGGAGCGGGCCCGGCCCGTTGGCTCTTTCCTCGGTAGAGCAAGGGAGTGGGACGAGTTCGACGAGGGAGCACCATGCGACGCACTGTCCGTCCGCTGACCGGGGCCGCGCTCGCCGTGGCCGCGGCCGGTCTCGCCGCCGCGCCGGCGTACGGCGGCAGTACCGGCAGCCTGGACGTCTACCCGTCGACCACGGCGCCGGGCGCCCAGGTCTCGGTGAACACGGCTGCCTGCGGGGAGAAGTCGTCCGCGCTCGGCGACGCCAGTTCGGTGGGCGCCGGGACGTTCACGCTCGCGCCCAGTGCCCATGAGGGCGAGGCGATCGGCCAGTTCCAGGTGCCGCCCAGCGCGCAGCCGGGGACCTACGAGATCGTCGCGAAGTGCGCCGAGGGAAACCGGCAGGTGACCGGTGACCTGACGGTGGCACTGACACCGGCCGGTGGGCAGGTGCAGCCCCACGGCAGTGTGAAGACGGGGGTCGGTGGCGCCCTGGGCACCGACCCCGTGCAGACCGCGGCGGGTGTGACGGCTCTGGCCGTCGCCGCCGCGGGCGGTACCTGGCTCCTGCATCGCCGGGCGAGAGGCGACGGGATCTGACGGACACCCTCCGCTGTCCGTCCGCCGGTACCGCACATCCCACCCCCTCCGGGTCCGACGCCCCTCGCGGCCCGGAGGGGGTAGGGGGTCAGGTTCGTTAGAGGTTGTCACCTTCGGGAAGCCTCTCACTTTTGTCAGAGGCGGCGCCCCCGCTACACCGGGGCGCTCCCGCTAACCCCTCCCCCTCGCGTTAGAAGCTCTAACCTCCGAAAAAGGGGTTCTCATGCGCAAGATCGGGGACACCGCGATAGCCGCCGTAACCGTCCTTGCCCTCGGCTCAGGCGTCTGGCTCCTCGGCCCCGGCTCCGGCCCGCACACCACGCCACCCCAGCCGTCCGCCGCCGAGGGCCGCCCCGACCCCGGCGAGGAACGCCTCGAAGCGCCGGCGCTGCCGCCATCCCCGCCCACCCGCATCCGCATCCCCGCCATCCATGTGAACGCCCCCCTCATGGGCCTCGGCCTCACCCCCTCCGGCAGCCTCGACGTCCCGCCCGCCGGCAACAAGAACCTCGCCGGCTGGTACGAGTCGGGCACCGCACCCGGAGAGACGGGCACCGCGATCGTCGCCGGCCATGTGGACAACACCGAGGGTCCCGCCGTCTTCTACGACCTCGGCGCCCTCAAGCGCGGCGCGACCATCGAGGTGGACCGGCAGGACAAGGCCGTCGCCGTCTTCACGGTCGACGCGGTGGAGGTGTACCAGGCCCGGAACTTCCCCGACGAGAAGGTCTACGGAGCCGCGCAACGCCCCGAGCTGAGAGTCATCACCTGCGGCGGCGGCTACTCCCGGGCCACCGGCTACCAGGGGAACGTCGTCGTCTTCGCCCACCTGACCGGAAGCCGCTGACCGACGGCGGCCCGCACAACCGCGCCGGCGCGCCCCCGTCTCGGACCAGCCGCTGACGTACGGCCGCCCAGCGCCGTACACAACCGCTCCCCCCGCGCGAGCGGCAGGCACCCGCCGACCGACGACGCCGGGCGCCCGCTCGCCGGGTTTCCCCACCTCACAGCCCCGCCCGTCTCGTCCCCAGACCCCTCACACCCCACCCCCACCTCCGAAGAGGGCAGCGTTCCGTGCGGGAAACAGGGGGGATGCGGCCGGGTAACCTCCGCCGCGCACGCTCCTGGGCATGACCTCGAATACGCGTGTGGTGGTGATCGGCGCCCGCGTCGGGGCACGCCCCGGCCCCGATGTCCTACCAGTCGGCGGAGCCACCCGGGGCACGTTCACCGACGATGGAGGCTCCTGATGACCACCGCCCTGGGGGCCACCCCCACGATCGTGCTCGTCGGCCACGGGATGGTCGGCCAGCGCTTCCTGGAAGCGCTGGCCGAGCGCGGCCTGACCGCCACGCACCGCGTGGTCGTGCTGTGCGAGGAGCCGCGTCCCGCGTACGACCGGGTCGCCCTCACCTCGTACTTCGCGGGCAGGTCCGCCGAGGAACTCTCCATGACGGACATGGAGTTCATCGACGCCCACGGCATCGAGCTGTACGTCGGCGACCCGGCGGAGACGGTTGACCGCACGGCGCGGAAGGTGACGGCCAGGTCCGGCAGGGTCTTCGGTTACGACACGCTCGTGCTGGCCACCGGCTCGTACCCGTTCGTGCCGCCGGTCCCCAACAAGGACGCCGAAGGCTGTTTCGTCTACCGCACGATCGAGGACCTGCTGGCGATCGAGGAGTACGCGAAGTCGAGGGCGACCGTGGGTGCCGTGGTCGGCGGCGGTCTGCTCGGACTTGAGGCGGCGGGCGCGCTCAAGGGGCTCGGACTCACCGCCCACATCGTGGAGTTCGCACCCCGGCTGATGCCGGTGCAGGTGGACGCGGGCGGTGGTGTGGCCCTGCTGCGCACCATCGAGGAGATGGGCCTGAGCGTGCACACGGGCGTGGGCACCCAGGAGATCGTGACGGACGAGGCGGGCGCCGTCGTCGGCATGAAACTGTCCGACGGGTCCGAACTCGCCACCGACATGGTGGTGTTCAGCGCCGGGGTACGGCCGAGGGACCAACTCGCCCGGGACTGCGGTCTGTCCGTGGGGGAACGCGGAGGCATCGCCGTCGACGAGCAGTGCCGTACCGTGGACGACCCCCGGGTGTTCGCGATCGGCGAGTGCGCGCTGGCGGCGGACGGCCGGGTGTACGGCCTGGTGGCTCCGGGGTACGAGCAGGCGGCGACGGCCGCGGCCACCATCGCCGGCGACGAATCCGCCTTCACCGGCGCGGACTTGTCCACCAAGCTCAAGCTGCTCGGCGTGGACGTGGCGTCCTTCGGCGACGCGCACGGCACGAGCGAGGACTGCCTGGACGTCGTCTACTCCGACTCCCGCTCGGGCCTGTACAAGAAGCTGGTCATCGGCCGGGACGGCACGCTGCTCGGCGGCATCCTGGTCGGCGACGCGGACGCGTACGGCACGCTGCGCGCCCTCACCGGCTCGGTCCCGCCCCTCTCCCCGGAGTCCCTGGTCCTGCCGGCCGGTGCGAGCGGCGGCGCTCAGCTCGGCCCGTCCGCGCTCCCCGACGACGCGGTCATCTGTTCCTGCCACAACGTCAGCAAGGGCACGGTCCGCGACGCGGTGACCGAGCACTCCTGCACCACCGTGCCGGAGGTGAAGAAGTGCACCAAGGCCGGTACCGGGTGCGGAAGTTGCGTCAAGGTCCTCGGCCAGCTGGTCACGGCCGAGCTGGAGGCGTCCGGCGTCGAGGTCGACAAGGGCCTGTGCGGCTGCTTCGCGCAGACCCGCGAGGAGCTGTACGAGATCGTCCTCGCCCTGCGCATCAACACCTACGGGGAGCTGCTCGACCGTTACGGCCGGGAGGCCGCCCGGGGCGGCGACGGCTGCGAGGTCTGCAAGCCGGCGGTGGCGTCGGTCATCGCCTCCCTCGCTCCGACGATCGGCGCGAGCGGCTATGTCCTGGACGGCGAACAGGCGGCACTCCAGGACAGCAACGACCACTTCCTGGCCAACCTTCAGAAGAACGGCTCGTATTCGGTCGTACCGCGCATCCCCGGCGGTGAGATCACCCCCGAGGGCCTGATCGTGATCGGTGAGATCGCCCGTGACTTCGGTCTCTACACGAAGATCACCGGCGGCCAGCGCATCGACATGTTCGGCGCGCGGGTGGAGCAGCTCCCGCTGATCTGGACACGGTTGGTCGACGCGGGATTCGAGTCGGGGCACGCGTACGGCAAGGCGCTGCGCACGGTGAAGTCCTGCGTCGGCCAGACCTGGTGCCGTTACGGCGTCCAGGACTCGGTCCGGATGGCGATCGACCTGGAGCTGCGCTACCGGGGCCTGCGTTCGCCCCACAAGCTCAAGTCGGCGGTCTCCGGGTGTGCCCGGGAGTGTGCGGAGGCCCAGTCGAAGGACTTCGGTGTCATCGCCACCTCCAACGGCTGGAACCTCTACGTCGGCGGCAACGGCGGCGCCACTCCGCGCCACGCGGATCTGCTCGCCCAGGACCTGACCGACGCCGAACTGGTCCGCCTGATCGACCGCTTCCTGATGTTCTACATCCGTACGGCGGACCGCCTGGAGCGCACGTCGACCTGGCTGGAGCGGATCCCGGGCGGCCTGGATCACGTCCGTGAGGTGGTCGTCGAGGACTCCCTGGGCATCTGTGAGGAGCTGGAGTCCCTGATGGCGGCGCACGTGGCCAACTACGCCGACGAGTGGGCGTCGACCGTCAACGACCCCGACAAGCTCGCCCGGTTCGTGTCCTTCGTCAACGCCCCCGACACCCCCGACCCGGTCGTCGGCTTCGTGCCGGAACGCGACCAGATGAAGCCCGACCTGCCGCTGCTGTCGATCGGCATGCGCCCCGCCGAAGACGTTCTGGAAGGAAGCGCCCAGCGATGACCCTGGCACCCGAGACCACCGATCTGAAGGTCCAACTCCGGCTGGACGACAGCTGGTTCACGATCTGCGACCTGAGCCGGCTGACCCCCGGCCGGGGGGTGGCCGCGCTGCTGCCGGACGGCCGGCAGGTCGCCGTCTTCCGCGACCGCGTGGACCGTCTGTACGCGATCGACAACCGCGACCCCTTCGGCGGCGCGGCGGTCCTCTCCCGCGGCCTGACCGGCACCCACCGGGGCCGCCCGTTCGTCGCCTCGCCCCTGCTGAAGCAGCGCTTCGACCTGGTGACCGGCCAGTGCCTGGACGACGAGAGGGTGCGGGTGAGGGCCTACGCGGTACGGGCGGCCGTACCTGCCGTACAGGAACCGTCGATACTTGACTGATCGTTCCGGATGAACCTAGGCTCTGGCGCATGGCCAGGACCAAGGAGTTCGACCCCGATGCCGCGCTGCTGTCCGCCCTTGAGCTGTTCTGGCGGCGCGGCTACGAGGCGACGTCCATGGCCGACCTGGTCGAGCACCTGGGCATCGGGCGGGCCAGCCTCTACGCGACCTTCGGCAGCAAGCACGACCTGTACCTGAAGGCGCTGGAGCGCTACCAGCAGGACCGCCTCCCGCCCCTACTGCGGAACCTGTCCCGCCCGGGCCCGGCCCTGCCGGCCGTACGCGCGCTGATACGGCAGTACGCCGACGAGTCCGCGGCCGACGACCTGCGCCTGCGCGGCTGCCTGGTCACCAACACGGCGGCCGAACTCGCTCCGCACGACCTCGCCGCCGCGCGCAGTGTCGAACACGACTGGGACCGCGTCGAAACGGGCCTGCACATGGCCCTGGCCCGGGCCCAGGCCCAGGACGAACTGCCCGCCGACCGCGATCCGCTGGCCCTCGCCCGCACCCTGCTGGTGCTGCTCCAGGGCCTGCGGGTGGTGGGAAAGGCGTCGACGGACCCGGCCCGGGTCCGGGACGCGGCGGAGCAGGTACTGCGACTGCTGGACTGACGACTGACGAACGGCTGACCGACGCCCCTGCGCTGCTACGCCGGGGCGGTTCTCCACACCTTGATAATGAACCGATCGTTCTAGAAAAGGGGAGATATCTCATGGCTGCTACCGGCTCTGCTGCCAGGGGTCGTTTCACGGGTCGTACGGCCCTGGTCACCGGCGCCGGCAGCGGCATCGGGCGGGCCATCGCCCTGGCGTTCGCCGCCGAGGGCGCGCGCGTCGTCGTGGCGGGCCGCCGTGAGCAGCCCCTGAAGGAGACGGTCGCGCTGATCGAGGAGCGGGGCGGCGACGCGCTCGCGGTGACGGCCGACGTCTCCCGGGCGGGCGGCGCGGAGGCACTGGTGGCGGCTGCCGTGGAGCACTTCGGCTCGCTGGACGTGGCGGTGAACAACGCGGGGATCTTCCGGGGCGGGGCGCCGCTGGCCGACCTCCCGGAGGCCGACTGGCACGAGCAGCTGGCGGTCAACGTCACCGGCGTACACCTGGCGCTGCAGGCGGAGATCCGCCGGATGCGCACCCAGCCGGCGGGCGGCGCGATCGTGAACGTCTCCTCGACGTTCGGCGTCCATGCCACCTCCCCCGGGGCCGCCGCGTACTCGGCGACGAAGGCCGCGGTGACGGCGCTGAGCCGGGGTGCGGCACTGGACCACATCCGCGACGGGGTCCGGATCAACGTCGTGAGCCCGGGAGCGACGGCCACACCGATGTCACTGCGCCCGGGCGAGACGGACCAGGACCGCGCGGTACGGGCGAGGGCCACCCTCCCCCTGGCCCGTGTCTCCTCCACGCAGGAGATCGCGGCGGCCGTGCTGTATCTGGCCTCGGACGACGCGGCGTCGGTGGTCGGCACCGACCTGGTGGTGGACAGCGGCGGCTCGCTTTAGCCTTCAGGGCTCCTCAGCGCTCCTGGCGTTCCTCGGGGCTGCGCAGGCAGGATCCCGAGCGTTCCTCGGGGCGCCCCTCGGCGCTCCTCAGATCTCCTCAGATCTCCTTCAGGACGTCCTCGTAAGAGACCCCGGTGAGCCGCTGCGACGCGTCCCAGAGGCGTTGCGCCATGGTGTCGTTGAGGGTCCAGGGTGCCCGCCAGGAGGGGGCCGGGGCGCCGCGCCACATCGCGATCGAGGGCCCGGTGAAGGAGTCGGGCCGTACGCCGCGGGCGGTGGCCGCGTACAGCGTGGGCAGCGCCCCGGCCTCGGCGGACTGCGCGAAGACGACGTTCGCGGCCGCCGCCACCCGCTCGGCCCCGCGCCGTCCTTCGGCACGGGGCCCGGCGGTCTGCAGGTTGGTGGACGCGTACCCGGGGTGGGCGGCGGCCGCGACGAGGTCGCCGCCGTGGGCGTCGACGCGCCGGGCCAGCTCGTGGACGAAGAGCAGATTGGCGGTCTTGGACCGGCCGTAGGCGACCCAACGCCGGTAACGGCGAGCACTGTTGAGGTCGTCCAGGTCGATGTTGGCGAGGACGTGCATAATGCTGGAGACGGTGACGACACGGGCGGCGGGCGTGCCCAGCAGAACGGGCATGAGCAGCCTGGTGAGGGCGAAGTGCCCGAGATGGTTGACCCCGAACTGCGTCTCGAACCCGTCCGCGGTGGTCCCGTACGGCGGCGCCATCACCCCGGCGTTGTTGACGAGGAGATCGAGCCGGCCGTACGGGAACGAGTCGGCGAACTCCCTTACCGAGGTCAGGTCCGCGAGGTCGAGCCGTCCGAACTCGATGTGAGCGTCGGGCACTTCGGCGGCCATCCGGTCCCCGGCCTCGTGTCCCCGCGCCTCGCTCCGGCAGGCGAGCACGACCCGGGCACCCTTGCGGGCCAGCTCGCGCGCGGTGACGTACCCGAGCCCGCTGTTGGCCCCGGTGACGACGGCGACGCGGCCGGTGAGATCCGGGACGTCACCGCTGCTCCAGCCGCTGCTGCGCATAAGGGCGCCCTCCACAGGTGGGGGTCTGTGTCGCGGCCAGCCTACGAGGGCGGGGCACGGCAGGACACCGGACGCGGCCGGAGGCCGTACGAACCGCTCGGCGACGCGCGGGTAGAGTGCCGGAATGATCGGCATTCCGCAGGCGCTGGCGCGCGGCACGATCGACCGCGAGGGTGACCGCGGGGCGTCCTGGATCGCCGGGCTCCCCGCGCTCGTCGAGGAACTGCTGGAGCGTTGGGACTGCGTACCCGACGGCGAGGTGACGCACGGGGGCGTGGCAGTGGTCGTCCCGGTACGGCAGCGGCCCACCGGCGGGCGGCTCGTCCTGAAGGTGTCCTTCCCGCACCCCGGCAACGTCCACGAGCCGGACGCGTTCGAGGCGTGGGAGGGCCGGGGAGCGGTCCTCCTGCATCGGCGGGACGACGCCCGTTTCGCCCTCCTCCTGGAGCGGGCCCACATGTCGACGCTGGCAGCGCTCCAGTCCGACGACGAGACGGTGGTGACCGTCGCCGGCCGCCTGAGCCGCCGCCTGGCCGTCCCGGCGCCGGCGGGGCTGCCCCGGCTGAGGGACCACGCCGGCACCTGGGAGACGGAGTTGCGCAGGGACGCGGCGGAGCTGACGCACGCGCTGCCGCCCCGCGTGGTGGACGCGGCCGTCGCCACGGCGCGCGAACTGGGCCACGACCAGCCGGACACCCTCGTCCACGGCGACCTGCACGCGAGAAACATCCTGCGGGCGGACCGGGAACCGTGGCTGGCGGTCGACCCGAAGGGCTGTGTGGGAGACCCGGCGTACGACGGCGGCACGCTGCTCAAGTCCCGCGGCCTGTCCCTCATGCGGGCGAACGATCTGCCGAAGACGGTCCACCGCCTCCTCGACATCTTCGCCGAGGCGGCGGAACTCGACCGCGAACGCGTTCGGCGCTGGGCGCAGTTCCACGCCGTACAGGCGGCGTTCTGGGGCCGCCGGCACGGCTTCCGTATCGCGCGCGACGGTGCCCGACTGGACCGCCTCACACAATTCGTCGACGGCCTGGCGGAGTTGCTGGCCGTTTAGGGACAGGGGGGCGTCTCGGTTCGGTTCGGTTCGCCCCGGCTCGGCTCGGCTCGCTCGTCACCGTCGTCCGCCGAACTCCCAGTCGTGCACCTCTGTCTCCGCGTACCGGTGCGGGGCCAGCACGGTCCGTGCCCGGTCCGGGTCCGGGGCCCGGACCAGTGCCGCCGTGCCCAGCCAGCTGGTGGCGTCGTCGGACAGCAGCGGGCCGAAGGCGATCAGCTCGTCGCGGCCGATGCCGGTCGGCAGGCCAGGGCCGGGGCCGATGCCGGTCGGCAGGCCGGGGCCGGTGCCGGTGCCGGACGGCAGGCCGGGGTCGCCGCCGGGGTCGGCCCGCACCGGCCCCAGACCGAGCACCAGGTACCGGTTGCCGCCGGCCCGGCCGCCGGGGAACTCCCACATGGTGCGGCCCAGCAGGTTCCGCCACCGGCGCAGCAGCACGTCCCGGTACACGCCGGCCTGGTAGTTGGGCTCGTCGAAGGCGAACGCGCGGGCAGCGGCCGGGTCGGGCAGTTCGACGATGTGCACACTGCCGGTGGGCGTCTCACCGTCGGCGCCGAAGGCCGGTCCGCGGGCGATCAGCTCCGCCTCGTACCGGTCCATGTAGGACCAGTGCTCCTCCACCAGCTCCTGGCGCAACGCCGGCGAACCGGCCCGGTCACGGTGGTAACAGAAGAACTCCATGGCACGGCACCCTTCCGCAACGCGAGCCGGCCTCTCAACACAATTCCCTTCCCAGGTGGTGCCGGCGTCCAGGGAGGCGGAGATCCCCCGGGCGGCGCCGACCGAGATGTCACCGTGCTGCGTGGACAGGGTGACGGCGCGCGCACGGCCTCGGCGACGGTGATGTGACCCTTCTTGGGTGCTGATCTCCGCGGGGCCGCCCAGGCGCCCGACCGAGATGTCGCCGGCCTGGAGGGTGAGACGCCGGTCCCCGGTCTCGTCGACTTGACGGTGGCCTGCGCGCCCCCGAAGGTGACATCGCCGAGCCGCCCGACGCCCCGACGGGCCCGGAGTTGCCGAGGATCCGGTTCTTCGCCGCCCGGGCCTCGATCCACAGGATGCCCTCGGCGTATACGAATGGTCGGACCGGTCGGCGGCGACGAACCGGATCCCCCAAGCCAAGGTCGAAAGGTCAGCAGGTCAGGCGACGCGGCGCAGGGCCTCGGGTGTGAGATCGGCGAGCGTCGGGTATCCGTCGACGGCCATGATCAGGTCGGCCTCGGCGAGCAGGGCCCGCAGCACATGGACGAGGCCGGCTTCACCTCCGTACGCGAGACCGTATGCACAAGGACGGCCGACGCCGACGGCGGTCGCGCCCAGGGACACGGCCTTGATGACGTCGGCTCCCGTCCGCACCCCGGAGTCGAACAGGACGGGCAGGCCGTCGGCGGCCTCGACCACGCCGGGCAGCGCGTCGAGGGCGGGCAGACCGCCGTTGGCCTGGCGGCCGCCGTGGTTGGAGCAGTAGATACCGTCCACGCCGCCGTCCCTGGCCCGGCGGACGTCCTCGGGGTGGCAGACGCCCTTGAGGATCAGCGGCAGATCGGTGATCGACCGCAGCCAGGGCAGGTCGTCCCAGGTGAGCGGGTTGCCGAAGATGCCCGCCCACAGGGCGACCGTGCCCTGCGGGTCGTCCTCGGGACTCCGCCCGCCGAGCAGGGAGCGGAAGACGGGGTCGCTGGTGTAGTTGGCCAGGCAGTTACCGCGCAGCTGCGGGAAGTTGCTGGTGCTCAGGTCTCGTGGCCGCCAACCGGTGATCCAGGTGTCCAGGGTGACCACGATCCCCTTGAACCCGGCCTTCTCGGCCCGGTGCACCAGGCTCTCGGCCAGCTCCCGGTCGGTGGGGGTGTAGAGCTGGAAGAAACCCGGGGTGTCGCCGAACTCGGCGGCGACCTGCTCCAGCGGATCGACGGTCAGCGTGGAGGCGACCATCGGTACGCCGGTACGGGCGGCGGCGCGCGCGACGGCGAGATCGCCGTGTCCGTCCTGCGCGCACAGCCCGATCACCCCGACCGGTGCCATGAACAGCGGCGCGGCCAGCCGCATCCCGAACAGCTCGACGGACAGATCCCGCTCGCGGGCCCCCACCATCATCCGCGGCACCAGCCCCCACCTCTCGAACGCGCTGACGTTGGCCCGCTGGGTCCGCTCGTCGCCCGCGCCGCCCGCGACATACGACCGCAGGGAGGCGGGCATCGCGGCCAGGGCCAACGGTTCCAGATCGTCGTACGTCATCGGGAACCGCGGCATCACCCCGCGCAGCCCGTCGAGGTAGATCTCGTTCTGGTAGTCGGCGAAAGCCATGATCCAGACCTCCTTCACGCCCCCGCCCGCCGGGTGCGGGCGCTCGGGTCCACAATGAGAGAGTGACGCGGCAAAGCCCTCAAACGCAGGATTCTGGCGCAAGAGGGGTCGTGACGCAGGATGCTGTCCCCTCTTTCCTGAGCGAGGACGAGCTGGCGCTGATCAACGCCCTGCAACTGCGCCCGCGCGCCTCCTGGACCGAACTCTGCTGTCGTAGAGTGCGGCGTGGTGGGGACGTGGACGTCGTTCGAGGGGGAGCCTGCCATGGGTGCGCCGAAGAAGGAGCGGGTCGGCGGGGTGCCGGTCAGTCCCGATGAGATGATCGCGGAGGCGCGGAAGGCGTTCTTCGTGATGTTCGCGCTGCTCGCCGTCGTCTGGCTGGTGCAACTCGCCAACTACGCCGACCACTACACCCTTTCCCGGGACCACGCCGTGGTCTCCGGCGACGTCGGCACGCTGCCCGACATGCTGGTCGCGCCGCTGCTGCACTGGAGTTGGGCACACATCGAGAGCAACTCAGGCCCACTGTTCGTCTTCGGTTTCCTCGCCGCCTACCGCGGGGTGCTGCGGTTCCTCGGGCTTACCCTGCTGATCGCGCTGAGCAGCGGCGTCGTGGTGTGGTTCTTCGAGAAAGGCGATGTGGCGACGGTCGGCGCCAGCGGTCTGATCTTCGGGTACTTCGGTTACGTCGTCGTACGGGGGCTCTTCGACCGGCACCTGATCGACACGCTGATCGGCGTCGTCATGGGCGCCTCCTTCGCCTACCTCCTTACCGTGGCCGTGCCCGGCACGCCGGGAGTGAGCTGGCTCGGACACCTCGGCGGGCTGCTCGGAGGCCTGGTGGGCGCCTGGCTCTTCCGGGACCGGCGCCCGCGGGCCGGCACCGGCGGGGGAGCCCCGCGAGCGGTGACCGGCGATGCCTCGCAGCCGCGCTCCGACCTCTACAAGGAACTCGGCGACCTCGGCCTGCTCTGAGACGTCAGCCTGGAAACAAGCGGGGGCGCCAGGCAAAGCGGAGTCCAGGTGATGGCCAACTCGCCTGCCCGGTCCATGGGTGCGCGAGCCGTTCCGGCAGGTTGACGAGACACCCGGAGCACGCCGCCACGGCCCGGCTCGGCCGGTCGAATCCGGTCGGACCCCCGCGAGGCCGGGCGCGAACCACGGCCGGTGCGGGGGGCGCGAGCGGTCGCGGTGTCAATTGCTGATCCTCACCGGGGCTGCCGCGGCCCGCGCCCGGCGCCGCGCCGCGCCGGTGGCCAACAGCACGCAGGCCCCAGCCGTGCCCTGAGGGCACGACGAGGGCACGACCAGGGCACGACGGCTTCAGGCGAGTTCAACGGCAACCAACGCCAGCAGACGCCGTTTTGCCTGGTCAGCGACGTGCCTTGAGAGGCACCGCAGATCATGCACCAAGGGGCGGCACCCCCGCACTGGATGCCGCCCCTCTCTTGCGTGCCGGGGCCGTCGTCCATCGGTCTTGAGGGTCGGGGACGGACGGCGGACCCGGGGTTCACGGGAGGCCTGTGACGGCCTCAGCGGTGGTCGCTGCCCGCCGACTGGGTCGCCGCCCGGCCTGCCTCGAGGCGGGCCACCGGGATACGGAACGGGGAGCAGGAGACGTAGTCCAGGCCCACCTCGTGGAAGAAGTGGACGGACTCCGGGTCGCCCCCGTGCTCGCCGCAGACGCCCAGTTTCAGGTCCGGGCGGGTGGCACGGCCGGCCTGTGCCGCCGCTGCCACCAGGGAGCCGACGCCGTCCCTGTCGATCGTCTCGAAGGGGGAGACGCCGAAGATGCCCTTCTCCAGGTAGGCCGTGAAGAAGCTCGCCTCCACGTCGTCCCGGCTGAAGCCCCAGACGGTCTGCGTCAGGTCGTTGGTGCCGAAGGAGAAGAACTCCGCGGCCTCCGCGATCTGGCCCGCCGTCAGGGCGGCGCGCGGGAGTTCGATCATCGTGCCGATCGACAGTTTGAGGCTGGTGCCCGTCGCCGCCTCCACCTCCGCGATGACCTGGTCGGCCTCCTCGCGGACGATCTCCAGCTCCTGGACCGTGCCCACCAGCGGGATCATGATCTCCGCGCGCGGGTCGCCCTTGGCGTTCTTGCGTTCGGCCGCGGCCTCGGCGATCGCCCGGACCTGCATGGTGAACAGGCCGGGGATCACCAGGCCCAGGCGTACGCCCCGCAGACCCAGCATGGGGTTCTGCTCGTGCAGGCGGTGGACCGCCTGGAGGAGGCGGAGTTCGTTCTCGTGGGGCTCCTGGCGGGATTCGGCGAGGGCCACCCGGACCGAGAGTTCCGTGATGTCCGGGAGGAACTCGTGCAGCGGCGGGTCGAGAAGGCGGACCGTCACCGGGAGGCCGTCCATGGCGGAGAAGAGTTCGACGAAGTCCTTCTTCTGGAGGGGGAGCAGGGCCCCGAGGGCCTCCTCGCGCTCGGCCTCCGTGTCCGCCAGGATCAGGCGTTCCACCAGCTCACGGCGGTCGCCGAGGAACATGTGCTCGGTGCGGCACAGGCCGATGCCCTGGGCGCCGAAGCGGCGGGCCCGCAGAGCGTCTTCCGCGTTGTCGGCGTTGGCCCGGACGCGCAGCCGGCGCTTGCGGTCCGCGAAGGCCATGATGCGGTGGACCGCCTCGACGAGTTCGCCGGCGTCCTGGGCGCCCGCGTGCATCCGGCCTTCGAAGTACTCGACGACCGGGGAGGGCACGACCGGGACCTCGCCCAGGTAGACCTTGCCCGAGGAACCGTCGATGGAGATGACGTCGCCCTCCTCGACCACCTGGCCGCCGGGGACCGTCATCCGCCGGCGCTTGGTGTCGACCTCCAGCTCCTCCGCGCCGCACACGCAGGTCTTGCCCATGCCTCGGGCGACCACGGCCGCGTGGGAGGTCTTGCCGCCCCGGGAGGTCAGGATGCCCTCCGCCGCGATCATGCCGTCGAGGTCGTCGGGGTTGGTCTCGCGGCGGACCAGGATGACCTTCTCGCCGGAGCGGGACCACTTGACCGCGGTGTACGAGTCGAAGACCGCCTTGCCGACCGCCGCGCCCGGCGACGCCGCGATGCCCCGGCCGACCTGCCGGGCCTTCGCCTGCTCGTCGAAGCGGGGGAACATCAGCTGGGCCAGCTGGGCGCCGGTGACGCGCTGCAGGGCCTCCGTCTCGTCGATCAGGCCCTGGTCGACCAGCTGGGTCGCGATACGGAAGGCGGCGCCCGCGGTGCGCTTGCCGACGCGCGTCTGGAGCATCCACAGCTGACCGCGCTCGATGGTGAACTCGATGTCGCAGAGATCCTTGTAGTGGTTCTCCAGGGTCTCCATGATCTGCATCAGCTGGTCGTACGACTTCTTGTCGATGTTCTCCAGCTCGGCCAGGGGGACCGTGTTGCGGATGCCCGCGACCACGTCCTCGCCCTGGGCGTTCTGGAGGTAGTCGCCGTAGACACCCTGGTGGCCCGAGGCGGGGTCGCGGGTGAAGGCGACGCCCGTGCCGGAGTCGGGGCCGAGGTTGCCGAAGACCATCGAGCAGACGTTGACGGCGGTGCCGAGGTCGCCGGGGATGCGCTCCTGACGGCGGTAGAGCTTGGCGCGGTCGGTGTTCCAGGAGTCGAAGACCGCGCGGATCGCGAGGTCCATCTGCTCGCGCGGGTCCTGCGGGAAGTCCCGGCCGGCCTCCGCCTTGACGATCTTCTTGAACTTGGTGACCAGCTTCTTGAGGTCGGCCGCCTCCAGTTCCGTGTCGACGGTGACCTTCTTGGCGTCCTTCGCCGCGTCGAGGGCCTCCTCGAAGAGGTCGCCGTCGACGCCGAGGACGGTCTTGCCGAACATCTGGATGAGGCGGCGGTAGGAGTCCCAGGCGAAGCGGTCGTCGCCGGCCTGCTTGGCCAGGCCCTGGACCGACTTGTCGGAGAGGCCGATGTTCAGGACCGTGTCCATCATGCCCGGCATGGAGAACTTCGCGCCGGAACGGACCGAGACCAGGAGGGGGTTGTCGGCCTGGCCGAGCTTCTTGCCCATCCGCTGCTCCAGCGCGTCGAGGTGCGCACTCACCTCGTCACGCAGTGCCACCGGCTCCTCGCCACTGTCGAGGTAGACCTTGCAGGCTTCCGTCGTGATCGTGAAGCCCGGGGGAACGGGGAGCCCGAGGTTGGTCATCTCGGCGAGGTTCGCGCCCTTGCCGCCCAGGAGGTCCTTGAGGTCCTTGTTTCCCTCGGTGAAGTCGTAAACGAACTTCACTCCGTGGGGTTCTTTGTTTTCCGACACGGGTCTCGACTCCCTGAAGGACGCGACGGCTGCCCTGACGTTGAGGAACATACCCAGATCGAAGGCCTCTGGGTACGTCTGCTTGCGTGTCATGCGCCCGTAACCGATCGTCCGCCACCGGATCGAAAGTCAAAGCTTGGCAAGCAGAGACCGGGCTATGTTTTCATTTCTTGAACGCAAGGCCGCTCACTGTCGCACTATTTCGCTCAGATGAGCGGAGTGACTGCACGTCCGATTTCGATCGATGAACGATCAAGGGGTGGCACCCAGTGCCACCCCTTGGAGAAGTGCAGTCGCTCATGATCCGCTCATCTGAGCACAACCCTTATCAAGGGTGGCGAGAATCACGCTGCCACAGACGCCGGGATTTCACCATGCGGACATGGAACGGACGCGGAAAGGGGACGGAAACAACCGCGTCACCTCAGCCGCAGCCGCTGCCGCAGCGACCGGCAGCCGCCTCACATCCCCAGCGCCAGCAACCGCTCCTCCACCCGCTCCGGCGCGTACAGATGCTCCACGACCAGCGCCCCGGCACCGATCACTCCCGCCCGGTCCCCCAGCCGCGAGGTCACGACGTCCAGGTGGGCGGTGGAGCGGGGCAGTGCCCGCTGGTACAGCAGCTCCCGCACGCCGGTGAGGAACGACGTGCCCGCCAGATCCCCCGCGATCATCAGCACGCCCGGGTTCAACAGGGTCACGACCGTCGCCAGTACGTCCCCGACCAGGCGACCGGCCTCCCGGGCCAGTGCCGCCGCCTCCGGATGGCCCGAGGCGAGCAGATCGCGCACATCTGAGCCGGAGGCCGCCGGAACCCCGGCCTCCGCCAGCCGCCGGGCCACGGCGCCGCCGCTCGCGACGGCGGCGAGGCAGCCGTACGAACCGCAGCGGCACTGCGCCTCCGCGCCCACCCGGATATGCCCGATGTCCCCTGCGCCGCCGTCGACGCCCCGGTAGATCGAGCCGTCGACCACGACCCCGGCGCCGATCCCCGTCGAGACCTTGACCAGCACGAACGCCGAGCAGCCGGGGTACCCCGTGCGTTGCTCGCCGTACGCCATCAGGTTCGCGTCGTTGTCCACCAGGACCGGGACCCTCGGCGGTGCGCCCGTGTGTTCGGTGAACGCCCTCGCCATGCGGCCGCGTATGTCGTAGCCGTCCCAGCCGGGCATGATCGGCGGCTGGACGACCCGGCCGGTCTCGGTGTCGACGGGGCCCGGTACCGCGAGGCCGATCCCGCACACCTCCGTCGCCCGGTGGCCGGCCTTCTCCAGCAGCTCGGCGAACCAGCGGCCGAGTTCGGTGAGTACGGCGTCCGGACCGTCGTGGACGGCCAGCGTGCCGGAGTGTTCGGCCAGGATCTCGCCGGCCAGAGAGAGGACGGCGGCCCGGGCATGACGGGTCTCCAGGTCGGCGGCGAGGACCACCGCGTGCGAGTCGTCGAATTCGAGGGTGATGGAGGGACGGCCGCCCAGCGGGGAGTCGACCGGGCCACCCGCGCCCTCGCGCAGCCAGCCCGCGCGGAACAGGCGGTCCAGGCGCAGGCCGACGGTCGCACGGGAGAGTCCGGTGACCTGCTGGAGGGCGCCCCGGGTCACGGCCCGTCCGCTGCGCACCAGCTCCAGCAGTTCGCCCGAGCTCGCCTGCCCGCCGCCCTTGCCGGTTCTGCCGGGACGTCCGGTCATGCGCACCCCTTGTGTTTCTCAAGCTTGCATTACATATTGAGTTTTGCGTGTTAAATAGACGTAACCCTACGGTAGCCACAGCCGAACCCGGCCGGCCGGACGTCTTCGGGGAGCCCCGAGTGGATCGCACTGCCCAGCTCACAGCCCCTGCGCTCGATCGCGAGATCGCATACGATCCACCGTCCACCCGCACCACCGGCCCAGGATCCCTGCACGTCAGGGCCGCAGGCGTGCTCGCCGACAACTGGACCGGCAGTTCGACCGTGCCGTCGAGGAGCCTGTATCCGCACCAGTGGTCGTGGGACTCGGCGTTCATCGCGATCGGCCTGAGGCATCTTTCGCCGCTGCGCGCCCAGACGGAGCTGGAGACGCTGCTGGCCGCCCAGTGGGCCGACGGGCGGATCCCGCACATCGTGTTCAACCCCTCCGTGCCCCTCGACGCGTACTTCCCGAGCCCCGACTTCTGGCGCTCCTCGACCGCGGGGCGCGCCGCGGGCGCCCCGCGCACCGTACAGACCTCCGGGATCGTGCAGCCACCGGTGCACGCGCTGGCGGCCTGGCTGGTGCATCTGGCCGACCCGGGCCTGTCGCGGGCGCGCGGCTTCCTGGCCACCGTCCACCCACGGCTCGCCGCCTGGCACCGTTATCTGCTGCACCGGCGGGACCTCGGCGGCGGCGGTCTCGCGTCCGTCGTGCACCCCTGGGAACAGGGTATGGACAACAGCCCCTGCTGGGACGCCCCGCTGGCCCGTGTCGCGCCCGCTCCGGCGCGCTCCTTCCAACGGGCCGACCTGGACCACGGGGCCGCCGAGGACCGGCCGACGGATCTGGACTACGGGCGGTACGTGCGGCTGGCGGCGGACTACCGGGACGCCGAATACACCGACCGGCAGCGGGAGTTCGCCGTCGAGGACCCGGCGTTCAACGCGCTGCTCATCGCCTCCGAGCACGCCCTCGCACGGATCGCCCAGGAGCTGGGGGCCACGGGTACGGCACGGCACGCGCGCGCGGAGCGGCTGACGGCGGCGCTGGTGGACCGGCTGTGGGATCCGGAGCGGGAGATCTTCCTCTGCCGGGACCTGCGGGGCGGCGGACTGATTGCCGAACGCGGGGTCTCGGGTCTGATCCCGCTGATCCTCCCGGAGTTGCCGCGCGAGATCGCCGCCGCGCTGGTCCGGACGCTGAGCGGCCCGCACTTCGGCACCGGCACGCATCTGGTCCCCAGCTACGACCTGCTCGGCGAGGCCTTCGACCCGCACCGGTACTGGCGCGGCCCGGCCTGGGCCAACACCGGCTGGTTGCTGGAGCGGGGGCTGCGCGAGCACGGCGAACGGGAGCGGGCGGACGCGCTGGGCGAGGCGGTCGTACGGACGGCCGAGGCGACAGGGTTCGCCGAGTACGTCGACCCGTACACGGGTGAGGCGTGCGGCGCGACCGGGTTCAGCTGGACGGCGGCGCTCGCGCTCGATCTGCACCACCGGCTGCACGCACCGCACGACGAACGCCAAAAACGTCAAGAAGCAGACAAGAGCTGACAAAACGGAGTGTCTTCCACAGACACCGCACGTTCGACCTGAGGGACAGAGGAGGGGACCGGGGATGACGGACCGGCATCATCTGCTCGTGCACGGCGCGACGTTCGCCGCCGTGGACGACCGCGGAGACATCAGCGGCGTCCGGGGCGGCGGCTCCCCGGACGGGTTGTTCGTACGGGACGCCCGGCACCTCAGCCGCTGGCAGCTCACGGTCGACGGGGCGCTGCCCGAGGTGCTCACCCCGGTGGCCGACGGGGACGGCACCCGGTGTGTCCTGGTCCCGCGCGGCGGCCGCCGGGAACCGCCCGCGCACACGATCTTCCGTGAACAGGCCGTCGGCGACGGCTCGTTCGCCGAGTCCCTGCGGGTCACCAGCAACCGTCCGGTGCCGACCACCGTCCGCCTCGCGATCACCGCCGACGCCGACTTCACCGACCAGTTCGAACTCCGCGCCGACCACCGCACCTACACCAAGTCCGGCGCCGTACGCTCCCGCCAGGTCCTCGACGACGGACTCGACTTCAGCTACCGCCGGGGCGAGTGGCGGTCCTGTACGACGATCACCGCCGAGCCGGCCCCGGACGGCGTCGAGGAGACCGGGACCGGCGCCCGGCGGATGGTGTGGACGCTGGAACTCCCACCGCACGGCACGACCGAGCTGGTCGTACGGGTGATCGGGCGCCCGCACGGCGACCGGCGGGCGCTGCGCGTGCCCCGCGACCCGGCCGCGCTGAACGAGCAGCTCCTCGCCCTGGAAGGCGAGTTCGTGGAGGGCGTGGCCTTCCCGACCGGCTGGCCCGAGCTGGCGGCGGCCTGCTCCCGCGGCCTCTCCGACCTTGCCGCGCTCCAGGTGCCGGCCACCGGACCGGACGGCGAGGAGCTCAAGGTCCCCGCCGCGGGCGCCCCCTGGTTCCTCACCCTCCTCGGCCGCGACGCCCTCATCACCTCCCTCTTCGCCCTCCCCTACCGCCCCCGGCTGGCCGCCGCCACCCTCCCGGCCCTCGCCGCCACCCAGGCCACCGAGACCGGCGCGCACTCCGTGGCCCAGCCCGGGAAGATCGTCCACGAGGTACGGCACGGGGAGCTGGCGCACTTCGGGCAGGTGCCGTACGGCCGTTACTACGGCTCCGTCGACGCCACCCCGCTCTTCCTGATCCTGCTGGGCGCGTATGTGGAGCAGACCGGGGACACCGGCATGGCCCGGCGCCTCGAGTCCAACGCCCGCGCCGCCATCGGCTGGATGCTCGACCACGGCGGGCTGACCTCACGCGGCTATCTCGTCTACCGCGCCGACAAGGGCGGCCTCGCCAACCAGAACTGGAAGGACTCCCCCGGCGCGATCTGCTCCGCCGACGGCAGCCGGCCGGTGGGCACCGTGATGGCGGCGGGGGCGCAGGGATACGCCTACGACGCGCTGCGCCGGACGGCGTGGGTGGCGCGGACGGTGTGGAGCGACGAGAAGTACGCGGCGCTCCTTGAACAGGCCGCCGCCGATCTGCGGGACCGGTTCCAAAGCGACTTCTGGATGCCCGAGTCCGCCTTCCCCGCGCTCGCCCTGGACGGAGAGGGCCGGCAGGTCGACGCGCTCGCCTCGGACGCCGGGCATCTGCTGTGGTCCGGGCTGCTCGACAAGGAGTACGGGGAGGAGGTCGGGCGGCGGCTGCTGGAACCGGACTTCTTCTCGGGGTGGGGGGTACGGACGCTGGCCGCGGGGCAGGCCGCGTACCACCCGTTGTCGTACCACCGGGGTTCGGTGTGGCCGCACGACAACGCGCTGATCGCGTTGGGGCTGGCGCGGTACGGGTTGCACGACGAGGCCCGGACCGTGGCACACGGGCTGGTGGACGCGGCGACGGCCGGCGGGCATCGGCTGCCGGAGGTGCTGGCCGGGTACGGGAGGGACACGCATCCGGAGCCGGTGCCCTATCCGCATGCGTGTGTGCGGGAGTCCCGGTCGGCAGCGGCTCCGTTGGCGCTGCTCACTGCCGTGGGCGGGGCGTAGAAGGTCGGAGGTTCACTGCGGGCCGGTGGGGGCTGAGCGCGCAGTTCCCCGTGCCCCTCAGGGGCCCGCTGTATTTGCCCCTTGTTTGCCGAAAGCCCTGAACAGGGGCCTTGTGTGAGCCGTACCGGAAGATGGCGGGCCCGGGCCTCCCCGGCATTGGCCCGCCGATTCCGTTTCACGGGTCTCGCACGGAAGGACCTCCGGGTTGCCTCAGCACACGAGCATTCGCCAGTCATCGGACACGCCCTCCGGGCCGTCCGAACGCGAGGTCGCACCGGAGGAGTCCGAGGCCCTGACGTCCGAGCCGGAAGCGGCTCCCGAGACCTGCGAGCCGACCGCCGAGGCGACTGCGGAAACGTTGCCGGCAGAGCCCGAGGAGCCGGCCGCGGAGAGCGCCGCCCCGGATGCCGAGCCCCCGGAACCGGGACTCGAATCCGTCGCCGAGCCCGAACCGGCACCCGCCGTCGCGGCCGAGCAGTCGGCGTCCGTCGCCGAATCCCCTGGCGCCGAGTCCGAGTCCACCAGGACCGGGTCCAATTCCGCTCCCGGCCCCCGACCCGCGTCCACCGCCGGCCCGGAAGCCGTGTCCGCCGCCGAAGGCGAGCGCGAACCCACCCCCGCCTCCGCGCCGGACGCCGCGGACGACCCGGCCCCCGCCACCCCCCGTCGTCGCGGCTGGGCCTCCTGGAGCGGGCGCGTTCGTGAGCGGCGGGCGGCCTGGCGGGACGCTCATCCCGCCACCGCCTCCGCGCTGTCCGTCGGCGTCACCGTGCTCTGCGCCGCGCTGGTGATCGCCGCGCTGGTGATGCCGAACACCCTCGTCGGGCTCGGGCCGGCGAAGTTCCTGCGAATACCGTCCGAGGGGATCATCGCGGCTGCCGTCGCGCTGGCGCTGCCCCGGCGGCCCCGGATCGTGCTGGCCGCGGTGTTCGGCGTCGTGCTCGGTGCGCTGACCCTGATCAACTTCCTCGACATGGGGTTCACCGAGTACCTGGGCCGGAGCTTCAACGCCATCCTGGACTGGAGCCTGCTCGCCGACGCGGAGTCGTACCTGGAGGACACCCTGGGCCGCACGGCCACCGTCGCCGTCAGCGTCGGTGCCGTCGTCCTGGTGCTGCTGCTGTTCGTGCTGCTCGCCCTGGCGACGGTACGGCTGAGCAATCTGCTGGCCCGGCATCCCGGGCGGGCCACCCGGGCCACGCTGATCGCGGGTGTCGTCTGGATCACCTGCTCCTCCTTCGGTCTCCAGATCGCCGGCGGCGTGCCGCTGGCCTCCGACCGCACCGCCACCGCGCTGGAGATCAAGGCCCGCCAGGTGCGGGACACCCTGCACGACGAGGCGGAGTTCCAGAAGGTCGCCAAGGTCGACGCCTTCGGGAACACCCCGGCCGGCCAGCTGGTGCCGGACCTGCGGGGCAAGGACGTGATCTTCACGTTCATCGAGAGCTACGGCCGCAGCGCCGTCGAGGACCCGATCATGGCGCCCGGCGTCGACAGGACGCTCGACGCCCAGACCCGGTCTCTCGCCAAGGCCGGCTACGCCGCGAAGAGCGGCTGGCTGACGTCGGCGACCTACGGCGGCAGCAGCTGGCTCGGTCACTCCACGACCATGTCAGGGCTGTGGGTGAGCAACCAGCAGCGCTACCGGACCGTCATGGCCAGCGACCACCTCAGCATCACCAAGGCGTTCCAGAAGACCGGTGACTTCGACACGGTCGGTGTGATGCCGGGCATCCAGAAGGGCTGGCCCGAGCGGAGCTACTACGGCCTCGACAAGGTCTACAACGCCTTCCAGCTGGGCTACAAGGGACCCAAGTTCAGCTGGTCGACCATGCCCGACCAGTACGCGCTCCAGCAGTTCCAGGACCGGGTGCACAGCAAGAAGCCGGCCGAGGGCAAGTCACGGATGTCGTTCCTGATCCTGACCTCCAGCCACCAGCCGTGGGCGCCGATCCCGAAGATGGTGCCGTGGGACCAGCTGGGCGACGGTTCGGTCTTCAACGCCATCCAGAAGGCCGGCAACAAGGCGTCCGACGTCATCGCCGACACCACCAAGTCCCGACAGGAGTACGGCAAGTCGATCCAGTACTCGGTGACCGCGCTCACCCAGTGGCTGGAGCGCTACGGCAACGACAACACGGTGCTCGTCTTCCTCGGCGACCACCAGCCGATCGCCCGGGTCAGCGGCAACCACGCCAGCCGTGACGTGCCGATCTCGATCGTCGCCAAGGACCCGAAGATGCTCGAGAAGATCGACTCCTGGAACTGGACCGACGGTCTGCGCCCGGCGCACAACGCCCCGGTGTGGAAGATGAGCTCGTTCCGCGACAAGTTCCTGACGGCGTACGGCTCCACGCCGCACCCGAAGACGAACTGACCTCAGGACGTCTCCGTCGCCGCCCGCGCCACTTCGACGAACTCCTCCAGGCACCGCGTGAATCCCTGGCGGGTCTCGTCGAAGCGGGCGCGGGCGCCGGCTTCGCCCAGGGAGTGCCGGACAGGGCCCGGTTGGCGCGCGTCGCAGCTTCCAGGACCGCCTGGGGCGCCTCGGCGGCGGTGACGGGGCCTTCGAGGGCACGATACGGACGCTGTGCGGCAGCAGGTCGTACGAGCTCCGGAGCTCCGCGCGCAGTCCGTCGAGGCTGGTGGGCAGCACACCGGGACCGGTGGTCAGGAAGAAGTCGGCCTTCAGTACAGGTCGCTCTTGGCGTGGGCCTGCCCCATGAAGTCCGCGTAGGCCGCGCGGCGTGACTCCCGCGCTCGGCTCAGCTGCTGGGCCCGCGCCGAGGCCTCCGCCTGCACTCTGGCCGCGCGCACGTTCCCCGGGTTGGGGACCCAGCCCGCCGGCACCGCGTACCGCCGGTGAGCGCCGCGACCCACACCGCACTGTCCCCCATGGCGGCAAGTGCCGGAGAACCCCGGCCCACTGTCGAGGCCGCCTGGAGCCTCAGCCGCCGGACGTGTCCAGCTCCGCGTCCTCGCCGATGCCCGCGCAGTCGTAGGGGTCCTTCAGCCAGCCGTCCGGCAGCACCACCCGGTTGTTGCCGGACGTACGGCCGCGGGGACCGTCGGCGCCCGTGGGCCAGGGCTGGTCGAGGTCCAGCTCGTCCAGGCCCGCACGGAGTTCGGCCAGGGAGGAGGTGATGGCGAGGCGCTTGCGCATCTCGCTGCCGACGGCGAAGCCCTTGAGGTACCAGGCGACGTGCTTGCGGAAGTCGATCACTCCCTTGGACTCGTCGCCGAGCCACTCGCCGAGCAGGCCGGCGTGCCGGACCATGACGTCGGCGACCTGGCGCAGGGACGGGCGCGCGATGTCTTCGTGACGACCCTCGAACGCGGCGACGAGGTCCGCGAAGAGCCACGGCCGGCCCAGGCAGCCGCGCCCGACCACGACTCCGTCGCAGCCCGTCTCCCGGACCATCCTGAGCGCGTCCTCGGCCGACCAGATGTCGCCGTTGCCGAGGACCGGGATCTCCGGGACGTGCTCCTTGAGCCGGGCGATGGCCTCCCAGTCGGCGGTGCCGCCGTAGTGCTGGGCGGCGGTGCGGCCGTGCAGTGCGATGGATGTGACGCCCTCCTCGACCGCGATCCGGCCGGCGTCGAGGTAGGTGATGTGGTCGTCGTCGATGCCCTTGCGCATCTTCATGGTGACCGGGAGGTCGCCGGCGCCGCTCACCGCCTCGCGCAGGATCGCGCGGAGCAGGTGGCGCTTGTACGGGAGGGCCGAGCCGCCGCCCTTGCGGGTGACCTTGGGGACCGGGCAGCCGAAGTTCAGGTCGATGTGGTCGGCCAGGTCCTCCTCCGCGATCATGCGGACGGCCTTGCCGACGGTGGCCGGGTCGACGCCGTACAGCTGGATCGAGCGCGGCTTCTCGCTCGCGTCGAAGCGGATCAGCTGCATGGTCTTCTCGTTGCGCTCGACCAGCGCCCGCGTCGTGATCATCTCGCTGACGAACAGGCCCTTGCCACCGCTGAACTCTCTGCACAGGGTACGGAAGGGCGCGTTGGTGATCCCGGCCATGGGGGCCAGGACGACCGGCGGCCGGACGGGGTGCGGGCCGATCTGGAGCAGGGTCGTGGACTCGGGCATTCCCCCATTGTCCCGTATGGCGCGCGGTGCTCGGCGGCCTGTGGACAACCGCCCCTCCCGCACCCTCCGTTACGATCATGTAGCACTCATTAGTTAGACGCACTATCGACATGGGCGTACGATGGGGCGCATGCCCGAGCTGAGCCCCCGCCGACGCATGCTCGTTCTCGCGATCTGCTGTATGAGCCTGCTGATCGTGAGTCTCGACACCACTGCCCTCAATGTCGGCCTGCCGTCCATGCAGCGTGAGCTGCACGCCTCGACCGCCGGTCTGCAGTGGACCATCGACGCCTACACCCTGGTCCTGGCCTCGCTGCTGATGCTCGCGGGGTCGACCGGCGACCGGGTCGGCCGCAAGAAGGTCTTCATGACGGGCCTGGTCGTCTTCACGCTGGGCTCGCTGCTCTGCTCGCTGGCGCCGAACCTCGATTCGCTGATCGCGTTCCGCATGGTCCAGGCGGTCGGTGGCTCGATGCTCAACCCGGTGGCGATGTCGATCATCACCAACACCTTCACCGACCCACGTGAGCGGGCCCGGGCGATCGGCGTGTGGGGTGCGGTGGTCGGCATATCCATGGCCGCCGGCCCGCTGGTCGGCGGCCTGCTGGTGGAGTCGGTCGACTGGCGCGCGATCTTCTGGGTCAACCTCCCGGTGGGCCTCGCCGCACTCCTGCTGACGCTGCGTTTCGTGCCGGAGTCCCGGGCGCCGAAGGCCCGCCGGCCCGACCCGGTCGGCCAGGTGCTGGTCATCGCGCTGTTCGGCGCGCTGACGTACTCGATCATCGAGGCGCCGACGGCGAGCGCGGCCACGGTGGTCCCCTTCGGAGTGGTGGCCCTCGCCGCCCTGACCGGCCTGCTCTGGTACGAGCCGAGGCGCGACGAACCTCTCATCGACCTGCGTTTCTTCCGCTCCGCGCCGTTCAGCGGGGCCACGGTGATCGCGATCAGCGCGTTCGCCTCGCTGGGCGGCTTCCTCTTCCTCTCCACGCTCTACCTGCAGAACGTGCGCGGACTGGACGCCCTGCACGCGGGCCTGTGGATGCTGCCGATGGCGGTCCCGATGTTCCTGTGCGCGCCGCTCGCCGGGCGCCTGGTCGGCAGCCGCGGCCCGCGGTTGCCGCTGGTGATCGCCGGGGTCGCGATGACCGCGAGCGCGGTGCTGTTCGCGGCCTTCGAGGCGGAGACCTCGAACGCCACTCTCTTCGTCGGCTATGTCCTGTTCGGCATCGGCTTCGGCTTCGTGAACGCGCCGATCACCAACACGGCGGTCTCCGGTATGCCGAGGTCCCAGGCGGGCGTCGCGGCCGCGGTCGCCTCCACCAGCAGGCAGCTGGGCCAGACGCTGGGCGTGGCGGTCATCGGCGCGGTCCTCGCGTCGCGGATCGGCTCGTCCTCGTACCACCAGACCTTCGTGACCGCCGCCCGCCCCGGCTGGTGGATCCTCGCCGCCTGCGGCCTCGCGGTCCTCACCATCGGTGCCGTGACGAACGGCCGCTGGGCCCGGGCGACGGCCGAGCGCACGGCGGAGCGTCTGGAGTCGGCGGAGATACGCCAGGTCGTGGGAGCCGGGGAGCCGGCGTAGTCCTGGCCGGCCCGCCACCGGCCTGTGGAGGTCAGCAGGAGCGGAGCATGCGCTGGTGGCGGGTCCGTACCACCCGCGCCAGAGTGCCCAGGGCCAGGGACTGGAGTAACGCCGATATGACGATCACGGCGATGAAGCCCCAGGTCGGCAGCTCCGCCGTGCCCCATGCCGCCCTGGCCAGGGCGGCGACGAGCGGGAACGCGGGGAAGGTGACAAGCCGCGGCCAGAGCCAGGCGAAATCCTGGTCCGGCCCGTCGGCGGCGGCGAGGGAGTCGACCGTGGCCTTGGCGACGACGACGGCGACCACGGCGAGATAGGCCATCGAGACGCGGTTGGCGACCGTCAGACGGACAAGGGTGCGCGCAGGGCCGGTTGTCATCGGTCGTCCCCCCGGGGCCGGTCGTCGGTTCCTCTTCCTCCGTGCATGGTCGGCCGCCGGACGGCGCCCTGTCCTGAGTACCCGTACTCAGCCCTGCCCGGAGGAGGCGGCCAGTGCGTACAGCTTCTCCAGCCGTTCACGGGACTCCTCGTCCGTCGGGATGTAGGTCACCATGCGCGCCCCGGTCTCGGGAGTCAGCCACAGGTCCGTGTGGTCCAGGGAGAGGAAGCCGACGTACGGGTTGAGGAACTGCTTGGTCCGGGTGCGGCGGTCCACCACCTCGTAGCGCTCCCAGTTCGCGCGGAACTCCGGGGACTCCGCCGTCAGTCGCTTGACCAGCATCTTCCAGGCGGGTTCGCCGAGGTGGCCGACCATGGAGGAGCGGAGTTTCGCGGCCATCAGACGGCGGCTCTCCTCCAGGTGCACGATGGAGCGGCACCACTCGGGGTGGGTGTAGACGAGGATCATGCAGTTGCGGTCCTCGGGCGGGACCGCGTCGAGGTCGCACAGCAGGCGGGCGTAGGTGCGGTTGTAGGCGAGGATGTCGTAGCGGCTGTTCTGGATGCAGGCCGGGAGAGGCTCCAGGGTCCGGAGCATCTCGTACAGCGCCGGGGTGACGCCCGTGCAGCTCGCGGCCGGGGTCGGGTCGACGGCACCGGCCAGCTGGAAGAGGTGGGCTCGCTCGCTGCCGTCGAGGAGGAGGGTGCGGGCGAGGGCGTCCAGGACCTGCACGGAGACCTGGATGTCCCGTGCCTGTTCGAGCCAGGTGTACCAGGTGACGCCGACCGCGGAGAGATGCGCGACCTCCTCGCGGCGCAGGCCGGGCGTGCGGCGGCGGGCGCCGCGCGGCAGGCCCACCTGCTCCGGGGTGATCCGCTCCCGGCGGCTGCGCAGGAACGCGCCCAGTTCGTGCCGCCGGACAGACGCGCTCCGTACCGGCTGAGCCTTCGTCTCACGAGCCGTGGTCGTCATGCCCCCAGCCTGCCGCCTCGCGGATCCTGTTGCCAGGTATTTCTCCTACCAGGATAAAGAGACTCTGGTACCCGTCTCGGCGCCGGAGCAGGCTCAGCACCATGACCGAAACCGCCACCACTCCGGCCGTACGGTCCCCGGCCACGCCGCCCGCGCTCGGCGGGCCCGGACTTTTCACCGTCCTGCTGGCCGCGGCCCTGCCCCTCATCGACTTCTTCATCGTCAACGTCGCCCTGCCCACCATCGGGACCGATCTGCACGCGAACGAGGCGGTCCTGGAACTCGTCGTCGCCGGGTACGGCGTCGCCTACGCCGTGCTGCTCGTACTCGGCGGCCGGCTCGGCGACCTGTTCGGACGCCGCCGGCTCTTCCTCGCCGGCATGGCCGCCTTCGGACTGACCTCGCTGGCCTGCGGACTCGCGCCCGGCGCCTGGTCGCTGGTGGCCGCCCGGGTCGCCCAGGGCGCCTCGGCCGCCGCGATGCTCCCGCAGGTCCTGGCCACCATCCAGGCCGCCACCAGCGGCGGCCGCCGCGCCCGGGCCATGAGCCTGTACGGCGCCACCGCCGGCCTCTCGATGGTGGCCGGGCAGATACTCGGCGGGGTGCTGGTCGCCGCCGACATCGCGGGTACCGGCTGGCGCTCCGTGTTCCTCGTCAACGTGCCGGTCGTGGTCGTCGGGCTGGTGCTCGGCGCCCGGTTCGTGCCGGAGACGCGGTCGCAGCGGCCCGAGCCCGTCGACGGAGCCGGCACCGTGCTGCTCGCCCTCTCCCTGCTCACCCTCCTCGCCCCGCTCACCGAGGGCCGGGCGGCGGGCTGGCCGCTGTGGACCTGGCTGTCGCTGGCCGCGTTCCCGGGGGTGGCCACCGCCTTCTACGCCGTGGAACGCCGCGCCGACCGGGCCGGCCGTACCCCGCTGGTCCCACCGAGCCTGTTCGAACTCGCCTCGCTGCGCCGGGGTCTGGTGCTGATGTTGCCGTTCTCCATCGGCTTCAGCGGGTTCATGTTCGTGATCGCCGTGGCTCTGCAGAGCGGGGAGCACATGGACCCGGTCCCGGCGGGGCTGGCGCTCGCGCCGATGGCCGTCGCCTTCCTGTTCGTGTCGCTGGCCGGGCCGCGGCTGATCGCCCGGTACGGCAGCCGGGTGGTGTCCGCCGGCTCGGTCGTCCAGGGGATCGGCATCGCCCTCATCGCGCTGGCCGCCTGGCGGGACTGGCCGCACCTGGACTTCACCGGGCTGCTCCCCGGGGTCGCGGTCGCCGGAGCCGGTCAGGCTCTCCAACTCCCCAACGTGCTGCGGCTGGTGATGTCGGAGGTGCCGCCCGCGCGGGCCGGCGTCGGCAGCGGGGTGATGGTCACCACCCAGCAGTCCGCCCTGGCCCTGGGCGTGGCCACCCTGGGCACCCTGTTCCTGTCCCTGGTCCCGCACCAGGGCACCCGGGACGCCCTGGTCACCACACTGCTGGTGCAACTGGGCCTGGTCGTGGTGACCGGCCTGCTCAGTCTGCGACTGCCGCGCACAGTGAACTGACCGCACCTCGGCCGTCAGCCACGCTGGACCAGACGCTCAGCCGCAAGCGCCGCGAAGTGCCGTCGTCCGGCTGCGGCGCCGCCGTGGCTGGTCGCGCTCCGCGGCGGAGCCGCTGATCGATGCGGCCCCGCGCCCCTTCGGGACGCTCAGGCTCCGCTGCCGCCCAGTTCGAACCAGACGATCTTGCCGGTGCCCAGCCGGGTCGTGCCCCAGCGCCGGGCCAGTCTGTTCACGAGGTACAGGCCCCGCCCGTGCTCCTCGTCGGGCGAGGCCCGGCGCGGCCTGGGCAGTTGGGGCACGTCGTCGCCGACCTCGCAGCGCAGCACGTCGGTGCGCAGCAGCCGCAGGCTGATCGGGCGGGAGGCGTGGCGTACGCCGTTGGTGACGATCTCGCTGACCAGCAGCTCGGCGGTGTCGGTGAGTTCCTCCAGGCCCCAGCCGGCCAGGGCCTGCCGGGTCAGCCGGCGGGCCCGGCCGGGGCTGCCGGCCTCCGGTTCGAGGGTCCAGTACCCCACGTCGCTCGGCGCGATGCCGTCGAAGCGGGCGGCGAGCAGCGCGATGTCGTCGTCCCGGTCGCCCGGCCCGAGCATGTCCAGGACCTCGTCGCACAGCGCCTCCAGCGGGGGCGGCCGGTCGGGGCCGGTCAACTGGGCGGTGGCGGCGAGCCTTTCCCGCAGCTGCTCGATGCCGGTCCACACGTCGCGCAGCCGGGACTCCACCAGGCCGTCGGTGTAGAGGAGCAGGGTCGCCCCGGCGGGCGCGTCCAGCTCGACCGCCTCGAAGTCGATGCCGCCGACGCCGATCGGTGCGCCGGGCGGCACCGCGAGGACCTCCGTCTTGCCGCCGGGGTGCAGCAGGATCGGCGGCGGATGGCCGGCGTTGGCGACGGTGATGCGGTGCGAGACCGGGTCGTAGACGACGTACAGGCAGGTCGCCATGCGGTCGGTGCCGAGGCGCTGGGCCTGCTCGTCGAGGTGGTGGAGCACCTCCTGCGGGGGCAGGTCGAGGCCGGCCAGGGTCAGCGCGGTGGTGCGCAGCTGGCCCATGACGGCGGCCGAGGTCATGGAGTGCCCCATGACGTCGCCGACGACGAGGGCCACCCGGCTGCCGGGCAGCGGGATCGCGTCGTACCAGTCGCCGCCGACACGGGCGGTCTCGGCGGCGGGGAGATAGCGGACGGCCAGCCGGACGCCGGTGGGTCGGGGCAGGGAATGCGGCAGCATCGCGCGCTGGAGCCGGTCGGCGATGAAGGCCTCGCGGCTGTACAGCACCGCCTTGTCGACGCCGAGCGCGGTGTGGGTGGCCAGCTGGGCGGCGACCAGCAGGTCGGCGGGCTCGAACGCCGGGCGTTCCGGGCGGCGCAGGAAGATCACCGCGCCGGTGACCCGGCGGCGGCCGCGCAGCGGGGCGAGGATCGCGTGCGCACCGGACCAGCCGTTCAACGCGCTGTCCTCGCCGACGAGTTCGCTCAGCGCGGCCCGGGTCGCCGGGTCGTCCGCGAACACCGGCCGGACCCCGCGCAGCACCTCGGCGAGCGCGCCGCCGGGTACGACCTCGCTCCAGTCGGCCGCGTCCAGGTCGTCCTGTTCGTCGTCCACGGTCTCCGCCGGCCAGACCAGGCCCTCGGCGCCGGGGCCCTTGATCCGGTCGGTGCGGCGCAGCCGCAGCACGGCGGGGCCGGCGGGGCGCTCGTCGCCGACCGGCAGCGGGTCGCGCAGATAGACCAGGGCCGCGTCCGAGTACGTGGGTACGGCGGCCCGGCACAGGCCGAGCACGATCTCGTCGGTGTCGAACCCGCGGGCGATCCGGCGGGTGGCGGCGCCGACGTAGCGCAGCCGGTCCTCGTCCGGGGCCCTGGGCGCGGCGGCGGGCCGGGCCTGCGGGGCGGCGGTGTCCTCGCTCACGCCGAGCGCGGCCTGTGCCGACAGCGCGTCGGCCAGGGCGATGTCGTCCACCACGAAGTCCTCCCGGTCCATGCGCCGCAGGAACACCGCCACGCCCACGACGGCGTCGGGCGCGCGCAGCGGGGCGAGCAGGACCCTGTTGCCCTGCGGCAGGCGGGGGGTGGTCCCCAGCAGCTCACGGAGGGCCTCCTCGATGTCGTCCGGACCTCTGCCGCGCGCTCTGCCGCACCGCAGGAGCCCGGCCAGCGCACCGTCGGACGGCACCGGGGTGACGGCCGGGGGCGCTCCGCCCATCAGACCGCCGAGTTCGGCCGGCAGCCCGTCGAGGAGCAGGCGCAACGGGCCGTCCGGGTCCCGCCGTTGGTCGGCGAGGTAGACGAACACCCCGTCCGCCAGGTCCGGAACGGTCGACAGGCACAGTTCCCTGACGACCTGGGCCGCGCCCTCGGCGCGAGCGATCCGGCGGCCGGAGACGGCCAGGAAACGTTGAGGATCCGGCAGCATCGCCTCTCCGTGCCGGTGGCCGCTTCAGCTAAGGTCGCTCTCATCTTGAGCCTTGGTCAATGCCGTGTCCAGGGTTTCCGCCGGTACACCAAGTCGGGTGCACGGTCGGGCGGTTGGTCCGACGGCTGGGATGTACACGAAACGGCCTGCCCAGCGGCCGAAACCCGGCCGCCCGGAAACGGCTTGGCCAACTCGCTGTGAAGAAATCCCTGTTGATGTTGGTCTTGCTGCACACTCCTCCCGTCGACACGTGCCGAACGGCAGATCAGGCACGGACTCGGAGGCGTCATGTCACAGATCGACTCGAGTAAGGTCAGCCGCTGGGACCAGCACGGGCGGGAACACACCGTGCGGGTGCAGCGCACCGGCATCCAGCGCACGATCAGGTGTGACACCTGCGGCTGGCAGCAGGGCGCGCAGTTCCTGCCCTGGCTGAAGGCGGAGGAGCATCTGGCCGAGGCCCACCAGGCCACCGTGGACCCCGCGGGAGCCCAGCCCTCCCGATGAGTTTCCGCCGGCGTGGCAGTCGTGCACACGACCGCACCCGACGGAAGGACGACCGATGACCATGACCCCGCTCCATGCCACCCTGCACCGTCATATGGACAACGGCACGGTCCCGGGAGCCGTCGGGCTGGTCGCCCGGGGTGACGACGTCGAGGTCGTGACCGTCGGCGACCTGGATGCCGAGGGGTCCACGCCGATGACCCGGGAGTCGATCTTCCGGATCGCGTCGATCACCAAGCCGATCGTCGCGGCGGCGGTGCTGATGCTGGTGGACGAGGGCCGGGTCGGGCTCGACGACCCGGTGGCCGGGTGGCTCCCGGAACTCGCGAAGCCGGTGGTGGTCCGGACGCCCGCGAGCCCTGTCGACGACGTCGTGCCGGCGGACCGCCCGGTGACCGTCGAGGACCTGCTCAGCTTCCGCACCGGCTGGGGCCTGCCCGACGACTTCTCCCTGCCCGCCGCACAGGCCCTGTTCGCGGTGGAGGATCACAGCCGCCCGTTCCAGGACTGGCCGGACCCGGACACCTGGCTGGGCCTGCTCGCCCAGGTGCCGATGCTCCACCAGCCGGGCGAGGCCTGGCTGTACGGCACCTCGTCCGCCCTCCAGGGCATCCTGGTCGCGCGGGTGTCGGGCCGTACCCTCCCCGACTTCCTGGCGGAACGGATCTTCGAGCCGCTGGGCATGCGGGACACGGCGTTCGAGGTGCCGGCGTCGAAAAGGCACCGCTTCACCTCCGCCTACGCCCCCGCCGAGGACGGCTCCCTGCGCCTGACGGACACCCCGGACGGCGACTACAGCCGCCTGCCGCGATTCCCCTCGGGCGGCGGGGGCCTGGTCTCCACGGCCGACGACTGGCTCGCCTTCGCCCGGCTGCTGCTGAACGCCGGCGCTGCCCCGGACGGCCGCCGTCTCCTCTCCGTCACTTCGGTCAGCCGGATGACCACCAACCATCTGACGGCGGCCCAGCGCGAGAGCGCCACCCTCTTCCTGGAGGGCCAGGGCTGGGGTTACGGCGGCCAGGTCGACGTCACCCCGGCCGCCCCCTGGAACGTCCCCGGCCGCTACGGCTGGGTGGGCGGCACCGGCACCACGGCGCACCTCGTCCCCACCACCGGCGCGGTCACGGTCCTGCTGACCCAGGTGGCCATGACGAACCCGACGCCGACACCGCTGATGCGGGACTTCTGGCAAGCCACGGCCTAGCCCTCCCGTTACTGCATTCGGGTGATAGCGCAGGTAGGTATCGCGAGGTCAGCGCCACATGTCGCCACCTGCGGACTTTACCGAAGCAAAGGGTGGCGTTCACCGCTTGAGAAACTTCCCGGGTCGCCGCCGCGCGCGACCCGGCCAAGCCTGGAGGCGTCCCCCGTCCCCGTCGACAGGAGCTCTGCCATGCACCCCATCCACCGCCCGGTGTCCCGGGCCCTCGCCGCCGGCGCCCTCTCCCTGGCCCTGCTGTCGGCCGGTAGTGCCGGCGCCTTCGCCGCGGAGGCCAAGCCGAGCCCCGCGCCGAGCAGCCCGAAGCCGAGCCCGTCCATGTCCACCATGGGCTCGATCACGATCAGGGCGAGCAAGACCTCGATCAAGGCCGGTGACACGGTGACCTTCACCGGTCGCACCGAGGGCCTGAAGATCGGCTCGCCGCTGGTCCTCCAGCACGAGAACAACGGCAAGTGGACCGCGCTCAAAGCGAGCGTCAAGGTCAAGAACGGCAGCGCCTACTCGCTGACCGCGAAGCTCAACACCAAGGGCACCCAGCATCTGCGGATCGCGGCGGTCGGCAAGAAGGTCTACTCCCCGACCGTGACGGTCAAGGTGAACTGAGGCCGCGCAGCAGCAGGTCCACCATCGAGGCGAAGTCCGCCTCGACCTCCGGCCGCACCCACTCGCGTGCGTAGCCCGGGTCGTGGAAGCGGCCGGTGGCCTGGAAGACGACCCGGGCCGCCGCGGCGGGGTCGGACACGGTGAAGGCTCCCGTGCCGACCCCGTCCCGGAGGATCTCGGCGAGCTGCCCGGTCAGGTCGTCTATGTGCTCGGTGACCGCCGGGCCGTTCTCGTCGACCAGCACCATGTAGGTGGCGAACAACTCCGGGTCGTCGCCCGACTTACGGCGCTTGGCGTCGAAGAGCGCCCACAGCCAGTCGCGCAGCCGCTCCCGCGGGGCGCGGTCCTCGGCCACGATGACGGACAGGACCATCGAGGTGCGGTCCAGCCACCGCTTGGTCACCGCCTCCCGCAGCGCCGCCTTGGTCCGGAAGTGCCGGTAGACACTGCCGTGGCTGACGCCGAGCGCGCGGGCCACGTCCACCACGGTGGCCTTGGCCGGGCCGTGCCGGCGCAGCACCTCCTCGGTCGCCTCGAGGATGCGCTCGGCGGTGAGGGTCGGGGGCGGGGACGTGGCTGTCATGGCCTAGACGGTACCCAAAGCCGTCGTCAGTGCTCGGTGCCGAGGTGGGACATCTGCGCGGCCGGGTAGCGGGTGCCCGCCGCCGCGTCCGCCGGTACGGCCTCCTCGATCGCCGCCAGGTCGGCCGCGTCCAGGGTGACGTCCAGCGCGCCGAGGGACTCGCCGAGCCGCTCGCGGGTGCGGGCGCCGACGAGCGGCACGATGTCCTCGCCACGGGCGAGCACCCAGGCGATGGCGATCTGCGCGACCGTCACGCCCTTGTCCCCGGCGATCTTGCGCAGGGCCTCGACGAGGTCCAGGTTGTGCCGGAGGTTGTCGCCCTGGAAGCGGGGCGAGAAGGAGCGGAAGTCGTGCGCGGCGAGCTGCCGGTCGCGGGTGAAGTGGCCGGAGATCAGGCCCCGGGAGAGCACGCCGTAGGCGGTGATGCCGATGCCCAGCTCACGGGTGGTGGGCAGGATCTCCCGCTCGATGTCGCGGGTGATGATCGCGTACTCGATCTGCAGGTCGGAGATCGGCGCGGTGGCGGCGGCCCGGCGGATGTTGTCCGCGGACGCCTCGCTGAGGCCGATGTGCCGGACGTATCCCTGCTCGACCAGTTCCGCGATGGCGCCGACCGTCTCCTCGATCGGCACGTCGGGGTCGACGCGGGCGATCCGGTAGACGTCGATGTGGTCGACGCCGAGGCGCTGGAGGGAGTACGCGGCGAAGTTCTTGACCGCGTTCGGACGGCCGTCGTAGGCGTTCCAGCCGCCGGCCGGGTCACGCAGGGCGCCGAACTTGACGCTGGTCAGCGCCTGTTCACGCAGGGCGGTGGGGGCGGTGCGCAGGGCCTCGCCGACCAGCATCTCGTTGTGGCCCATGGCATAGAAGTCGCCGGTGTCGAGGAGGGTCACACCGGCTTCGAGGGCGGCGTGGACGGTGGCGATCGACTCGGCGCGGTCGGCTTCGCCGTAGAGGGCGGACATGCCCATGCAGCCGAGGCCGAGGGCGGAGACCTGGGGGCCGGTGGATCCGAGGGTTCGGGTTTTCATCGTCATAAGACCACCCTGACATGACAGCTGACAGATTTCAATATCTGTTATTCCATACCCCACCGCCGACTCGGCCCGTTTCTGGTCCAGACCTATTGACGAGAGGTCTGGACCACGCGCACTGTCATGGCTACGACACCTCGCCGCACCCCCACCGGGAGGATCCGTATGTTCCGCCGCGCCCTCAGCCTGCTCGCCGCCGCCCTGGCGACCGCCGCGCTCACCCAGCTCCCCGCCGCCGCCCCCGCCTCCGCCGCCGACACCTGCGCGGTGAAGTCGAGGCCCGCCGGAAAGGTCCTGCAGGGCTACTGGGAGAACTGGGACGGCTCCGCCAACGGCGTCCACCCACCCTTCGGCTGGACCCCGATCACCGACTCCCGGATCGCCGCCCACGGCTACAACGTGATCAACGCGGCCTTCCCCGTCATCCGCTCGGACGGCACCGCGCTGTGGGAGGACGGCATGGACGCGGGCGTGAAGGTGGCGACGCCCGCGGAGATGTGCGCGGCGAAGGCGGCAGGGCAGACCATCCTGCTGTCGATCGGCGGCGCGGCGGCCGGCATCGACCTGAGCTCGTCCACCGTGGCCGACAGGTTCGTCGCGACGATCGTCCCGATCCTGAAGAAGTACAACTTCGACGGCATCGACATCGACATCGAGACCGGCCTGGTGGGCAGCGGATCGATCACCCAGCTCTCCACCTCGCAGGCCAACCTGGTCCGCATCATCGACGGGATCCTCGCCCAGATGCCGGCGGGCTTCGGCCTGACGATGGCCCCGGAGACGGCGTACGTCACCGGAGGCAGCATCACCTACGGCTCGATCTGGGGCGCCTATCTGCCGATCGTCAAGAAGTACGCCGACAACGGCCGGCTGTGGTGGCTCGACATGCAGTACTACAACGGCAGCATGTACGGCTGCTCCGGCGACTCCTACTCGGCGGGCACGGTCGCCGGCTTCACCGCCCAGACGGACTGCCTCAACAAGGGCCTGGTCGTGCAGGGTACGACGATCAGGGTGCCGTACGACAAGCAGGTCCCGGGGCTGCCCGCGCAGTCGGGAGCGGGCGGCGGCTACATGTCACCGAGCCTGGTCGCGCAGGCCTGGAACCACTACGGCACGTCCCTCAAGGGTCTGATGACCTGGTCGATCAACTGGGACGGCTCGAAGAACTGGACGTTCGGCGACAACGTGAAGGCGCTTCAGCGGCGTTGACCCGCAAGACGCGCGACGCCGGACGAGCCCTGTCGGCTCGTCCGGCGTAGTGGCGTTTGGACCCCGAGGCAGCCGGCCCCCGGGTCGGGCGGACCCTAGGCGCCCAGCAGGCGGCCCGCGAGGTAGCCCTCGATCTGGTCCAGGGAGATCCGCTCCTGCTTCATCGAGTCACGCTCACGGACCGTCACGGCGTTGTCCTCGAGCGTGTCGAAGTCGACGGTCACGCAGTACGGCGTGCCGATCTCGTCCTGGCGGCGGTAGCGGCGGCCGATGGCGCCGGCGTCGTCGAACTCGATGTTCCAGTTCTGCCGCAGGGAGGCGGCGAGACCCTTGGCCTTCGGGGACAGCTCGGGGTTGCGGGACAGCGGCAGGACCGCGACCTTCACCGGGGCCAGCCGGTGGTCCAGGCGGAGCACCGTGCGCTTCTCCAGCTTGCCCTTGGCGTTCGGCGCCTCGTCCTCGACGTAGGCGTCAAGGAGGAACGCGAGCATCGCGCGCCCGACACCGGCCGCCGGCTCGATGACGTACGGCGTCCAGCGCTCCCCGGCCTCCTGGTCGAAGTAGGAGAGGTCCTGGCCGGAGGCCTTGGAGTGGGCGCCCAGGTCGTAGTCGGTGCGGTTGGCGACACCCTCCAGCTCGCCCCACTCGTTGCCGCCGAACTGGAAGCGGTACTCGATGTCGGCGGTGCGCTTGGAGTAGTGGGAGAGCTTCTCCTTCGGGTGCTCGTACCACCGCATGTTCTCTTCACGCAGGCCCAGGCCGGTGTACCAGTTCCAGCGCTGCTCCATCCAGTACTCCTGCCACTTCTCGTCCTCGCCCGGCTTGACGAAGAACTCCATCTCCATCTGCTCGAACTCGCGGGTGCGGAAGATGAAGTTGCCGGGCGTGATCTCGTTGCGGAAGGACTTGCCCATCTGCGCGATGCCGAACGGCGGCTTGCGGCGCGAAGTGGTCTGTACCTGGGCGAAGTTGGTGAAGATGCCCTGCGCGGTCTCCGGGCGCAGATAGGCGACCGAGCCGCTGTCCTGCGTCGGGCCGAGGTGGGTGGAGAGCAGACCGGAGAACTGCTTGGGCTCGGTGAACTGGCCCTTGTTGCCGCAGTTGGGGCAGTTGACGTCCGCCAGGCCGTTCTCCGGGAGGCGGCCGTGCTTGGCCTCGTAGGCCTCCTCCAGGTGGTCGGCGCGGAACCGCTTGTGGCAGGCGGTGCACTCGGTCAGCGGGTCCGTGAAGGTGGCGACATGACCGGAGGCCACCCAGACCTCCGGGGCCAGGATGACGGACGAGTCGATACCGACCACGTCCTCGCGCGACGTCACCATGTAGCGCCACCACTGGCGCTTCAGGTTCTCCTTGAGCTCGACACCCAGCGGCCCGTAGTCCCAGGCGGCACGCTGTCCGCCGTAGATCTCACTGCAGGGGAATACGAAGCCACGGCGCTTGCTCAGGCTGACGATGGTGTCGATCTTGTCGGCGGCCACGGTGCTCTCTTCATTACGACGACGGGCGAGGAAGCGAGACGCTTCAGAGCTAATGCTTCAGGTTACCGGCGGGGACTCCCCCTCGACCAAATCCGTGCCCCTTACCGGCCTCCCACCCAGGCTTCTTGACAACGGTTTCCATATTTGTTGAAAATGAGTCTCATGAACGTACGACGACGCCTCATACCCACGGTCGCCGCGACCACCGTCACCGCCCTCGGCATAGCGACTCTCTCTGCCTGCGGCGGCGACGCCACGGCGGCCCAGACCGGCAAGTTCGACGTCGTCGCGTCCTTCTACCCGATGGCCTTCCTCGCCGACCGGATCGGCGGCAGCCACGTCCACGTCACCAGTCTCACATCGCCCGGCCAGGAACCGCACGACCTGGAGATCAGCCCCAAGCAGATCATCGGGATCGAGAAGTCCGACGCGGTCCTCTACCTGAAGAACCTCCAGCCCTCCGTCGACGACGCGGTCGCCCAGTCGTCGGTCGGGACGAAGATCGACGCGGCCTCCCTGACCACGCTGGAGAATCACGGCAACGAGGTCGGCGGCCACGCGGCCACGCACGACACCTCCAAGAACGAGGAGCTGTCCGGCCTCGACCCGCACATCTGGCTGGACCCGGTGCGCTACGCCCAGGTCGCCGAGGGGGTCGGCAAGGCCTTCGAGAAGGCCGACCCGGACCATGCGGCCGACTACCGGAAGAACACCGCGGCCCTGGTCAAGAAGCTGGACGCCCTCGACACCCGGTTCAAGGAAGGCCTGGCGAACACGAGGTCCAAGGTCTTCATCACCACCCACGCGGCCTTCGGCTACCTCGCCGAGCGCTACGGCCTGACCGAGGAGGCCATCAACGGCCTCGATCCGGAGTCGGAGCCGAGCGCGGCCCGGGTGAAGGACCTGGAGACGATGGCCAGGGCCGACGGCGTCACCACCGTGTTCTACGAGACGCTCGTCAGCGACAAGACCGCGAAGACCATCGCCGCCGACGCCGGGCTGAGGACGGACGTCCTCGACCCGATCGAGGGCATCACCGCAAAGTCCCGCGGCAAGGACTACTTCGCGGTCCAGGAAGCCAACCTCAAGGCCCTCCGGACGGCCCTGGGCGCCAAGTGAGCGGAGACGAGATGACCACCGGCGAGCCCGTCATATCCCTGCGCGGTGTCACCGCCGAGCTGGGCTCGCGCCCCGTCCTGCGGGGCATCGACCTCACCGTGCACCGCGGTGAGGTCGTCGCGCTGCTCGGCGCCAACGGCTCCGGCAAGTCGACCGCGATCCGCACGATCATCGGCCAGGTGCCGGTCAGCGGCGGCGAGATCACCCTGTTCGGCAGCCCGCGGCGCACCTTCCGCGACTGGTCCCGGATCGGCTACGTGCCGCAGCGCACCACCGCCGCGGGCGGTGTCCCCGCCACAGTCACCGAGGTCGTCTCCGCCGGCCGCCTCTCCCGCACCCGCTTCGGCCTCTTCCGCAAGGCCGACCACCAGGCCGTACGGGACGCGCTCGGCCTGGTCGGGATGGCGGACCGGGCCAGGGACAACGTCGAGGCGCTCTCCGGCGGCCAGCACCAGCGGGTGCTGATCGCCCGCGCCCTGGTCGCCCGGCCCGAACTGCTGATCATGGACGAGCCGATGGCGGGCGTCGACCTGGCCAGCCAGGAGATCCTCGCGCGGACCCTGCGCGAGCAGGTCGAGCAGGGCACCACGGTCCTGCTGGTCCTGCACGAACTGGGCCCGCTGGAGCCGCTGATCGACCGCGCGGTCGTCCTGCGTGACGGCTGCGTCCTGCACGACGGCCCGCCGCCGCGGGCCGTGGGCCAGCATGCCCTCCCCGGCCACGACCACGTCCACCCCCACGAGCACGCGCCGATCCGCACGGGACTGCTGAGCTGATGGACTTCCTGAACTACGCCTTCATGCAGCGGGCCCTGCTCGCCGCCGTCCTGGTCGGCCTCACCGCCCCCGCCATCGGCATCTACCTGGTCCAGCGCCGCCAGGCCCTGATGGGCGACGGCATCGGCCACGTGGCCATGACGGGCGTCGGCCTCGGCTTCCTGCTCTCCACCTCCCCCGTCTGGATGGCGACGGCGGTGTCGGTCCTCGGCGCCGTCCTGATGGAGCTGATCCGCTGGTACGGCAGGACCCGCGGCGACATCGCCCTCGCGATGCTCTTCTACGGCGGTATGGCCGGCGGGGTGATGCTGATCAACCTCGCGCCGGGCGGCTCCAACGCCAATCTGATGTCGTACCTCTTCGGCTCGCTGTCGACGGTGTCGGAGTCGGACGTGACCGCGATCTGCGTACTCGCCGCCTTCGTCCTCCTGGTCACCCTCGGCCTGCGCCGGCAGCTGTTCGCGGTGAGCCAGGACGAGGAGTTCGCGCGGGTGACGGGCCTGCCGGTGCGGGCGCTGAACCTGCTGACGGCGATCACGGCGGCGGTCACGGTGACCGTCGCGATGCGCGTGGTGGGCCTGCTGCTGGTGTCGGCGCTGATGGTGGTCCCGGTGGCCGCGGCCCAGCAGCTGAGCCGCAGCTTCGCGGCCACGTTCGCGATCGCCGTCGCGATCGGTGTGACCGTGACGATCGGGGGCACGATCACCTCGTACTACCAGTACGTTCCGCCGGGCGCGACGATCGTGCTGCTGACGATCGCCGCGTTCATCGTGCTGAGCGCGCTGGCCACACCGCTGGCCCGGCGACGCGCCCGCGCTGCGGCCGCCCGGCGGCCCGCCGGGGACCCGGCGGAGTGCACGATTCCGGCCGGCCTGAAGACGGCCGACGAAGTCGGCGTCTGACCGCGCACACATCGGGCTGGCACAATGGCCCGGCAGAAGCAGTGATGTGAGGAGACAACCGGTGACGACCGCTGGACCGCCCGTGAAGGGCCGCTCGACCCGCCAGCGGGCAGCCGTGGCGGCCGCCCTGGACGAGGTCGACGAGTTCCGCAGCGCGCAGGAACTGCACGACATGCTCAAGCACAAGGGCGACTCGGTGGGCCTCACCACGGTGTACCGAACCCTCCAGTCCCTCGCCGACGCCGGCGAGGTGGACGTCCTGCGCACGTCCGACGGCGAGTCGGTGTACCGGCGGTGCTCCACGGGGGAGCACCATCACCACCTGGTCTGCAGGGTCTGCGGCAAGGCGGTGGAGGTGGAGGGACCGGCCGTCGAGAAGTGGGCGGAGGCGATCGCCGCGGAACACGGCTACGTCAACGTGGCCCACACGGTGGAGATCTTCGGCACGTGCGCGGACTGCGCCGGGACCGCGGGGAGCTGCTGAGCTACCCGCGCGTGAGGTGCCGGTCGAGGAGCGCACGCAGCCGGTCCGCGTCGGCCGGGTCCTTGAGACCCCGTTTGGGCAGCAGCGTGAACGCGAGCCCGCCCTTGGTGTCGCTGAACGTGATGAAGAGTTCGGCAGTCTCGCTGTAGCGGGGCTGCGCCGCCCAGTCGATGGTGGTCGAGGTGTGGTCGGTTGTCACCGTCACCCCGGACGCCGTGACGACCGTCCGGAAGACGCCGTTGCGTGCGGCCATGCGCTGCAGAGCCCGTCCCGTCAGCCATGGGATGGCCAGCAACAGGGCCACGAAGGCGACCAGCCCGGCCAGCAGACCCACGTTGGCCTGCCGCCCGGTCACCAGCAGGACGGCTTGCAGGGCGGCCACCAGGGACGCCACGACGATCATCCAGTACTCCCGCCGGCCGCCCTTGCTGAACCGCCGGCGCTGTCTCCATACCGCGGTGAAGTCCCTCGCCGTCGGCGCGAACTCCAACTCCACCGTGTCTGGCGCGGCATTCCGCCCCACGTTCATGTCCATGACCATGGGGCGGATCGTAGCGGTGCCGGTCAGCTCCGGTCGAAGCACTTCTCCAGCTCGTCGAGGTCGTAGAACTCGCTGCCCTTCGAGATCGGCTTCCAGCCGGCCTTGAAGGCGACTTCCTTCTCGTTGTAGAGCATCCTGACCAGGTAGTCGTCGCCCTTCCGGTAGACGTCCCACTGGATGTTGGAGGCCAGGGAGGCGACGTCGGCGCCGCGCCAGGGGTTGTCGGCGTAGGTGTAGGTCCTGTCCGGCGTCGCGGCTTCTCGCTGCCCGGTAGAGCAGGTCCTTGTCGGCCCGGGCGGTGCCGAGCGAGGCCTTCAGCGCCGGGTCGGCGTCGGTGAGGGCGGTGGAGAAGACCGTACCGCTGTCCACCGCGCGGCCCTGGCCCGAGCTGACGACGTCGGTCTTCTCGCCGTTCTCGGCGATCGAGGAGAAGAGGGCGGGCAGGCGCTTCTCCAGGCGCACCGCGGTGGCGCGGAGTTCGTCCTTGCCGCGGCCGCTGAGGTTGCCGTACCCGACGGCGTTCACGGCCGCTTCGAGGGCCTGCACGTCCGGGCCGAACTTCTTGCCGAGCGGGGTGAGTTCACCGTCGGCCCGGGCGTGGCTCCACAGTGCGAGGATCGTGTCGCCGTCCTGGCCGTCGGTGGCGACCGTTCCAGAGGCGGGAGACCGAGGGGTGGTCAGGCATGGTCCCCCGCATCCTGGACGGCTCCCGTGAACGGCGGGTGGCCGTCAGTCGCCGGACTGGTCGCCCTCCATGGCCAGCAGCTCCTCGTTGGGGATGGCACCGCCGAACCGCCGGTCCCGGGAGGCGAATTCGACGCACGCCCGCCACAGGTCACGGCGGTCGAAGTCGGGCCACAGGACGTCCTGGTAGACCATCTCGGCGTAAGCGCTCTGCCAGAGCAGGAAGTTGGAGGTGCGCTGCTCGCCGCTGGGGCGCAGGAACATGTCCACGTCCGGCATGTCCCCGTAGTACATGTGCTTCTGGATGGTCTTCTCGCTGATCTTCGACGGGTCGAGCCGGCCCGCCTTGACCTCCTCGGCGATCGACTGCACCGCGTCGGCGATCTCGGCCCGGCCGCCGTAGTTCATGCAGAAGTACAGGGTGAGCAGGTCGTTGCCCTTGGTCTGCTCCTGGGCGACCTGGAGCTCCTTGGCGACCGACTTCCACAGCCGGGGCATCCGGCCCGCCCAGCGCACCCGGATACCGAGTTCGTCGAGCTGGTCGCGGGTCCTGCGGATGAAGTCGCGGTTGAAGTTCATCAGGAAGCGGACCTCTTCGGGCGAGCGCTTCCAGTTCTCGGTGGAGAAGGCGTACAGGGAGATGTTCCGGACGCCGATCTCGATCGAGCCCTGGAGCACGTCCAGGACGCGCTCGGCGCCGACCTTGTGCCCTTCGGTGCGCGGCAGCCCGCGCTCCTTCGCCCAGCGGCCGTTGCCGTCCATCACGATGGCCACATGGTTCGGGACCAGCTCCCCCGGGAGCTTCGGCGGACGGGCACCGGACGGGTGCGGCTCCGGCGTCCTGTACCCGCGGCGCCGGCTCCCCAGGATCCCGCGTACGACCATGTGCTTCTCGTCTCCTCTAGCTCTTCTCTACATACCTGAGCGAGCGCAGCCCCCGCTCCAGGTGCCAGTGCAGATAGGCGGACACCAGCCCGCTGCCCTCCCGGACGTGCCGTGCCTCGGCCGCGTCCGCCGTCTCCCAGTCTCCCGTAAGCAGCGCGCCGAGGAGAACCAGGGTCTGCGGCGAGGGTACGACGCTGCCCGGTACCCGGCAGTCCACGCAGACGCTGCCGCCGGAGGCCACCGAGAAGAAACGGTTCGGGCCGGACATCCCGCACCTGGCGCAGGAGTCGAAGCTGGGCGCGTAGCCGTTGACGGCGAGGGAGCGCAGCAGGAAGGCGTCGAGGACGAGGTGGGGTGCGTGCTCGCCCCGGGCGAGCGTCCTGAGTGCCCCCACGAGCAGCAGATACTGCTGCACCGCGGGCTCCCCCTCGTGGTCCGTGAACCGCTCGGCGGTCTCCAGCATGGCCGTCCCGGCGGTGTACCGCGCGTAGTCGGTGACGATCCCGCCGCCGTACGGCGCGATGGTCTCGCTCTGGGTGCACAGCGGCAGCCCGCGCCCGACCAGCTCGCTCCCCCGCGCGAAGAACTGCACGTCGACATGGGAGAACGGCTCAAGACGCGCCCCGAACTTCGACTTGGTCCGCCGCACCCCACGAGCGACCGCCCGCACCCGGCCGTGTCCGCGCGTGAGCAAGGTGATGATCCGGTCCGCCTCACCCAGCTTCTGGGTGCGCAGCACGATGCCGTCGTCGCGGAACAGGCTCATGGGCCCATTCTGCCCTGCCGAGGCAGGGGACCGGTCCGGACCGGAACCTTCAAGGCACCTCGCCGCGGCTGCGGGCGTTGGCGTGGGCGGTGGCCGCGCTGAGCCGTTCCGCCTGGGTCGCGATCCGTACGGCGTCCGGGTGTGCGTCCCACTCACGCCCTCCCCCGTACGGCCGCAGCTGCACATAAGGGCCTTCGTGCCCCATGACGATGCCCAGCCGTCCGGTACGGGTGTCGACGGCGCAGGAGCCGAGAGGGAGGTTCTTCGCGTTCACCTCACCTGGCTCCCCCGCCCCCGGGAATTTCACGCTTCGCATCACTGAGGTGGCGCTGCGTGTCTAGACTCGGCCGGAGACTGTCCCGGCCCCGCGGTGCCCGGCGGGGCCGGGAAGCGGGAGGGCAGCGCGCACTGCATCAGCCGCCTCCCCCACTCCTGGCTTCGCTCGAGCGGGGTGACGGCGACCGTGGCCGGCTCGGTCCGGCGGACGTAGGGCACTGCGCATCACGGCGTCCCCGGCCGACCGGGATCCCCAGACCCGCGAGGGCGACAACAGCCACCCGGCTGACGAAGGAGGAACCGCCGCCGTGGGCGCCGGCCGGGCGGGCCTCGGCGACGGCGTCCCAGGACCGGCTGTTCGCCGAGGTCTGCCGGGGGCTGCGCCCCGGCGGCCGCTTCGCGGGCGGCGACAGCCTGCCGAGCCTGGGCTTCCGCCTCCTGCACCCTGCACATCCGGGGCCGTCGGCCTCCCCTGGCCGCGTCGGCGGTGCCGGCTCACAGCAGGCCGGCCGCCGCGAGGTGCTTGCCCACGCACTCGGTCTCCGCCTCCGACAACGGAACCTGCGGCTCCGCCGTGACCGGGGACGCGATGACCCCGCGCAGACGCAGCGCCGCCTTGAACGCGCCCAGCGCCGCCGAGCTGCCGCCCATCCGGCGCTCGTCGCCGATCCGGACCATCGCGAACAGCCCGCACAGCCGCTCCTGTTCGGCCCGCGCCCGCTCCCAGTCACCGGCCCGGCAGAGCCGGTGGAGGCGGACGTAACCGTCCGGGTCGACGTTGGCGAGGCCGGGTACCGCGCCGTCGGCGCCCAGCGCGAGGGCCGCGTCGACGAGCAGTTCCGATCCGGTCAGGGCGCTGAAGCCGGGCAGGCCCCGGGAGCCCGTGACGACCTCGCGGAAGCCCGCCAGGTCGCCGCTGGAGTCCTTCAGCCCGGCCAGGACACGGTCGGCGGCCAGCTCAAGCACCAGACCGGCGGGGAGTTTGGTGTGGACGGCCGACGGGATGTCGTAGGCGATGACCGGGACCGGGGACCGGTCGGCGATCAGGCGGAAGTGGCGGGCGGTCTCGGCGGGGTGGGTGCGGGTGTAGAAGGGGGCGGTGACGACGATCGCCTCCGCGCCGGCGGAGGTGACGGACGCGACGTGGTCCAGGACGCGGGGTGTCGTCATGTCGATCACCCCGGCCAGGACCGGTAGCCGCCCGGCCGTATGCGTCACCACCGTCTCCGTGACCAGCCTGCGCTGCCGGTCCGTCAGATACGCGACCTCCGACGTCGAGCCCAGCACGAACAGGCCGTCCACCCCGGCCGCGACCAGATGGTCGACAAGCCTGCGCAGGGAGGGGACGTCCACCTCGCGGTCCGGTGTCAGAGGGGTGCAGACGGGCGGTACGACACCGGTCAGCGGGGTGGGCAGGGTCATCAGGGCTCCCTGGGCAGGCTGTGGCTCGGCTGGTCCTCCTTCACAGGATGGTGACAGCGGTAGCGGTGACCCTCGCGTGACGCGGCCGTGAAGTCAGGCATGCGGACGGCACACTCGTCGTCCGCCTTCCAGCAGCGGGTGCGGAACGGGCAGCCGGACGGCGGGCGGGTGGCCGAGGGCACCGGACCGGTCAGCGGGATGGGGTCCATCGGGTGCAGCAGGCCGGGGGTGGCCGAGAACAGGGCCCGGGTGTACGGGTGCCGGGCGTGCTCGGTGACCTCGGCGGCCGGGGTCTCCTCGACGATCCGGCCCAGGTACATGGTGATCACCCGGTCGCTCATCCGCCGTACCGTCTGGATGTCGTGGGAGACGAAGACCATGGCAAGGGCGAGGCGTTCGCGCAGGTCGAGGAGGAGGTTGAGGATCTGGGCGCGGACCGAGACGTCCAGCGCGCTCGTCGGTTCGTCCGCCACCACCAGGTCGGGGTCCAGGGCGAGGGCGCGGGCGATCGCGACTCGCTGGCGCTGTCCGCCGGAGAGCTGGCCGGGCAGGGCCTCGGCGAGGGCCCGGGGCAGGCCGACCAGGCCCATCAGCTCCCGTACCCGCTCCTCCCGTTCGGCCCGGGTGCCGCGCTGGTGGACGTCCAGCGGGTCGCGGAGGATACGGCGGACGGGCAGGCGCCGGTTGAGGGACGTCGACGGGTCCTGGAAGATCATGCCGGTGCTCGCGCCGACGGCCGACCGGCGTTCGGCCGGGGCCATCGACCACAGGTCGCGGCCGTGGAAGGTGACCGTGCCGGAGGTCGGCCGCTGGATGCCGACCAGCACCTTCGCCAGCGTCGACTTCCCGCACCCCGACTCGCCGACCACCCCGACCGTCTCGCCGGGCGCCACGGTGAAGTCGGCGCCGGTCAGCGCGTACACCCGGTCCCGGCCGAACACGCCGCCGCCGCGGGCCCGGTGGACCACATGGACGCCGGACAGCTCCACCGCGCTCATGTCACCGCCTCCTTGCTCGCCAGGTCGACGGCCGGGTGGTGGCAGGCCGCGGTGTGGGTGCGCGAGCCGGCCAGGTCCGGCGCCGTCGTACGGCAGACCTCGCTCGCCGCCGGGCAGCGGTCCGCGAAGCGGCAGCCCGCCGGGAAGTCGGCCGGGGACGGCACCACGCCCCTGATCTGGGTGAGCCGTTCGGCCCCGGACTCCAGGGACAGCACGCTGCCGAGCAGGCCGCGCGTGTAGTGGTGGGTCGGGGCGGCGACCAGCTCCGCGGTGACGCCGGTCTCGACGATCTGTCCGCCGTACATCACCACCACCCGGTCGGTGACGTCCGCGACGAGGGCCAGGTCGTGCGAGACGAGGATCAGCGCGAAGCCGAGTTCCTCGCGGAGGCGGAGGAGGAGTTCCATCACCTGGGCCTGGACGGTGACGTCGAGGGCGGTGGTCGGTTCGTCGGCGATGATCAGGCGGGGGTCCCGGGAGAGGGCCATGGCGATCAGGACGCGTTGGCGTTGGCCGCCGGAGAGTTCGTGGGGGTGGCTGCGGAGGGTTCGGGTGGGGTCGAGGCCGACGAGGGTGAGGAGTTCGGCCGGGGTCCGGGTGCCGCCGCGTCGTGTCAGTTGCTTGAGCTGGGCCTGGATGGTCATCCCCGGGTTCAGGGAGGAGAGGGCGTCCTGATGGACCATCGCGATTTCGTGGCCCAGGAGGCGGCGGTGGGGGGTGGTGAGGTCCACGGGCGGCTGCGGGTTTGTGGGGGTTGATCGCGCCCGCGCGGCGGTAGCCGCATGTTCAGTACGGCCCCGCGCCCCTGACGGGGCGCTCCCGTCCCGTCGGCTGAAAAGAATCTCGCCCGTCACCCTGGCCGTCTTCGGCTGCAGGCCCATGACTGTCAGGGCCGTCAGGGACTTTCCGCAGCCCGACTCCCCCACCAGGCCCAGGACTTCACCCGGGTAGATGTCGAAGCCGATGCCGTCCACGATGTTCACGCCCTGGTGGCGGTAGGCGAAGCCGATGGCGAGGTTCTTCACCGACAGCACCGGTTGGCCCTCCTGTGGCGGGAGGGGCCGGGCCCGGGAGCGGAGCCGCTCCCCCGCCTCCGTCAGGCCGGGCAGCTCCAGGATCTCGCCCGGCTCGGGCGTCTCGACGGGATCCGCCGGGTCCGTCTCCGTCTCCCTCGGTGCCGGTGATGCCCACGCGTCCGAGACGCCCTCGGAGAGGATGTTCAGGGAGAGGACGGTGAGCAGGATCAGCAGGCCGGGGAAGAGGGTCGCCCACCAGCCTCCCGTCAGGACCATGTTCTTGCCGTCCGCGATGACGCTGCCCCAGGACGGGTCGGGGGGCCGGACGCCCGCGCCGATGAAGGACAGGGACGCCTCGAAGACGATGGCCTCGGCGACCTGGACCGTGCAGAAGACCAGGACGGGGGCGGCGCAGTTGACGGCCACATGGCGGAGCACGATGTGGGGGGTGCGGGCGCCGATCACGCGTTCCGCGGTGACGTAGTCCTCGCCGTACTGGTCGAGGACGTTGGCCCGCACCACGCGGGCCACGGGTGGGGTGAAGAGGAAGGCGATCGCGCAGATCAGGACGGTGATGCCGCCGCCGAAGACGGCGACCAGGACGGCGGCCAGGGCGATGCCCGGGAACGCCATCACCACGTCCAGGCAGCGCATCAGCGTCTCGTCGACGCCCTTGCGGGAGGTGGCCGCGAGCGCGCCGAGCAGCGCCCCGGCGACCAGGGCGAGGCCGGTCGCGCCGAGGCCGATGGCGAGGGACCAGCGGGCGCCGTACATCAGCCGGCTGAGGATGTCCCGGCCGAGGCTGTCCTGGCCCATCCAGTGACCGGCGGAGGGGTGCCCGGTGCCGTCGGTGGGGGCCTGCTGGGCGAGGGGGTCGGCGGGGGCGAGGAGGGGCGCGAACACCGCCACCAGGACGACCACGGCCAGGAAGGCGAGGGCCGCCCTGGACAGCGGCGACAGTCTGCGCAGTCGTACGCCGGGACGGGCGAGGGCGGTGGTGAGGGCCGCGCGGTTGAAGGTCGTCATGCCGCCTCCCTCAGACGGGGGTTGACCAGCAGATAGAGGACGTCGATGACGAGGTTGACGACGACGAAGCCGGTCGCGGTGGTGAGGACCACGCCCTGGACGACGGCCGGGTCGCCGTTCTGCACGGCGTCGATCATCAGCTTGCCCATGCCGGGCAGGGCGAAGATCGTCTCGATGACGACGGCGCCGCCGAGGAGGTAGCCGACGCGCAGGCCGAGCACGGTCAGGGGGTTGACCAGCGCGTTGCGCAGGACGTTGCGGCCGACCACGACATGGGGTGGCAGGCCGCTGCCGATGGCCGTGCGGACGTAGTCCCGGTCGAGTTCCTCGACCACCGAGGTGCGGACGATCCGGGTGAGCTGGGCGGCGACCGGGAGGGAGAGCGCGAGGGCGGGCAGGGTCATGGTCTTCAGCCAGCCGGTGACGGAGTCCTCCGGGTTGATGTAACCGCCGGACGGGAACCAGCCGCGGTCGACCGCCAGGTACTGGATCATCAGCAGCGCCAGCCAGAACGCGGGGGCGGCGACGCCGACGAGCGAGAGCACCCGGATGACCTGGTCCGGCCAGCGGTCGCGGTAGATGGCCGCCGTGACGCCACCGGCCAGTGCCAGGACGACGGCGATACCGAGGCCGAGGAAGGTCAGCTGGAGGGTGAGGGGCAGGGCGGTGGCGACCTGGTCGAGGACCGGGGTGCGGGTGAGGGCGCTGGTGCCGAGGTCGCCCTGGAACAGGTCGCCGACGAAGTGGACGTAGCGGACGGGGAGCGGGTCGAGGAGGCCGTTGCGCTCCCGGAAGTCGTGGAGTTGGCGCGGGGTGGGGTTGGCGCCCTGGAAGAACGCGGACGCCGGGTCGACGTCGGAGAAGCGCATCACCAGGAACACGAACAGGGCGATGCCGAGCAGCAGCGGCACCAGCAGGGCGACTCGGCGCAGCAGGATGCGCAGGACGGCGTTCATGCCGTCAGACCCACTTGGCCGTCAGGACGTTGATGCCCGGGTAGGGCTGGGCCCTTATGCCGGTGAGCCTGCGCGGGTCCCAGGCGGTGATCAGCTCGTTGTGGACGACCGGGTAGAGGACGGCCTGTTCGGCGACGACGTCGATGTAGTCCTGGATCATCGTCTTCTTCTTGTCCGGGTCCGGTTCGCGGGTGGCCGCGTTCATGTCCTTGAAGAGCCGTTTCGCGACAGCGTTGTCGGCCCATCGGGCGTAGCCCATCCAGAGGTTCTCGGGACCGTAGTTGTAGTGCATGATCAGGTCGGCGTCGAGGCCGAACTGGTTCGGGTTCGAGACGGCGGCGACGACCTGGTAGTCCTGTTTCTGGTCCATCTTGGTGAACACGGCCGTGGTCTCCTGCGGGGACAGGGTCGTGGCGACGCCGATCGCGTCCCAGGACGACTTGATGGTGGGCAGGCAGTCGACGACCCAGCTCACGTTGACGGCGAGGATGTTGATTTCCAGCCCGCTGACGCCGGCCGCCGCCAGCAGTGCCTTCGCCTTGTCGGGGTCGTAGTCGTAGACCGTCTTCGCCCTGCGGTAGGCGGGGTTGGTCTCGTTCAGGAACGAACTCGCCGGTTTTCCGTGGCCCTTGAGGGCGACCTCGATGATCTTCGCCTTGTCGATGGCGTGGTGCAGGGCCTGGCGGACCCGGACGTCGTCGAAGGGCTTGTGCCGTGTGTTGAACATCAGGAACAGGTTGTTCATCCCGGCGCCGCCGCCGACCGACAGTCCGCCCTGTTCGAGGCGGGTGATGTTGGCGTAAGGGATGTTGTCGGAGATCTGCGCGCCCGCGCCGACACCGGAGATCCTGGCCACGCGGGAGGCCGCGTCGACGATCGTCAGCCAGTTCATCCGCCGGAAGGCGGGCTTGCGCGGGCCGTTGTAGCGGTCGTAGGCGGCGAAGGTGGTGTTCGACTTCGGGTGGTGCCCGGTCTGCCGGTACGGTCCCGTGCCCACCGCCAGTCCCTTGATCGCGTCGTCCCAGGCGCCGGGCCGGGAGAACACGTGCTCCGGCATGATCTTGGCGAGGGTGAGGCGGGCGATCCCGTCCGGGAAGGGGAACCTGAGGACCAGGTCGACGGTCCGGGTGTCGATCTTCCGGGCCTCCTTCAGCCAGCTCACGAAGAAGCCCTTCACGAGGGTCTGGGTGCCCGGCTCGAGAATCCGGTCGAAGACGAAGACCACGTCGTCGGCGGTGACCGGTCTGCCGTCGTGGAAGGTGGCGCCCGGGCGCAGGGTGAACCGCCACGTGGTGGCGTCCGGGTCGGCGGGCAGCCGGGTCGCCAGCGCCGGGTAGGGGGCGCGGGTGATCGGATCGGTGTCGGCGAGGCCCTCGTAGATGTGGTTGTTGGCGGCCATCGCGAACGCGGACGCGGTCTGGGTCGGGTCCCAGCTGCCGTCGTTGCCGTACCCGATCACGGCCGTGAGGGTGCGGTCGGAGCCGCTGCCGCCGAGGTCGATGGTGGACTTGGGCCCACAGGCCGTCAGCGAGGCGGCCGCGCCCAGTGCGCCCACGTGTTTCAGGAACGTCCTGCGGCCGTGGGTCGCCTCGTCGCGCACGGTGCCTCCAGCGTGGGGGAAAACGGAGACGTCGGACGTCATGTGTAAGCGCGACCATAAAAGGGGCTTTGGGGGTGGTCAAGGCGGGGCGCGCGAATGGCGTAAACCGTCAGAGGTCGGACCAATGGCGGTGCGAAGAGGCGGCAGTCGGCGCCGACCACCGGGGAGGCGACCTGCGCCGGACGGGCTGTTCGGGAGCGGTCGGCCGGCGGCCCCCGCGGCGCCGTCGAGCCACACGTTCTCCACCGCCCGGACCGATTCGGTTGCCCGGTTCACTCCCGGGGCGCCGCGACCCGCCGGAACTCGATCGTCTCGTACGCCGTCCTCGTCCCCGTCTCGTACAGCACCCCCACCGTGCTCTTGTCCACCTGGACCAGGTCCGAGTAGGCCGCCTTCCGGCCGGACAGGGTGAGGATCTTGTCGAAGGTGATGCCCTCGTCCGCACTGGTCCACAGGGCCATCAGCTGGCGGGCCGTCGGGATCGAGGGGGCCGAGAAGAGCAAGGGGGCACGCACGCCGTGGAGTTGGAGGACCGAGCCCTCGACCACCGGGACCCGGCGCAGGGTCGGCTGGATGGTGAAGTCCGCGTCCAGCGTCTCCGCGCCGTCGCTCGACCAGGCGTTGACGCGGTGGCCGAGGCTGGTGCCGTTCTGGTTGCGGGCGTTGAAGTAGAGGCGGCCGTCGGGGAGCTGGGCGGCGGTCGTCTCGTTGACGTTGTCGTGGCCGGTGTAGGAGTCGTCGACGAAGCCGAGGTGCCAGCTGCGGCCGCCGTCGTCGCTGTAGATCGCGTGGCCGCCGTAGTACCTGGCCTCCCGGCCGGTGTCGGAGGAGCCGGGGCGCGGGCCGCCGGAGTGGTCGGCGGCGACGACCAGGCGACCGCGGTGCGGTCCCTCGGTGAGGGCGACGGCATGGCCGGGACCGGTGGCGTACCAGCGCCAGCCGGAAAGTTTCACCTGGGCCGTGATCTCCCGCGGGGCGGTGAAGGACCGGCCGTCGCTCCGGCTGCGCTGCACGAACACCCGGCGGCTCTGCTCCTTGGTGACCTGGCCGCGCATGATCTGCGCCTCGCTCACCGCGCCGTCGTTGTAGGAGGTCACCAGGACGATGTCGCCGGTGCGCGGGTCGACGACGGGCGCCGGGTTGCCCCGGGTGTTTCCCTTGCCGTCGGCCACCACCTGGAGCCGGCCCCAGGTGCAGCCTCCGTCGGAGGAGCGTCTCAGCACGACGTCGATGTCACCGCTGTCGCCTCTGGTGGACTGCCGGCCCTCGGCGAAGGCGAGCAGGGTGCCGCGCCCGGTGCGGACGACGGCCGGGATGCGGTACTGGGGATAGCCGCCCTCGCCGGAGACATACGGCACGGAGGACTCGCAGGTGGCCGCCCAGGCCCTGGGTTCGACCGTGAACGCCCCCACAAGCAGGGCGGCGGCGAGGGAGATCCGGCTCACGCGGGTCACAGGAGACACATGGCTCACCCTCCCATGTTCCTCCCGACCGCCTCCGCCGCACACTCACAACACCCAAACGGGTCACGCGCTTTGGCACTCCGTCAGCTCCCTACCGGTCCGGCGGGGGGCGAAGGAGGGGGCGCGGGCCGTGCCCGGCGGGCGGCCCAGGAGGGTGTGCAGGCCCGCCCGGCAGGCAGCCCAGGAGGGTGTGCAGGCCCGCCCGGCAGGCAGCCCAGGAGGGTGTACAGGCACGCCCGGCAGGCAGCCCAGGAGGGTATGCAGGCGCGCCCGGCGGGCGGCTCAGGAAGGTGTGCGGGCCGCCGCCAGCAGGCGGGTCACGTCGTCGGCGCAGATGGTCAGAGCCGCGCCGACCGTGCCGAGGGCCTCGCGTTCGGCGTTGGTGTAGGGGCCGTCGGCGAGCGCGATCCGGGCGGCCTGGAGGAGCAGGGACTCGCGGCCGGCGGGGGCGAGGTGCGGGGCCAGCGGGTCGAGGGCCTCGTGCAGCTCTATCGCGAGGCTCGCCCCGCACGGCTGCTCGAACATCCGGCCGGTGTCGGCGGCGAGCGCATCCACGAGCGCGCTCAGCTGTTCCTCCGTGACGTCCTCGAAACCGGCCGCGCGGACGGTGGCCGCGGCCGTCTCCAGGGACGTACGGGCACAGGTGCCGCCCGCCGCGAGGACGGCGAGGGCGACGGTGTGCACGGCGTCACGGAGCATCGCGGAGAAGCGGGAGGTGGTGGGGTGGTCGAGGACGTCGGTGCCGTAGTGGTGACGGCAGGCGGCGCACTCCACGACCGGCCCGGTGGTGCCGCGCGGCAGCACGGGCACGCCGAGCAGGGTGAAGCGGCGGCGGCCGGTCAGCCGCTGGTAGTTGCGGTCGCCTCCGCAGCCGGGGCAGAAGAACTCGCCGTCTCCGACGGGTGTCCATGCGGTGCGGGTGCCCAGGATGCGGGCAGGCCTGGCGGTTCGGCCGTCTCGTCCCCGTACTGGCAGCACGTCGCACCTCCTTAACGCCGTGGCAACATCGCCACCGCTGGCGTGATGTTAGCCACATCGGGGAGGTGGAGTCAGTACCGCGTACGAGACCTTTCCGTGATCTCCACGGCGGAATGGCCGGTATACGACGGGGCCCTGATCGCAGTACATCGCGATCAGGGCCCTTAAGCCGCCGGTCAGAGCGATTATCGCGTCGCGCGGTTGACGGCGGAGACGACCGCCTTCAGCGACGCACGCGTCGTGTTCGCGTCGATGCCGATGCCCCACAGAACCTTGTCGTCGATCGCGCATTCGATGTAGGAGGCGGCCTGGGAGGAGGCGCCCTCGCTCATCGTGTGCTCCTGGTAGTCCAGGAGGCGTACGTCGATACCCAGCCCCTGCAGCGCGTCGAAGAACGCGGAGATCGGGCCGTTGCCGGAGCCGGTCAGGACGGTGTCCTCGCCGTCGACGGTGGCCTCGACGGTGAGGGTGTCCACCCCGTCGGTGTCGGTGGTCGACTGCCCCGTCCGCACCTGGATACGGCCCCAGGGGTTCTCCGGGTTCGGCAGGTACTCGTCCTGGAAGACCCCCCAGATGTCGGCGCCGGTGATCTCGCCGCCCTCGGCGTCCGTCTTGGCCTGGATGAGCTTCGAGAACTCGATCTGCATCCGGCGCGGCAGGTCCAGCTTGTGGTCGTTCTTCAGGACGTAGGCGATACCGCCCTTGCCGGACTGCGAGTTGACCCGGATGACGGCCTCGTAGGAGCGGCCGACGTCCTTCGGGTCGATCGGCAGGTACGGCACGGCCCACTCGATGTCGTCGACGGTGACGCCCTTCGCGGCCGCGTCGGCCTCCATGGCGTCGAAGCCCTTCTTGATGGCGTCCTGGTGGGAGCCGGAGAAGGACGTGTAGACCAGGTCGCCCACGTACGGGTGGCGCGGGTGGACCTCCATCTGGTTGCAGTACTCCCACGTACGACGGATCTCGTCGATGTCGGAGAAGTCGATCTGCGGGTCGACGCCCTGCGAGAACAGGTTCATGCCCAGGGTGACCAGGTCGACGTTGCCGGTGCGCTCGCCCTGCCCGAACAGACAGCCCTCGACGCGGTCGGCGCCGGCCATCAGCGCCAGCTCGGCGGCGGCGACGGCCGTCCCGCGGTCGTTGTGCGGGTGGACGGACAGCACGACGTGCTCACGGCGGGAGAGGTTGCGGTGCATCCACTCGAAGCGGTCCGCGTGCGTGGACGGCGTCGAACGCTCCACGGTGGCGGGCAGGTTGAGGATGATCTCGCGGCCCGGACCCGGCTGGTAGACGTCCATGACCGCCTCGCAGACCTCCAGCGCGAAGTCCAGCTCGGTGTCGGTGAAGATCTCCGGCGAGTACTGGTAGCCGAACTCGGTCTCCGGGCCCAGCAGCTTCTCGGCGTACTCCATCACCAGGCGGGTGCCGTCGACGGCGATCTGCTTGATGTCGTCCTTGGAGCCGCGGAAGACGACCCGGCGGAAGACCGGCGCGGTGGCGTTGTACAGGTGGACGGTGGCCCGCCTGGCGCCCTTGAGGGACTCCACGGTCCGCTCGATCAGGTCCTCGCGGGCCTGGGTCAGCACGGAGATCGTGACGTCGTCCGGGATCGCGCCCTCTTCCTCGATGATCGAGCGCACGAAGTCGAAGTCGGTCTGGCCGGAGGCGGGGAAACCGACCTCGATCTCCTTGTAGCCCATCTTGACCAGCTGGTCGAACATCCGGCGCTTGCGCTCGGGCGACATCGGGTCGATCAGGGACTGGTTGCCGTCGCGCAGGTCGGTGGAGAGCCAGCGGGGAGCGGCGGTGATGCGCTGCTGGGGCCAGGTGCGGTCCGGGATGTCGACCTGCTCGTAGCGGCCGTACTTGTGGATCGGCATGGTGGTGGGCTGCTGGCGGTTCGCCATGTCTGCGGGGCTCCTCAGGATGTCCGGAAGGACGGCCGACGACGCAACGCGAAGCTCCGCGGGGAGGGAGTCGACCTGGACTACAGGCCCTCGCCGCGGCAGCTAAGAAGAAGCAGCCCGAAACGCATGATGCACAGCAGACTAGCCGAGCCTCGCCGGACAGGCGGCTCCGTATCAGCATGCGGGACTGAGGCGCCCCTCCGGGGGCGCGGGACTGTGCCGATATGCGGCTCCGCCGCGTGGGCGCGACAAGCCCCCACCGGTCCGCAGGCCGTAGCACAGCGCAACCACCCACGGCGAAAGCATCCCCATATTTCACCAATCATGGTTGCACCTAGTGACACAGCGCTAACACGGTGCAATCGTGCGGTCCATGACGACCAACGGGGGCTACAGGCCCGTCTTCTGCACGATCGTGCCGCCGCATATCCTCGACCACCTCGCCACCCACGAGGACCGGCCGCTCGCCGACGCCGCCCTGCGCACCCTGCAGCAGGACGCCGCGCAGCGCACCCGCCGCCGGATCACCACGGTCCGCGGCGCCGTCGCCCCGGCCGCCGCCGCCACCGGCACCCCGCACCGCACGATCTACGACGCCGGGCACGGCACCGACCTGCCCGGCACCAAGGTCCGCGACGAGGGCTCCGAGCCCGGCCAGGACGCCGGTGTCAACCGCGCCTACGCCGGCCTCGGCGCCACCTTCGACCTGTACCTGAAGGCGTACGAGCGGGACTCCATCGACGGCGAGGGGCTGCCGCTCGACGCGACCGTGCACTACGACGTCGACTACGACAACGCCTTCTGGAACGGCGAGCAGATGGTGTTCGGCGACGGCGACGGGCAGATCTTCACCGACTTCACCAGCTCCGTCGACGTCATCGGGCACGAGCTCACCCACGGCGTCACCCAGTACACCGCCAACCTGGAGTACTACGGCCAGTCCGGCGCCCTCAACGAGTCGGTCTCGGATGTCTTCGGCTCGCTCATCAAGCAGCACTCCCTCGGCCACACCGCCGACCAGGCGGACTGGCTGATCGGCGAGGGCCTGCTCGCCCCGGGCGTGCACGGCGTGGCCCTGCGCTCGATGAAGGCCCCGGGCACGGCGTACGACGACCCCCGTCTCGGCAAGGACCCGCAGCCCGCGACCATGGCGGAGTACGTGAGGACCAACCGGGACAACGGCGGCGTCCACATCAACTCCGGCATCCCCAACCACGCCTTCTACCTCCTCGCCACCGCCCTCGGCGGCAACGCCTGGGAGCGGGCCGGGCGGATCTGGTACGACGTGCTCACCGGCGGCGAACTGCGGTCGGACGCCCGCTTCACGGACTTCGCGAAGCTCACCGTGGCGGCGGCCAAGGCCCGCTTCGAGGAGGGCGAGGAGATCGAGGCGGTCCTCAAGGCGTGGGCCCAGGTGGGTGTGCAGACCGGCTGACCCCGTACTACACAGGGACCCATGCGTATTCAGGTGAGGCGTACGGGCGGGTTCGCGGGCATCGAGCGGAGGGCCGAGGTGGACACCTCGGGGCGGCCGGACGCCCACGAGTGGCAGGCCCTGGCCGAGCACGCGCTCGCGGCCGGCCGGGGCACGCCGCCGCCCGGGGTGCCGGACGGGTTCGCGTACCGGATCACGGTGGACGGGCGGACGGTGTACGCGGCCGATCCGCAGCTGACGTCCGAGCAACGCGAGCTGATCTCACGGGTGTTGAAGGAGGGCGCCTAAACGGCTCCGGTAAAGGGTAGTTCACGTCCGGACGTTGACTTCCGTTACCGGTGGTAAGGATGATCCCGGCCATGGCGACTGACGCGGTCCATCCGATACCCCGGTTCCCCGACGGCTTCCTCTGGGGTGTGTCGACCTCGGCCCACCAGATCGAGGGCGCGGCCGACGAGCGCGAGCCCTCCGTGTGGGACGTGTTCTCGGCCGAGCCGGGCCGTGTCAAGGACGGCTCGACGGCGGCGGTGGCCTGCGACCACTACCACCGCTACCGCGAGGACGTGGCCCTGCTGGCCGGCCTCGGCGTGGACGCGTACCGCTTCTCGGTCTCCTGGCCGAGGGTGCGCTCCGAGGGCGGCCTGGACTTCTACGACCGGCTGGTGGACGAACTGTGCGCGGCGGGCGTACGGCCAATCCCGACCCTCTTCCACTGGGACCTGCCGGTAGCCCTCCAAGAGAAGGGCGGCTGGCTGGACCGGGACACCGCCGCGCGCTTCGCCGACCACGTCTCGACGGTCGCGGACCGGCTCGGCGACCGGGTGCAGAAGTGGATCACTCTCAACGAGCCCGCCGAGCACACCCTGTTCGGCCATGCCCTGGGCGCCCACGCCCCCGGCGAGCAGCTGATGTTCGACGCGCTCCCGGCCGCCCACCACCAGCTCCTCGCCCACGGTCTGGCCGTACGGGCACTGCGCGCGGCCGGCGCCGCCGACATCGGCATCGCCAACTCCCATGGCCCCACCTGGCCGGCCTCCCAGGAGCAGCCGGACCTGGAGGCGGCCGGCTTCTACGACCTCCTCCTCAACCGCCTGTTCGCGGAGCCGGTCCTGCTGGGCGAGTACCCGGAGGGCATGGGCGACCTGATGCCGGGCGATGTCGCCGCGGACCTGAAGGTGATCGCCGAGCCGCTCGACTGGTACGGCGTCAACTACTACGCCCCGACGAAGGTGGCCGCCCCGCAGGGCGCCGAGATCGAGTTCGGCGGACTCACCCTCCCCGCCGAACTCCCCTTCTCCGTCCAGGACATCGAGGACGTCCCGGTGACGGACTTCGGCTGGCCGGTGGTCCCGGAGGGCCTGACGGAACTCCTCACCGGCTTCCGGGACCGCTACGGCGACCGGCTCCCGCCGATCGTCATCACCGAGAACGGCTGCTCTTACGAGGGCGTCGACGACCAGGACCGCATCGCCTACCTCGACGGCCACATCCGCGCGCTGCACCGGGCGGTCGAGGCCGGGGTGGACGTGCGCGGCTACTTCGTCTGGTCGCTGCTGGACAACTTCGAGTGGGCGGAGGGGTACGCGCGCCGCTTCGGCCTGGTCCACGTGGACTACGACACCCAGGCGCGGACGCCGAAGTCGTCGTACGGCTGGTTCCGGGACCTGCTCCGGGCGCAGAGACGCCGGGCACAGAGATGACGACGACGCGGTCGCCGGCCGCCCTGGCGGAACCGGCCGAGAAGGTCGGCCGCGGCTGGACGTCGGCGCTCTCCCTCGCCAACGGAGCGATCTGGGTGGGCTGGTACGGCCCCCTCCAGATTCTCCTCGCCTCCCAGGCCAAGGACTTCGCGCCCGGCTCCGGGATGTCGAAGGAGACGATGCTGGCGTGGGTGACGGGCGTCGGCGCGGTGGTGTCGCTGGCGGCGAACCCGGTCTTCGGCGCGCTGTCGGACCGTACGACGTCCCGCTGGGGCCGCCGTACGCCGTGGATCGTCGCCGGCACGGCGGGCGGGGCGCTGTCGCTGCTGCTCCTCGCGGTCGCCGGTGGCATGTGGACGATGATGCTGGGCTGGTGTCTGGTCCAGCTGACGCTGAACGCGGCGTTCGCGGCGGTGACGGCCGCGGTGCCGGACCGGGTGCCGCGGCGCCAGCGGGGTTCGGTGGGCGGCTGGCTGGGGGCGGCGCAGATCCTCGGGGTGGTCGGCGGCACGGGGCTGGCGACGGCCGCCGGGGGCATTGGGGCGGGCTATGCGGCGTGCGCGGTGTTCACGGCGGTCGGCGTGCTGCCGTACGTGCTCCGCCACCCGGATCTGCGGCTGGCGCCGGAGGACCGGCCGGCCTGGTCCCGGCGGGGCTTTTTGGCCGGCTTCTGGCTGAGCCCGCGCCGCCATCCCGACCTCGGCTGGGCCTGGCTGACCCGCTTCCTGATCAACCTGAGCAACGCGCTGGTGCTGCTGTACTTGCTGTACTACCTGCGCGACCGCCTCCACTACCACGACCCCGACCAGGGCGTACTGATCCTGACGGCGGTGAACGGGCTGACGCTGATGGCGACGGTCGTGGTCGGCGGGGTCTGGTCGGACCGGGTGGGCCGGCGCAAGCCGTTCGTGGTCTGGTCGGGCATGCTGATGGCGGCGGCGACGGCGCTGCTGTCGGCGTGGCAGACCTGGCCGGGGGCGATCGTCGCGGCGGCCTTCCTGGGCATCGGCTTCGGTGTGTTCACCTCGGTCGACTTCGCCCTGATGACGGACGTCCTGCCGAAGGCCCTGGACCGTGGCAAGGACCTCGGCGTCATCAACGTGGCCAACGCCCTGCCCCAGGTCGCGGCGCCCGCCCTCGCCGCGCCGATCGTGACCTACCTGGGCGGCTACCGGGTGCTCTACCTGGCGGCGGCGGTGATCGGGCTGGCGGGGGCGGGGCTGGTGGGGCGGATCAGGGGCGTCGACTAGGGCATCGAGTCGGCTAGAGGGCGCCGGCGTCCCGGGCGGCCCAGACGCTCGGGTAGATCGGCCGGAAGCCGAGGTCCCGGCGGATCTTCTGCGTCGACATGATCCCGAACCAGGGGTCGCGGTCGGTGCGGGTGTGCAGGTCCGCGGGCACCTCGACGCCGTTGAGCTGGTACAGCTCCACGGTCGTGACGGGGGCGTCGTCGGCGATGTTGTGGACCGGACCGTTCACCGCCGGTGCGTACAGCAGACGCATCAGCCCCTGCGCGACATCGGCGTGGTGGCCCATCTGGAGCCGCTGGGTGGGCGCCCAGTTCGCGGACCAGCGCAGGACGTTGACGAGGTGGGGGTCTCCTTCGCCGTAGACGAAGGGCAGCCGCCCGATCCGCACCTCCATGCCGCCCTCCAGCGCGAGCAGCTCACGCTCGGCGACCGCCTTGGCCTCCGGGTAGGCGCCCCACATCTCACCGCCGGGCCGGCTCTCGTCGTCCTCGGTCAGCGGGCGGCCGCGCCCGGTGCCGTACACGAGCCCGGTGCTGACCTGCACGAACCGTCGTACGCCGGCGGACACCGCGGCCCGCCCCAGGGCCACCGCCGCGTCCCGGTTGACGGCCCAGGCCTCCTCGTCGGGTACTCCGCGGAAAGAGGCCGCGACGTTCACGACCGCGTCCGCCCCGGCGACGGCCTTGCCGAGCGCCTCCTCGTCCCGCAGGTCGCCGACGACGACCTCGGCGCCCAGCTCGGCGAACGGCTCCCCACGGGCCGCGTCCCGCACCAGCACCCGTACCCCCTCCCCCGGCCGGGTCTGGGTGAGCAGCCGCGGCACGAACCGCCGTCCGACCTGCCCGGTCGTACCGGTGACAAGAGTGATCACGGTCTTCTCCTTCGTTCCTTCGCTCTGGTGCCACCAGCCTCGGCCTCCTCGGAGAGGGCCGGGAGAGACCTCCCGATCAGGGGACCGGCAGTCCCTGGATAAGCCGGGCGGCCCGGGCCACCCTGGAGGGGTGAACCGCCCCGAACTGGCCGACTTCCTGCGCCGCGCCCGCACCCGCCTGGACCCCGCCGACGTGGGCCTGACCCCCGGTGCCCGGCGCCGCACCTCGGGCCTGCGCCGCGAGGAGGTGGCGTCGCTGGCAGGCATGTCGGCCGACTACTACACGCGCCTCGAACAGTCCCGGGGCCCACGCCCGTCCCGCCAGATGCTGACGGCACTCGCCCGCGCGCTGCGCCTGACGGAGGACGAACGCGACCACCTGTTCCACCTGGCCGGCGAGGAACCCCCACGCCGGGAGGCGGCCTCCACGCACGTCCGCCCGGGTCTGCTGCTGGTCCTGGACCGACTGCACGACACCCCGGCGCTGGTTGCGACCGACTACGGCGAGGTCCTGGCCCAGAACGCGCTGTCGCGGGCGCTGAGCGGTGACGTCCTGGCCCGCCCGCCGCGCGAACGCAACCTGCTGCGCCGCTACTTCCTCGACCCGGCGACCCGCGACCTGTTCCCGCTGGAGGACCGCCCGGCGCACACCCGGGACCACGTCGCCAACCTCCGGGCGGTGGCCGCGGCCCGCCCCACCGACCCGGTCCCCGCCGCCCTCGTCGCCGAACTCCTCGCAGGCAGCGACGAGTTCGCCCGCCTCTGGGCCGAACACGAGGTGTCGGTACGGCGCGCGACCACCAAGCGCTTCCTGCACCCCACGGTCGGCCTCCTGGAACTGGACTGCGAGGTCCTCCTCAACGCCGACACCCACCAGCAACTCGTCGTCCACACGGCCCGCCCGGGCACGGAGTCCCACGAACGCCTGCGACTGCTACGGGTGGTGGGCCTGCAGGACATGACCCCGACCCGCAGTTGACCCACCAGGTACCTTTCCCGGACGCCCCGGCGCAGCCCCCCGCCCCCTCAGAACCCCAGCCGCCGCAGCTGCTTCGGGTCCCGCTGCCAGTCCTTCGCGACCTTCACGTGCAGGTCGAGGCTGCATCACCATGCGGCTGCCGCCGCGCGGCCGGCGCGCCCCGCCCCCTCAGAACCCCAGCCGCCGCAACTGCTTCGGGTCCCGCTGCCAGTCCTTCGCGACCTTCACGTGCAGGTCGAGGAAGACCGGGGTGCCGAGCAGCGCCTCGATCTGCTTGCGGCTCTTGATGCCGACCTCCTTCAGGCGCTTGCCCTGGGGGCCGATGATGATGCCCTTCTGGCTGGGGCGTTCGATGAAGAGGTTGGCGTGGATGTCGAGAAGAGGCTTGTCGGCGGGGCGGTCCGGGCGGGGGAGCATCTCCTCGACCACGACGGCGATGGAGTGCGGCAGCTCGTCGCGGACGCCTTCGAGCGCGGCCTCGCGGATGAGTTCCGCGATCATGACCTGCTCGGGCTCGTCCGTGAGGTCGCCCTCCGGATAGAGGGCCGGCCCCTCCGGCAGCAGCGGCACGATCAGGTCGGCCAGCAGGCTCACCTGCTTGTCACCGACCGCCGACACCGGCACGATCTCCGCCCATTCGAAGCCCAGCTCCTTGCCCAGCTGGTCGATGGCGATGAGCTGCTCGGCGAGGGTCTTGGAGTCGACCAGGTCGGTCTTGGTGACGATCGCGATCTTCGGGGTCTTGCGGATCCCGGCCAGCTCCTTGGCGATGAAGCGGTCACCGGGGCCGAGCTTCTCGTTCGCCGGCAGGCAGAAGCCGATCACGTCGACCTCGGCCCAGGTGGTGCGGACCACGTCGTTGAGGCGCTCGCCGAGCAGGGTGCGCGGCTTGTGCAGGCCGGGGGTGTCGACCAGGATCAGCTGGGCGTCCGGCCGGTGCACGATGCCGCGTACGGTGTGCCGCGTGGTCTGCGGCTGGTTCGCGGTGATCGCCACCTTCTGCCCGACCAGAGCGTTCGTGAGGGTGGACTTGCCCGCGTTGGGGCGCCCGACGAAACAGGCGAAGCCCGCCCGGTGGACGGCCTCCGACGATTCCGACGGCTCGGTTGACTGGCTGCGAACGCTCATGACCCCCATTCTCCCTGATCCACGACACCCCGCCGCACCGTGAGATTTCGGTAACCCCGAGGCAACGAAACGTCACGGAAACACAGCCGTATGCGACCGGAAACGCGTTCCGGTGAACCTCTGACGAGCCCCCACGACGTTGGAGACGCCCGTGATCCTCGCCGCCGCGCACGCCGACACCGGCGACACCGCCTGGCTGCTCGCCGCCACCGCCCTGGTCCTGCTGATGACCCCGGGCCTGGCCCTGTTCTACGGGGGCATGGTCCGTACGAAGAGCGTCCTCAACATGCTGATGATGAGCTTCGTGTCGATCGCGCTGGTGACGGTGGTGTGGCTGGCGGGCGGCTACTCGCTGGCCTTCGGCTCGGACGCCGGGGCGGGGCTCGTCGGCGGACTCGAGCACGCCGGGATGCACGGGCTCGGCCCGGACAGCGTCCAGGGCACGGTCCCCACTCTCCTCTTCGCCACCTTCCAGCTCACCTTCGCGATCATCACGGCTGCGCTGATCAGCGGTGCGGTCGCGGACCGGGCGAAGTTCGGGGCGTGGCTGGTGTTCGTGCCGGTGTGGGCGCTGCTCGTATACGTTCCGGTGGCGCACTGGGTGTGGGGCCCGGGTGGCTGGATCCTGCACGGCCTCGGCGCCCTGGACTTCGCGGGCGGCCTGCCCGTCGAGATCACCTCCGGCGCCTCCGGGCTGGCGCTCTGCCTGGTCCTCGGCCCGCGGCTCGGCTTCAAGAAGGACGCGATGCGTCCGCACAACCTCCCGATGGTGATCCTGGGCGCCGGTCTGCTCTGGTTCGGCTGGTTCGGCTTCAACGCGGGCAGCGCGCTCGGCGCCAACGGTCTCGCGGCCGCCGCCTTCCTCAATACCATGGCCGCCGGCTGCACGGGCCTGCTGGGCTGGCTCTTCGTCGAGCAGAAGCGCGACGGCCACCCGACCACCCTGGGCGCCGCCTCCGGCGCCGTCGCCGGCCTGGTCGCCATCACCCCGTCCTGCGGCTCGGTCTCGCTGCTCGGCGCGCTGGTCATCGGGCTCGCCGCGGGCGTGGTCTGCTCGTACGCGGTCTCCTGGAAGTTCAGGCTGAACTACGACGACTCGCTCGACGTCGTCGGCGTCCACCTGGTCGGCGGTGTCATCGGCACCCTCCTCATCGGCCTGTTCGCGGAGAAGGCCATGACCGGCGGCGCCGAGGGCCTCCTCTACGGCGGCGGCCTCGCCCAGCTCGGCAGGCAGGCGGTGGCGGTCGTGGCCGTGGCGGCGTACGCGTTCGCGGTGACGTACGGCCTCGGCAGGCTGCTGGACAGGACGCTGGGCTTCCGGGCGAGCGAGGAGCAGGAGTACACCGGACTGGACCTTACGGTGCACGCCGAGACCGCTTACGATCACGGGGTCCTCGGCCATGGCGCCCCGGTCGGCGCGTCCGTCCTCCCCTCCGCCCAGAAGGTCAAGACCCACCCATGAAGCTCATCACCGCGATCGTCAAGCCCTACCGTCTCGAGGCGGTGAAGTCCGCCCTCCATGAGATCGGGGTGCACGGCCTGACCGTGACCGAGGCCAGCGGGTACGGCCGGCAGCGCGGCCACACCGAGGTGTACCGCGGTGCCGAGTACCAGGTCGACCTGGTCCCCAAGGTCCGTATCGAGGTCGTCGTCGAGGACGCCGACTCCGAGCCGGCTATCGAGGCGATCGTCAGGGCCGCGCGGACGGGGAAGATCGGGGACGGGAAGGTGTGGGCGGTGCCGGTGGAGACGGTCGTACGGGTGCGGACGGGCGAACGCGGCCCCGACGCCCTCTGAGCAGCCGCGGCAGACCGCGGCCCCGGCGCGCACGGGCGAACAGCACACCGCCCGCCACCCCGGCGGCGAAGGCCAGCCCCACCACCAGCCATGGCAGCGCGAGGAACGACGTACTCGCCGACTCCTTGGTGCCGGTCGCACTGGCCGTCAACGTCAGGTCCCCCCAGTCGAGTTGGGGCGCGTCGCGCCAGGGCGCGGTGAGCCGCACGCGCTCCCCCGGCAGCAGCTCGGAGGGGATCCGGGTGAGGTCGCGGGCGAGCAGCGTACGGCCGAAGAGCCCCTCGGCCCGCAGCCGCACCTTGGGGTTCAACGTCACGTTCCCCGTGTTGTGCAGGGTGTAGGAGACGGTCGCCGTGCTGTCTCCGAGGCCGGGCATCAGCGGCTGGTGGTGGGTGAGGTGCACGTTCTCGACGGCGACGGCCGGGAGCGTCGGCCCGCTCACCCGCAGATAGACCCGGGCGCCGACGGCCCGCTGCACACCGAGTGCGAGGGCGCCCGCCCCCGGATCGACTCGTTCGTCCAGCGCCACGATCGCCCCGGGATGGTCACCGGGTTCGGCGCCCTGGGGCACCCGCAGGGTGAAGGGAACGGCGACCGTCCTGTGCGGTGGCACGGTGACCCGCGTCTTCGCGATCCTCGCCCAGGCCCCCACCCCCCGCATCCGCTCCTTCAACGTCCGGACGGCGAACCCGCCGTCGCGCGCGGTGTTGTAGGCGTCGGCCGCGTACAGCCGGAAGGTGAGCGGTTGGCCGGTCTTGTTGGCGACGGCCACCTTGTCGGTGATCGTCTGCCCGGGGTCGAGGGAGAGATAGAAGTACGGCCGCGCCGCGATCTTGGAGGCGACCGGGTAGACGGACCAGCTGCCGTTGTCGGCGGCGTGCGCGGGAGTTGCCGTGCAGAGGAGTCCGAGGAGCAGGCTCAGGAGGAGGGCGTACGGCTTGACGCGACGCATGGGTGCGGACCCCCGGTCGGAAGCGGTTCGGGTGGCGACCGGGTCTTTCCTGAAGGCCTTCGGTGAAAGACCTTCATGGACGAAAGCCCGGTCGCCACAGGGGAGTTGGCTCAGGTGAGCGTCAGGGTGAGGACTCCGGAGTACGACCCCGGAGGGGTGAACGCCGGTACGTCCAGGGAGAGTCCGGCGCCGACCGTGAACTCACCGCCGGTGACGGTGGAGTCCGGGGTCGACGCGAGGGTCGCTCCGGAACCGCCGACGGCGCCCGCGGAACCGGCCGCACAGGTGCTCGGGCTGCCCGCCTTGGTCGCACAGGACGGGGTCCAGCTGAGCTTCCCGGCGCCGATCTTGGCGCCGGGACCGGTGAAGTCGGTGACCTTGCCGGTGAGCGACCAGCCGGCCGGTCCGCCACGGAAGTCCTTGACGGTGACCGTCTGCAGCGCGCCGGTCGACGCGCCGCCCTGCCCGAAGTCGACCGCCGACAGCGCGACGGAGTCCCCGGCCTGGGACATGGACAGCGTCCCCGCCTTGACGGTGGTCGTCAGCTTCTGGCTCCCGTCCGGCACGGGCGTGGTGTCGTTGACGGCGTAGGCGGCAGGACCGGCCCCCGACGTGTCGCTCCACGCACTCCCCTCGTAGGCCACGATCCCGGTCGTCGTCTTGTCGTTCACGGTGATCGGGGCGCTGAAGGAACCGTCGGAGCCCGCGGTCGCGGTCGCCGTGTCCGCGGTCTGGCTGCTCCCGGACCGTCCGGCGAGCGTGACGGTCGCGCCGGGTGTGAAGTTCTGCCCGCTGACGGTGACACTGTCACCGGGGTTCCCGGAGGCCTTGTCGAGGCTGATGGCACGGTTGTTGACCGGGGTCGAGTCGGTCGCCGTGACGGTCTCCGACACCGGGGCGGGCGGGTTGGTGACCGTGCAGGGGGTGTCCAGCTCCAGGATGTAGCTGGTGTGGATGTTGTAGTCACCGGGCGAGAGGGTGATGGCACCTGGCGAGGTGACCGTGAAGGTCCCGGTCATGGAGAACGACGGGAAGGTGCCGTGGCCGGGCACCGGGTCGTTCTTCTTCGGCCCGGTGACCGTGACGGCCCCGGTCTGCGCGCCGCCCAGCGTCACCTTCCCGGTCGGCGTCATGATGTCGGCCGGCAGGGCGAGGGCGGTGGGGTTGTTGGCGGCGGGCGTGACCACGGTGTAGGTCACGGTGACCGTGTCGCCGACCTTAGGGGTGGTGTCGTCCACCGAGATGCTCGCGGTGGTGGTGCCGTCGATCGGCGGGAGGCCCGCGACGGCGGGCGGGATGCAGTGCGTGGCGAAGTCGACGTTCGTCCCGGCGGCACCGGCCGGACAGGCCAGCGCGCCCCCCGTCGTGACCGCGAGCGCGGTCGCCCCGAACAGTGAGATCCAGCGCCACCGTCGGGATCTTCGTGATCTTGGGGGTGAACCCATGGATGCCCCCTCCTGAGGGTTGCGGGCGCAGCGGCTCCTCTGCGCCGACAGGGGGCCATTGATGTGGAGGGCGCGTGAGAAGTCAATGGAGATGCCGCAGAAACCTGACGGTTCATCAGCTTCTGCGGCATCCGGAACGAACCCGTCAGCGGACTCAGAAGACGAACGGGCCCGGGGACTGGGCGGCGCTGGACGTACAGGTGACGGTGACGCCGAAGATGACCATCTTCAGCGAGCCGCCGTGGAAGTCGAGGCTGTCGCCGGAGGCGACGGTACCGGGCAGCGGGCCTACGGTGACGGGGCTGCCGGCGGCCATGGCCGGGTTCACGGTGCCGCTGAAGACGACGTTGCCGCCGGTGGAGTTGGCCATGGTGAGCGTGGAGGCGATGGAGTTCGCCGACAGGGCGAGCGGGGTGGTGATCGCGGTGGAGGTGAGCGTGAGGGTGGCCGAGGTACCGCTCTGGGTCGCGGTGAGGGTGGCCGCGCCACCGCCGAAGATGCCGCAGCTGGCGGTGACGGTGGCGGTGGTCGGGGTGACGGCGGCGGCCGAGGGGGCGAAGGCCAGCGCCGTGGCGGCGAGGGCCCCCGCCGCGAGTGCCGCACCGGTGGTCAAGCGTTTCATGGAGATCGGGCTCCCTTCCCGTTACGTGGGAATGCCATGTGGGGATGGCGACCCCGGTCCGGGTGGATGCGGTCACACCGCGGGGCGCCGGATCTGACGCCCGCCCAGATCTGACGGTCCGTCGGAACCTACGTCCCATTGATACGCGAGAGAAACAGACCGACAAAGTTGAATTCCGGCCGACTGTCTGCGACGCGGGGCCGAGGGGGTGGTGGCGGCAGCGGTGCGGTACGGCCGAGCGGGGGCCGAGCGCGCAGTTCCCCGCGCCCCCTGGGACGAGAGGGAGCGGGGTTGGCCGGAGGGCGGGTGCGGGTGCGTGGGGGCTGAGCGCGCAGTTCCCCGCGCCCCTTCAGGTGGCACCAGCGGGGGTGCTTTTCGAGGGCACCGCCGCAACGCACGCGACCACAGGCGCCCCGAAAGGGGCGCGCGGAACTGCGCGAGCGACCACGACGGCGCCGCACCCGTCGACGCACCCCCGCCCACCCGAGTCAACCGACCCCGCCCCCTCCCCCGACGGAGTCAACCAACGCCTCGCTCCGCAGCGGAGCGAGGCGCATGGGCGGTCGGGAAAGCTAGGCGGAGACGGTGAGCCGTACCTCTCCGTCCGGCCCCGCCAGCAGCACCGGCGTCCCCGGCCCCCCAAGGTCCCGCACCGCGGCCAGGTCCCCGGCGTCAACCCCTTCCGCCCCGCTCACGACCGCGGCCGCCTCCAGCGACTCCGCCCCCGACGCCACCGCCATCGCCACCGCCGTCCGCAGCGCGCTCAGCTTCAGCGAGGCCAGCTCCACCGTCCCGGCCACATACGTCCGCCCCGTCGAGTCCCGCACGGCCGCCCCCTCGGGCACCCCGTTACGGGCCCGGGCCGAACGGGCCAGGGTGACGATCTTGCGGTCCTCAGGATCAAGCGCACTGCTCTCGGTCATGCCCCGAAGCATACGAACACCCCGGAGAAGCCTCCCTGCCCGCCCCGCCGTCGGACGGAGTCAGTCAAGGCTCTGGACGATCTGACTCCGGCCGGCCGTGTGCAGCACCCGCCCGCGAGCACCGTGCGAGCGGCTGGCGACCATGGGCTTCCATCCCAAGATGGTCACGGCCGATGCCACCGACCACGTACCCGGCTCGTACGACCGGATCGTGTGCACGGTGGCGCTATGGGCGCGGGCCGTCCGCCGAGTGGATCGACCCGCCGGAAGTTCACCAGAGCGGCCCGCAAAAGCTCTGGGCAGTCCTGGAACGCATCCGCAACCGACTCAACGCCGAAGGGGCGTTGCCGTTGCTCGGTGCGAGCGTCCGTATGACGCCCGATGGTGTGTGCCACCTGTCCCGTGGGCAGTGGCACACGTCGATGGGCGCCCAGTGACTCCACCGTGCCGAACGGCATGTCCCACTGATCCGCCGCAGCGGGTCACGCCCGGTCCAGCCGCAGCCGCTCCGCTCTCGGCAGGCCGGCCACGACCAGGTCGTACGAGTCCTCGATCAGGTCTTTCACCAGGCGGTCGGGAAGATCACCGTCCACGGTCACGGTGTTCCAGTGGCGCTTGTTCATGTGGTAGCCGGGGATGATCAGGCCCTCGTGGTCGGTGCGGAGGCGGATCGCGTCCTCCGGGTTGCACTTGAGGTTGATCGTCAACGGGCGGGCGCCCAGGCGGCTCAGGCCGAACATCTTGCCCAGCACCTTGAAGACCGAGGCGTCCGGGCCGAAGGGGAAGTCCTCCTCGGCCGCGTTGAAGGAGAGGCAGAAGGCGCGGAGCCGGTCAGGGGTCACTCGGGCTCGTCCTCGGGGTCGTCGGGCGCCGGCACCGGCTCCACCAGCACCGTCACGATCTTGTTCCGGCGTCCGGCGGCGGCCTCGGCGGTCAGGGCCAGCCTGCGGCCGTCGGGGAGTTCCACCTGGGCGGAGGCGCCCGCGATGGGCACCCGGCCGAGCGCCTTGGCGAGCAGTCCGCCGACGGTCTCCACGTCCTCGTCGTCGTACTCGTCCAGGCCGTACAGCTCGCCGAGGTCGGTGATGTCGAGGCGGGCGGTGACCCGGTGGCGGTCGTCGCCGAGGTCGGTGACGGGCGGGAGCTCACGGTCGTACTCGTCGGTGATCTCGCCGACGATCTCCTCGAGGATGTCCTCGATGGTGACGATCCCGGCCGTGCCGCCGTACTCGTCGATGACGACGGCGACGTGGTTGCGTTCCTTCTGCATCTCGCGCAGCAGGTCGCCGGCGTTCTTGGTGTCGGGCACGAAGAACGCGGGCCGCATGGCGGTGGAGACCAGGTCGGACTCGGCGTCCCGGCTGATGTGCGTCTTGCGGACCAGGTCCTTGAGATACACGATGCCGACTATGTCGTCCTCGCTCTCCCCGGTGACGGGGATGCGCGAGAATCCCGAGCGCAGGGCGAGGGTGAGGGCCTGGCGGATGGTCTTGTACCGCTCGATGACCACCAGGTCCGTGCGCGGGACCATGACCTCGCGGACGAGGGTGTCGCCGAGCTCGAAGACCGAGTGCACCATCCGGCGCTCGTCGTCCTCGATCAGCGACTCCTTCTCGGCGAGGTCGACCAGGGCGCGCAGTTCGGCCTCGGAGGCGAACGGGCCGCGCCGGAAGCCCTTGCCGGGGGTGAGGGCGTTGCCGATGAGGATCAGCAGGTACGGGATCGGGCCCATGATCCTGGCCAGCGGCAGCAGGATGTACGCGGCGGCCGTCGCCGTGTTCAGCGGGTGCTGGCGGCCGATGGTGCGCGGGGAGACACCGACGGCGACGTACGACACGAGCACCATCACGCCGATCGCGGCGAGCAGCGCCTCCCAGGTGGCCGGGATCGCCTGGAGGCAGGCATAGGTGACCAGGGCCGCGGCGGCCATCTCGCAGGCGACGCGGACCAGCAGCGCCACATTGAGGTAGCGGGTGGGATCGGCGGCGATCTGGGCGAGCTTGGCGCTGCCGCGCCGCCCGGACTTCACGGCCTCCTCGGCGCGGAAGCTGGAGACGCGGGCGATACCGGCCTCGGCGCAAGCGGCCAGCCACGCCACGACGACCAGCGCGATCGCTCCGGCGACGATCTGCGGACTCATATGAGGACGACCACCCGGCTAGGAGACCGTCGGCGCCGGCGAGGGGCCGGTCAGGCCCTTCTCCCCCCGCCAGCCGTCCACGATGGCCGCCTGCAGACCGAACATCTCGGCCTTCTCGTCGGGCTCCTCGTGGTCGTAGCCGAGCAGGTGCAGCACTCCATGGACGGTGAGCAGCTGGAGCTCCTCGTCCATGGAGTGCTGGGTGTCGGCCTCGGCCCCCTGCTTGGCGGCGACCTCCGGGCAGAGCACGATGTCGCCGAGCAGCCCCTGCGGCGGCTCGTCCTCGTCCTTCGACGGCGGCCGCAGCTCGTCCATCGGGAAGGACATGACATCGGTCGGCCCGGGCAGGTCCATCCACTGGATGTGCAGCTGCTCCATGGCGTCGGCGTCCACGACGATCACCGAGAGCTCGGAGAGCGGGTGGATGCGCATCCGTGCGAGGGCGTAGCGGGCGATGTCGAGGATCGCCTGCTCGTCGACCTCGGTTCCGGACTCGTTGTTGACGTCGATCGACATGGCGCTGTGCTTGTCTACTTCCCCTTGTGCCCGGACTTCGAGCGGCCGCCCTGGTGCGTGCCGTTCTCCGTGCCGTGCTCGCTGTCGTACTGCTCGTACGCGTCGACGATACGGCCCACCAGCTTGTGCCGTACGACATCGTGGGACGAGAGCCGGGAGAAGTGCACGTCCTCCACGCCCTCCAGGATGTCCTGCACCTGGCGCAGACCGGACTTCGTCCCGTTGGGCAGGTCGACCTGGGTGATGTCACCCGTGATCACGATCTTCGACTCGAAGCCGAGCCGGGTGAGGAACATCTTCATCTGCTCGGGCGAGGTGTTCTGGGCCTCGTCGAGAATGATGAAGGCGTCGTTGAGCGTACGGCCACGCATGTACGCCAGCGGCGCCACCTCGATCGTCCCGGCCGCCATCAGCCGCGGGATCGAGTCCGGGTCGAGCATGTCGTGCAGCGCGTCGTACAGCGGCCGCAGGTAGGGGTCGATCTTCTCGTAGAGCGTGCCCGGCAGGAAGCCGAGCCGCTCGCCCGCCTCGACCGCCGGCCGGGTCAGGATGATGCGGTTGACCTGCTTGGACTGCAGGGCCTGCACCGCCTTGGCCATGGCCAGGTAGGTCTTGCCGGTACCGGCGGGTCCGATGCCGAACACGATGGTGTGCTTGTCGATCGCGTCGACGTACCGCTTCTGGTTGAGGGTCTTGGGGCGGATGGTGCGGCCGCGCGAGGACAGGATGTTCTGTGTCAGAACCTGGGCCGGGGTCTCCTCCGGGCCCTCCCCGTTCTCGCTCGCCCGCAGCATGGCGATCGAGCGTTCCACTGCGTCCTCCGTCATCGGCTGCCCGGTGCGGAGCACCAGCATCATCTCGTCGAACATGCGCTGGATGAGGGCGACCTCACGGGCATCGCCGACCGCGCTGATCTCATTGCCCCGGACATGGATGTCGGCCGCCGGGAAGGCCTTCTCGATCACGCGCAGCAGGGAGTCGCCGGATCCCAGCACGGTGACCATCGGGTGCTGGGCGGGAACCTCGATCTGGGCTCGGGCCTGCTGCTGCGCGGGAGTGTGAGCTGTGGGTGTCTGAGTCATGGGCCGGCGCTTAAGGCCTGCGGTTCCTCCTCTTCAGGGCCGCGTAGCTGAGGGCGGCCTCGCGATACCAAGAGTACGACGCGGGACTGACAGCGCCGTAGGCCTTTTCACAGCGAAAGGCGCCCCCGGTGCGGCCGTGAGCCCTGCATGCGCTCCGGCAGGCCTGGGCAGAATCCGGGCCGTCACTGCCATGCGTGGTCGGGGGGCCGCGTCCGCTCCGCGCCACCTGTCCGTCCAGAAAGCAGGTAGCCGTGCTGCTGCGTCTGCCCACGTCGGTGTCCGAGGCCCGGGAATGTCTGGCCGAGGGGGCGATACCCGTCGGCGGTGCGACCCTCGTATGGGCCGCCTGGCAGCGGGACGGCTTCCCGGAACAGGCGGTGTCCCTGCGGAAGGTGCCGGAGGCGACGGTGATCGGGGAGGGCGTGCTGGGGGGTGCGGTGCTTCTGCACCAGGTGGACGACCGGGTTCCGGAGGTGCTGCGGAAGGCGGCGAAGGGGGTCGGCACGGGGGCGGTGCGCCGGACGGCGACGGTGGGCGGGAACATCGCCGGGTCGAGTCTGCGGGATCTGCTGCCGGCGGCGCTCGTGCTGGACGCGAGGGCGCAGGTGCTCACGGCGGACGGGGTGGACGAAGTGGACCTGTCCGAGCTGGCGGCCAAGGCGCCGGTGCTGCTGGCGCTGCGCTGGCGGGAGCCGGTGAAGGGGGCGTACACGAAGGTGGCGGATCCGGCCGGCGGCGAGGTGCCGACGATTGTCGCCGCCGCGGTGGACACGGAGGGTGGACTGAGGGTCGCGGTACGGGAGGGATACCTGGTGAGCAGTGGTCTCGCGGAGGCCGGGGCCGGGGTGGAGGAGCTGCTTGCGGGGGCGTTGTCGGGGGTGTCGGCGGCGGGGCGGGAGCTGGTGCGGGAGCAGGTTGCGGGGGTGCTCGGGGGTAGGTGACGGCCGGTTGTGCGGGTGCGGCCGAGCGGGGCTGGTCGCGCGGTTCCCCGCGCCCCTGACGGGCACCGTGGTCGCGTCAGCTGCGCAGCTGCGGGCAGTCGTGCCGCTGGGGCGATGGGGGTCCCCCCGCTCGAGCGAAGCCGAGAGTGAGGAAGGGTGGGCGCAGCGGCACCGGGCCGGCGCCGTAAGCGAAACCCCCGCCCCAGCCCCCACGCACCGGCACCCGCACCCGCACCCTTGATCGTCACGCCGTCCGGCCGAAGCCGATCGTCGGTACTGCCCTCCGCAGGGGCCACGGCCTCACCTGGTCCTCCTCCGGCACCAGCCCCTCCAGAAACGCGTACCGTCGCAGCGCCGCCGGGTCCTGGCCCTCCACCGACTGGACCTTCCGCCACCACGCCCCGATCTCCGACCAGCCGGGCGCGGACAGGGAGCCGCCGAATTCCTGGACGGAGAGCGCTGCCGTGAGGCCCGCGAAGGCGAGGCGGTCGGCCAGCGGCCAGTCCGCAAGGGTGCCGGTGACGAACCCGGCGACGAAGACATCGCCCGCGCCGGTCGGGTCGAGGGCCTCCACGGCGATCGCCGGGACCTCCGCGGACTCGCCGGTCCGCCCGTCGACCGCGTAGGCCCCCTCCGCCCCGAGGGTGACGACGGCGAGCGGAACGCACTCGGCGAGGGCATGGGCCGCGGCCCGCGGGCAGTCGGCGCCGGTGTACCGCCGCGCCTCCTCCGCGTTCGGCAGGAACGCCTCGCAGTGTTCGAGATCGGCGAGCCCCGCCAGGTCCCACGCGCCGGTTTCGTCCCAGCCCACGTCGGCGAAGATCCGGGTGCCCTCGGCGGCGGCCTTGGCGATCCAGGGGTTGCGTTTGCCGGGCGTGAGGGAGGCGACGGCGGCACGCGCGTGCGCCGGGTGCCCGGGGGCGTTCTGCTGCCGGAACAGGGTGTCGGCGGGCGGCTCGTGGCCGTGCGAGACCATGGTCCGCTCGCCTTCGTACGCCATGGACACGGTGACCGGCGAGTGCCAGCCGCGTACGGTCCGCGACGGGGAGAGGTCGATGCCCTCGCCCTGTTCGAGGGCGTCCCAGCAGTACTCGCCGTAGTGGTCGTCGCCGAAGGCCGCCGCGAGGGAGGTCTTCAGGCCGAGCCGGGCGAGGGCGGTGGCCATGTTGGCGATGCCGCCGGGGCTGGATCCCATGCCCCGGGCCCAGGACTCGGTGCCGCGGACGGGGGCGGAGTGCAGGCCGGTGAAGATGATGTCGAGGAAGACGGTGCCGGTGAGGTAGACGTCCCAGGGCGGATCGTCCGGCGTGCGCAGGCCGGCCAGCGGGTCGACCTGCGCCGCGCAGTGCGGTGTTGTTGCTCCCCTGTCGTCGTCGAGGTACTCGGGTTCCTCTCCGGCGAACGCGTTGGACGCGGTCACGGTGCGCTCCCTGGACGTGGTGCGGATCCGGCCAGTCTGCACCATGTCGTGACAGCGGCGGCGGCTCTCGCCGTACGACCGCCTGAACGAGCGTCGCTACCAGCGCGGCACGGCTGGTGTCGTCCACCCCGGCTCGGCCACCCGCATCGCGGCCGCGTCGTCGCGGTCGCGGAGCGTTCCGTCGTCGTCCAGCCACCGCTGGTGCAGCGTCCGCAGTCGGTCCCGGTCGAGTTCGACGCCCAGGCCCGGCGCGTCGGTGACGGTGACCCGGCCGTCCTCGAAGACGAGCCGTTCGGTGAGGACGTCCTCGGACTGCCAGGGGTAGTGGGAGTCGCAGGCGTGGTGGAGGTTCGGGACGGTCGCGGCCACCTGGGTCATCGCGGCCAGGCTGATCCCGAGATGGGTGTTGGAGTGCATGGAGACGCCGACGCCGAAGGTGCGGCAGACGGCGGCCAGTTGCTGGGTGTTGCGCAGCCCGCCCCAGTAGTGGTGGTCGGAGAGGACGACCTGGACGGCACCGCGGTTGAACGCCTCCGGGATCTCGCCGAAGGTCGTCACGCACATGTTGGTCGCGAGCGGCACGTCGGTGGCCGCCGCGACCTCGGCCATGGCCGGTGTGCCGAGCGCCGGGTCCTCCAAATATTCGAGGACGTCCCCGAGTTCCTTCGCGACCTTCAGGGAGGTCTCGACGGACCAGGCGCCGTTGGGGTCGAGGCGCAGCGGATGTCCGGGGAACGCCTCCGCCAGCGCCCGTACGGCCGCGATCTCCTCCGCGGGCGGGAAGACCCCGCCCTTGAGCTTGAAGGAGGTGAAGCCGTACCGCTCCGTGAAGCGGCGGGCCTGCGCGACGACCCCGGCCGGGTCGAGCGCGGCCCCCCAGCCGTCCGGCTCCGCCGGCACGCCCTCCGGGTGCGCGGCCCACTTGTAGAACAGGTACGCGCTGTACTCGACCAAGTCGCGCACCTTCCCGCCGAGCAGGGCGTGCACGGGCAGCCCGAGCGCCTTGCCGAGGGCGTCCAGGCAGGCGACCTCGAAGCCGGAGACCACGGACAGCCGCAGCTTGTCGGCGGTCTGGACACCGCGCAGGCCGCCCACGTCGACCTGCCCGGAGACCCGGGCCGCGTCCACGGCGACCTCGTCGGCCACGGTGAACAGCCCGTTCAGATCACTGGCCGGCCGGCCCCGCAGCTTCTCGGCGAACGGCCGGGCCAGCTCCAGGTACTTGGTGTCGCCGTAGGTCTCGCCGATCCCGACCACCCCGTCGGCGGTCACCACCTCCACGATCAGCCGGGGCGTGTACGGCTGGTGGACACCCTGCGTGTTCAGCAGCGGCGGGTCGGCGACCAGGATCGGCGTGAGGCGGACGTCCGTGATCGTGAGGTTCACAGGGAGGCTCCTACGAGGTCGAGTCCGGCGGTCAGCAGGGCCCTGAGGTCGGCGAGATCGGCGGCCGAGGGGTCGGTGAGCGGGGCGCGGACCGGGCCGACGGGGCGGCCGCGCAGCCGGGCCGCCGCCTTGACGAGGGACACGGCGTATCCGGGGACGCGGTCACGGAGTTCGACGAACGGCACATAGAAGTCGCGCAGCAGCTTGTCGACCGTGCCGTGGTCGCCGGCGCCCAGCGCATCGAAGAAGGCGTCGGCGATCTCGGGGGCGAAGGCGTGCACGGCGGAGGAGTAGGCGGGGACGCCGACGGTGGCGTAGGCGCGGGCCTGGATCTCGGCGGTGGCGGCGCCGTTGAAGAAGAGGAAGCCCTCCGGGGCGGCGAGGGTGAGCCGCTGGAGCCGGTCGAGGTCGCTGTGCCCGTCCTTGAGCCCGATGACGCCGGGGATTCGGGCGATCCGCGTCAGCGAGTCGGCCGTGTAGGCGACCTGCCCGCGCTGGTAGGCGATGAGCGGACGGGACGTCCGGGCCGCGATCTGCTCCAGCTGGGCGACCAGTCCGTTCTGCGGGGCGGCGACGAGGTAGTGCGGCAGCACGAGCAGGGCGTCGGCCCCGGCCTCCTCGGCGACACGGGCGAACCGCACGGCCTGCGCCCAGCCGTACCCCACCCCGGCGACGACAGGCACCCGCCCACCCGCCTCCTCGACTGCGACGGCCACGACCTGTCGGTACTCGTCCTCGTCCAGCGAGAAGAACTCCCCTGTCCCGCAGGCCGGGAAGAGGGCACCGGGCCGGGCGGCCAGCTGCTCGCCGACGTACTCCCGGAATCCGTCCACGTCCAGGGACCCGTCGGCGTGAAAGGCGGTGAGCGGGAACGACAGCACCCCGCCCGTCATTCCGTCCCGCAGCCTCCGCACCACGCCCTCCGGCTGTCCGGTCACCGAATTCATCTCCCCATGTAGACATCATCCACGTATAAAAACAAAGACTAGATATGCGAACACCCTCCGTCAACGGCGCACACCGCCTCGCCCCCTTACGATCTGCACATGTCCGAGACAGCAGGCGTCCGTGAGGTGAAGTCCGCGGCGCGCACGGTGGAGCTGCTGGAGCTGCTCGCGGCCCGCGGCGACCGCCCGGCCCGCCTCCAGGAACTGGCGGACGAACTCGGCGTCCCGCGCAGCTCGATGTACGCCCTGCTCCGGACGCTGATCGCAAGGGGCTGGGTGCGCACCGACACGACCGGCTCCCTCTACGGCGTCGGCATCCGCACCCTGCTGACCGGCACGAACTACCTGGACTCAGACCCGCGCGTCCGCCTGGTGCGCCCCTACCTGGACGAGGCGTCGCAGGCGCTGGGCGAGACGATCCATCTGGGCCGCCTGGACGGCCGGAACGTGGCGTACCTGGCTACGCGGGAGTCACACGAATACCTGCGCACCCTCAGCAGGGTGGGCCGACGGCTGCCGGCCCATGCGGGCGCACTGGGCAAGGCACTCCTCGCGGAACGCCCCGCCGAAGACCTTCCCGAGGGCCCGTACGATCCCCTGACCCCCAATTCCCACACCACCCGCGAGTCCCTCACCGCCGACCTCGCCGAGATCCGCGGCCGCGGCTACTCGATCGACCGCGAGGAGGGCGTCGTGGGCATCATCGGCTTCGGCTTCGCCCTGCGCTACGACAGCCCGGCCCAGGACGCGATCAGCTGCTCGGTGCCGGTGGCACGTCTGACGGCGGAGCACGAGGACCGGATCGTCACGGTGATGCACGACATCCGAACCCGCATCGAATCAGCGCCGACGGGCGGCACGGTCAACTGGCGCTGACCGGGCTCGTCTTCTTCCAGAGGCGGGCGCCTGTCGACATGCGGCTCGGCAGTCGGCCCGAGGGACGCGAGGAACAGCGCGACAAGGCCCCACTCACCCGCGCTCGCCACCGCATCTGACCCCCACGGCGCGCGGCGCTTTTACCCCTCCCCTCGCCCCCAAAACCCAACATGACCCACATCACACCCCCCGCTCTTCTTCCGCCCTCCCCCACTTGATACAAGTTCCCCGCGCGTTCCTGTCCGTCGACGGCCTGCGCCCAACGCCCTTCTTCCGTCGCTTCTTTCGCACGCCCTGGGAACGCCCGTGTTCGCCCGCACCACCCCCTGGCCCCTCGTCGCCCTTTTCACGGCCGGGTATCTCGCCCCGTACCTGCTCCCGACCACCGTCGGCAGGCTCGAATCGGGGCTCCCCGTCTCCGCCACCCAGGCAGGCGCCATCGGCAGTGTCCTGCTGCTGAGTTCCGCGGCTGCCGGCTTCCTGCTGGCGTCGCGCGTGGACCTCATCGGCCCCCGCACCCTCGCCCGCGCCGGCCTCCTCCTGGCCGTCCTCGGCTACGGCGGCGCCGCCCTCACCACCCACGTCCCGGCGGTCGTGGCCGGCGCGGCCGTCGGCGGCTTCGGCTCCGGCACGGTCACCGCCGTCGCCGCCACCGGCATCGCCGGGATGGGGGTCCCCTCGCGCGAGGGTGTTCGAGCGTGGGGGGACCCGCACCGCACCACCACCCTCGGCCTGCTCGGCGTCTCCGCCCTCGCGGGTGCCGTCTATCTGACGGTCCCGCACCTCGGCCCCGGCCATGCGCAGCCCCTCGCCGCGATCGCGCTCACCGCGCTGGCGGTGTGGCCGCTCACCGCCCGGCTGTCCCCCCGTACCACCCCGGCCCTCCCCCGCACCGCGACCGGCTCCCGGCTCCCGCACCTCCGCCCGGGGCTGCTGCTGGCCGCCGCGATGCCGTGCTGGTCGGCCGCGCAGAACTCGCTGTGGGGCGTGAGCGGCCGGATCGGCCTGACGCAGGCGCATCTCGGCGAGGTGACGGTCGGCGTGGTTTTCGCGGTGGCGCTCGGCGCCGGTCTGCTGGGCGTGGTCGGGGCGGGCGCGCTCGGTCCACGGCTCGGGCAGGCCCTGCCGATCGGTCTCGGCACCGTACTGATCGCAGGCTGTATCGCTCTCAGCGCGTCCGCCACGGACCTGACGACGTTCGCGTCCGGCGAGATCGCCTGGAACCTGCTCTACCCGGTCGTCCTGTCGTACGTCATCGGCCTGGCCGCCTCGCTGGACCCGCGGGGCCGCTGGGCGGTGCTGGTCGGCTCGGCGTCGTCGCTGGGGACGGCCGTCGGCCCGATGACCGGCAGCCTGCTGGCTGCCCGGGCCGGTTTCCCGGCGATGGGGACGGTCCTGGCGGTGGGCCTGCTGGCGGTCGCGGTGCCGCTGACGGCGGTGGCGCTGCGGCGCAGGCCCACCACCGTCACCACGACCCACCCGGCGCTCACCGAGGAGACGGTGCAACTGGACGTCGCCGCCTGAAGCCTGCCCTAGCCGAACTCGTAGGCGTCCACCTCGGCGAGGTACCGGGCCCGCAGTTCCTCGTCGTCCTCCAGGAAGGACGCGAGGAAGGAGTTGCGGGCCAGCTCCCGCAGCCGCTCCTCGGACAGGCCCAGGGTGTCGGCGACCGCGCGGAAGTTGTCGTCGGCGTAACCGCCGAAGTAGGCGGGGTCGTCGGAGTTGACCGTGCACAGCAGGCCCGCGTCGAGCATCGCCGGCAGCGGGTGCTCGGCGAGCACGTCGACCGCCCGGAGCCGCACGTTCGACAGCGGGCACAGCGTCAGCGGGATCCGCTCCCGCACCAGACGGGCGACCAGGTCCGCGTCCTCCATGCAGCGCAGCCCGTGGTCGACGCGCTCCACGCCGAGCACGTCCAGCGCCTCGGTGATGTAGGCGGGCGGCCCCTCCTCACCGGCGTGTGCCACGCGCCGCAGCCCGAGGTCGGCGGCGGCCTCGTACACCTCGCGGAACTTGGCCGGCGGATGCCCGACCTCGGCCGAGTCCAGCCCGATCCCGGTGATCCGGTCGAGGTGGGGCCGCGCGGCCTCCAGCGTCTCCAGCGCCGAGTCGGCGGACTCGTCCCGCAGGAAGCACATGATCAGCCGGGTGGAGATCCCGTGGTCCTCGGCGCTGCTGCCAAGTGCCCGCCACAGCCCCTCGACGACCGTGCGCATGGGCACGCCCCGGGCGATGTGCGCCTGCGGGTCGAAGAAGATCTCGGCGTGCCGTACGCCCTGCGCCGCGGCCCGGGCCAGGTAGGCGTCGGCGAGGTCCTCGAAGTCCTGCTCGGTGCGCAGGACGGTCATGAGCTCGTAGTACAGGTTCAGGAAGGACTGGAGGTCCTTGAACCGGTAGGCCTCGCGGAGGGCGTCGGTGTCCGCGTACGGCAGCTCGACGCGGTTACGTGCGGCGAGCCGGAACGCCAGCTCCGGTTCCAGGGTGCCTTCGATGTGGAGGTGCAGTTCAGCTTTGGGGAGGGGCATCAAAGCATGGTACGGCCGTTTCACCTGCGCTTCGGAACCGGCACCCGGAGCAGATCACGGGCCACGGTCAGCTCTCCCTCGTATCCGGCGTCCCGCGCCTGCCGCTCGAAGTCGTCGGGTTCGGAGTAGCGCTGGCTGAAGTGGGTGAGCACGAGGTGCCGTACTCCCGCGTCCCGCGCGACGGCCGCCGCCTGTCCGGCGGTCAGGTGCCCGTGCTCCTTTGCGAGTCCGGCGTCCTCGTCGAGGAACGTGGACTCGATGACGAGCATGTCGCAGCCCTCGGCGAGCGCGTGCACGCCGTCGCACAGGCGGGTGTCCATCACGAACGCGAACCGCTGCCCGCGTCGCACCTCGCTGACCTGGTCGAGGATGACGTCCCCGAGGACGCCGTCGCGCTGGAGGCGGCCGACGTCCGGGCCCTCGATGCCGTGCGCGGCGAGCCGTTCGGGCAGCATGCGGCGGCCGTCGGGCTCGACGAGCCGGTAGCCGTAGGACTCGACCGGGTGGGACAGCTTCCTGGCCTGAAGCGTGTACGACGGGGTGACGGCGAGGTCGCCGTCCGCGTCCACCGGGGCCTCGGTGATGCCGACGGTCTCGCGGTAGGCGGTGGCGTACCGGAGCCGGTCGAAGAAGCGCCGGCCGGACTTCGGGTAGTGCGCGGTGACGGGGTGCGGGACCTTGTCGAGGTTGATGCGCTGGATGACCCCGGCGAGACCGAGGCAGTGGTCGCCGTGGAAGTGGGTGACGCAGATCCGGTTGAGGTCGTGCGCGGCGACGCCGGCCCGCAGCATCTGCCGCTGGGTGCCCTCGCCGGGGTCGAAGAGGAGGCCCTCGCCGTCCCAGCGCAGCAGATAGCCGTTGTGGTTGCGGTGCCGGGTGGGAACCTGGCTGGCGGTGCCGAGGACCACCAGTTCACGGACGGACATGGCGACCTATCCGGGCGGCCACTGCAGGCCGCGGCCGCCGATGATGTGCGCGTGGGTGTGCCAGACGGTCTGGCCGGCGCCGCTGCCGGTGTTGAAGACGATGCGGTAGCTGTCCAGCTTGTCCTCGTCGGCGACGGCCTGTGCCTCGCGCAGTAGGTCGGCGGCGATGGTGGGTTCGCCTTCGGCCAGCTCCGCCGCGTCCTTGTAGTGGACCTTGGGGATCACCAGGACGTGGGTGGGCGCCTGGGGGTTTATGTCCCGGAAGGCGACGGTTGTGTCGGTCTCCCGGACGATCGTCGCGGGGACGTGGCCTGCGACGATCTTGCAGAACAGGCAGTCCTCCCGGGGCTCCCCGGCCATGGTGTCTCCTCAGCGGTGATCGGTGTCGCAGGCATCGTATCGCCGCCGGGTGCGGGTCCCCCGTCGGCCGGGCCCCCTCCTCACATCGGCAGCGTCGGCAAGGTCGGTGGGGTCTTCGCCGGAGCCGTCTCCAGAGCCTCCAGCGCTGTCCGCACCGCCTCGTCCAGCTGGGGGTCCCGTCCCGCGCCCCAGTCCTGCGGTGTCTGCACGACCTCCACGTCGGGGTCCACGCCGTGGTTCTCCACCCCCCAGCCGTAGCCCTCCAGCCAGAACGCGTACTTCGGCTGGGTGACCAGCGTGCCGTCGACCAGGCGGTAGCGGCTGTCGATGCCGATCACACCGCCCCAGGTGCGGGTACCGATCACCGGGCCGATCCCCAGCGCCTTGATCGCCGCGTTGACGATGTCCCCGTCCGAGCCGGAGAACTCGTTCGCGACGACGACCACCGGGCCCCGGGGCGCGTCCTGCGGGTAGCTGTGCGGGCGCATACCGCGCGGCAGGTCCCAGCCGACGATCCGCCGGGCCAGTTTCTCCACCACGAGCTGGGAGGTGTGGCCGCCCCGGTTCTCGCGGACGTCCACGACGATGCCCTCGCGGGCCATCTCCACGGTCAGGTCGCGGTGGATCTGGGCCCAGCCCGGTGCCTGCATGTCCGGCACATGGAGATACCCCAGCCGGCCCTCGGACAGCTCGTGCACATGGGCCCGCCGGTCGGCCACCCACGCGTGGTAGCGCAGCGGTTCCTCGTCCGCGACCGGGACGACGACGGGGTGGCGGAGCTCGCCGCCGCCCGCCGGGGACACGGTCAGTTCGACGGCCTTGCCCGCCGTGCCGACGAGCAGGGGGCCGGGTCCGGTCACCGGCTGGACGGGCCGGCCGGCGACGGCCACGATCGCGTCGCCGGGGCGTACCGCGACGCCGGGTGCGGCGAGCGGGGAGCGGGCGCCGGGGTCGGAGGTCTCGGCGGGCAGGATCCGGTCGATACGCCAACTGCCGTCCGGGTGGCGGGAGATGTCGGCGCCGAGGAGGCCCTGGCGGGCGCCGCGGCGGTGGCCGCCGCGCGGGGTGACATAGGCGTGTGAGGTGCCGAGTTCGCCCTGGACCTCCCAGAGCAGGTCGACCAGGTCGTCATGGGTGGCGACGCGGTCGACGAGCGGGCGGTAGCGGTCGAGGACGCCGTTCCAGTCGACGCCGCCGAGGTCCGGCCGCCAGAACTGGTCCCGCATGATGCGGCCGGTCTCGTCGAACATCTGCCGCCACTCGGCGGCCGGGTCGAGGGTCTGCCGTACCCGGGACAGGTCGACGGTGATGTTGGTGTCGCTGTCGTCGTCGCCGGCGGCGCGGCGGTCGCTGGGTACGACCCTGAGCTTGCCGTCGGCCCACAGCAGGACGCGTTTGCCGTCGCCGCTGACCTCGAAGTGGTCGGCGTCGGAGGCGAGGTACTCGATGCGCTGCTGGGCGAGGTCGTAGCGCTCCAGCTCGGTCTTGGGGTCGGGGTCCTCGGGGTGGGCGCGGGAGGCGCCGAGCACGCCGCGCACCGGGTGGCGCAGCCACAGCACGCCGTCCTTGGCGGCGCGCAAGGTGGAGTAGCGGCCGGCCTCGACGGGGAAGGGCACGATCCGGTCGGCGAGGCCGTCCAGGTCGACTCGGGTGGCGGGGGTGCCCTCGGCGTCCGGGGTCTCGTCCTTGTCGGGGGTCTCGAAGGGACGGCCGTGCCGCTGCGGGCCGAACGGCGAGGGGGTGGTCGCGGCCAGGGTGATCAGGTGCGGGCGGTCGCCGACCACGAAGGCCAGGTCGAAGACGTGCTCGTCGTAGACCGGGTCGAAGGAGCGGGTGGAGAGGAAGGCGAGGTGCTTGCCGTCTCGGGTGAAGACGGGGTCGTAGTCGCGGAACCGCAGCGGGGTCGCCTCGGTGACGGTGAGGTCGGTGGTGTGGGCGATACGGAGCTGGGCGAGCCCGCCGGCTCCGGGGTGGGACCAGGCGAGCCAGCCGGAGTCGGGCGAGAACGCCAGCCCGGAGACGTCGCCGTCCTCGCTGCGGTCGACCTCGCGCACTTCTCCCGTCTCGCGTTCGACGAGGAGGAGGCGTCCGTCGTGCGCGGCGACCGCGACCCGGCCGCCGTCGGGGGCGACGGCGAGGTCCAGGACCCGGCCGAGCTGCCCGGCGGCGAGCCGGCGCGGGGTGGAGCCGGGCACGGGGCCGGTGGCGGGGGCGAACTCCAGGGCGTCGTCGCCCTCGGCGTCCGTCACCCACACCACCCACTCCTCCGCGTCCGCGCGGAAGGTGACGGGCAGCCGGCCACGCACCCCGGGCTGGGCGGCGAGGGCGCGGGCGGGGCCCGACCGGTGGGTCACCCAGTGCACGCCGCCGCGCACCAGGACGGCGCTGCCGCGCGCGGTGTGGTCGGGCGAGGCGGAGCTGAACCAGCGGGCCGCGTCGACCGGGCGCGGCTGCCGGTCCACCCGGGCCCCGCCGAGGCGGATGTCCAGCCGGCGCGGCTCGGCCCCCTCCAGGTCGTCAAGGAGCCAGAGTTCACCCGCCGAGGCATAGACGACCCGGGTACCGTCACCGGCCAGGTGCCGGGCGTAGAAGCCGTCGAGCGGGGTGTGCCGGCGCAGATCGGAGCCGTCGGCGAGGGAGGAGTAGACCGCGCCCGTCCCCTCGTGGTCGGAGAGGAAAGCGATCCGGTCCCCGGCCCACACGGGGTATTCGAGGTTCCCGTCCAGCTCCGCGTGCAGCCGTACGAACTCCCCGGCGCCTTCCCCGTCGTGGACGTCCCTGTCGATCCACAGCTTCCCCGCCGTACCGCCCCGGTACCGCTTCCACCAGGCCGCCTCTCTGCCCATCGGCGCGGACAGCAGCACCGTGCTCGGCCCGAAGGCGACATGGCCGACCGGGCCGTACGGCAGGACGGCGGACGGTCCGCCGTCGAGCGGGACGGTACGGGCCCAGCTGCGCCGGAGGCTGGCCTGGCCGTAGGTGCTGATCGCGAGGACCTGCCCGTCGGCGGTCCAGCCGCGCACCTGGGTGCGGGAACTCCCCCAGTACGTCAGGCGGGTCGAGGTGCCGCCGTCGACGGGGGCGATGTGGATCTCCGGGGCGCCGTCCCGGGTTGAGGTCCAGGCGACCGTGGTCCCGTCGGGCGAGATGCGCGGCAGAGTCACGGGGACGTTGTCGGCGCTGACCCGCCAGGCCCGGCCGCCGTCCAGGGGCGCCAGCCACACGTCGTCCTCGGCGGTGAAGGCGACCAGCTCACCGTGGACATGGGGAAATCGGAGGTAGGACCGCGGTCCTGTCGCTGCACCCTGAGTCACCCGCTCAGCCTATGCATCGCGGCGGGTTCGCGGTGGCCGATTTCGATCACTTTCCCTGTACCGGCCAGCACTTGGGGTCGCCCTGGCACCAGACGGTCTTCGTCACGGTCACGGTGGGGCCCGGCTGCTGCCCGTAGGTGGGCGGCCGGTAGGTGTTGTTGTACGTCGGCCCGGGCGTGGCGTCGCAGTTGCCGAGGCCCTTGACCCGGAACCACTCCTTGCCGCCGACCTCGGCGACGAGGTTCCCGCGCACACAGGCCCCGCTGACGGCCTTGGTGACCCTGCCGGTGACGGTGATGTCCCGGCCGTCCTTGGTCCTGCCCCGGCAGTCCACGGAGACGACGGTGGTCTCGGAGGCCGAGGGCGTCTTCCCGGACTTGGTCGCCGACGAGCCGTAGTTGCCGGTGCAGGTGAGCCAGCTGACGTCGACGTGCTGCCGTTTCAGCTCGGCGGTGGCGGTCTGGTCGGTCGTGTACGCGACGGTCGCGGAGTTCAGGTCGGTCGGCCGGCAGCCCACCACACCGCCCACGGCGACCACCGCGAGCCCCGCCAGGGCCGCCACCCTGGTCACGTGCGGCCGGCGCGTCACGTGCGGCCGGCGCGTCACGTGCGGCCGGCGCCAAATCGGCCTCAATGCCCCCATGGAGGGCAGCCTGCCACCGTCCCGTCCGTGACGGTAGGGGGCATACGGCCACTCACGTGTTCGGAGTTGTCCCCCTGGAGGCCGACGGCCTCCTCAGGTGCGCAGCAGCAGCCACTCCTGGAGTTCCACCAGGTTGCCCTCCGGGTCCTTGAGGTGGGCGACGCGCATGCGTTCCGCCATCTGCGTCGGCCCGTGCACCAGGGCCGCGCCCCGCGCGGCGATCTGCTCGCAGTAGCCGTCCAGGTCGTCGACACGCAGCACCACCAGCGAACGGTGCCCGGTCGCCGTGTCCCCCAGCTCGCCCAGCACCTCGGCCATCATGGCCCGGTCCTGCAGGGCGATCCCCGCGGACCCGGCGTGCGGGCTGAACTTCTCGTACGGCCCCTCGCTCGCCCCCGACTGCGGCTTCAGCCCGAGCACTTCGGCGTAGAAGCGGTAGCAGGCGGCGAAGTCGGAGACCAGGAGCCGGACTTGGGCGAGTTCCACGGCGCGTTCCCCCTGAGGTGTCGTAAGGGTCAGGACCAGCGGCCGCTGAGGCCCAGCAGCAGGGCCGCGGCCGCGGTGCCGGCGGTCGATGTGCGCATCACGGTAGGCCCCAGGGTGTAGGCCCTCGCACCCGCCTCCTCGAAGAGCGCCACCTCGTCCCGGGCGACGCCCCCTTCGGGCCCGACGACCAGTACGATCTCGCCCCCGGCGGGCAACCGGGCCTCGGCGAGCGGCTCACTGCCGTGCTCGAAGTCGGAATGGAGTACGGCGGCCAGGTCGGCTTCGGCGAGAAGTGCGGCGACCTGCTTGGTGGTCGCCGCGTCCGCGACCGTCGGGAAGCGCACCCGGCGGGACTGCTTGCCGGCCTCGCGGGCGGTGGCCCGCCACTTCGCGAGCGACTTCAGGCCCCGGTCGCCCTTCCACTGGGTGATGCATCGGGCGGCCTGCCAGGGCACGATCACGTCGACGCCGACCTCGGTCATGGTCTCCACCGCGACCTCGCCGCGGTCGCCCTTGGGGAGGGCCTGGACGACGGTGATGCGGGGGCTCGGCTCGGGTTCCTCGACGACGCTCTCCAGGTCCGTCACCACCAGCCGGTCCTTGCCCTCGGCGGCCCTGACGACGCCCTCGCTCCAGCGTCCGCGCCCGTCGGTGAGGATGACGTCCTCACCGGGCTGCAGCCGCTTCACGGACACGGCGTGCCGCCCCTCGGGCCCGTCCAGGACGACCTCGCCACCGGAGAAGTCGGGCACCACGAGCGGGTCGAGCACGAACACCGGGGCGGTCATCGCATGTCCCCCCTGTCGCCCGTGTCACCCTGGGCCTTGGTCCGGGTCTGGTTCCGGGTCTGCGCCCTGGTCGACAACGCTGTCGACGCGGTGGCGAGTTCCTCCGCGAGGGTCTCCACCAGCTGTCCGGCGGGCAGCGGGCGGGCCATCCGGTGGCCCTGCCCGGCCCACAGGGCCATGCCCTGCGCGTCCCCGGCCTTGGCGGCGGCCTTGCGCAGCGGGGAAGTGAGGTGGTGGACCTCCGGGTAGGCGGCGGGCGCGTACGGACCGTGCTCGCGCATGAAGCGGTTGACCAGGCCGCGGGCGGGCCGCCCGGAGAACGCCCGGGTCAGCGCGGTCCGGGTGAACAGCGGGTCGGTCAGTGCCTGCTTGTGGATGTCGGCGGCGCCGGACTCGGGGGTGGCCAGGAAGGCGGTGCCCAGCTGGGCGGCGCTCGCCCCCGCGGCGAGCGCGGCGGCGATCTGGCTGCCGCGCATGATGCCGCCCGCGGCGACGACCGGGATGCTCACGGTCTCGCGTATCTGGGCGACCAGCGACAGCAGACCGATCCCTGAGCCGTCGTTCTCCGGCACGTCCCGGTGGGTGCCCTGGTGTCCCCCGGCCTCCACGCCCTGCGCGATCACCGCGTCGGCACCGGCCCGCTCGACGGCGAGGGCCTCCTCGGCGGTGGTGGCGGTGACGAGGGTGCGGGTTCCCGCCCGGCGGAGCGCGTCCAGTGCCTCGCGGCTCGGCACACCAAAGTGGAAGGAGACCACGGCCACCGGGTTGTCGAGGAGTACGGCGAGCTTCGCGTCGTACCCGTCGTCCCGGCCGCTGTCCGGGTCGCCGAGCTCGGTCTCGTACCAGGCGGCCTCACCGGCCAGCTGATGCGCGTAGATCTCCACCGCGCCAGAAGGGGGCGCGGCGTTAGCCGCTCCGGTGGAGCCGGTGCTTGCACCGGGGTATTCCGGCTGGGGCATGAAGAGGTTCACGCCGAAGGGGCGGCCGGTCAGCGACCGCAGCTGCTTGATCTCCTGGTACATCCCGTCGGCGGTCTTGTACCCGGCGGCCAGGAACCCCAGCCCGCCCGCCTCGGACACGGCGGCGGCGAGTTGCGGCACGGAGACCCCGCCCGCCATGGGGGCCTGCACGATCGGAAGTGGGAAGAGATCGGTCAGTGCGGAGGACATGACGGCATGTTGTCACGTCCTCCGAACAAGACCGAATCGGGCCGTCCCTTTGGCACATGCCAGATATTTCCGGGCCGAAGGGGCGGGGCTCCTTCCCGGCGAGCCGTCAACGCCCGTTGAACGCGTCCTTCAGCCGGCTGAACAGACCCTGCTGACCCGGCTGGAACTGCCCCGTCGGCCGCTCCTCGCCGCGCAGCTTCGCCAGCTCCCGCAGCAGCCGCTCCTGCTCGGGGTCGAGCTTGGTCGGGGTCGTCACCTCGACGTGGACGATCAGGTCGCCCCGGCCGCCGCCGCGCAGATGCGTGATACCGCGCCCGTGCAGCGGGATCGACTGCCCGGACTGGGTGCCGGGACGGATGTCGACCTCCTCCATCCCGTCCAGCGTCTCCAGCGGCACCTTCGTACCGAGCGACGCCGCCGTCATCGGGATGGTCACCGTGCAGTGCAGATCGTCGCCACGCCGCTGGAAAGTCGAGTGCGGCAGTTCGTGGATCTCGACGTACAGGTCACCGGCGGGACCGCCGCCCGGCCCGACCTCGCCCTCGCCGGCGAGCTGGATCCGGGTGCCGTTGTCGACGCCGGCCGGGATCTTCACGGTCAGCGTGCGCCGCGACCGCACCCGCCCGTCACCGGCGCACTCGGGACACGGCGTCGGCACGACCGTACCGAAGCCCTGGCACTGCGGGCAGGGACGGGAGGTCATGACCTGGCCCAGGAAGGACCGGGTGACCTGCGACACCTCACCACGGCCGCGGCACATGTCACACGTCTGGGCGGAGGTGCCCGGCGCCGCGCCCTCACCGTTGCAGGTGTTGCAGACGATCGCCGTGTCGACCTGGATGTCCTTGGTCGTACCGAAGGCCGCCTCGTCGAGCTCGACCTCGATCCGGATCATGGCGTCCTGGCCGCGACGGGTCCTGGACCTCGGCCCGCGCTGCGACGCGGTACCGAAGAACGCGTCCATGATGTCGGAGAAGTTCCCGAAACCACCGGCCCCGAAGCCGCCCGCACCCGCGCCGCCGCTCTGCGAGAGCGGGTCGCCGCCGAGGTCGTAGACCTGCTTCTTCTGCGGGTCCGAGAGCACCTCGTAGGCGGCGTTGATCTCCTTGAACCGCTCTTGGGTCTTCGGATCAGGGTTGACGTCCGGGTGCAGCTCGCGCGCGAGCCGGCGGAAGGCCTTCTTGATCTCTTCCTGCGACGCGTCGCGGCGCACGCCGAGAACGGCGTAGTAGTCCGTGGCCACTTACGACTCCGCCAGGATCTGTCCGACGTACCGTGCCACCGCTCGTACCGCTCCCATCGTTCCCGGGTAATCCATGCGGGTCGGTCCGACCACGCCGAGTTTGGCGACTGCCTCGCCGCCCGAACCGTAGCCGACCGACACCACGGACGTTGAGTTGAGTCCCTCGTAGGCGTTCTCGTGACCGATGCGTACGGTCATGCCCGAATCCCCCGCCTCGCCCATGAGCTTGAGAAGCACGACATGCTCCTCCAGCGCCTCCAGGACGGGCCGGATCATGAGGGGAAAGTCATGTCCGAAGCGGGTGAGATTGGCGGTGCCGCCGATCATCAGCCGCTCCTCGTTCTCCTCGACGAGCGTCTCCAGCAGGGTGGAGACCACCGCCGAGACCGTGCCGCGGTCCTCGGCCTCGAAGGCGTCCGGCAGGTCCTCCACCAGCCGGGGCACATCCGAGAACCGGCGGCCCGCGACCCGGCTGTTGAGCCGTGCCCGCAGATCCGCCAGGGACATCTCACCGAAGGGCGCCGGACAGTCGACCATCCGCTGCTCGACCCGCCCGGTGTCGGTGATCAGCACCAGCATCAGCCGGGCCGGCGCGAGCGAGAGCAGCTCCACATGCCGCACGGTGGACCGTGTCAGCGACGGATACTGCACGACCGCGACCTGCCGCGTCAGCTGCGCCAGCAGCCGCACCGTCCGCGCCACGACGTCGTCGAGGTCGACGGCGCCGTCGAGGAAGTTCTGGATGGCCCGCCGCTCGGGCGCGCTCATCGGCTTGACCCCGGCCAGCTTGTCGACGAACAGCCGGTAGCCCTTGTCGGTGGGGATCCGCCCGGCGCTGGTGTGCGGCTGGGCGATGTATCCCTCGTCCTCCAGGGCGGCCATGTCGTTACGCACGGTCGCCGGGGAGACCCCGAGGTTGTGGCGCTCGGTCAGCGCCTTCGACCCCACCGGCTCCTCGGTGCCGACATAGTCCTGGACGATGGCGCGCAATACCTGAAGCCTGCGTTCACTCAGCATCCAGCGCCACACCTCCAGAAAGTCGTCCCCGCGGCCTTTCGGGTCTTTCGCCTGGCACTCTGCGAGCCCGAGTGCCAGCATCCCCGGCCCAGTGTACGGCCGTCGGGTACTGACTGGGCAAGGTCGGTGAGTACCCATGGCGTTCTACGGCTAGCGTCGCGGCATGACGGTGACTTGGGAAGAGCTGGGCTGGGAGCGGGTGGCCGAGGGGGTCGGCCGGTGCCGGCTGCCGGGCTGGGACTGCACGGCCGGGCTGGTCCTCGGGGCGGGCCCGGTCCTGATGGTGGACGCCGGGTCGAGCCTGGCGGAGGGCGCGCGGTTGCGTGTCGAGGCGCAGGAGCTGGCCGGACGCCGTGTGACCCATCTCGCGCTCACCCACCCCCACTTCGATCATGTCTTCGGCACCGCGGCGTTCGCGGACGCGGAGATCTACGCGGCGGTCGGCACGGACGCCCTTGTCGCCCACGACCGCGAGGAACTCCGACTGGACGCGATCCGCAACGGCCTTGCGGCCCCGGAGGCCGAGGAGGCCGCGGACGCGCTGCCCCTGCCCCACCATCCGGTCTCCGGCGAGTGGACCCTCGACCTGGGCGACGGCCGCCAGGCCCTGCTGGCCAACGTGGGCCCCGGCCACACTGCCCACGACCTCGCCGTCCTCGTCCCGGGCGACCCGGAGGTGGTGTTCTGCGGCGACCTGGTGGAGGAGTCCGGCGACCCCCAGGCCGGCCCCGACGCCGTACCGTCCCGCTGGCCGGCCGCCCTGGACCGGCTCCTCTCCCTCGGCGGCGAGAACGCCCTGTACGTGCCCGGTCACGGAGCGGTGGTGGACGCGGCCTTCGTACGACGGCAGCGCGACGCCCTGGCCGCCCGCTTCGGCGTGTCGTGACCACGCCGCCCCGGCTTCTCCTATCGTCATCCGAATGCGCCAGTACTCCGCCGACCTGACCCCGCCGTGGAAGAAGCCGAAACCGGCACCGGAGGTGGCCGCCGAACCCGGCCTGGTGGTCGAGGAACCGGGCACCGGCTTCTGCGGCGCGGTTGTCCGCTGCGAGGCGGGCACGGTCACGTTGGAGGACCGCTTCGGCAAACACCGCGTCTTCCCACTGGAGCCGCGGGGCTTTCTCCTGGAGGGCCGGGTGGTCACCCTGGTACGCCCCACGTCGGCCGCCCCCGTACGCCCCACCCGCACCGCGTCCGGCTCGGTCGCCGTCCCCGGCGCACGCGCGCGCGTGGCCCGCGCGGGCCGCATCTACGTCGAGGGCCGCCATGACGCGGAGCTGGTCGAGAAGGTCTGGGGCGACGACCTGCGCATCGAGGGCGTGGTCGTGGAGTACCTGGGGGGCGTGGACGACCTGCCGTCGATCGTGGCCGAATTCGCACCGGGCCCGGACGCCCGCCTCGGCGTCCTGGTGGACCACCTGCTCCCCGGCACGAAGGAGTGGCGCATCGCCCAGTCGGTCACCGGCGAACACGCCCTGGTCGTCGGCCACCCGTACATCGACATCTGGGAGGCGGTGAAGCCCGCCGCCGTGGGCATCGAGGCATGGCCGCGTGTCCCGCACGGCCAGGACTGGAAGACGGGCGTGTGCCGGGCCCTGGGCTGGCCGTCGGACAACACGGGCGCGGTGTGGCAGGCGATCCTGGCGCGGGTGGGGTCCTACAGGGACCTGGAGCCGGAGCTTCTGGGGCGAGTGGAGGAACTGATCGATTTCGTGACGGCTCCGTAGCCGAGCCGCAGGCAGGGGTGCCTCCCCCGGTGCCAGGCACAGGGGTGCCTCCTGCAGTGCCGGGCCCCAGGGGTGCCCGGCCCTCAGTCCACCAGGTCCCGCACCACCGCATCCGCCAGCAACCGCCCCCGCAGTGTCAGCACGGCCCGCCCCTGCCCGTACGCGCCGGTCTCCAGCAGGCCCTCCCCCAGCGCCCGCCGCGAGGCCGCCAGCCCCTGCTCCTTCAGCAGCGACAAGGGCACCCCCTCGCGCAGCCGCAGCTCCAGCAGGATCCGCTCCACCCGCCGGTCCTCGTCCGTCAGGACCTCACGCCCGGCCCCCGGCGACCGTCCCGCCGCCAGCGCCGCCGCGTACGCCCCCGGATGCTTGACGTTCCACCAGCGCACACCGCCCACGTGCGCGTGCGCGCCCGGTCCCGCGCCCCACCAGTCGGCGCCCCGCCAGTACAGCTCGTTGTGGAGACAACGGGCGGCCTCCGAGGTGGCCCAGTTGGACACCTCGTACCAGTCGAAGCCCGCCGCGGACAGCATCTCCTCGGCGATCAGATAGCGGTCCGCGTGGACGTCGTCGTCGGTCATCGGGACCTCGCCCCGGCGGATCCGGCGGGCCAGCTGCGTGCCCTCCTCGACGATCAGCGCATACGCCGACACATGGTCCGGCCCGGCGCCGACGGCGGCGTCCAGCGAGGCCCGCCAGTCGTCGTCGGACTCGCCCGGTGTGCCGTAGATCAGATCGAGGTTGACGTGCTCGAAGCCGGCCGCGCGGGCCTCCGCGACGCACGCCTCCGGGCGGCCGGGCGTGTGTGTGCGGTCCAGGACGCGCAGCACATGCTGCCGGGCGCTCTGCATGCCGAAGGAGACCCGGTTGAAGCCGCCCTCGCGCAGGGCCGCCAGATACGCGGGGTCGACGGACTCAGGGTTCGCCTCCGTGGTGACCTCCGCGTCGGCGGCCAGACCGAACTCGTCGCGGATCGCGCGCAGCATTCGTACGAGATCACCGGCGGCCAGCAGCGTCGGCGTACCCCCGCCCACGAACACCGTACGGACCTCGCGCGGATCGTCGCCGAGGACCTTCCGCGCCAGCCGGACCTCGTCGACCAGCGTGTCCGCGTAGTTGTCGCGGGAGGCGAGGACACCGCCGGTGCCGCGCAGCTCGGTCGCCGTGTAGGTGTTGAAGTCGCAGTAGCCGCAGCGGGTCGCGCAGTAGGGGACGTGCAGATAGAACCCGAGGGGGCGGTCGGCGGCACCGGCCAGCGCGTGCGGGGGGAGCGCGCCGTCGTCGGGGACCGGCTCGCCGTCGGGAAGGGCGGAAGGCATGTCCCCCATTGTCCCGTACGCCTGTCCCGTACGACGCCGGTCACTCCGCCTGGAGGACCAGCAGCGCCAGATCGTCCTCCGGCGGCCCGCCGCCGAACTCGTGGACGAGCCGTCTGATGCGCTCGGAAATCAGCTCGGCGCTCAGGCCCGCGCAGCCCGCCAGCGCCCGCGCGAGCCCGTCGCCGTCGTCGAACTGCCGGGAGCCGGAGCGGCGCTCGGTGACCCCGTCGGTCACGCACAGCAGGCTGTCGCCGGGCCCGAGCTCGATGGTCTCGCTGGTGTACGTCTCGTCCTCCACGACCCCCAGCAGGGTCTGTGGCCGGGCGGCGGTGCGGACCTCGCCGTCGGGGCCGAGGAGCAGCGGTAGCGGATGCCCCGCGGAGGCGAGGGTGCAGCGGACGCCGCCCCCTTCGAGGGGGGTGAGTTCGCCGTAGAGGAGGGAGAGGAAACGGGTCTGCGGGCCGTCGCCGGGCGGTACGGCGCGGCCGCCGGCGGCGACCAGGGCGCGAGCGGCGGCGTCGGCGGCCTCGGTGGCGTCGTCGAGGAGGAGCTGGTTCAGCCGGTCGAGGACGTCGGCGACCCGGTACCCCTCACGGGCGAGCAGACGCAGCCAGGGCCGGGCCAGGCCGATGACGACGGCGGCCTCGGGGCCCTTGCCCTGGACGTCGCCCACGGCGAAGCACCAGCGGCCGTCGCCGGCCGGGAAGAGGTCGTAGAAGTCGCCGCTGGGGCCGCCCTTGTCGCAGGGCTCGTAGACGAGGGCGCTGTGCATGCCCGGGATCTCGGCGACCGCGCCGGGCAGCAGCCCGCGCTGGAGGACGGCGCTGATGGTGGCCTGGCGGGCGTACTGGCGGGCCGCGCCGATGGCGAGGGCGAGCCGGCGGCCGAAGTCCTCGACCAGGCCGGTGATCTCGTCGGGGAAACCGGCCTGGCCGGAGCGTCCGATCACGAGCGTGCCGAGCGGGCGGCCGCCCGCGATCAGCCGGTAGGCGAGCGCCGAGCCGTGGGCGCCCTGCGGGCCGAGCACCTCGCCGGGCCAGGGATACGTCTCGGGCCCGGACCGTAAGCCGTCCCGCGCGCGGGGCGGGTCCTTCTCCAGGGCGCGGCGCAGTTCCTCGATGCGGTTCTCGCTGCCGTGCCAGACCCGGGCCAGCCGCGGGCCGCCCACGCCGCCCACGCCGTCCGCCTCGCCCCAGCCGCCGGCGCGTACGGTCGACTCGTCCTCCAGCCACACCGCGCACCAGTCGGCGAGCCGCGGCACGATCAGCTGGCCGGCGAGCGCGGCCACCAGATTCTCGTCGAGCTGCCCGGCGAGCAGGTCGGAGGCCTCGGCGAGGAAGGACAGCGCGCCTCTGCCGAGCCAGTCCCGGTCCCGGTCGGGGCGATGGGGGGACTCCCGTTCGAGCGCGGCCGAGAGCGGGGGAGGCTCGGGCGCGAGGATCTCGGCCACCTTCAGCTCCTGCTCGTCGGGGAGCGTGCCGCCGCGACCGGTCAGGCGCGCCCACACCGTCTTCGCGCCGATGCGGTAGGTGACCCCCCAGGACTCGGCGAGCGAGGCGACCAGCCGCAGTCCGCGCCCGTACTCCGGGGTCTCGTACGGTGTCTCGCCCGGGTGGTCGCGGGGGGCGCGGGAGGGGTGGCGGTCGGTGACCTCGACGACGAACGCCGCCTGGTCTCCTGCCTCCTCCAGCCACCAGTCGACCTCGACGTCGGTGCCGGCGTGCACGACGGCGTTGGTGACGAGTTCACTGACGACGACCATGGCGTCCTCGGCGACCCGCTCTCCCGGGTCCAGCAGCCCGCAGTCGGTCCACTCGTCGAGGCAGGCACGTACCAGCGCTCGGGCGGAACCCGGCGCGAGGGGGCTGCCGGGCAGGGTCGCGCGCCCCTGCGCGTACGCGCCCGTGCTCTTGTGCGCGGGCGCTTCGTCGTGTGCGGGCGCCTCGTCGTGCGCAGGCGCCGCACGGCCCCGGGAGACGGTCTCCCGTTGCGTGGGTATGGCCCCCATGTCCAGCTCCCCGAGCAGTTCGGACGAATACATCCAGATCGATGCGGACAGAGTGACAGACTGGCCGCGCCCATAAGCACCGAGTTACCGAAGTGGGCCGCCATGAGTGAGAACAGTGCTACGCGTGTGCTCGAAGACAGACAGAAACCGGAACAACTCCGAGCATCCGAACTGCGCCCTCTGCTCGCCGCCATGACCGCCGCCCGCGACGGCGACTTCACCAAGGTGCCGGAGACCGGCGAGGGGATGATGGTCGCCGAACTCACCGCGGTCTTCAACCAGATCATGGACCGCAGCGTTCACTTCAACGCCGAAGTGCAACGCGTGAAACGGGAGCTGGTGCGCCACGGCCGACTGGACGAACGGCTGTCGGCCGGCCCCGGCCAGGGCGCCTGGACGTCCCGCGTCAACGACGTCAACCAGGTCCTCGACGCCCTGGTCGCCCCGGCGGCGAACGCCACGCGCGTGCTGGACGCGGTGGCCGGCGGCGATCTCACCCGACGGATCGATCTGCACGACGGCAGCCGCCGGTTGCGGGGCGATCCGCGCGGACCGGGCCGCGCGGTGAACAAGATGGTCGACCAGCTGTCCCTGTTCACCGGCGAGGTGACCCGGGTCGCGCGCGAGGTCGGCACCGAGGGGCGCCTCGGCGGCCGGGCCAAGGTGCAGCGTCCGTCCGGCAGCTGGCGGGACGTGACCGAGGCCGTGAACCGGCGGCGCTGCGGGCCGAAGTCGGTGAGATACGGCAGCTGATCCGGCCGAAGGTGCGTGGCGAACTGCGCGAGCAGCCCCCACGCACCGGCACCTGACGACGAAACCCCTACGCTTCGCGCGCCCCCGCGTACATCTCATCGATGAGGTGCTTGTACTCCCGCTCCACAACCGGCCTCTTCAGCTTGAGGCTCGGCGTGATCTCCCCGTGCTCCACATCGAGATCCCGGGGCAGCAGCCGGAACTTCTTGATGGTCTGCCACCGCTGCAGGCCTTCGTTGAGCTGCTTGACGTAGCCGTCGACCATCTCGACGGTCGCCGGCGCGGCCACCACCTCGGCGTAGGACCTGCCGTCCAGGCCGTTCTCCTTGGCCCATTCCAGGATCGCGGCCTCGTCGAGGGCGATCAGGGCGGTGCAGAAGTTCCGGTCGCCGCCGTGGACGAGGATGTTGGAGACGTACGGGCAGACCGCCTTGAACTGTCCCTCGACCTCGGCGGGCGCGATGTACTTGCCGCCGGACGTCTTGATGAGGTCCTTCTTGCGGTCGGTGATCCGCAGATAGCCGTCGGGGGACAGCTCGCCGATGTCACCGGTGTGGAACCACCCGTCGGCCTCCAGGACCTCCGCCGTCTTCTCGGGCAGCCCGTGGTAGCCCTCCATGATGCCGGGGCCGCGGAGCAGGATCTCCCCGTCGTCGGCGATCCGCACCTCGCAGCCGGGCAGCGGCTTGCCGACCGTGCCGGTGCGGTAGGCCTCGCCGGGGTTCACGAAGGACGCGGCGGAGGACTCCGTCAGTCCGTAGCCCTCGAGAATGTGCACACCGGCACCGGCGAAGAAGTAGCCGATCTCGGGTGCCAGCGCGGCCGACCCGGAGACACAGGCCCGCAGCCGGCCGCCGAAGGCTTCCCGCAGCTTGGAGTAGACGAGCCCGTCGGCGACCTTGTGCTTGGCGGCCAGCCCGAAGGGTACGGTGGCGGCGCCGGTGCGGCGGAAGTTGTCCTGGGTGACCTTGGCGTACTCGCGGGCGACGTCGGCCGCCCACTGGAAGATCTTGTACTTGGCGGCGCCGCCCGCACGGGCCTTCGCGGCGACGCCGTTGTAGACCTTCTCGAAGATGCGCGGCACGGCGGCCATGTACGTCGGCTGCACGACCGGCAGATTCTCGATGATCTTGTCGACGCGGCCGTCGACGGCGGTGACATGGCCGACCTCGATCTGCCCGGAGGTGAGGACCTTGCCGAAGACATGCGCGAGCGGCAGCCAGAGGTACTGCACGTCGTCGGCGCTGATCAGCCCGGTCGCGGCGATCGCCTTCGCCATGTACGACCAGTTGTCCTGCGGCAGCCGCACACCCTTGGGGCGGCCGGTGGTGCCGGAGGTGTAGATCAGGGTGGCGAGCTGGTCCTTGGTGATCGCGCCGACCCGCTCCTTGATCAGCTCGGGGTGCTTCTCCAGGTACTTGGCGCCGCGCTCCTCCAGTTCGGCGAGGGTGATGACCCAGTCGCCCGTCTCCACGCCGGCCGGGTCGATGACGACGACCTGGGCGAGCTCGGGCAGCTCGGCGCGCTTCGCGACGGCCTTGGCGACCTGTGCCGCGTCCTCCGCGACGAGCACCCGGCTGCCGGAGTCGGAGAGGATGAACGCCGACTCCTCGGCGTTGGTCTGCGGATACACGGTCGTGGTGGCCGCTCCGGCGCACAGGATGCCGAGGTCGGCGAGGATCCACTCGACGCGGGTGGACGAGGCCAGGGCGACCCGCTCCTCGGGCTGGATGCCGAGTTCGATGAGTCCGGCCGCGATCGCGTAGACCCGCTCGGCCGCCTGCGCCCAGCTCAGCGACTTCCATTCGTCCGGGCCCTGACCGGAGGCCGCGGGCACCGGGTAACGGTAGGCCTCGGCGTCCGGTGTGGCCGCCACGCGCTCCAGGAAGAGGGCCGCCACGGACGGCGGACGGTTCTCGATCAGTGTCTGCGTGTCGCTCACGACATCCTCCGGGGGCCCGCGACGGTGCGGCTGGCTCAGTGCGGCTGGGTTTACTCACGATGGTGTTCGGACTACTTGTTTAACTCGCGAGTAACTATCGAGCAGGGATCAGAGTAAGCCGCGACCGGCGTGTACGTAAGAGGCTTCGGCCTGTCTGTTTCCCCGCATCGTCCACACAGAGCGACGCTACGCGCGCGTAGGGGTCCGCCGCACTTTCGTACGGCGGACCCCTGTTGCACCCGTTTTGCGACCGTGGCCGATTGTTACCCGCGGTTACTTCTTGCTCTTGGTCGATCCCGCGCTGTCATCACTGCTGAGGACGGCGATGAAGGCCTCCTGCGGAACCTCCACGGAACCCACCATCTTCATCCGCTTCTTGCCTTCCTTCTGCTTCTCCAGCAGCTTGCGCTTACGGGAGATGTCGCCGCCGTAGCACTTGGCGAGCACGTCCTTGCGGATGGCGCGGATGGTCTCGCGGGCGATCACCCGGGAGCCGATGGCGGCCTGGATGGGCACCTCGAAGGCCTGCCTGGGGATGAGCTCGCGCAGCTTGGCGACGAGTCGCACCCCGTACGCGTACGCCGCGTCCTTGTGCGTGATCGCCGAGAAGGCGTCGACCTTGTCGCCGTGCAGCAGGATGTCGACCTTGACCAGGCTGGACGTCTGCTCGCCGGTGGGCTCGTAGTCCAGCGACGCGTAACCACGCGTCTTCGACTTCAACTGGTCGAAGAAGTCGAAGACGATCTCCGCGAGCGGCAGTGTGTACCGGATCTCGACGCGGTCCTCGGACAGGTAGTCCATGCCGAGCAGGGTGCCGCGCCGGGTCTGGCACAGCTCCATGATCGAGCCGATGAACTCGCTGGGCGCGAGGATGGTGGCGCGCACGACCGGCTCGTACACCTCGCCGATCTTCCCCTCGGGGAACTCGCTCGGGTTGGTGACCGTGTGCTCGCTGCCGTCCTCCATGACGACGCGGTAGACCACGTTCGGGGCCGTCGCGATCAGGTCGAGCCCGAACTCGCGCTCCAGCCGCTCCCGGATCACGTCCAGGTGCAGCAGGCCGAGGAAGCCCACGCGGAAGCCGAAGCCGAGGGCGGCGGAGGTCTCCGGCTCGTAGACGAGCGCGGCGTCGTTGAGCTGCAGCTTGTCGAGGGCCTCGCGCAGCTCGGGGTAGTCGGAGCCGTCCAGCGGATACAGACCGGAGAAGACCATCGGTTTCGGGTCCTTGTACCCGCCGAGGGCCTCGGTGGCGCCCTTGTGCTGGCTGGTGACGGTGTCGCCGACCTTGGACTGCCGGACGTCCTTCACACCGGTGATCAGATAGCCCACCTCGCCGACGCCGAGGCCGTCGGCGCCCAGCATCTCGGGCGAGTTCGTACCGATCTCCAGCAGCTCGTGGGTGGCGCCGGTCGACATCATCTTGATGCGCTCGCGCTTGTTGAGCTGGCCGTCGATGACACGGACGTAGGTGACCACACCGCGGTAGGAGTCGTAGACCGAGTCGAAGATCATCGCGCGGGCGGGCGCGTCGGCGACGCCGACCGGTGCCGGGACCTCCTTGACGACCTTGTTCAGCAGCGCATCGACGCCGACACCGGTCTTGGCGGAGACCCGCAGCACGTCGTCCGGCTCGCAGCCGACCAGGTTCGCCAGTTCCTCGGCGAACTTCTCCGGCTGCGCGGCCGGCAGGTCGATCTTGTTGAGCACGGGGATGATCGCGAGGTCGTTCTCCATCGCCAGGTAGAGGTTGGCGAGGGTCTGCGCCTCGATGCCCTGGGCGGCGTCGACGAGGAGGACGGTCCCCTCGCAGGCCGCCAGCGACCGCGAGACCTCGTAGGTGAAGTCGACGTGCCCCGGGGTGTCGATCATGTTGAGGATGTGCGTGCTGCCCTGGTCGGGACCCTCGGTGGGGGCCCAGGGCAGACGCACCGCCTGGGACTTGATCGTGATGCCGCGTTCGCGCTCGATGTCCATCCGGTCGAGGTACTGAGCACGCATCTGCCGCTGCTCGACCACACCGGTCAGCTGGAGCATCCGGTCGGCGAGCGTGGACTTGCCGTGGTCGATGTGCGCGATGATGCAGAAATTGCGGATCAGAGCCGGGTCGGTACGGCTCGGCTCGGGCACATTGTTAGGGATCGCGGGCACGCAGGGTCCTGTCTCTTGAGGCGCCTTATGCCTCGGGTCGGATCGATACGTAGTCTCCATGGTCCCATGGAGAGGGACCGAGGACCGGTTTGGGCCGTTCCCCGCCCCGCTGCTACTCTGGGCAGCTGTGTCTCATGCCCTCTCAGCGCGAGGCACGACCTCAAGAAATCATCGGTACGGGAGCTTCACGTCCCCGCACCAGAACCTGAAAAGGCTCATTCGTGGCGAACATCAAGTCCCAGATCAAGCGGATCAAGACCAACGAGAAGGCCCGGCTGCGCAACAAGGCCGTCAAGTCCTCCCTGAAGACAGCGATCCGCAAGGCCCGTGAGGCCGCTGCCGCGGGTGACGTCGAGAAGGCCACCGAGTACCAGCGCGCTGCCGCGCGTCAGCTCGACAAGGCCGTCTCCAAGGGCGTCATCCACAAGAACCAGGCCGCCAACAAGAAGTCGGCGCTCGCTTCCAAGGTCGCGTCCCTCCAGGGCTGACACTTGATTTGACGCCGGAAGGACCCGGGCGGGCCCTCTCTCATCCGCCCCCGACCGGCCCCCAGAGCCTGTTCGCGGCCTGCGTTCGCCACGCGGGAACGGGCTCGACAGCTTGAACCGAAGCCCCGGCACCTCACCCTTCCCCAGGGTGGACGCCGGGGCTTTCGGTATTTCCGCGCGTGCCTGCCCTGTGTCCCGGTCAGCGTGCCTGCCCTGTGTCCCGGTCAGCCCCGCCCGCGCGACCGTGCCGCCTGCGCGATGGTCACGACAGCCTTCTCCAGGGCGTACTCGGGATCGTCCCCGCCGCCCTTGACCCCCGCGTCCGCCTCGGCGACGGCCCGCAGCGCCACCGCCACCCCGTCGGGCGTCCAGCCCCGCATCTGCTGTCGCACCCGGTCGATCTTCCACGGCGGCATCCCGAGCTCCCGCGCGAGATCGGCGGGCCGCCCGCCCCGCGCCCCGGACAGCTTCCCGATCGCCCGCACCCCCTGTGCGAGCGCACTCGTGATCAGCACGGGGGCGACTCCGGTCGCCAGCGACCAGCGCAGCGCCTCCAGCGCCTCCGCCGTACGCCCTTCCACGGCCCGGTCGGCGACGGTGAAGCTCGACGCCTCGGCCCGCCCGGTGTAGTACCGCCCGACGACGGCCTCGTCGATGGTTCCCTCGACGTCCGCGACGAGCTGGGTCACGGCCGAGGCCAGCTCCCGCAGATCGCTGCCGATGGCGTCGACCAGCGCCTGGCAGGCCTCGGGTGTGGCGGACCGTCCCAGCGCCCGGAACTCGCTCCGTACGAACGCCAGCCGGTCCGCCGGCTTGGTCATCTTCGGACAGGCGACCTCCCGCGCCCCGGCCTTGCGCGCCGCGTCCAGCAGCCCCTTGCCCTTGACGCCGCCCGCGTGCAGCACCACGAGCGTGATCTCCTCGGCGGGTGCTCCGAGGTACGCCTTCACGTCCTTGATCGTGTCGGCGGACAGATCCTGCGCGTTGCGTACGACCACGACCTTGCGCTCCGCGAAGAGCGACGGGCTGGTCAGCTCGGCGAGCGTGCCGGGCTGCAACTGGTCCGGGGTCAGATCCCGCACGTCCGTGTCGGCGTCGGCGGCCCGGGCGGCGGCCACCACCTGCTGCACGGCACGGTCGAGCAGCAACTCCTCCTGCCCCACGGCAAGCGTCAACGGGGCCAGCGGATCGTCATCAGCAGTCTTCTTTGCCATCACGCCAAGCATCCCACGGCCCACTGACAACGCAGCCGCGCTGCCGGCCGGCGCAGCCGCGGGCAGTCGTACCGCCAAGGCGGCACGGGTGGACGCGGCGGCCCAGCGCACCCGCTACGGCTCCTCCCGCCACCCCTCCCACTCCCCCGCGAACTCGTCCAGCTCCGCCGGGTCCAGCCGCCCCGCCTCGTCCCTCAGCAGCACCAGCCACTGTGCGTCCTCGGCGTCGTCCTCCCCCGCCAGCGCGTCCCGCACCAGCCGCGGCTCCTCACCGGTCCCGAACCGCTCCCCGAGCGCCTCGGCGGCTTCCTCCGCCGCATCCCGGTCCGGCAGCACCAGCACATGTCTCACATCGCTCACGGCCCCATTCTCGGGCACGGCAGCCCGCCGGAACGAGCCGGGACGACCGGCTCAGCCCTTGGGCACGATCTGTACATCGAGGTCGACGCGGATGCTCGGCCCGACGACCGCGATCCCGCGCGCCGGCATCGTCTGCCAGCTCACGGTGAAGTCGTCCCGGTGCAGTTCGGTCGTGGCCCGGCAGGCCGCCCGCACCTCCCCTTCCATGCCGTTGCCGAGCCCGAGGTACTCCGTGTCGAGCGTGATCGTCCGTGTCACGCCGTGCAGGGACAGCGCGCCGGTCACGGCCCACCTGGTGCCGCCCCGGTGCACGAACCGTTGGCTGTAGAACTCCAGCGTCGGAAACCGCAGCACGTCCGGGAAGTCCGCCGACCGCAGATGGTCGTCCCGCATCCGCACGCCCGTGTCGATGGTCGCGGCGTCGATCACGACATGCATGGCGGACCGCTCCATCGGCTCGGCGATCCGCACCGCGCCGGCGAACAAGTTGAACCGCCCGTGGATCCAGGCCAGTCCGATGTGCCGGGCGGTGAAGCCGATCGAGGAATGCGTCGGCTCGATCTCCCAGTCCCCGGGTGCCGGCGGCTGGGGCGGCTGGGCGACCTGGAGGGTCACGTCACCGAGCGAGGCGAGGCAGTTCTCACCGACCCGCGCGGTGGCCCGGTACGGCGTGCCGGAACTAGGCACGACCAGCATGCTACGCACCGGTAGCAACGTGTTCTACCGTGACGCCCGGATTAGCCATTCCGGTCAGGGTTCCATGGATTTCGCACAGACGGCACACAGTCCAGCTCGATCCCGAACCGGTCCCGGTAGACGCCGAGCACCTCCTCGTCCCGCTCCAACTCCCTTATCTCACGCGCCCCGTCCGCCGCCGTCACCGTCAACGTCCGTCCACTGAGCGTGATCCGCCCGCCCTCCCCGGTGACCCGGGAACAGACGAGCGACTGCGTGAAGTGGGACGACGGCGAGGTGCTGTGCCACCACGCCCCGGCCATGAAGTCCCCGAGCACCCGCGGCCGGATCTCCAGCCGGTACTGCGGCTTCCCGTCCCGCAGCACGTCCAGGTCCCCGGCGACCCCACCCGTTTCTCCGCGCACCCCCGCCACGTCCGGCCCGGCCCCGGTGATCCGGAACGTGCCGCCAGGATCCGCCTGCTCACCCCGCTCCTCCAACACCAGCGGACAGTGGCTGTGCGCCCCGAACCCCACGTCGGCGAGCCACTCGCCCCCGTCCACCGTCCCGACGCGCAGCGCGAGATGGTCGTACGGGATCCCGAGCCGCCCCTGATCCCCGTACACCCGCCCCGCCAGCAGGGTCACCTCGAAGCCCAGCGCGGTCAGCAACGCCGAGAAGGCGCCGTTGAGTTCGTAGCAGAATCCACCCCGGCCCGCCCCCACCACCTTGTCCAGCAGCCGCTCCTCCTCCAGCACGATCTCCTCGCCGAGATGGATCGACAGGTTCTCGAAGGGCACGGTCCGCAGATGCCGCACATGCAGGTCACGCAGCGCCGCCGCCGTGGGCCGGGCGGGGCGGGCGGCCCCGAGCCGGTGGAGGTAGGCGCCGACCTGCATCGTGTTCACCGAGTTCATGCCCTCAGTCTCGCGCCACTGTCAGCTCCCCCGCCTCCCCTCCCGTACGGCCACCGGTCACCGCGAGCGCCCCGTCCCGGTCGGTCCGCAGCACCACCGCCCCCGCGGCCCGGAGCCGAGCCACCGTGTCCGGTGCCGGGTGCCCGTAAGGGTTGTCCGCCCCGCACGAGATGAGCGCCACCCGGGGCGCCACCAGCCGCAGCAGCTGCGGATCCTGATACGCGGACCCGTGATGGGCCACCTTCAGAACATCCACCCGCCCCAGTTCGGCAGCCATCGGTGATCTCAGCAGCTCCTGCTGGGCCAGGGGTTCGAGGTCTCCGAGCAGCAGCATCCGCAGCCCGGCCGAGCGGACCAGCAGGGCGACACTGGCGTCGTTCGGGCCGTCCGGTTCCGGCGCGGGGTCCGGGGGCGGCCACAGCACCTGCCAGTCCAGCCCACCAGTCGTGCGCCGCTCCCCGGCGACGGCACGCGTGACCGGGATCCGGTGCTCGGCCGCCTCCCTCCGTACGAACCCGGCCTGTTCCGCCGGTTCCTCGAACCCGGTCGTCTCGATCTGTGCCACGGTCCGCCCGCGCAGCACTCCCGGTAGCCCCGCGACATGGTCGGCGTGAAAGTGGGTCAGGACGAGGAGCGGGACGCGGGTGATACCGAGTTCCCGCAGGCAGTGGTCGACCAGCGCCGGATCGGGCCCCGCATCCACCACCACGCCCGTGCCCGCGCCCGCCGCGAGCACCGTCGCGTCGCCCTGCCCGACGTCACACATCGCCAGCCGCCAGCCGGGCGGCGGCCAGCCCGTGATCACCCGGGTCAGCGGCGCCGGCCGTACCACCAGCAGCACGAGCAGCACCCCGAGCGCCCCGCACCACCATGGATGCCGCAGCAACCGCCGCCCCAGCGGTACGACGACCACCGTGACCCCGGCCAGCATCAGCGCCCCCGCCCAGCTCCCAGGCCAGTCCACGCCCGCGCCCGGCAACGCGGCCCCGGCCCGGGCGATCTGCGCGATCCACCCGGCCGGCCAACTCGCGCACCACGCGAGCACCTTGGCCAGCGGCATGGCCACCGGGGCGGCCGCGAGCGCCGCGAACCCCAGCACCGTGGCCGGCGCGACCGCGATCTCGGCCAGCAGATTGCACGGCACCGCCACCAGACTCACCCGTGCCGACAGCACCGCGACCACCGGCGCGCACACCGCCTGCGCGGCGGCAGCGGCTGCCAGGCCCTCGGCCAGTCGCTCCGGCACCCCGCGCCGCCGCAGCGCCTCGCTCCACCCGGGCGCCAGCACCAGCAGCGCCCCGGTGGCCAGGACGGACAGCAGGAAGCCGTAACTGCGTGCCAGCCAAGGGTCGTACAGCACCAGCAGCAGAACCGCCGTCGCCAGCGCCGGGATCAGGGACCTGCGACGGCCGGTCGCCAGGGCGAGCAGGGCGACGGCTCCGCAGGCCGCGGCCCGCAGCACACTGGGGTCCGGCCGGCACACGACGACAAATCCGAGGGTGAGCGCCGACGCCGACAGCGCGGTCGATCGCAGCGACAGGCCGAGGCGTGGGGCGAGGCCGCGCCGCTCGACCTGCTGGGCCAGTCCCGGCGGTCCGATGAGCAGGGCGAGCAGGATGGTGAGGTTGCTGCCCGAGACGGCGAGGGTGTGCGCGAGGTCGGTCTCCTCGAAGGCCTCCTCGAGTTCGGGCGTGATCCGCGAGGTGTCCCCGACGACCAGCCCGGGCAGCAGCGCCCGCGCGTCCTCGGGCAGCCCCTCGGTCGCCTCCCGCAGCCCGGCCCGTAACCGCCCGGCCAGCCGCTGCGGCCCACTCGGCTCGCCCACCACCACCGGCGCGGGACGCTCCCGCACCCGCAGCATCGCCGCGGTCCGGTCCCCGCCGGCCGTCGCCGGCGCCAGCCGCCCGCTCACCCGCAGCCGTGTGGTGGGCAGCAGCCCGAGCCACTGCGCACGGCCGCCGCCACCGGGTGCCCGCACCCCCGGGTCGACGGCCATCAGCACCGGTGAACGCGTCGTCACCGCCGTCCCGTCGCCGCTCTCCACCCGCCGCACCTCGCCGCGCACCAGCACGGCGACCGGAGTGGCGTGGTCCCCCTGCACGCGCGGCCTGCTGACCCACGGGTCGCCCGTGAGCTCCACCTCGACGGTCACGGTCGCGTAGGTGCGGGCCAGCCGGGGCACCGGCCCCCGGCGCACATCCGCCCCGTGCAGCCCCGCGGAGGCGGCGGCCCCGGCGACGCAGAGAACCAGGGCGCCGGCGGAGGCGTTCCGCCAAGTCGGCCGGGGGGCCGGGGTGTTGCCGGTCACCGTCCCGGGCAGGCGGCCCGCCCGGCTCCGCCACAGCAGGATCAGCCCGGCCACCAGGCATACGACGGCGGTCCCGGCCGTCCACCCCGGCGGCGCGTCCAGGGTCAGCGCCGCCGTCGCCCAGGCGGCCAGCGCGGGCGGCACCAGCCGCAGGTCGGACGACGTGTCCTGCCGGGGATGCGCGGTCCCGAGCCGCTTGCCCGTGCCGGCATGCACGGCCCGGCGCACGGTCACGGATCCCGGCGGGGCTCCGTCGGTCGCACGGTTCATGGCCGCACCAGATCCCGCAGGTCGGAGAAGCGACGGTCGCCGATGCCCTTGACCTGGCGGAGTTCGTCGACCGAGCGGAAACCGACGTGCTCGGTCCGGTAGTCGACGATGTGCTGGGCCAGTACCGGGCCGACTCCGGGCAGGGCGTCGAGCTGCTCGACGGTCGCCGTGTTCAGGGAGACCGGGGCGGCGGGGCCCGTGCCCGTCGCGGCACCACCCACGGCCTGGCCCGTCGCGGCCGGTGGGGCGGGGCCCCCGACGACGATCTGTTCGCCGTCCACCAGGAAACGGGCCCGGTTGAGTCCGTCGGTGTCCGTTCCTGGCCGCACCCCGCCCGCTGCCCGCAGCGCGTCGGCCACCCGGGAACGGGCCGGCAGGGAGTGCACCCCCGGCTCTCGCACCTTCCCGGTGACGTCCACGACGATCTCGCCACCGGTCCCCGCGGACCCGGCGGCCCCCGCGGACCCGGCGGGCGCCGCGGACCCGGCGGGCGCCGCGGCGGTACCGGTGACCGCGGCCGGGACCTTCTCCGCCTCGCTCTTCTCATACGGCGCCTCGGCGCGCACCACCTCCGGCGCGCTCACCGACTCGGTCCGCCCCGTCCAGAAGTGCTGCACAGCCAGGGCAGCGGCCACGACGAGGACCACCCCGAGCGCGACCGCGCCCCGGCGTTCCAGCCCGCAGCGGGTCTGCAGCCATACCGGCATCCGCTCCCTCACGGCGAGCCCGACCCGGGCCCGCAGCTTGGGGAGCGCCGGTTCGCGCAGGGCCGTGGTCTCGCCGGTGAGCGTGCGAGCCGAGGACACCACGGCCGCCGCCGTGGACAGTGCGGCCGCGGCGGTACGCATCCCGGACGCGGCGGCGCGCACGCCGGAGGTGGCCGTGGTCAGTCCGGTCGCCGCACCGGTGCCGGTCACCGTTCCCCCGTGCGGGGGTCCTTGTCCCGGCTCCGGCCTGGTGACTCCCCGCTCGCCGAAGAGGAGTTCCGCCCGGCGGCGCAGTTCGTCCGCCGGGGCCGGGCGGTGGCGGGTACGGTCCCGGACCGGGGACCGGCGGTGCCGGGTGCGGCCGTCGGAGGTGGGGCCCCGGCCCGGGCCACTGGTCGCATGTGTCTCGTGTGAGCGTGATCGAAGTGCCATGCGACGAGGATGGGGCTTCCCGCCGATTCGCGATGATCTTGCTCAACTTCCGTGGATCACGGCCCGGTTGTGGATAACTTCGCCACCCGCACGAGTGAAAATGACGATGCTGCCGCCCTCGGATCCACAGGTCACCGCAGTGAGACGACCGCCCCGAGCAGGCCGGGTCCGGTGTGCGCGCCGATGACCGCACCGACCTCGCTCACATGCAGGTCGGCCAGCCCGGGCACCCGCGCCCGCAGCCGGTCGGCGAGGGCCGCGGCCCGGTCGGGGGCGGCGAGATGGTGGACGGCGATGTCCACCTCGGCGCCGCCCGCACGCTCGGCGGTGAGCTCCTCGAGGCGGGCGATGGCCCGGGACGCCGTCCGTACCTTCTCCAGGAGTTCGATCCGGCCGCCGTCAAGCTGGAGCAGGGGCTTCACGGCGAGTGCGGAGCCCAGCAGGGCCTGGGCCGCGCCGATGCGGCCGCCGCGGCGAAGATAGTCGAGGGTGTCGACGTAGAAGTACGCCGCGGTGCCGGCGGCCCGCTTCTCCGCCGCCGTGACGGCCTCGTCGGCGGTGCCGCCCGCCTCGGCGGCCCCAGCGGCCGCGAGCGCACAGAATCCGAGCGCCATCGCGACCATTCCGGTGTCCACCACCCGCACCGGGAGGGGTGCTTCGCGGGCCGCGACGACCGCCGCGTCGTAGGTGCCCGACAGTTCGGCGGACAGGTGGAGCGAGACGATGCCGGTGGCACCGGACTCGGCGACCTTGCGGTAGGTTTCGGCGAACACCTCGGGGCTGGGCCGGGACGTGGTGACGGAGCGCCGCTTCTGCAGAGCCTGGGCCAGGGAACGGGTGGAGATCTCGGTGCCCTCTTCGAGCGCCCGGTCGCCGAGGACCACGGTCAGCGGCACCGCGGTGATGCCGTGGCGCTCCATCGTCCGCGGCGGCAGGTAGGCCGTGGAATCGGTGACGATCGCGACATGGCGGGACATGAGCTGGAGGTTACCTGGCGTAGCCCAGGGGCGGCAGCCCGCCCCCGCCCGCTCCGACCAGGACCGGCCGCATCAAGTGGTGCTCTCCGGCCGGGGCTTCTTCTGCCAGGGGTAGGTCTGGCGCCGCCCGGGCGGGCTGATCGCGGGCTGCGCCGGTTCCTCGTCCGGGGCGGACCGGGGTGCCTCGGGCCAGGTCTGGCGGTCGCCCTGGCCGGCGGCGGCCTCGGGCCACGGCGGGGTTTCGGGCGCGGGTGCAGGACGGGTCCAGTGCCGCAGGGCGTCCGCCTCGACGCCGATCTGTGTGCTCAGGGTGTCCAGATCGTCGTCGGCGAACCGGTGGGCCCGGTCACGCGCCGCCCACCGCAGGGCGTCCGCGGAGTCGGTGATACGCGCGGTACGCCGGCGCAGCTCGGGCAGCCGTGCGGCGAGCGTGGCCCGGTCCGGCTCGGACTCCAGGCGCCTGAGCTCGCCGTCCAGTTCGTGCCCGTGTGCACTGAGCCGCTGGAAGAGGCCGAGGGACTCCTTCAGCGACTCGTCGTCGCCGGCGCCCGCGTGCAGGGCGTCCTGGGTGGCCCGCATCGAGGTGCGCAGGGTGAGCCGCAGCTGGGCGATCTCGCCCGCCGGGCCGATCTGGACCATGGACTTGGCGCGCAGCGTGTGCTCCTCGACCGTCCGCCGGGCCTGCGTGATCGTACGGTCCACACTGCGCTTGGCGGCGCCGACCGCCTTGAACGTGACATACGCCCCGCCCGCGACGAAGAGCAGGAAGAGCACGGCGAATACGGCGATCACTGCTTCCACGGTGCTCCTCCTCCGCTCCCGGCCACCCGACCACACCACCGCTTCCGAGCACGGCATGGGTGGCCGCGCTCCTCAACGGTAAACGCAAAGGGCAGGCCCGGAGTTCCAGAAAAACCCCGAACCTGCCCGTAGGGGACCACTCGGAGGCGGCCTGCGGCTGTTACGCCGTGACGATGTTCACCAGCTTCGGCGCGCGGACGATCACCTTGCGGATACCCGCGCCGTCCAGCGCCGCGACGACCTTCTCGTCGGCCAGCGCCACCTTCTCCAGTTCCTCCTCGGAGATCGTCGGCGGCACCTCCAGGCGGGCCTTGACCTTGCCCTTGATCTGCACGACGCAGGTCACCGTCTCGTCCACGACGTAGTCCGGGTCGGCGACCGGGAAGTTACGGTGCACGACCGAGTCGGTGTGGCCCAGCTTGCGCCACAGCTCCTCGGCGACGTGCGGGGCCAGCGGCGCGATCATCAGCACCAGCGGCTCGGCGACCGTACGCGGCACCGCGCCGCCCGCCTTGGTCAGGTGGTTGTTCAGCTCGGTGATCTTGGCGATGGCGGTGTTGAAGCGCAGGCCCTCCAGGTCCTGGCGGACGCCGTCGATCGCCTTGTGCAGGGCACGCAGCGTCTCCTCGTCGGCATCGGCGTCGGTGACCGTTACCTCACCGGTCGCCTCGTCGACGATGACGCGCCACAGCCGCTGCAGCAGCCGGAACTGGCCGACGACCGCGCGCGTGTCCCACGGCCGGGAGACGTCCAGCGGCCCCATCGCCATCTCGTACAGGCGCAGCGTGTCGGCGCCGTACTCGGCGCAGATCTCGTCCGGAGTCACCGCGTTCTTCAGGGACTTGCCCATCTTGCCCAGCAGCCGGGTGACCTTCTCGCCCTGGTAGTAGTAGGCGCCGTCCTGCTCCTCGACCTCGGCGGCGGGCACCGGGAAACCGCGGCCGTCGCGGTAGACGTAGGCCTGGATCATGCCCTGGTTGAACAGCTTGTGGAACGGCTCGGCGGACGAGACGTGGCCCAGGTCGTACAGCACCTTCGACCAGAACCGGGCGTACAGCAGGTGCAGCACCGCGTGCTCGGCGCCGCCGACGTACAGGTCGACACCGCCGTGCGGCATGCCCTGGCGCGGGCCCATCCAGTAGCGCTCGATCTCCAGGTCGACCAGCTGCCGGTCGTTGTGCGGGTCCAGGTAGCGCAGCTCGTACCAGCATGAACCGGCCCAGTTGGGCATGGTGTTGGTCTCGCGGCGGTACTTCTTCGGCCCGTCGCCCAGGTCCAGAGTGACGTTGACCCATTCCTCGTTGCGCGACAGCGGCGTCTCGGGCTGGGTGTCCGCGTCCTGCGGGTCGAAGGTGCGCGGCGAGTAGTCCTCCACCTCCGGCAGCTCCAGCGGCAGCATCGACTCGGGCAGCGCGTGGGCGACGCCGTCCTCGTCGTAGACGATCGGGAAGGGTTCGCCCCAGTAGCGCTGGCGGCTGAACAGCCAGTCGCGCAGCCGGAAGTTGACGGTGCCCTCGCCGATGCCCTTGCGGGCCAGCCACTCGGTGATGCGGGCCTTGGCCTCGGCGACCGGCAGACCGTCCAGCTTGATGTCGTCGTTCGAGGAGTTGATGATCTTCGCGTCGTACGAGGCGAAGGCGTTCTCCCACGTCGACGTGTCGGTGCCGCGGTCGTCGGTCGGCTCGACGATGCAGACGATCGGCAGCTCGAAGGCGCGCGCGAACTCGAAGTCGCGCTGGTCTCCGGCCGGTACGGCCATGATCGCGCCGGTGCCGTAGCCCATCAGCACGTAGTCGGCGACGAACACCGGGACCTTGGCGCCGTTGACCGGGTTGGTCGCGTACGCGCCCGTGAAGACACCGGTCTTGTCCTTGGCCTCGGCCTGCCGCTCCACGTCGGACTTGGCGCCGGCCTGCGCGCGGTACGCGGCCACGGCCTCGGCCGGCGTCGCGTGGCCGCCGGTCCACACGTCGTGGGTGCCCTCGGGCCAGGCGGCCGGGACGAACTTGTCGACCAGCGGGTGCTCGGGGGCCAGCACCATGTAGGTCGCGCCGAACAGGGTGTCGGGGCGCGTGGTGAAGACGGTGATCTTCTCGCCGTCGATCGGGAAGTCGACGCGGGCGCCCTCGCTGCGGCCGATCCAGTTGCGCTGCTGCAGCTTGATGGCCTCGGGCCAGTCCAGCTCGTCCAGATCGTCCAGCAGCCGGTCGGCGTAGGCGGTGATGCGCATGTTCCACTGGCGCAGCTTGGCCTTGAAGACCGGGAAGTTGCCGCGCTCGGAGCGTCCGTCGGCGGTGACCTCCTCGTTGGCCAGCACCGTGCCCAGCCCGGGGCACCAGTTGACCGGTGCGTCGGAGGCGTAGGCCAGGCGGAACTCGCCCAGGACGTCGCCGCGCTCTGTTGCGGTCAGCTCGTTCCACGCGCGCGTGTGGCCCGGTACGGCACGCTCACCGGACTCGAACTGGGCGATCAGCTCGGAGATCGGGCGGGCCTTCTTCGCCTCGTCGTCGTACCAGGAGTTGAAGATCTGCAGGAAGATCCACTGGGTCCACTTGTAGTAGTCCGGGTCGATCGTGGCGAACGACCGGCGCTTGTCGTGGCCGAGGCCCAGCCGGCGCAGCTGGGCCTTCATGTTCTCGATGTTCGCCTCGGTGGACACACGCGGGTGCGTGCCGGTCTGCACGGCGTACTGCTCGGCGGGCAGGCCGAAGGCGTCGAAGCCCAGGGTGTGCAGGACGTTGTGGCCGTTCATCCGCTGGAAGCGGGCGAAGACGTCGGTGGCGATGTAGCCCAGGGGGTGGCCGACGTGCAGTCCCGCCCCCGACGGATACGGGAACATGTCCATGATGAACTTCTTGGGCCTGGCGACCAGCTCGGGATCGCCGGCCAGGTCGCCCGTGGGATTCGGCGCCGCATAGGTGCCGTCGGCGTCCCAGAAGTCCTGCCAGCGTGCCTCGATCTCGGCCGCCAGGGCGGCCGTGTAGCGGTGCGGCGCGGCCTCCGCCGACGTGGCGGCGGCAGCGGGGTTCGTCTCGCTCATGATCCTCAAAGCTCCATCGATCGTCTCTGCCTGCGGCTGTGACTTTCTAGAAACGAAAAATCCCCTCACACAGGAGGGGACGCCGCGCCGATGCCGACCCGCCGTTTCGTCCGGCGGTCGGGACTGATCAGCGCGGCCCGCTAAGCAGAAGGCGTACGGCACGCATGGCGTCAGGGTACCGCAGCCCTTGAGCAAGCTGCGACGCGCTTACGTATCAGCGGTTGACACGTACGTGTAAGGCGACAACCGGGACGAGAGTTGAACCAGGTTCAAAAGTTACTTCGCGTAACGACCGCTAAGGGACATCGCAAGGCCCGCATTGCCCTTTGATAACAACGCAATAACTCAAACCTCGTACTGATCGGTATGGCGCCACTTAGGCTGCGGCACCGGGACCGCTTTCCCGAACTGCTCGGAGTTGCCCCCATGAACCCTCGTCGTAGTAACAGCTCGCTCCCCAAGCCAGGCCGCTCGGCCTGGGGGGTGGCGTCCGCTGTCGTCCTGTTGCTCATACCCGTGGTCGTGCTGACCGGAGGCAGCCAGTTCCAGTCGTTCCTGAACTTCGGCGCGGGCGTGCTGTCACTCGTCTCGCTGAGCTGCTCGGTGATCTGGGGTCTGATCGCACAGGACCGCATCTTCCTCAACACCCGCCAGCGGATCATCGGCCAGGCGGTGCACCGGACGACCGCGGTAGCCTCGATCGCGTTCCTGCTGGTGCACATCGTCACGAAGATCGCCCTGGACCACACCGTGGTGATCGCCGCGATCATCCCGTTCTCGCTCGGCATCACCGGAAGCGCCGGCCTGATCGGGCTCGGTTCGCTGGCCGGGCTGCTGATGATCTTCGTGGGTGTCACCGGTGCCCTGCGCAGCAACTTCGCCGCCCCGGCCGTGGTGGCGGCCCGCTGGCGGGCGATGCACATGCTGGCCTACCCGGCCTGGTGCGCCGCGCTGATCCACGGCCTGTACGCGGGCCGCGCGGCGAAGCCGTTCTTCATGATCTCCTATGACCTGTGCCTGGTCGGCGTGATGGCCGCGCTCGCGCTTCGCGCCGCCCCGCGCCCGTTCAAGCGCAAGGTCGCCGACCGTCTCGTCTCCGTCCTGGGCAGCTCGGAGCGCCCCGACCTGGACGAGCTGGACGCCAGCCGAGCCCGGGCGGGCGAGTCCGGGCTGCCGGGCTACGACGGCGGGCGCGAACGCGAGCCGAGGCCCTCGCGGGCCGACAGGGCGGCCCCGCAGCCCAACCCGCTGTTCCCGTCCGGCACACCCGCCCCGGAGCCGGCCTCCGGCTTCGCGGCCGCCTACCGGGCCACCTCCACGCCCGGACAGCCCCAGTCGCCGTTCGCGGCCGGCCAGACCGCGCGCATGGAGCGGCTGGACCTCCAGGCCACCGAGGCCATCCCGCGCATGGACGGCTCCGGCAGCACCTCGGGCAGCTGGCCGGTCCCGTCCCCGCCGCCGGTCGGCGAGGCACCGCCGTCGGCATACGACCCGTTCCAGGACACCGGATACAACATTCCGGTCTATGGCAATCCGGGCACCAATGGAACGGGTGGACGTGATGTGTACGACACGGGTGAGACGAATGCCCGCTACGGCACGTACAACTCGAACGACACGTACAACAGCGGTCCCGCCAACGAACCAGCGCCCGGAGCGTCCTTCGACGCACCGGGTTCGGGCGAACCTTGGAACACGCCTTCCGGAGGCTATAGGTGAACGAGGCCCTGCCCGACGTCCCAGAAGTCCGCGTGGTCGGCCTTCCGCAGCTCACGTCGGGCTTCGACCTTGTCGAAAGACTCGATCTGCCCATGCATCTCAAGGTGCACGGGCCGCTTGAGCCCCTGGGCGGGGAGCAGCTCGCGCAGCTCTCCGAACGCATCAACCTGAAGGGCCGCGGCGGCGCGGGCTTCCCCTTCCACAAAAAGCTGCGCTCGGTCGCCGAAGCGGCGATCAAGCGCGGTGTACGGCCGGTGGTCGTCGTCAACGGCAGCGAGGACGAGCCTGCCTGCCGCAAGGACACGGTGCTGATCAACCGCGCCCCGCATTTGATCCTCGACGGCGCGCTGCTGTGCGCCGAGGCGCTGGGTGCCCGCACGCTCGTGGTGGGGGTCACCCGGGAGTCCACACAGCGCTCCATGGAGCAGGCGCTCGCCGAACGCGGTCTGAGCACCGGCCGCCGTTCGGCCCTGAAGGCGTTCGTCCAGCGCAACCCGGTCCGGATGGTCACCGGCGCGGCCGCGTCACTGGTCCGCTCGATCGACGGCGGTCCGGCGATCCCGCCCGGCCGCAAGACCAGTGCGTCCCAGAACGGTGTCGGCGGCGCGCCCACGCTGCTGTCGAACGCGGAGACGTTCGCACAGCTGGCGATCGCAGCCCGGATCGGCCCGGAGCGTTACGGCAACACCGGCCTGTACGACGAGCCGGGCACCGTCATGCTGACGGTCTCCGGCGCGGTCGCCCGCCCCATGGTGATCGAGGTTCCCACAGGTGTGCCGTTGCGCTACGTCCTGCAGCTGGCCGGCGCCCCGCCGGTGCCGCAGGGTGTGCTGACCGGCGGCTACCACGGCAAGTGGATCGACGCGGCCACGGTCAACGAGGCGATCGTGTCCCGCAACTCCCTGGACGCGGTCGGCGGTGCGCTGGGTGCCGGCGCGATTCTGCCGATCACGCAGGACACCTGTCCGCTGGGCGAGTCGCTGCGGGTCGCCCAGTGGCTGGCGGAGGAGAGCGCGGGGCAGTGCGGTCCCTGCTACCTCGGTCTGCCGGCGGCCGCGCGCGGCATGGAGGACATCCTCAACGGCGGCGGACCGGCCGCCCTGGAGGCGCTCAAGCAGGTCGCGAAGAACGTGAAGCGGCGCGGCGCGTGCTCGCATCCGGACGGTTCCGCGATGTTCCTGGAGTCGACGATCAAGGCGTTCACCGACGACCTGGCCGCGCATGTCCTCGGGAACGGCTGTGGACGGCCCGTGGAGGGCGTTCTGCCGCTCTTCGAGGACGGCAAGCTCCCGACCGGCATCCCGGGCGGCGGAGAGCCGGAGGAGACCAGCGGCAGCCGTCAGAAGATCTACGTCGACTGGACGCTGTGCCGGGGCCACGGCCTGTGCGCGGACATCCTGCCGGAGGTCTTCGAGCTGGGCGCGGACGGTTTCCCGACGGTGGCGCAGGCGAAGGTGCCGCGGTTCGCGGAGGCCAAGGCGCTGCGCGCGGTGCGCCGCTGCCCGGCGCTCGCCCTGCGTCTCGAGGAGGACACGCGCTCCCAGGCGCCGGCCAAGAACCTGCCGGTTCTCTCGCAGGGCCGCGGCCGCCGGGCCCTCGGCCGCTGATCGCGCCAGCACCAGCACCAGCACCAGCACCAGCAACGCGACAAGTACCCGTACAAGGCGGGCCACCCGGTCGGGTGGCCCGCCTTGTACGGGACAGAAGTTTCGCGGCGCCCGTTTCCGATGTTCCCGAATGTTTCCCGACAACGTCGAAGGCGGACCATCCATCCGGATGGTCCGCCTTCGACTTCTGTGGAGCTAAGGAGAATTGAACTCCTGACCTCCTGCATGCCATGCAGGCGCTCTACCAACTGAGCTATAGCCCCGCGTTTCGCACCGCCCGGTCTCCCCGGCGGCGACGCCAACATTACACGGTCGACGGGGTGCACCACCAAATCGTTTCCGTTCTGTGCGGATACGGACGCTAGTGTCGGACTTCGTGACCGTGATCGCGTTCTCCGAGACCCGGCGCCGGGTGTCGGCTGCCCTGGGGGCGTGCCTCTTGTCGTTCGCGGCGTTCTGGGTGGCACAGCGGGCCGCGCACGTGTCGATGATCGACCTGATGGTCTACCGGGCAGAGGGGGCGACGGTCCTCGCGGGCGGTGACCTCTACGCACTGCGTACGACGGCCGCTCATCTGCCGTCCACCTACCCGCCGTTCGCGGCGCTGCTGTTCATCCCGCTGACGCTGCCCGACGTCACGACCATGCGGACGCTGGCGACTGCCGGGAACCTCGTTCTTCTGGTGGTGTTCGTGGCGCTTTCGCTCCGGCTCGTCGGGCACGCGCGCGTAGAGGGCGTCCTGTGGGTTGCGGCGGCGGCGGTGTGGTGCGAGCCGGTGTGGACGACCGTGCGCTACGGGCAGGTCAATCTGCTGCTGGCCGTGCTGGTCCTGTGGGATCTGTCACGGCCTCCCGCCGAACGTCCGGGCCGCTGGGCGGGGGTGGGCATCGGGCTGGCGGCCGCGGTCAAGCTGACGCCGGCCCTGTTCGCGGTGTTCCTGCTCGTCACGGGCCTGATGGCACGCCGCGTGGGCCGGGACGGGGGGCCGTGGCTGCGGCACGCGCGTGGGGCGGCTGCCGCCTTCGCGGGGGCGACCCTGCTGGCAGCGGCCGTCCTGCCGTACGACTCGTGGCGGTTCTGGACCGGGATGGTGTTCCGCACGGGGCGGGTGGGGCGTGCCGAGGAGACCGCGAATCAGGCCCTGCGCGGCGTTCTGGCGCGGTTGCTGCACACTCCCGAGCCCGGGGCGCTCTGGACCGCCGCTGCGGCACTGACGGCCGTCCTGGGGCTCGTGGTGGCGGTCGCGGCGGAGTTGCGCGGCCGGCGGGGCTGGGCGGTGGCCGGGTGCGCGGTGACCGCGTTGCTGATCAGCCCGGTGTCCTGGTCGCATCACTGGGTGTGGTGCGTGCCCGTGGTGCTGCTGCTGTGGACGCGGGGGCACCGGGCGGCGGCCGCCGGCACGCTGCTGGTCTTCTGCTCGTACGCCCTTTGGTGGGTGCCGCACCGGCACGGACGGCCCGAACTGCACCAGAACGTCGTCGACTTGACGCTCTCGGCGCTTTACGCGGTCACCGGGCTGCTGTTCCTGGCGCTGGCCCGGACATCGTTGCCGAAGCCGGGCAGCGCTCAGGCCGTGACGAACGAGTAGAACCGCTTGAGCGTGCAGTGCTCCTCGAGAAGGCGGCCGTAGATCGGCTCGCCCTCCAGCTCACGGTAGGTCTCGATCGGGTCGCCTTTTATGATCAGCGCCCGAGCGCATTCCTCGCACCAGTACTGGTAGTCGGGGTTGATCGGCTCCATGTCGCGGACGATCGGGGTGCCGCTTCCGCACCAGTCGCACTTCCGCCTGTGTGCACCCATCGATCAGCTCCAGCTGTGGCCGCAGGCCGTGCACACGTAGGAGATCCCGCCGTTGTCACCCAGCACTTGGGCCACATGTGCGGAACCGCAGGAAGGGCAGAGCAGCCGGGTGATCGTATCCCGTATCAACGCCGCACCGAGGAGGTGGCCGCCCTCCTCAAGGATGCTCGCAGGCATCGCTACTCCCTCCCGTCGGGCCGCGCCCCCTTCCGGCCGTTTGATTCTGCCACGGCCGGACCAATACGGTCAGCGACGCCTCAGTACCAGTCCGGACACGGCACCCGCGGCCGCCGTCGCGGCGAGCGCCCACGCGCAGGCTGACAGCGCCTCCGCAGAGGTATACGCCCGTGGCGCCCCAAGTGACTCAAGCCGGTTCAAGAACAGTGTGCCGAATGCGGCGACGCCTATGAGCTGACCGAGCTGGGTGACGGTCGCCAGGAGGCCGCTGGCGTCCGCCGCGTCCTCGGGGCGCACGGTTGCGAGTGCCCCGGTGAGTGTCGGACTGAAGGCGAGCGCGAGCCCCGCGCCCACGCCGGCGTACGCCGCATAGAGCTGCGCGCCCCCGTCGCCGCCGCCGCGGAAGGCCAGCCCGACGCAGGCGACGGACAGCGCGGTCAGCGCGAACCCGGCCGGGGTCAGCGCCCGCTGCCAGGAGGCGGGCCACCTGCGCCAGGTCAGCGCGACGGCGCCGAAGACGACGGCGGTCGGCGCGAAGGTGAGGCCGGCGCGCAGTGCGCCGTAGCCGAGGCCGCGCTGGACGTGCAGGGTGAGGGTGAAGAGGAATCCGGCGTTGACGGCCATGACGGCGAGGATGCGGGAGACGGCCACGCCCATGCCGGGGTGGCGCAGCACCCGCGGTGCGACGAGCGGGGCACCGCCGCGCCGGGCGAGCCGGGACTCGTAGCCGCAGAACAGCGCGAACAGGAGCACGGCTGCCGCCAGGGACAGCCAGGACCACAGCGGCCAGTCCTCCTCCTGGCCGAGCACCAGCGGAACCGTCAGCAGCGACACGGCGGCCCCCATCAGGACCAGGCCCGGAAGGTCAAGGCCGCGCGCCCGCTCCGGCCCGGATCCGGCACCCCTCGGCAGGATGCGCCTGCCGAGGACGAGGAGTACGGCGCCGACCGGCACGTTGACGAGGAACACCGGCCGCCAGCCGGTGCCGAACAGGTCCGCGCTGACCAGGACGCCTCCGATGATCTGGCCTGCCGCGGCGCCGACCGCGAGGACCGCCGAGTAGGCACCGAGTGCCCGGATGCGGGCCTCGCCGGTGAAGGTGCGCTGGATGATGCTGAGGACCTGCGGGATCATCACCGCCGACCCGGCCCCCTGCACCAGGCGGAACACGATCAGCTCGGTGACCCCCTGGGCCAGGCCGCAGGCCAGCGAGGCCGTCGTGAACAGTGCGAGCCCAACCAGGTGCACCCGGCCGTGGCCGAGCCGGTCGCCGAGGCGGGCGCCTGTGATCAGCAGCACGGAGTAGGTGATGGCGTAGCCGGCGACGACCAGTTGCAAGTCGGAGCCGGAGGCTCGGAGTTCGGAAGCGATGGTGGGGGCGGCGACGTTCACGATGAAGACGTCCAGCACGGCCATGAACAGGGCCGCGAGTACGACCGCGAGGAGCAGCCGGGGCCGGTTGTCAGTGCCGGGTGCTTCACTTTTCGCAGGGCTCGGAGCGAGTGCGGGACCTGGTCCCGTCCGGGGTGTGGTCGTCATGCGTCCGAGCGTGGCGAGGGGCCGGTACGGGTGCCGAGAGCCCGCCGATGCTGGTACTGGCAGCACCTGGCAGGGGGCGGGTGCGGCGCCCACGATGGAGACGTGACGACGGGGGACGTGACGATGGGGACGACAGCACACCGCCGCAGGCCGGAGCTGGCCGCGTTCCTGCGCAGCAGGCGGGCCCGGGTGACACCGGCCGATGTGGGGATGCCGCCGGGGCTGCGGCGGCGCACTCCGGGTCTGCGCCGGGAGGAGGTCGCCCAGCTCTCGGGCGTGGGGGTGACCTGGTACACATGGCTGGAGCAGGGCCGGCCGATCAACGCGTCGCCGCAGGTACTGGACGCGGTGGCGCGGACGCTGATGCTGGATCCGCCGGAGCGGGAGCATCTGTACCGGCTGGCGGAGGTGCCGTTCGCGGCGGCGCCCGAGGGGCTGTCCCGGTCGGTCGGCGTGGAGGTGCAGGGAATCATCGACGCGCTGGGCCCGCTGCCCGCGGTCGTCTACACCTCGCGCTATGACGTGCTGGCGACCAACGCCGCCTACCGGAACCTGTTCCTGATACCGGAGACGGTCCGGATGGGTGTGCCGAATGTGCTGTGGACGCTGTTCACGGTCTCCGAGGAGGCCAGCCCGGTGGTGCACCGGGAGCGTGAACTGCCGTTGATGGTGGCGACCCTGCGCTCCTGCTATGGCAGACATGTCGGTGAGCCGGCCTGGGAGGACTTCATACGCGCGCTGTCGCAGGCCAGCCCGTATTTCGCCCGGTTGTGGGCGAGCGGCGAGGTGACGCAGCCGGGGCCGCGGGTGAAGACGTTCCGTCATGAGGCGGTGGGAGAGCTGCGGATGACCTCGCAGTCGCTGTCGATCGACGGGCTGCCGGAGTCCCGGATCGTGGTCTACACACCGGAGAACGAACGGACGCGGGAGAAGGTGGCGTTGCTGCGCAGGCGCCGGCAGCGGCTGTGGCCGGTGACGGCCGAGGAGGCCGCCGAGATCGTCCAGGAATGGAATACGAAGAATCCCGCCCTCTGAGAGGACGGGATTCCCATCACCGATCATTGACAACTCGACAGTGAGTGAAGTGTCGATCTGTGGAGCTAAGGAGAATTGAACTCCTGACCTCCTGCATGCCATGCAGGCGCTCTACCAACTGAGCTATAGCCCCTTGCGTTCTTCCCGTCTTTCCGCTCGGCGGGGCGAACAAGAAGAACTTTAGCCTGCGACCTGCCGGAAAGTGAAATCCGGGTCCCGCTGAGGGCGGCGCGGTCGGAGGATCCTCGGGCGGCGGCCGAGAGGGGCGCTCAGTCGTCGTCGCCGAGGACGGGCTCCGGGAGGGTGCCCGCGTTGTGTTCCAGGAGCCGCCAGCCGCGGGCGCCTTCGCCGAGCACGGACCAGCAGCAGTTGGTGAGACCGCCGAGGCTCTCCCAGTGCTGGGAGGCCAGACCGAGGAGGCGGCCGATGGTGGTGCGGATGGTCCCGCCGTGGCTGACGACCACGAGGGTGCCGTCCTCGGGCAGTTTCTCGGCGTGCCGGAGCACGACGGGGGCGGCCCGGTCGGCGACCTCGGTCTCCAGTTCGCCGCCGCCGCGGCGGACCGGCTCGCCACGCTTCCAGGCGGTGTACTCGTCGCCGTGGCGGGCGATGATCTCCTCGTGGGTGAGGCCCTGCCACACGCCCGCGTAGGTCTCGCGCAGCGCCTCGTCGCGGATCACGTCGAGGCCGGTGAGGTCGGCGAGCTGGGCAGCCGTGTCGGCGGCCCGCCTCAGGTCGGAGGAGACGATCGCGTCGGGACCCAGGGAGGCGAGCAGGCGGGCGGCGCGGCGGGCCTGGCCGATGCCGGTCTCGGTGAGCTCGACGTCGGTGGAGCCCTGGAAGCGGCGTTCGACGTTCCAGGAGGTCTGGCCGTGCCGCCACAGGATGATGCGGCGGCCGCGGCCCTTGCGGTCGGTCACCTCGCCTGTGGCGCTCATCACCACTCCCCGCCCGGCTCGGCGTCCTCGGCGGCCTGCAGCTGGGCGTGCTCCTCGGCCTTGCCGCGGGTGGCCTTGGCGTCGGCGGGCAGCTCGATCTCGGGGCAGTCCTTCCACAGCCGCTCCAGGGCGTAGAAGACGCGGTCCTCGCTGTGCTGGACGTGGACGACGATGTCGACGTAGTCGAGCAGGATCCAGCGGGACTCGCGGTCGCCCTCGCGGCGCACCGGCTTGACGCCGAGTTCCTTCTGGAGTCGTTCCTCGACCTCGTCGACGATCGACTTGACCTGACGGTCGTTGGGCGCGGAGGCCAGCAGGAAGGCGTCCGTGATCGACAGGACGTCGCTGACGTCGTAGGCGATGACGTCGTGGGCGAGCTTGTCGGCGGCTGCCTGGGCGGCGGCGGTGATGAGCTCGAGGGAACGGTCGGTGGCGGTCACTACGTGGCTTTCCGTCGGCGGTCGTTTGACCTCAAGGGTCTCACGGACCGCCGGGCGCACCCCACGTGATTCCCGGGTCACGCGGGGTGCGGCGGGGTGGCCGCTCAGGAGGACGACGGCTTGTAGTCCTGGCCGAGGACGACCGAGACGTCGGCGCCGGAGGCGACGGTGCCCTTGGCCACGGCGCCGGTTCCGAGGCCGAGGGTCTTGGCGACCTCGGTGGCGTTGTCCTTGTCGGCGGCGTCGGAGTACAGCACCTTGGAGGTGGCCTGGGTGCCGGAGGCCGTTCCGCCTTCCAGGAAGGTGTAGCCGCCGTTGACGAGGACCACACGCGCCTTGTCGGTGTTGTCCTTGGCGCCGGTGGCGTTCTGGACGGAGACGCGGATCGCGGAGTCCGCGGAGGGGCTCTTGGCGGTGCCGCCGAGGATGTCCTTGACCACGCTGGAGCTGGTCTGGGCGCTGAGGGTGCCGTCGCTCTGCACGGGCAGCAGGGCGGTCTTGTAGTCGCCGCCCTTGGCGAGGTCGGCGAGCTTGGCGAGGAAGGTTCCGAGGTCCTTGTCGGTCAGAGAGGGGTCGAGGATCTGCGCGAGGGTCTGCACGGTGACCGTGGCGGCCGAGGAGTCGGAGGACATCTTGCGCAGCACACCCTGCATGACCTGCCCGAACCGCTCCAGCTGGGCGTTCTGGGCCTCGCCCGCGGCGCGGTAGGTGGCGTAGGCGACGGCGGCCTTGCCGCTGAGGGTCTGGGCCTTGCCCTTGTGGACCAGGGGCGCCTCGCCCTTCTTCTTGGCGTCCGGGTCGGGGACGTCGGCGTTGGTGTCGATGTCGATGTTGCCGACGAGTTCGACGAGGTTCTGCAGGTAGGGGGTGTCGAGGCGCCAGGTGCCCTCGATGTTGGTGCCGAGGACGGTGTTGAGCTGGTCGCGGGTCCCGGAGGAGCCGTCGTCGGCGACGGACTTGGCGAGGGTCGTGGTGGTGCCGTCGTCGTCCGTCATGGCGAGCGAGTTGGGCAGCAGGACGGTGGTGCCCTGCTTGGTGGTGGCGTTGTCGACGAGCAGCGCGGTCGAGGTGCCGCCGCCGCTGGTGTTGTGCAGGTGGACGACGACCACGTCGCGTTTCTGGGCGGCCGCGGATGTCGTCGTACCGCCCTTGGAGGCGGAGGAGGACAGGCCGGGGAGCTTTCCGGCGTACCAGAGGTAGCCGGCGCCGCCGACGGCGACCAGGGCGAGGACGACGACCAGGGCGATCATGCGGCTGCGGGCGCGGCGCTTGGCCTCTTCGCGGCGCTCGGTGCGGTTCTCGGTGAAGTTCAGCCAGTCGATGACGTCCTCGGAGTCACCGTCCGGATCCTCGACGAACGCGAACTGCTCGGTGTGGTAGTCCCGTTCGTCCTCGGCGGGCCGGAAACCGGCGGGTTCCTCGACGGGTCCGGCCTGCTGGGGGATGTGCGCGGTCTGCTCGGCGACCCGTGGCTGCCGGCCGCTGGTGGCGGCCTGTCCGTAGGGGTCGTAGGCGGGTCGGCCGCCGGTGCCGTACGGGTCGTAGGCGGGCGTGGCCGGCTGCTGCCCGGTGTCGTGGACGGGGGCCTGCTGCCCGGTGTCGTACGACGGCGGACCCTGCCGTCCGGTGTCGTAGGACGGCGCGCCGCCCTGCTGGCCGCCTCCGGCGTACGGGTCGTACCCGTAGCCCTGTCCGGCGTAGGGGTCGTACGTCTGCTGTGGTTGCGACGGGATCTGGCGGTACACCGGCTGCCCGTACTCGTCGTAGCCGACGAGTTCGTACTGGTCGCTTCCGTAGCCCGCGTCGTTTCGGTCGTTCACCGGTGCCCCTCTCGGCTCACTCGCCGCGGTACAGCTCGCGCTTGTCGATGTAGCGCACGACTCCGTCCGGCACCATGTACCAGATGGGGTCGCTCTTGGCGACTCTCGCACGGCAGTCTGTGGAGGAGATGGCGAGTGCGGGAACCTCCACCAGCGAGACGCCGCCCTCCGGGAGACCGCGGTCGGTCAGCTGGTGGCCGGGCCGGGTGCAGCCGATGAAGTGGGCGAGAGAGAAGAGTTCCACCGAGTCGCGCCAGGTGAGGATCTGGCCGAGGGCGTCGGCGCCGGTGATGAAGAAGAGATCGGCGTCGGGGTTGAGGGCGCGCAGGTCGCGCAGAGTGTCGACGGTGTAGGTGGGTCCGCCGCGGTCGATGTCGATACGGCTGACGGAGAACTGCGGGTTCTCCGCGGTCGCGATCACCGTCATCAGATAACGGTCCTCGGCCGGTGAGACCTTGCGGTGGGTCTTCTGCCACGGCTGCCCGGTGGGCACGAACACCACCTCGTCGAGGTGGAACTGGGCGGCGACCTCGCTGGCCGCCACGAGGTGCCCGTGGTGGATCGGGTCGAACGTTCCGCCCATGACGCCGAGGCGGCGTTTGCCGGTGTGCGGGGGGCCCGCCGATGTGTACCGGGGGGTCGTCACCGTGTCCTCGGCGGCATCGGCCGCGTCATTCGCCGGACCGGTAGGCATGTCCTGCTCTCCCATGCGTGCAGACCCTACCGGCCCGGCCCGTGGGCCCCGCCCGGAGGACGGCTGCCGGGCTCGGCCGCCGGCTCAGCGGTCGCGGTTGAAACGGGTGGTGATCCACAGCAGGAGCAACAGGATGATGAACGCGCTGCCGCCGGTGACGAGCGGGTTGAGGCTGTTGTGGTTGCCACCGTGCCCCTCGCCCTCGGCGGCGAGGGTGACCAACTGGGCAGCGGCGCTGTGAAGATTCATCATCTGCGGCAGGACCTATCGCGTGTGGACGGGATAAAGACGTCGGCTCATCGTATGCGGGCGGCCCGGCGGCGATCACGCCGACTCCTCCGTTGGGCCCACTCCCCGGCCACAAGAACTCCTCCGGGCCGACCCAGCGGTCGCACGGGGCGGGGAACGATCCCGGCGGCTCAGTCGTCCTTCTGTCTGTACCCGCGCAGCAGGAACCAGGCGGTCAGCGCGCAGCCCAGGAACATGACGATCAGAACGACCCGGAGCAGGTTGCCCGAGCCGTGTTGCTGGGCGGCGCTCGCGGCTTGGGTCAGCCAGGCGGCTTGGGGGTTGTGCTCCATGAGGCACTCCTTCGGCTGTACTGCCCGTCCACGGTATCTCCGCCTAGGCTGGGCCCTGCTTCGGGGGCACCAGTGGGCACTCACGCACATGGGGGATGACATGTCCGACGACGGCCACGAGCAGAACGGGCGCGAGCGGGTGCCGAGCAGGCAGCGCAGGCGGTTCCCGGGGATCTCCTCGCGCGCGTACGAGCATCCGGCCGACCGTTCGGCCCTGGTGGCGCTGCGCAGGCTGAGCGGCTTCGACACGGTCTTCAAGGCGCTCAGCGGGCTGCTTCCGGAGCGGAGCCTGAGACTGCTGTTCCTGTCCGACTCGGTCCGGGTGTCGGACCAGCAGTTCGCACACCTGAACGACATGCTGCGGGACGCCTGTTACATCCTGGACCTGGGGAAGGTCCCGCCGATGTACGTCAACCAGGATCCGCAGCCCAACGCGATGTGCATCGGCCTGGACGAGCCGATCATCGTCGTCACCACCGGCCTCGTCGAGCTGCTCGACGAGGAGGAGATGCGGGCGGTCGTCGGGCACGAGGTGGGGCACGCGCTGTCCGGGCACTCGGTGTACCGGACGATCCTGCTGTTCCTGACGAATCTGGCGCTGCGCGTCGCCTGGATCCCGCTGGGCAATCTCGCGGTCATGGCGATCGTGACGGCGCTGCGGGAGTGGTTCCGCAAGTCGGAGCTGTCCGCCGACCGGGCGGGGCTGCTGGTGGGGCAGGATCTGCGGGCTTCGATGCGCGGGCTGATGAAGATCGCGGGCGGCAACCATCTGCACGAGATGAACGTGGACGCGTTCTTGCAGCAGGCCGAGGAGTACGAGGCCGGGGGCGATCTGCGCGACTCGGTGCTGAAGATCCTGAACGTGCTGCCGCGCTCGCACCCCTTCACCACGGTCCGCGCGGCCGAGTTGAAGAAGTGGGCGGAGTCCCGCGACTACCAGCGGATCATGGACGGTCACTATGCGCGGCGCGACGGGGACAAGGACACCTCGGTCAGCGACTCGTTCAAGGAGTCGGCGGCGAGCTACGCGAGCGATGTGAAGAGCTCCAAGGACCCGCTGATGAAGCTGGTCACGGACATCGCGGGCGGGGCCGGCGGTCTGGGCGGCCGGGTCAGGCGCGGCTTCGAGGGGTTCACGAGCGCGCCGCCGCCGAAGGGCGCTTCCGCGAAGGACACACCGTCGCAGGACGCTTCGCAGGACGGTCCTGCCCAGGGCGGTCCCGCGCAGGACGCTCCCCCGTGGGACGAGGAGTAGCGAGGGCTCGTCAGACCTTCGGTTCGGCCCGGGTGGCCAGCGTTCCGCACAGGGCGGTGGCGCTGTCCGTGGCGTACGGGTTCGTGCCCGCCGGGCCGCCCGACCTGGCCGTCTCACCTGCCAGCAGCGGATGCAGGTGGTTGGCGGAGTCCTCGGCGCAGGACAGGGGGCCGGCCTGCACGTAAGAGACGACCAGCTGGGTCTGGTGCAGGCGCAGGTCGTCCCGGTCGAAGCGGAAGGTCAGCTCGCGGCGCACGGTGAAGAGGGAGACCTGGGAGCCGGCCTGGGCGCCGGTGGGCCGCAGCGCGTAGACGAGAGTGTGGTCGGCGGTGACCTCGAGGGTGGCCGCGTCGCTCTCGGTGGCCTGCAGGCTGCCCTGGACCCGGATCCTCGGGTCGGCGAGTTCGGCGCGGGTGGGGTCGAAGCGGATCAGCCATCCGGTGGGCGCGTGCCGGCCGTCCGCCGTGGGGTGGTCGACGCTCTGGTCGAACTGGTCGAGCTGCCCGGGGTCGAGCAGCACCCGCGGGGGCCGCACCTCACTGCTGTCGAGGACCTCGGGGTAGAGCGCGGAGCGGACGATGTAGTCCTTGGCCGTGGTCAGGGCGGTGACGACCTGGCTGTCGGAGAAGTGCGCGGTGCTGCGCGCCGGCGGCAGCGGTATCCCCTCGGCGCCGACCTCGTACTGCGCGGCGGGGCTGTGCGCGAACAGGGCCTCGGCGTCGGCGGCGCCGGGCACCTTGCCCTGCGGGGCGAGCGGGATGACGGTCATCCGCAGGGGCTCGACGGCCTGCTGGGCCTCCTGCGTGCCGTAGGGATGGCGGACGCCCATGTAGATCGCGGTGCCGAAGGCGACGAGAATCAGCAGGACGAGGACCAGGGCCTGCCGGGTGAGGCCCCGGCGCAGCGGCGGGCGGCGGCGTACGGCGGGCGCGTGGTCGGCCATGCGTTCGCGCGCGGAGGACTCCTGGAGGCGGGCAGCGCGGACGAACGATTCGTCGAAGACGACGGATCGGTACTCGTCCTCTCCACCCGCGGGGCCGCCCTCGGGTGTCCCCTCGGGTGGGTCCGCAGGCCCGCCCATACTCTCAGAGTAGGTCTCGGAAGCCTCAGGTAAACGCCCTGCTACACGACAACTTCTGACAGGTTCTCACCAGGACGGGCAATCGCCGCTCAGGGGGTGCGCGGGACCGCGGAGACCGCCGACTGGGCGGGCTGTGCCGGCTGGGAGTAGTCGGCGGACACGGAGGGTGCCGCCGCGGTGCCCTGCTCCAGGCCGGTGGAGGGAGGCCTGGGCACCTGGTCGCGGCTGCCTCCGGAGCCGCCGCGATAGACCGCCGCGAAGGCCAGCGCGACCATGCCGATGCCCATGACGAGAGCGAGCAGCCAGGCGACGGGACGGTGCCAGCGGACGTGCTTGCCGTACGTCCCCGCGGCGCCGTACCGGTCGTCGAGAACGTCGGGATCGTCCAGGTCGTCGAGGTCGGCACTGTGGCTGTAATCGGGGCCGTCGGGGCCGAAGACGTCGTCGTAGCGTTCGCCCCTGGCGTGGGCACGGCGGGCCTCGGCCTCGGAGGCCTCGGCTCTGGCCTGTGCGGCGGCAAGGAGGCGTTCGACCGCGGTCGGCTCGTGGATCACGGCCGCCTTCACGAAGGCCTCGTCGAAGACCACGGAGTCGAACTCTTCGTCCGACATCCCGCGGTCATGGTCGTCGTCGGGCTCCCAGCCGTCAGGGAACGGCGTGCCCCCCACGTCCTCCGGCACGGATCCAGAGTAGACCTGGGGGGTCAATTTGGGCAGACGGTATGGAAATTCATAGGCCCGGTGAGACACCTCTCACGCCCGTGCGGGCCCCCGCACGCCCTTCCGTGTGCCCGCACGCCGTCGGGTGGGAGCGGTTGGGCCGTACGGGTGTCAGCGGCGGATGTGGCCGTCGCCGGTGACGATGTACTTGGTGCTGGTCAGCTCCGGCAGGCCCATGGGGCCGCGGGCGTGCAGCTTCTGGGTGGAGATGCCGATCTCGGCGCCGAAGCCGAACTGGCCGCCGTCGGTGAAACGGGTGGAGGCGTTCACGGCGACGGTGGTGGAGTCGACCAGCTGGGTGAAGCGGCGGGCGGCCTGCTGGGAGGTGGTCACGATCGCCTCGGTGTGCCCGGAGGTCCACAGCCGGATGTGCTCGACGGCCCTGTCGAGGGAGTCGACGACGGCGGCGGCGATGTCGTACGACAGGTACTCGGTCTCCCAGTCCTCCGGGACGGCCTCGACGACGGTCGCCTTGGAGCCCTTGGCACAGGCCAGCACGCGTTCGTCGGCGTGGACGGTGACGCCGGCCTCGGCAAGGGCGTCCAGGGCCCGCGGCAGGAATTCGGCGGCGATGTCCTGGTGGACGAGGAGGGTCTCGGCGGCGTTGCAGACGCTGACCCGCTGCGCCTTGGAGTTGATCAGGATGTCGATCGCCATGTCGATGTCGGCGTGGGCGTCGACGTAGACATGGCAGTTGCCGGTGCCGGTCTCGATGACGGGGACCTTGGACTCCATGACGACGGTCTGGATGAGGGATGCGCCGCCGCGCGGGATGAGGACGTCGACGAGGCCGCGGGCGCGCATCAGCTCGTGGACGGACTCACGGCCCTCCCCCGGCACCAGCTGGACGGCGTCGGCGGGCAGCCCGGCCCCACCGACGGCGTCGCGCAGGACGCGGACGAGGGCGGTGTTGGACTCGTAGGCGGAGGCGGAGCCGCGCAGCAGGACGGCGTTGCCGGACTTCAGGCAGAGGGCGGCCGCGTCGACGGTGACGTTGGGGCGGGCCTCGTAGATGATGCCGACGACACCGAGGGGGACGCGGACCTGGCGCAGGTCGATGCCGTTGGGGAGGGTGGAGCCGCGGACGACCTCGCCGACGGGGTCGGGCAGCTTCGCGACGTCCCGGACGTCGGAGGCGATGGCACGGACCCGCTCGGGGGTGAGGGTGAGGCGGTCGACGACGGCCTCGCTGGTGCCGTTCTCGCGGGCCTTGGCGACGTCCTTGGCATTGGCCTCGACGATCTCGCTCGTACGGACCTCCAGGGCGTCCGCGATGGCGAGCAGCGCGTCGTCCTTCACGGCACGCGGCAGCGGCGCGAGGTCGGCGGCGGCGGCCTTGGCACGATAGGCGGCCTGGGTGACCGGGGACATGGCGTCGTACGGCGAGAGCGTGGTCATGGGGGAAGGGTAGTGCGCGCCGACCTCCCGTTCATGTGTCATCCCATACCGCGAGACGGGATCAAAAGGGGCGATAGCGGTCACCGTCAGAACGGGTGGATACCGACCGGTGTCGCCGGTGGCGGACCGTAGCCCTCGGCGATCCGCTGGTGGTAGGTGGCCCGGTCGATGACCTCCAGGCCGACGATCTCCCAGGCCGGCAGGCCGGCGGTCTGGCGGTGCTCGCCCCACAGGCGCAGCGCGACGGCCGCGGCGTCGTGGAGGTCGCGGGCCTCTTCCCAGTAGCGGATCTCCGCGTGGTCGCAGGCGTAGCGGCTGGTAAGGAGGAACGGATGGTCGTGAGCCAGTTGTTCGAGTCCGCGGCGCAGTTCCGGCAGGGGGACCTCGGCACCGCAGACGCTGAGGGTGACGTGCCACAGGCGGGGCAGGTCCTTCGGCTCCTCGTAGGTGTCCCCGGCCGCGACGCTCGTCAGAGCACCGCGGGACGCCGCAGCCCCAGGGCGCACTCGTCTCACGACGGCCTCCTTCAGCTGTGCTCGTGCGGAACAACGTGTCCCTGAGACAAAGTTGAGCAGCCCGCAAGGGTTCGTGTGGCGGTTTTACGGAACGTCCCCCACCGGGGTCCGCCGTTACGGCCCGTTTTACGGGTGAAGGATCACCAGGTCGTCCCTGTGTACGACCTCGCGTTCGTACGCCTGGCCCAGCTCGCGCGCCAGCTCCCTGGTCGAACGCCCGAGCAGCTGGGGGATCTCCTTGGCGTCGAAGCTGACGAGCCCGCGGGCGACCGCGCGCCCTTCGGTGTCGCGCAGCTCGACCGGGTCGCCCGCGACGAACTCGCCCTCGACGGCGGCGATGCCGGCGGGCAGCAGCGACTTGCGGCCCTGGACGACGGCATGGACGGCGCCGTCGTCCAGGGTGAGCGAGCCCTGCGGGGTGGAGGCGTGCTGAAGCCACAGGAGGCGGTCTGCGGACCGTTTGCCGGTGGGGTGGAAGTAGGTGCCGGTGTCGCCTCCGGAGAGCGCGTCCGCGGCGTGCACGGCGCTGGTCAGGACGACCGGGATGCCCGCGGCGGCGGCGATCCGGGCGGCCTCCACCTTGGTGACCATGCCGCCGGTGCCGACGCCGGCCTTCCCGGCGCTGCCGATCTCGACGCCGGCGAGGTCCTCCGGGCTCCTCACTTCCGCTATCCGGGAGGTGCCGGGCTTGCTGGGGTCGCCGTCGTAGACGCCGTCGACGTCGGAGAGGAGGACCAGGAGGTCGGCGTGGACGAGGTGGGCGACCAGGGCGGCGAGGCGGTCGTTGTCGCCGAAGCGGATCTCGTCGGTGGCGACGGTGTCGTTCTCGTTGACGACGGGCAGGGCGCCCATCGCGAGGAGTTTGTCGAGGGTGCGGGAGGCGTTGCGGTGGTGGGCGCGGCGACTCATGTCGTCGGAAGTGAGCAGGACTTGGCCGACGCGGACGCCGTAGCGGGCGAAGGAGGCGGTGTAGCGGGCGACGAGCAGGCCCTGGCCGACGCTGGCGGCCGCCTGCTGGCGGGCCAGGTCCCTGGGGCGGCGGCGCAGGCCGAGCGGGGCGAGTCCGGCGGCGATCGCTCCCGAGGACACGAGGACGACTTCCCTCTCTCCCCCGCTGCGGCTCTTGGCGAGGACGTCGACGAGCGCGTCGACCCGGTCGGCGTCCAGGCCGCCGGAGGCGGTGGTCAGCGAGGAGGAACCCACCTTGACGACGATCCTGCGGGCCTCGATCACGGCCTGCCTTGCCCTTGCCACGTCCTGTCCCCACTTCCCTGCGCGTGGCAGCAATCTACGCGAACGGGACGGGCGTCCGGCCGCCCGTCCAGCCTCCGGACACGGCGACGGACGCAGCGGCGGACGGGTACCGCTGGAGGCGTCGCGTGATCCTGTGGTGACGGACCGCACATGGCAAAAAGGTTGTATTGACTGTCCATGGAAATCGAAACGAACTTAAAGTTAATTTTAAGTTTGTGTCATCTAAAGATCGCAGCGTGAAGCGCATCCTCCTCCGGTCGGGAAAGAGTCCCTACGACGTCGTCACCGTCGAGGAGGCCCTGCACCGGGACGTCATCGCCACCAATTCGGGCAACCTGGTCTTCAGCGATGCCGCGCACAAGATTCTCGAGACCCCGGACACCGAGGTCGTCTCGAACGGCATGCCCTCCGACGTCTCCGCCGCCGCGCGCATCAACGACGAGTACGACGCCTTCGTCATCCCGCTCGCCAACGCCTTCCGCCCGTCCTTCGAGAGCGCGTTGAAGCGGATGACGCGGCTGATCTCCAAGTTGAGAATCCCGGTCGTCGTGCTCGGCGTCGGTGCGCAGACCGGGGTCGGCTACAACCCGGACCGGCTGAAGCGCATCGAGCCCACCGTGCGGGAGTTCTGCGCGGCGGTGCTGGAGCGCAGCGCGTCGATCGGCGTGCGGGGCGAGTTCACCGAGCAGTACCTGAGAAACATGGGCTTCAAGGACGTCGAGATCATCGGCTGTCCTTCGCTGTTCCTGTACGGCGACCGGCTCCCGGTGCACAAGAAGGCACTGGAGTTGACACCGGATTCGCGGATCGCGATCAACGGCTCGCACAGCGCCGTACGCGCACAGGGCCTGGACCGGATCATCACGCGTACCCACGAGCGCTACCCGTGTCTGCGGTTCGTCGGCCAGAACCTCAGTGACGCACGGCAGTTGCACTGGCGGGACCTGTCGGACCCGAACGCCGCGGTGACCGCGATGCCGACCCACCCTGACCACCCGATGTTCCGCGAGGACAAGGTGCGGGTCTACGTCGACCCGGTCACCTGGATCGACGATCTGCGCTCTTTCGACTTCTCCTTCGGTTCACGCATCCACGGCAACATCGCGGCGCTGCTCGCCGGCACGCCGGCCACCGTGCTGTGCGGTGACTCGCGGACGCTGGAGCTGTGCCGTTACTTCGAGATACCGCATCTGCGGCTGGACCGGGCGGTCAGGGACCCCGATGCGGCGGACCCGGCGAAGCTTTACGCGGAGGCCGACTTCGGCGGGCTGGTCGGCGGCCACCGGGAGCGCTTCGAGCGGTTCACCGGGTTCCTCGGCAGGAACGGTCTGGAGAACACCTTCACGCACGGCGACGGCGGTGCGGCCTTCGAGGAGCGGATGCGCGCGCTGGAGTTCCCGGCGGGCATCCGCCCCTGGAACGAGGCAGACCTCGCCTCGCTCACCTCGCGGTTCGGCTGGCTGCACAGCCGTATCGACGAACTGTCGCTGGACAACGCCAGGTTGCAGAAGGAACTTGCACGCGCGGGGGCCCGCGCCAAGGCGGCCGCCGTGCCGCCGGCCTCGGTCTATCGGCGGGCCAGGCGGGCCGTGGGCAGGCCGATCCGGCGGGCGCTGAGGGCGGGCCAGTAGGTCCCGGTAGGCCCCAGTCGGCCGGGCGCCGCGCGCCCGGTCAGGCCGCCACCGCTTTGACTTCCCGTGCCGGCAGCGACCTGCGGAGCTTGCGCAGGGCGCGCCGCAGGAAGGTGTTGGCCGCGTCTTCGCGGTAGCCCTCGACCGCGCGGGCCTCTCGGGGTTCGGCGAGGTAGACCCAGTCGGGGACGCCGGCCGTCCTGGAGCGGAAGTGCGGGTAGGCGAGGTAGACACGGGTGCCGCGCTTCTCCAGGACGGCCCCGGCCTGTTTCTTGGCGCGCACGAACTCGACGACGTCCAGCAGGAGGTCGGGGCGCTGTACGGCGACCAGGTGAAGTCGCAGCCGTTCGTGGACCCTGAGGCGGCGGGCGATTTCCGGATTCCAGTGGGCGTCGACGAGCGGCTTCGCCAGTTCCATTTTGTTCCGGCGTACTTCGTCGCTGTCCTTGAGGAACCTGGGACCGAACTGCGGGAGCAGGGTGACCAGGAACGGCCGGACCATGAGCGCGTCGCGACGCGGTCCGGCCGGGACCATGTCGGCGATCAGGTTCATCAGGGCGCGTGCCGAGTCGAAACGGAGGGTGTGGCTGCCGCTCCGGGTGACGTGTTTGCCGTCCTCGCGACCGACCAGGTAGTAGCAGGGGTAGTCGGCGACCACGGAGACACCGTCGGCGCGCAGATAGGCCTCCATGGTGAACAGCGCGTCCTCGCCGGTCCACAGGGACTCGTCGAAACGCATGTCGTGCTGTTCGAGAAAAGCGCGGCGGAACAGTTTCTGCGCGCTGAGCGTGAACTTGATGTTGGAGGAGAAGACGTCGGTACGTTCTAGCGTTCTGCCCCACATGGACCGCGGGGGTTTGCGGTTGATCCCCTCGACCTTGCCGAGGACGACGTCCGTGTTGTTCTTGTCGGCCATGGCGACCATGCGCGCGAGGGCTTCGGGGCCGAGACGGTCGTCGGCGTCCAGGAAGAACACGTACCGGCCGGTGGCCTTGGCGAGGCCGACGTTGCGGGGGCCGCTGGGGCCGCCGGAGTTCTCCTGCCGGATCACGGTCACCGGCATGGTGGCGCGGGCCGCGAACTCCTCCAGGTACTCCCCCGTGCCGTCGGTCGACCCGTCGTCGACCGCGATGACCTCCAGGCGTGCCGGGTCGAGGGTCTGGCGCTCCACGGAGGCCAGGCATTCGACGAGATACGGCATCGCTTCGTACGCCCCGATGATCACAGTCACATCAGGCTGCGCAACGACGGTCACGTTTCCCCCTAGTCAATGGCGCGTTCCCCCTGCGTCGCCTCGATCGCAACGCTTTAGACGGCCGGTTCCCACAACCGGTTGCCTCAGGGAGAGCTGTCCGTGGCCCATCTCACATGACGAACAGCCAGCCGTGCGGTGTACAGCGGGTTACGTCGAGATAGTACGGACGTGAGGTAAGAGGTGCTCACCGGAGACCGCGAAGCGCTGGTAGAAGAGGCGGCGCGAATGGCTGAGCAAAGTTAAGAAGACGAGAGTGCGGGGACGCGGCCGAGGGGCTGGGTCCCGGAAGTTCTTCCGGGACCCAGCCCCTCGGCGTGGTTGTGCGAGCGGTCAGCCGGTGATGGTGCCTTCGGCCTCGCCGGCGGCCTTCACCGGGTCTCCGGGCAGCAGTTCGGCGAGTTCGGCCGCCTCGGGGTCACCGGCCGCGATCAGGGCCTCCTGGCCCAGGTTGCGGGTCTCGGCCTTGCGGGCGAGCGCGGCGACCGCGGCGTTGAACTGCTCGATGGAGGTCGGCTCGTCCGGGCCCAGCAGATACCGCTTGAGTTCGTCCCGGTCCCCGGCCAGCGGGTCGGCCGACGGATCGCGTACGGCGTCCAGCAGGGCGTCCAGTTCCTTGGCGCTGTTGGAGAGGATCACGGCGGCGCGTACAGCGGTGTTCGCCCGCTTGAACTCCTCCGCGCCGACTTCGGCGGAGTCGGTGACGGCGTACGGCTTGCCGCTCGCGATGAAGTCCGAGACGACGCTGGAGATGTCGGAGACCATCGCGTCGGAGACGTTGAAGCAGTCGTACAGGCGCGGTTCGGCGCCGGTGATGACCCGGTGCTCGTGGTCGGGGAAAGAACGCCAGTGGGCGTCGTTCCACTCGGCGCGCAGCCGGGCGATCTCCTCGTACTTCTTCAGGTCGACGACGTCGTCCCGGCTGGCCTCGGCCTCGTCGCGCTTCTCGTCGCCGGTGCCGGTCAGCTCGGCCAGGCGGGTCTCGATACGGGTCAGCTCGGCCCGCGCCGCCGCCTGGGCGGCCGTGTCGGTGGTGAAGCGGGCGTCGGCGGCTCGCTGGGCGGCGGCCTTCTCGACGAGGGCGGTGACGCGCCGGTGGGCGGCGGCCGCAGCGGCGCTGACGGTGCCGGTGAAGGGGTGCGGCTTGTAGAGGACGCGGACCGGCGGGTCGGCCTTGACCAGCTTCTTCACGATGTTCTCGCCGGCGAGTACGAGGGAGGTGTTGCCGGGGTTGCCGTCCCAGCCCTCCCAGGTGGGCGCGTAGAGGACGGTGGGACAGCGTCCATCGGCGGCGGCCCTGTCGCGAGGGCCGGCGGGAAGGTCCGGCCGGCTCTGGATGGGGGCCAGCTGCGGGCGGCCGACCTCGACGATGTCCTCGTCGCGGACACCGACGTCGGCAAGGGCGTAGCGGTCGCGGCCCGCGCGGCCGGCGGTCCACACCTCGTCGTAGGCCTTGCTGAACGGGTTGACGCTGGCGAGCTTGTCGCTGTCGCCGTGGCCGATGAAGACGTGCTTCATGGTGGGGACGCGCAGCAGGTGGATGTTCTTGCCGACGTTGGCCGCGTAGAGGGCGACGCGGACCGTGGAGAGGTCCAGGTTCATCAGGTGCACACCGCCGGGCACGCAGATGACGGGGACCGTGGTCGGGGCGAGGTTCTGCAGGATGACCCGCTCGCGCAGCAGGACCAGCGGGCGGGACTCCAGCTGTTCCATGGTCTCCAGCCACATGTTGACCTGGTAGGCGGAGTCCTTGGAACCGGAGAAGTACAGGACGGTCTCGGGCTTGTACCGGCCCAGCCAGTCGTCGACGGCGGCCAGCGCGGTGTCGTGGTCCGGCGGGATCTTGCGGCCGCGTACGTACGGCATCAGCACCAGCACGTACAGGCTGCCCAGGGCGAGGGTGATCCCGATGCCGACGGAACCGGCGACGGCGTTGTCCGTCATCGCCGAGACCAGCAGGCCGACGACGGCCGTGAGGTCAAGGTGGAGCATCTTCTCGGCGGAGCGGTCGAGCAGGCCGCGCGGCGGGGCGTCCGGGATGCGGATGCGGGACTTCAGGTCGACGTTGCGGGTGGCGACCGGCATCCTGCGGCGATTGCGGATCAGGGTGACCAGTGCGCCGTGCGGGGCCTGCAGGCCGTAGAAGGCGATGAAGCAGGCGATCGCACCGTAGAAGACCAGGTCGTTCGAGAGTGACATCCGGGCCAGCAGCAGGATCAGCAGCAGCTGCCGGATCAGGAAGCGGATCGACAGGCCGGCCCGGACCTTGCTCAGGCGGTTGACGAGGTAGCTGCCCTTGCGGTGCAGGTAGTGGTCCGCCAGGTACGTGACGGCGGCCGCGGCCGCGAAGGCGTAAACGCTCGGGACGAGCGCGGCGACCATGAGCACGGGGAAGCCCAGCATCATGAGTGCCGCCGCGGCCAGCTCGGCCGCGCTGCCCACCCGGGCGACGCGAATAGCGGTGGATATCACGGAGAACCTTTTGCTGACAAAAAGGCCTGAATTTGACCTTGCGGACAATCTGGGAGGTTGTCGATCTGAGAGGTTGTCGAGCGGGGATTTTTACGGTTCAGGCCCCTGTGATTGCTCCGCGAACGCGCAGCCACAGAGGCCTGAATTACAGATGTCTAATGGACGTCGATTATGCCACGCCGTCCTGTCGGTCCAGGACACTGGCCAGCGCCTGCTCGAAGCCGTCGGCCAGGCCGGCGGCCGCCGTCGGGTCCTGCTGGCGGACGTCGATGACATGGCCGGTGAGTTCGGACAGCAGCACGTCGAGCGAGGTGCGGGCGACGGCCTCGGAGGAGAGCAGCGAGCCCGTCGGCTCCTGGCCGAACGCCTTGGTACGCATCGGGGTGGCGGTGCGCTCGGGGTTGACGCAGTTGACGCGGATCGCGTCGCCGGCCCACTCGTCGGACAGGGCCTGGGTGAGGTTCACCATGGCGGCCTTGGTGGAGGAGTAGAGGCTGTACTCGGCGCGGCCGCGGGTGTAGCTGCTGGAGGTGTAGAGCAGCAGCTGGCCCTTGGTCTCGGCGAGGTATTTGTAGCTGGAGCGGGCGATCTGCACCGGGGCCAGGTAGTTGACCTTCAGCGCCTCCTCGATGGTGGCGTTGTCGGTCTCGGCGAGTTTGCCGATGCGCAGCACGCCCGCCGTGTTGACGACGTAGTCGATCCGGCCGGTCTCGGCGTACGCCTTGGAGAGCGCGTCGTCGACCTCCTCCGGGTTCTCGACGTGGGTGCCGGTGGTGGAGCGGCCCAGCGCGTAGACGTTCGCGCCGTAGGACTCGGCGAGTTCGGCGATGTCCTTGCCGATGCCGTAGGAACCGCCGAAGATCACCGCGGTCTTGCCGGTGAGCAGCTCGCGGTAGGCGTCCTCGTCCTTCTGCTCGGGCGCGGCCGTGGAGCCGAGCTGGAAGAGCTTGTCGGCGATGAAGACGTCGACGGGCTGAGTGACCTTCATGTTGTACTCGTCGCCGGCGACGACGTGGATCGGCACGTCCGGCAGGTACTTGAGCACGACGGTGCAGTCGTCGGTGGCCTGGAAGTTGGGGTCGCCGTCGGCGACTTCGTAGGCCCGCTTGATCGTGGACAGCTTGAACGCCTGCGGGGTCTGGCCGCGGCGCAGCCGGGAGCGGTCCGGGATCTCGGTGATGAACTCGCCGTCCTCGCCGTGTGTCCGCGTCACGATGATGGTGTCGGCGGACGGGATGGCGACGTCGACGGCCTGGTAGCGCTCCAGCGCTGCCACGCAGTCGTCGATGACGCGCCGTGACAGCAGGGGGCGTACGGCGTCGTGGAAGAGGACGTTGAGGTCCTCGCCCTCGGCCAGGCCCTCGCCGAGCGCCTCGATGGCGCGCTCGGTGGTCTCGTTCCGTGTGTTGCCGCCCTCGATGATCTTCTTGACCTTTGTGAACCCGGCCTTGGCGACGATCTTCTCGATGTCCGCGACATAGCCCGGCGCCATCAGGACGATGACGTCGTCGATCGAGTCGGCCTTCTCGAAGGTGGTCAGGGTGTGCTCGATGACTGCCTTGCCGGCGATCTTCAGCAACTGCTTGGGGATCGACAGACCCACCCGCTGACCGGTGCCACCGGCCAGGATGACTGCGGTGGTTCGGGGCTTGGCTATGTGCTGGGACACAGGTGACCTACCTTGGGGCATCAGGGAACCAGGAAATGGTCCCACTTCCGGTAACCGCAGTGCAAGGTGAGTGCCGCCCACTGCATACGTGCCCGCAACCTTTCATTCACCTTGCATCGCCGACGACGGCACCTTGCATCGCTGGTGATGGGCGTCGCCCGTCGGACGTCCGGGCAAGTTCCGTGAATTTGCTGTGAGTAACTACACAGGGCATTCCGATTGCTGTGCGTGACGCTCGGCACGTCTCGGCAGAGCAAAGCCATGCGGCCAGGACGACTTAGCACAGCCAAGCCGTCCACTCGCAGGACCCGCTCCCCGCCGCCGCAGCTTCTGACCCGCTCACAGCCGCCGCAGCTTCTTCAGACACCGGTGCCCCAGCACCCGTACCAGTTCCTTCGACGACGTCTGGTGCACCGTGCGGGCCTTCACCTCGGCGGTGTGGCGGACCGGTACCGCGGCCGCCGCGGCGAGTGCGCCGTACAGTGCCTGGGCGGCGACCTCCGGTGCGATGCGGGGCTCGCCGGCGGCCGGACCGCCGGCCGGTTCACGTTGCTCGGGTATGGCGGAGAGCAGTGACGGGTCGCCGATGACGCGGACGCCCATGGTGCCGATGCGTTCCACCATCTCGGCGCCGATGCGGCCGGCGGCCTCGACGGCCCAGTCGGGGGTGGAGATCTTCACGTCCTCGGCGGTGGGACTGCACGTGTTCTTCATATGCATGACGGCGCCGTTGCGGACGAGCTTGGAATAGAGCTCGTCGGGCAGTCCGTTGCCGCGGAATTCCACGTTGAGCTTTCGCAGCATTTCGGTCTCGGCGAGGGTGAGGGAGCGGTTCACCGTGTCCGGGACGGGCCGGAGCAGGTTCTCGGGCAGTCCGAGCAGCGTTTCGAAGGTGCGCATCAGGCTGTCGCGGTCCCGGTCGTCGACCACGACGACGGTGATCCGGTCGGAGCCCACCGCGCCGATCCAGCGTTCGACCAGCCGGTCGTGCCGGTGCCGGCGCCAGAAGCTGGGGTTGGGCTTCTCATAGGGGCCCTTGCGGAGCATGTGGTCCAGCCAGTCCTCGTACCCCATGCGCAGCCCGTTCTGCACGTACTGCTGCCACTGCGAGGGCATGATCCGGGCGATCGGGCGCAGGGTGACGAGGACATGGACGCGGTCGCCGCCGAGCTGCTCGACGATGCGGGCGACAGTCTCGTCGTCGGGGGCGTCGGCGAAGAACTCGCTGCTGATCACCGAGGTCCGGGATCCGGTGGCCTCCACCTGCTTGAGCAGCCGCGTCCAGTGCTTCTCGGTGGGCGCAGTGTCGCCCATCATGGCGGGCCGGGCGCAGGCGGCGAGGGCGGCCTCCATGGGGTGCCGGGTGCTCGCCGGGAACTCCACGCCGTGCTCGGGCAGCCTGTCCTTCGCGGCGAAGAGTGCGCCCTGGATGGCCGTGGTGCCGGTCTTGTGGGGGCCGATGTGCAGCAGGCGGGTGCCGGCGGGCAGTGCGGCAAGGGGACCGATGGGGCCCATGGAACCTATCGGGGCGTTGTTCACCGGGGCCTCGCCTCTCGTGCAGTCCGTCTCCATGGTTAACGAAAGGTAAGACGTTTACCTTAGGTTCACCTGAGAGAAGCCTGGGACACAGATGAGTCCCAGGCCCCCGCTACACGGACTTGGCTGTCGGCGCGTCCGGTTCGCTCGTCAGACGACCTGTACGCCCGGTCGGTCCGCCTCGACGCGCAGGGTGGCGAAGGTGCTCGTGGTGGCCTGCGGCTTGACGACGGTGTCGACGACCCGCACACGTGCGTCGATGCCGTCGCGGCGGATGTCGAAGGAGCAGGGCCTGTTCTTCATGATGGCCGACCCGGATCTGAAGGCTCCGGCCGTGGCTGCCCGGGACATCGCGGCGACCGCCGTACGACTGCTGCTCGACGGCACCTGGACGAGGTCCGGCGAGGTCGCCTGTCTCGGTCCCGAGGATCTGTCGCCGAACGACATGGCCCGGATCGCCTCCGAGGTGCTGGGCACCGAGGTCGGCTACCGGCAGGTCACCGGCGCGGCGTTCAAGGAGCGCATGACCGGCTTCGGGATGACCGAGGGATGGCACAGGGAATGGTCGACATGTTCGAGGCGAAGAACAGGGGCCTGGACAACGCCGAGCCGCGCACCGCCGAGCCGACGACGCCGACGGCGTTCCGGCAGTGGTGCGAGGAGGTCCTCAAGCCGGCCGTGACGGCCTGAGAACCCGCGGTACCGCAGGCCTCCGCGGTACCGCAGGCCCCTGCCCCGTCACTCCTCGAACGGGTCGAAGTCGCCGTACTCCCGCAGCGACTCGTCGCGCTCCGCCTGGCGGTCGCGGCGGCGCTGTACGGCGGGGCGCTGTTCCTCGAAGCGGTGGTCCTCGCCGCGGCGGCCGAGCATCTCGGCACCGGACATCATGGACGGCTCCCAGTCGAAGACGACGGCGTTGTCCTCGGGGCCGATGGCGACGCCGTCGCCGCTGCGGGCACCGGCCTTCATCAACGCCTCTTCCACGCCGAGGCGGTTGAGGCGGTCGGCGAGGTAGCCGACGGCCTCGTCGTTGGTGAAGTCGGTCTGGCGGACCCAGCGTTCGGGCTTCTCGCCGCGCACCCGGTAGAGGCCGTCGTCCTCCAGGGTGACGGTGAAGCCGGCGTCGTCCACGGCCTTGGGCCGGATGACGATCCGGGTCGCCTCCTCCTTGGGCTTGGCGGCGCGGGCCTGGGCGACCAGCTCGCCGAGCGCGAACGACAGCTCACGCAGGCCGAGGTGGGCGACCGCCGACACCTCGAAGACGCGGTAGCCGCGGGCCTCCAGGTCGGGGCGGACCATGTCGGCGAGGTCCTTGCCGTCGGGGACGTCGGTCTTGTTGAGGACGACGATCCGGGGCCGGTTGTCGAGGCCGCCGTACTGCTTGAGCTCCTCCTCGATGACGTCGAGGTCGGAGACGGGGTCGCGTTCGGACTCCAGGGTGGCGGTGTCCAGGACGTGGACGAGGACGCTGCACCGCTCGACGTGCCGCAGGAACTCCAGGCCGAGGCCCCTGCCCTGGCTGGCGCCGGGGATGAGTCCGGGGACGTCGGCGATGGTGTAGACGGTCGAACCGGCCGTCACCACGCCGAGGTTGGGAACGAGGGTGGTGAACGGGTAGTCGGCGATCTTCGGCTTGGCGGCCGACAGCACGGAGATCAGCGAGGACTTGCCGGCGCTGGGGTAGCCGACCAGGGCCACGTCGGCGACGGTCTTCAGCTCCAGGACGATGTCCTGGAGGTCTCCGGGCTCGCCGAGCAGGGCGAAGCCGGGGGCCTTGCGGCGGGCGCTGGCGAGGGCCGCGTTGCCGAGGCCGCCGCGGCCGCCCTGGGCGGCGATGTACGAGGTGCCGTGGCCGACGAGGTCGGCGAGGACGTTGCCCGCCTTGTCGAGCACCACGGTGCCGTCGGGCACCGGCAGGACGAGGTCCTGTCCGTCCTTGCCGGCCCGGTTGCCGCCCTCACCGGGCTTGCCGTTGGTGGCCTTGCGGTGCGGGGAGTGGTGGTAGTCGAGGAGAGTCGTCACGGACTGGTCGACGGTCAGGATGACGTCGCCGCCCCGGCCGCCGTTGCCGCCGTCGGGGCCGCCGAGCGGCTTGAACTTCTCCCGGTGAACGGAGGCACAGCCGTGGCCTCCGTTACCCGCGGCGACGTGCAGCTCGACGCGGTCCACGAAGGTGGTCATGGTGGGGTGCCTCCAGTTACTTACGGGGTGATACCTATGTCAACACGCGAAAGGCGGACCCGCCTTCCCGATCGGGAAGTGAGGTCCGCCTCGCGAAACGTTCGGTTGAGCCGTGCAGTCATAAAACCTTCAGAAGACCTGAAGACTCCGAGACTTGGGACTCAGGCGACCGGAACGATGTTCACGACCTTGCGGCCACGGTGGGTACCGAACTCCACCGCACCCGGCTGCAGCGCGAACAGCGTGTCGTCGCCGCCACGGCCGACGCCGGCACCGGGGTGGAAGTGGGTGCCGCGCTGGCGGACCAGGATCTCGCCCGCGTTGACGACCTGACCGCCGAAGCGCTTCACGCCGAGGCGCTGAGCGTTGGAGTCACGACCGTTACGGGTGGACGATGCGCCCTTCTTGTGTGCCATCTCTCCTCAGTCCCTTACTTCGCAGCCGCGGGGATCTCAGTGACCTTGATCGCCGTGTACTGCTGGCGGTGGCCCTGGCGACGCCGGTAACCGGTCTTGTTCTTGTAGCGCAGAATGTCGATCTTCTGGCCCTTGTGGTGGTCCACGACCTCGGCCTGGACCTTGATGCCGGCCAGCACCCACGGGTCGCTGGTCACGGCCTCGCCGTCGACAACGAGCAGGGTCGAGAGCTCGACCGTGTCGCCAACCTTGGCAGTGGAAATCTTGTCAACCTCAACGATGTCGCCGACAGCAACCTTGTGCTGGCGACCACCGCTGCGCACGATGGCGTACACGCGGATCTCACTCTCTCGCTCGGGAACGGCACCCCCGCAGTCCAGCCGTCCGTCACGCGGGCGGCCTCTCCGGAACACCGTGTGCTCCGGAGGAAGAGGTTTACGGGGATGTGGCACGTCCTCATATTCATGGACACGCCGACGGTCAAGGTTACGGGGCGGTGGCCGAGGGGGTCAAACCGGGCCCCGGGAGATGTGGGGCCGGTCACTCCGGACAGGCCCCACACCCGGGCGTCAGCCCTCGTCGGAGGCGGTGGTGACCGTGCTGGTCTTCTTCGCCGTCGACTTGGCGGCGGCCGTCTTGGCGGTCTTGGCCGCCTTCTTGGCCGTCGTCTTCTTCGCCGTCGTCTTCTTGGCCGCGGTCTTCTTCGCGGCCGTCTTCTTCGCGGCGGTCTTCTTGGCAGCCGTCTTACGGGCCGTCTTCTTGGCCGGAGCGGCCTCCTCGACGCCCTCACCGGCGGCCTCGGCAGCCTCACCGGTGACCGGCGTCCGCGGCTGCTCGGCGGCCTCCGCCGACGGTACGACCACGACGGCGGCCTCCTCCGACGCGGTCGGCGCGGTGGCCTTGCGCACCGCGCGGCGGCGCGGCCGGGCCGGGGCGGCGCTCTCGGCGGACGCGGCCGCCTCGGGCTCCTCCGCCGTCTCCATCACCGGCTCCGCCACCGGTCCGGCCGCCGGGGCGGTCTCGGCGACGACGGTCACCACGGCCGTCTCGGCCCCTGCCGGGGAACCGGCGGGCGCCGACACCTTCCGGGTGGCACGGCGACGGGTACGGCCCTTGGACGCGGTCTCCTCGGCGGCCGGAGCCTCGGGGGCCTCCTGGACGACCGGGTCCTCCACGGCGACCGGCTCGGCGTGCGCCTCGGCGGCCGGCTCCGGCAGCACCTCACGCCCGGCCTCCACGGCGGCCGGTACGGCCTGGGCGTTCGGCGTCTCGGCCTCGGCGGCCCGGTTGCGGCCCGCGCGCTCCCTGGGCGCCCCGGCCGGAGCCGAGGCCCGGCGGCTCGCCCGGCGGCGGGTACGGCCGCGGCCGGCCGCGGCCTCCGCCTCCGCGACGCTGCTGTACAGCTCCTCGTCCGGCGTGAACTCGGGGGCGGGCAGCGCGATGGGCCCGGCGGCCTCGGCCGCGACCTCCGCCGCCGTCTCGACGGCCTGGACGGCCTCGGCGTGCTCGACGGCCCCGTCGGCCACGGCCGCGTGGGTCTCGTGCACGTCGTGGTCGTGCTCGTGTCCGTCGCCGCCGCGCCCGCGCTTCTTGCGCTTGCCGCCGCCACCGCCGCCGGAGCTGGGCTGCTCCATGTGGACGATGACGCCACGGCCGTTGCAGTGCACGCAGGTCTCGGAGAAGGACTCCAGCAGGCCCTGCCCGACCCGCTTGCGGGTCATCTGGACGAGCCCCAGCGAGGTCACCTCGGCCACCTGGTGCTTCGTACGGTCACGTCCGAGGCATTCGAGCAGGCGGCGCAGCACCAGGTCGCGGTTGGACTCCAGGACCATGTCGATGAAGTCGATGACGATGATGCCGCCGAGGTCGCGCAGCCGCAGCTGGCGGACGATCTCCTCGGCCGCCTCCAGGTTGTTCCTGGTGACCGTCTCCTCGAGGTTGCCGCCCTGGCCGGTGAACTTGCCGGTGTTGACGTCGATGACGACCATCGCCTCGGTCCGGTCGATGACCAGCGAACCGCCGCTGGGCAGCCAGACCTTGCGGTCCAGGGCCTTGGCGAGCTGCTCGTCGATCCGGTAGGTGGCGAAGACGTCGACCTCGGAGGTCCACCTCGACAGCCGGCCCGCGAGGTCGGGGGCGACGTGCGAGACGTAGCCGTGGACGGTCTCCCAGGCCTCGTCACCGCTGACGACGACCTTGGAGAAGTCCTCGTTGAAGATGTCGCGGACGACCCGGACGGTCATGTCCGGCTCGCCGTACAGCAGCGTCGGCGCGTTCGAGCTGCCGCCGTTCTTCGACTTCTTCTGGATCTCCTCCCACTGCGCCTGGAGCCGTTCGACGTCGCGGCGCAGCTCGTCCTCGCTCGCGCCCTCGGCGGCGGTGCGCACGATGACGCCCGCGTCCTCGGGGACGATCTTCTTGAGGATGGTCTTCAGCCGGGCCCGCTCGGTGTCGGGCAGCTTGCGGCTGATGCCGGTCATCGAGCCCTCGGGGACGTACACGAGGTAGCGGCCCGGGAGGGAGACCTGGCTGGTCAGACGGGCGCCCTTGTGTCCGATCGGGTCCTTCGTCACCTGGACGAGGACGGACTGGCCGGACTTCAGGGCGGCCTCGATCCGGCGGGGCCCGTTGGCCATGCCGAGCGCCTCGAAGTTGACCTCACCGGCGTACAGGACGGCGTTGCGGCCCTTGCCGATGTCGATGAAGGCGGCCTCCATCGAGGGCAGCACGTTCTGGACCTTGCCCAGGTAGACGTTGCCGACGTACGAGGTGGCCTGCTCCTTGTTGACGTAGTGCTCGACGAGCACGCCGTCCTCCAGGACGCCGATCTGGGTGCGGTCGCCGTACTGGCGTACGACCATCACCCGCTCGACGGCCTCGCGGCGGGCGAGGAACTCGGCCTCGGTGATGATCGGGACGCGCCTGCGGCCCTGCTCGCGGCCTTCGCGGCGGCGCTGCTTCTTGGCTTCCAGACGTGTGGAGCCCTTGATGGACTGCACCTCGTCGGACGGCTCGGACGGCTTGCGGGGCTCGCGGACCTTGACGACCGTGCGCTCCGGGTCGTTCTCGCCGGGCTCGGTGTCGACGGAGGTGTCCCCGGCGCGACGCCGGCGGCGACGGCGACGACGGCTGCTGGAGGAGCCGCCGGCCTCGTCGTGGGCGTCCTCGTCGTCCTCTTCCTCCTGTTCGGCGGTGTCCTCGGCGTCCTGCTCGGCCTGCTCCGCGGCCAGCTCGTCGCTGTCGGCGTCAGCGCCCTCGCCGTCGCCGGCGTCACCGCGGCGGCGGCGACGGCCACCGCGGCGGCGACGGCGGCGGGAACCGGCTTCCTCGGCCTCGTCCTCACCGTCTCCGTCGGCGGCGTCCTCGATGTCCTCGGCGGGCTCCTCCGGCTCCTCGGTCTCGTCCTCGGCGGCGGGTGCGGCGGCCGGGGTCTCCTCGGCGGCACCCCGGCGGCGGCGCCGGCGGCGCGAACCGGTCTCGGCCTGCTCGGCCTGCTCCGGCTGGTACGGGGCGAGTTCCTCGGGCTCCTCCGCTCCGGCGGCCACGGCGGCGGCTTCGGCGGCGGCGCGCTCCGGGGTCTGGAACTTCGGCTCGGTGAACACGGGCGCCTGGAACACGGCCACGGCGGGCCGGGCGGGGCGGCGCTGCGACTCCTCCTCGGCGGGCGTGGCCGCGGCGGCGGGCTCGGAGAACCCGATGGCGGCCTGTCGCACGACCCGGCGCCGGCGCCGCGGTGCCTCGGTCTGCGGCTCCTCGGCGGCGGGGGCCTCGGTGGCGGAGGTGACGGCCGGGACCTCGGCGGCCTGCGGCTGAGCCGCGGCGGGGGCTTCGGCGGCGGCCTCGGGCGCGCCGGCGGGTGCGGCGACCCGACGGGTGGCACGGCGCCGGGTGCGCGGCGCGGGCGCGCTGGGCTCCGCCTCGGGGGCGGGGGGGGCCTCACCGCTCTCGTCGACGGCCTTGACGGCCTCGGCGGTTTCCACGGCTTCGGTGGTCTGAGCGACGGTCTCGGCCGTCACCGGGTTACCGGCGGGCGCCGACGCGCGGCGGGTCGCCCGACGGCGGGTACGCGCCGCGGGCACGGTCTCTTCATCGGTTGCGGCGGCCTCGGAAACCGGAGCAGCTTCGGAGACCTCAGGGGCCTCGGTGGCCGCGGAGGTCTCGACGGCCTCTTCCTTCTCGGCCGCCTCGGTGGGCGTGGAGACGCGTCGCGTGGCACGCCGGCGCGTGCGGCGCGGTGCGGCCTCCTCGTCGCTCTGTGCGGCGGTCTCGACGGCCTCGGCCGCGGGCGTGGCCTCGGCGGGCTCGGCGGCGGTCACGGGAAGGACGGTCTCGGCGGTGTCGGCGGCCTCGGCTCCCGTCGGGGAACCGGCGGGTGCCGAGGCCCGGCGGGTCGCCCGGCGGCGGGTACGCGCTGCGGGCACGGCCTCCGCGGCCTCTTCCGTGTCCGTCTCCTCGGCAGCCTCTGCGGGCTCCGAGAACGACTCGGCGGCCGGTATGGCCGGCGTGGTGACCTCGGCCACGGCCTCGCTCGCCTCGGTCGCGGCGGGCGGTCCCGCGGGGCGGGACGCGGCACGGCGACGCCTGCGCGGCGGCAGGGTGTCGCTGGGGGTGTTCAGTTCGGAGCCCTCGGTGGGCTCGGTCGGTTCGAGCATGCGGGCGGTTCTCCCGTCAGGCTCCCGGGCGCCGCGCCTGGTCCGGCGTCGTTCGGTTCGAGCGACCGCCGGTGACGTCCACGGCTCGCGCGATGCGCGGTGCCGCCGTGTGGGGCGCGGACGCCGCACAGGAGCTCTCTGTGTCCTGTCTCGCCGGTTCCGTACGCCTTGTCGCGGACGGCCTGGCGAAAGTCTTCTGGTCGGTGCGCTGCCCGACCCAGGTGGCTCCCGAGTACGAGGGCGGCGCTGCGACGTACGTCCTTCGCGGGACCTTCCTTACGCCGACGCCGTCGCGGCGGCAGCGGGTACGGCCTTCGAGAGGGCCTCCACTGCCTCGCGGTCGGGCGCGAGCGGGTCGGTCACCGTGCCGGTCTCTTCATCGAGCAGCCCCTGCGCCAGCCTGGTCACCGCTGCGGGGACCGGCGGCGCCAGGTCGGCCACGGCGCGGAGACCGGACAGGACGTCGTCGGGTCGTACGGCAGGCGTCACGTGCCGAACAACCAGCCGCAGTATCGCACAGGGCTGGTCGCTCGGCCTATCAGCCGTTTCATTGTGCGTTTCAAGTTGTACGACCGCGGGGCGGGCGTCGAAGGTCCGTACGCCGTTCTTGGTCATGCGCTGGACCTCGACGGCCTCGGCCGAGTTGAACGCGGCGACGGCCTGTGCGGCCTCCGCCGGGTCCAGGCCGGCCAGCCGCAGCTCCCACACGGAGGCGGTGAGCCGGTCGGCCAGTCCGGACGTCCGTGCCTCGACCGCGTCGACGATGTCGAGCCCGGTGGGCAGGGACTCGTCGAGGAGGACGCGCAGTCGCTCCGGGTCGCGGGCCGCGGTGAGCGCGATCTCCAGATACTCGGCCTCGCTGCCCGTGCCGGTGGGTGCGGCATTGGCGTACGACACCTTCGGGTGCGGGGTGAACCCCGCCGAGTAGGCCATCGGCACCTCGGCGCGGCGCAGCGCACGCTCGAAGGCGCGCTGGAAGTCACGGTGGCTGGTGAACCGGAGGCGGCCGCGCTTGGTGTAGCGCAGTCGGATGCGCTGCACCGCCGGTGCGGGCGGCGGGCCTTCGGGCTGTCGCTTGCCCAGTGTCGTCAGTCCTTCGCGATTCTCGTCTCGTGAGAGCAGCAGCCGTACCGCGGGGGCCGTGCTGCTGTGTACTTCTATCCATCAAGAGTACGTGTGTCGCGGCCTACGGGTTCCCGGCGGTCCACGGCCGCCGGCCGGCCCGGCTCGCCGAACAGGGCGCGGCGCAGGTCGGCGCGGGCCTGGCGGACGGCCCGTCCGGCGGCACGTGCGACCTGCGCGGCGGGGTGCAGCACGAGGTCGCGTACGACGTGTCCGACCGGGGTGAGAACGGTCCGGTAGAGCCGGCGCACCGGTTCCAGGAAGATCCACCGGAAGAGGGTTCCCAGAACCCGTCCGGCGGCGCGTGCGACGTGTCCGGCGGCCCGCCAGGCGTGACCGAGGGCGTCCCGGATCTCCTTCAGGACGATGCCGAGGACATGGCCGACCGGGGTGAGGGCCCAGCGCCACAGGGCGACGGCGGGCAGGACGAGGAGCACGCGCGCGATCCAGTACAGGGCGCCGAGGAGCTGCTCGAACACCCAGGCGACGGCTTGGGCGACGGGCGTCAGGAGCCACACCACCGCATGGCCGATCGGGGTGAGCACGCGCGCGTGGAGCCACCCGAGGGCGTGACCGAGGGGGGTGAGCAGGTAGCGGTACAGCCAGATCAGCGGGACGACAAGGAGCACGTGCAGGAGCCGGCCGATGGTGCGGCCGGCGGGGGTCAGGACGTACCGCCAGAGGAATCGTGCGACCGGGACGACGGGGTGGCGCCACAGGAACCGTGCGCCGGCCCCGAACGCGTCCCAGAGCAGGCGTACCGGCAGCACCACCAGGAACACGAAGATTCGGACGGGGATCCTGATCGCTACGACGAGACACCCCTCGGGGTGCTGCGCCTGCGGTTGTGGGCGCCGCTGCGTCTGTTTTTGCATGTCCATGGCCGAAGAGACGCTATCGCGTGCCACGCGGATGCGATTCGGCCGCCCTTGATCACCGAACGGCGGCGACACGGTAACGGTTGACCCGCACACGCCAATCTGAATGGATCCGGCCAGGGCGGCTTGATTTGCTGAGCACCAGCGAAATCTTGAACCATTCTTGATCCTTGGGGGACGAGTAATGAACTGGTACGTGGACGTACTGAAGAAGTACGCGGTGTTCAGCGGCCGTGCGCGCCGGCAGGAATACTGGATGTTCTTCCTGTTCAACCTGATCATCAGCATCGTGCTGGCGGTCATCGGGCGGGTCATCGGGTTCGCCGCCCTCGGCGCGATCTACAGCCTGGCGGTCTTCCTGCCGGGCCTCGCGGTCGCGGTCCGCCGACTGCACGACACCGGCCGTTCGGGCTGGGCGATCCTGGTCGGCATCATCCCGCTGGTCGGCTGGATCTTCGTGCTGGTCTGGCTCGCCTCCGACAGCAAGCCGGAGCAGAACCAGTACGGCGACAACCCGAAGTACGAGCCCGCCGTCTGACCTGCCGTCACCTCGTGGCCCCGCCGGATCCGTCCGGCGGGGCCTTCGCCTGTCTATGAGGCCGCGGACGACCTCTTGTTGCGTTCCGCCTGGAGGTGCAGGACCAGGAAGAGGACGCGGAGGAGGTCGTCCGGGAGGGTGTGCAGGTCCTTGGGGAGCACGATACGGCGGGGGCGGCTGCCGAGGGCGTGGTACGACACGGCGAGCGGGCCGATCGCGCTCGCCCGGCCGCTGAACCTGGGGTGTTCCACGGGGTACGGCCCGATGCGGCGCGGAATCCCGGACCAGGCGGCGCACTCGACGTCCCACGTCCCGAACGTCCTCGGGACGCTGCCGAGGCGGCCGTACCCGATCTCGATGTCGCCGATCCACCGCAGCCGGCTGCCGAGCATGTCGTACTCCAGCGGATGCGGCCCGAGCGCCTGAGGCCTGCCGCCCCACCGACCGTAGGTCAGTTGGACGTCCCCGATGAAGCGGAGTCTGCCCAGCAGGTCGTAGCCCAGTTCCAGTTCCATGCCCGCCAACTCCCCCGCGTGTCGCCGGCCTTCGGTCTCCCCGATTGTGCGGCCGGGCCGGTGCACCTTCCATGGCGGTCGTGTCACGGTTTCACCGCAGGCTGTCGCGCACCGGAAGAGGGACGGGAATCAGCGTCGGGGCAGCACCCCGGCCGCGACGAGCGAGTCGTACAGCCTCTGCTGTTCCTCGTCGAGCCCGGAGTACAGCATGTCGTACGCCTCCTCCTCACCGCGCATGCTCTCGACGGGATCCCAGTCGGCGCCGAGAGCCGCCATGACGTGGGCACGCCGGGTCAGCTCGTGCCCGGTGAGATCGACGGCGAAGTCGACCGGTTCGACGGGAAGGGCGGCATCAGGACTGGACATATGACCGAATTTAGGCAGGGGGGTCGCCCCGCGACAAGAGTCCGTGGGACACGTCACAGCAGGTCATCGGTGCATTGCGTGGGCCTCCTGCGAAAATCGGGGTCCGCGCTGTGGTCCGAGGAGATGCCATGCAGGTAGCCGTACTCACCTTCGACGGATTCAACGAACTCGACAGCTTCATCGCCGCCGCGCTGATCAACCGGTGCCGCAAGGACGGCCTGGAGGCCTTCATCACGACACCGACGCCGGTGGTCACGTCGATGAACGGCGTCGAGGTGTCCGGGCAGCGCCCGATGGAGTTCGTGACCGAAGCCGACGTCGTGCTGGTCGGCAGCGGAGTGCGGGCACGGGACGTGGTCGCCGACGACCGGCTGATCTCCCGGCTGCGGCTCGACCCCTCCCGGCAGCTGATCGGCGCGCAGTGCTCCGGCGCGCTGGTGCTCGCCCGGCTCGGTCTGCTGGACGGCATGCCCGTCTGCACGGACCGCAAGACCCGGCCCTTCGTCGAGGCGTCCGGGGTCACCGTCCTGGACACGCCGTTCCACGCCGAGGGGAACATCGCCACGGCCGGTGGCTGCCTGGCGTCCCAGTACCTCGCCACGTGGGTGATCACCCGGACTCTCGGCGAGGACGCCGCCCGCGGGGTCCTCGACTACGTGGCCCCGGTCGGCGAGAACCAGGAAACGGTCGACCGCGCCCTGCGCGCCGTCCGCACGGCCGAGACCGCACTGAGCTGACGGCAGCCGAAGCTCAGAGCGTAAGGCCCTCTCGCGCCACCGGAAGGTGCGGGGCCGCGCTGTACGGCGTTGGCGCGGTACGGCGCCGGCGGGGCACGGCACGGTCAGGTTCGGTTCGATCCGGAACCGCCGCAGGACGTCGGGGGCAGCAGGGCGCTGCCGCGCCGGCCCTGTCTCCGAAGCACCGGATCACGCGGGCGGTTCCGTCCCGGCCTGCTCGCTCGCCATGTACCGCGCGTACCAGTCCGGCCAGTTGGGGTCCTCCGCCCCGGTGCGGGCCTCGTGCTCGCCGTGCGCCGCCGTGGCCCGCCGCAGGGCATCCGCCAGGTCCTCGGCCGAGGCGAACGAGGTGGCCGCGGGATCCAGCCGTCCCGGCAGCCGGTCGGTGACCTCCTGCAGGAGCCAGCCGTTGCCGTCCGGGTCGCTGAACGACAGGAAGGAACCGTAGCTGCCGTGGTGCGGTTCGGGACCGGGCACCCGGGCGTCACCGTCGGCGTGGTGGAAGACACCGCCGGCGTCGTGGAACACCTCACTCGGGTCGGCGCCGTGCCGCGCCAGCTCGTCGTGGGCGGTGTCGATGTCGTCGACGACCAGGTGCAGCCCCCGGGCCGAGCCGGGCGCCTGCTCGGTGACCGACTCGCCGAAGATGACCGACGCCGGGGAACCCGGTGGGGTCACCTGCACCACCCGGAACTCCCCGTCGGTGGCGACGTCCGCGTCGAGCCGCCAGCCCAGCGCCGTGTAGAAGTCCCTGGCCCGGTCCACGTCGGACACCGGCACCACGACGACCTCGAGTTTCATGTCCATGGCTTGCACTTCCCGTCTCGGATGGGACACCGGCGACGACCGGACCCGCGGTACGGCCGGTCAGTGCGCGAGGAGCTGCTGGCCGCCGTCGATGTCATAGGTGGCGCCGGTGAGGGCGTCGTTGACCATGAGGTGCACCGCGAGGGCGGCGACGTCCGCCGGACCGACCACCCGCCCGATGGGCAGCGTCCTCCTCAACTCCTCGCGTCGCGCTTCGAGTCGGTCGCCCAGCAGGGAGGCCGACAGCGGTGTGTCCACGAACCCGGCCGCGATGAGGTTGACCCGGATCGGCGCGACCTCCAGCGCCAGGTTGGCGGTCAGTGCGGGCAGCGCCGCGGTGAGGGCGCCCGTCACCGCCATCCCGGCCGCGGGCCGCCGGCCGCCCGTCCCGCCGATGAACAGCAGCGTTCCGCCGGCCCTGACCTTCCCCCGGCTCGCCCGCGCCACCGCCAGCACCATCGCGAGACGACCGCCGAAGTCCCGCGCGGCCTCGGTCAGATCAAGCTCGTCGAGAGGGGTGTACGACGGGCTGCCCGCCGTGACCAGCACATGGTCGACCCGCCCGGGCAGCTCCCCGATGAAACGCTCCAGCCGTTCGGTGTCGTGGGCGTCGAAAACAGCCGTGCTCAGCGGATGCAACTCCTGCGCGGCCCGCTGGAGCCGCTCGGCGTTGCGCGCCACGAGCACCAGCTCACCACCCGCCGCCCGCACCTGCCGCGCGGTCTCCAGACCGATGCCCGCGCTGCCGCCCACCACCACGACCGTCTGGCCGCCCAGTTCGCCGGGCGCGCCGCCCCGCTCATCACCGCTCACGACCGTCACCTCCGTTCTCCCGGGAGCCTTCGCCGGCGCCGCCGCCCGCCGTCCGGACGAACTCCTCGGTGGTGACGACGGCATGGGCGTACAGGGGTGCGTTGAGGTCGAAGGTCGCGGTCATCTCCTCCCAGCTGAAGGAGGCGATGGCATCGCGGACGAGGGTCACGTGGTACCCCAGCTCCTGGCCGTAGCGGGCGGTGGTGTCCACACAGGTGTTGGCCCGCATCCCGATCAGCACGATTTCTGTCGGGGACAGGTGGTCCCAGGTGGCGTAGTCGCTCGGCGTCGTCCGATGATGAGGCACGACAAAGACACGAAATCCCTGGCCACGGGCCGTTGCGAGTACGGTCCGCATATGGTCGGGCAGGCCTGCGCCCTCCGCCACCTCCTTCGCCCGGGGCCACAACTTGCCGCCTTCGGAAAGGAAGTCGTTGTAGGGGTCGACGATCAGAAGAGCGGTTTCGTCCAGCGAGTACCGCACTTCGGGGCTCTCAGCAGTCATGGACGGTTCCCAACTGGTCAGCGACCGGCCTCCGCCACAGCCCGCCGACTCAGAAGACCCAGTCTGTCACTCCCCCGGCGGAACGGCATCCGGACCACCTCCCCGTGATCACGTGATCAGGCCAGGTGATCAACCGCGGGAGGGCGACGGCGTGACCAGCGTCTGCGCCTGGACGTCACCGACCAGGAGACCGTCGACCAGGCGATTCGGCAGGCCGGCGAGATCGACGTACTGGTCAGCAACGCCGGCACCACCATCCGGGCGCCACTGGAGAGCGTCCCGCTCCCGGAGTTCGATCAGCCCTTACAGCTCAACACCCTGGGTGCGCTGCGCGTGACGCAAGCCGTGCTCCCCGCGATGCGGGAGAGAGGCGCGGGCCGCCTGGTCTTCGTCTCCAGCATCCAGGGCCGCCTGGTACTACCGCTGACAGGCCCCTACGGCGCCGGCAAATGGGCGCTGGAGGCACTCGCCGAGACGCTCGCCATCGAGACGGGCCACCTCGGCGTCAAGGTGAGCATCGTCCAGCCCGGCGCGGTCTCCTCGGGCGGCGCCGAACGCGCCAAGGTGTTCCTCAAGGAGAACGACCCCTACAGCCCGCTGTACGAGTCACTGGGCGCCCTGCGCGGCGAGGCGGTCACCCCGGAGGACGTGGCCGTCACCGTGGCGCAGACGATCGAGCGGCCCGACCCACCGCTGCGCGTACCGGTAGGCCCACCCGCCGAACAAGCCCTACGGGCCCGCAAGCAAGCCCCGGAGGACAAGCCCTTCCTCCTGACCGAGATCAACTGGTAGCCGACCGCCGGGCAAGATCCACTCTGCGGCGCTCCCGGCTGACGTCCATGAGGACGACGTTTTCGCTCTCCCCCGCCAGCGCCTCAACCACCCGATCGAGTGCCTCGCTCACGTCAGTGCGTGTGACCGGTCGGAGTCGGCGTCGGACCCGCGTTCTTGACCGTAAGGGGCAGCAACTTCTTGCCGGTCGGGCCGATTTGAATGGCCGTGTCCATCTGCGGACACACCCCACAGTCGAAGCAGGGCGTCCAGCGGCAGTCCTCGACCTCCGTCTCGTCGAGGGCGTCCTGCCAGTCCTCCCAGAGCCAGTCCTTGTCGAGGCCCGAGTCGAGGTGGTCCCAGGGCAGGACCTCCTCGTACGTCTTCTCACGCGTCGTGTACCAGTCGACGTCCACGCCGAAGGCGGGCAGCGTCTTCTCCGCGCAGGCCATCCAGCGGTCGTAGGAGAAGTGCTCGCGCCAGCCGTCGAAGCGGCCGCCGTCCTCGTAGACCGCGCGGATCACCGCGCCGATGCGGCGGTCACCGCGGGAGAGCAGGCCCTCCACGATGCCGGGCTTGCCGTCGTGGTAGCGGAAGCCGATCGAGCGGCCGTACTTCTTGTCGCCGCGGATCTTGTCCCGGAGCTTTTCGAGGCGCGCGTCCGTTTCCTCTGCGCTCAGCTGCGGGGCCCACTGGAAGGGGGTGTGCGGCTTGGGGACGAAGCCGCCGATCGAGACCGTGCAGCGGATGTCGCCCTGGCCGGAGACCTCGCGGCCCTTCTGGATGACGTTCATCGCCATGTCGGCGATCTGGAGGACGTCCTCGTCGGTCTCCGTGGGCAGGCCGCACATGAAGTACAGCTTCACCTGGCGCCAGCCGTTTCCGTAGGCGGTGGCGACCGTGCGGATCAGGTCCTCTTCCGAGACCATCTTGTTGATGACCTTGCGCAGGCGTTCCGAGCCGCCCTCGGGGGCGAAGGTGAGGCCGGAGCGGCGGCCGTTCCTGGTCAGCTCGTTCGCCAGGTCGACGTTGAAGGCGTCGACACGCGTGGAGGGGAGGGAGAGGCCGATCTTGTCTTCCTCGTAGCGGTCGGCCAGGCCCTTCGCGATGTCGCCGATCTCCGAATGGTCCGCGGAGGACAGGGAGAGCAGGCCGACCTCCTCGAAGCCCGTCGCCTTCAGGCCCTTGTCGACCATCTCGCCGATGCCCGTGATCGAGCGCTCGCGCACGGGGCGGGTGATCATGCCGGCCTGGCAGAAGCGGCAGCCGCGCGTGCAGCCGCGGAAGATCTCCACGGACATGCGCTCGTGGACCGTCTCGGCCAGGGGGACGAGCGGCTGCTTCGGGTACGGCCATTCGTCCAGGTCCATGACGGTGTGCTTGCTGATCCGCCACGGGACGCCCGACTTGTTGGGGACCACGCGCGCGATACGGCCGTCCGGCAGGTACTCGACGTCGTAGAACGCCGGGATGTACACCGAACCCGTCTTCGCCAGGCGGAAGAGGACCTCTTCGCGGCCACCGGGGCGGCCCTCCGCCTTCCACTCGCGGATGATCTTCGTCATGTCGAGGACGGCCTGCTCGCCGTCGCCGATGATCACCGCGTCGACGAAGTCGGCGATGGGTTCGGGGTTGAAGGCCGCGTGGCCGCCCGCCAGGACGATGGGGTCGTCCAGGCCGCGGTCCTTCGACTCCAGGGGGATGCCGGCCAGGTCCAGGGCCGTGAGCATGTTGGTGTAGCCGAGTTCCGTGGAGAAGCTAAGGCCCAGCACGTCGAAGGCGCCGACCGGCCGGTGGCTGTCCACCGTGAACTGCGGGACGCGGTGCTCGCGCATCAGCGCCTCCAGGTCCGGCCACACGCTGTATGTGCGCTCGGCGAGGACGCCCTCCTGCTCGTTGAGGACCTCGTAGAGGATCATGACGCCCTGGTTGGGCAGGCCGACCTCGTATGCGTCGGGGTACATGAGTGCCCAGCGGACGTCGCAGGACTCCCATGGCTTGACCGTGGAGTTGAGCTCTCCGCCGACATACTGGATCGGCTTCTGCACATGCGGGAGCAGAGCTTCGAGCTGCGGGAACACAGACTCGGCGACCTGGGCGGCGGCTTCGGCAGGCATCTCGCGGACCTTTGTGAGCTGACATGGGTGACCATCCAGACTAACGCGCCCGGCGGTGTCCCCCGTACGCCCGCTCAGACGGGCGCATTCTTCTTGATCTCCTTCCAGAGGCCCGGTGTCTCGGCCTCCACCGCCACCGCCCGCTGCTCCTCGCGGCCGTACAGCAGCCCGTACGTGAACGCGCTCTCCCCGGCGGCGTGGGCCACCGCGGACAGCTCGCGCAGGGTCTCGCGGGCCATCACGCTGTCCTGGTGCTCGCCGAGCATGCTCTGCAGTGACTTCATGGACTTGGCCATGGTCTTCGCCGGCTTGCCGAGGGCGGGGCGGGCCGCCTCGGCCGCGTAGCGGGTGCGCTTGGCCTTCTTGCGGGCCTCGTGCAGGCCGAGGTCGCGGTCGTGGCCGGGGGGCTGCTCCATGGCCGTCTCGATCAGGTCGGTCACCTTCGCGAAGTCCTTGCGCACGGCCTTGGCGAGCACCTTCTCCGGCTTCCCGGCCGCCGCCTTCCGCAGCGGCGGGTCGGCGACGAGGGCGTCCAGGGTGTCCAGGAGGTCCAGGTAGCGCTTGGAGTCGAGGACGCCGAGCAGCCGGCGCCGGGAGCCGCGCTCGCCGGCCTCGGCCCAGGCGCGCAGACGGTCGTGGACGGGGCCGGAGACGAGGGGGCGGGGGACCTTCTCCAGGGCCGTCATCAGGCGTTCGGCGAGGACTTCCAGGTCGCGGCCCACGCCCAGTTCCCCGGCCAGCCACTTCAGCTCGTCCGCGACGGGGTCGGTGACCTCCCGGTCGAGGACCTTGCGGAACGAGCGGAAGGTGCTGCGCAGTCGGCGGGTGGCCACCCGCATGTCGTGGACGCCTTCGTCGTTGTTCAGGCGTACGGCGGGGTCGAGCTCGACGATCGCGTCCCGCTGGGCGCGGACGTAGGCGAGGATGTGGTCGCCGGCCGTGACCGGTGCACCGGAGTCCGGCTTCGGCGGGTGGGGTTTGCCGCCCTTGGTCTCGGCCAGTGCGCGGGCCAGTTTCGAGGGGGACTTCGACGGCCGTACGCCTGCCTTGCCCAGCCGTTTCTCCACCTTGTCGAGGAAGGACGGGTCGACGCCGTCGGCGAGTTCCACCTCGATCTCGGTCCACTGGGCCTTGCCCTCGCCGCCGAAGAGCCGCTCGGCCCGGACGCGGTCCACGCTCACCTCGGCGAGCAGGGCGCCGTCCGCGTCGACGAGGTGCTGGATGTCGCGGGCGGTGCGCAGCCGGATCACGGGGACCAGCTGGCCTTCGCGGACCCTGGAGCGGGCCAGGGCGGCCAGTTCGTCGGGGACGGTGTCGGAGAGCGGGGCGTGGATCTCGTCGCGGATGCCGGGCGCCACCGGGAGTTTGAGGTGCCAGCCGGCGTCGCTGCCTCCGGTGCGGCGGCGCAGGGTGACTCCGGCCGAGACCAGGCGCAGGTCGGAGGTGTCGTAGTAGGTCGCGTCGAGTTCGGCGGTGCCCTTGTCCACGACGTTCGCCACGCCGGCGACTCCGGTCAGGTCGGGCAGTCCACTCTCATCGGATTCGTACTTGCGCTCGATTTCACGCTTCGCATCCGCCATGAACCGAATCTAGTGGCCCCCGGCACCGGAGGGACAGCGGGCACAGTAGGTAAATCGGAAGAAACATGAAAATGAGGGTGAGGTGAACGCGCGGGAAACGGCGCGTTCACCTCACCCTCAGAGCGTCCGGCTAGGCCGACATCGGGCGCTGCACCCTGATCGACTGCAGCAGCCCCACCGCCACCCACACCGCGAACATCGACGTGCCGCCGTACGACACGAACGGCAGCGGAAGGCCGGTGACCGGCATGATCCCGAGGGTCATGCCGATGTTCTCAAAGGACTGGAACGCGAACCACGCCACGATCCCCGCCGCCACGACCGTGCCGTACAGCTCGGTCGTCTCACGGGCGATACGGCAGGCGCGCCACAGGACGACGCCGAGGAGCACGATGATCAGGCCCGCGCCGACGAAGCCCAGCTCCTCCCCCGCCACCGTGAAGACGAAGTCGGTCTGCTGCTCCGGGACGAACTGGCCGGTGGTCTGCGAGCCGTGGAACAGGCCCGCGCCGGTCAGGCCGCCGGAACCGATGGCGATCCGGGCCTGGTTGGTGTTGTAGCCGACGCCCGCGGGATCGAGGTTGGGGTTGGCGAAGGCCGCAAAGCGGTTGATCTGGTACGCGTCCAGGATGTGCAGCTGCCAGACCGCGATCGCGCCCAGCAGGCCGGTCGCGAGCAGGCCGAAGATCCAGCGGTTGGAGGCGCCGGAGGCCAGCAGCACGCCAAGGACGATGATGACCATGACCATGACCGAGCCCAGGTCGGGCATGAGGAGCACGATCAGGATCGGTACGGAGGCGAGGCCGAGGGCCTGCAGCACCGTGCGGTGGTCGGGGTACTTCTTGTCGCCGGCGTCGACCCGGGCCGCCAGTATCATCGCCATCCCCAGGATGATCGTGATCTTGACGAACTCGGACGGCTGGAGCGAGAAGCCGCCGCCGAGCACGATCCAGGAGTGCGCGCCGTTGACGGTGGAGCCCAGCGGGGTGAGTACGGCGAGGATGCCGAGCACCGACAGGCCGTAGAGGATCGGTACCGCGTTGCGCAGCTGGCGGTGGCCGATCCAGACCGTGCCGATCATCAGGGCGAGTCCGATGCCGGTGTTCATCAGGTGCCGGATCAGGAAGTAGTACTGGTCGCCCTGGTTGATCTCGGTGCGGTTGCGGGTCGCCGAGAACACCAGCAGCGAGCCCAGCAGGGACAGGGCCAGGGCCGCCATCAGCATCGGCCAGTCCAGGCGGCGGGCCAGCGAGTCACGGGCGAAGACCCGGGTCCAGCCGGCCCGCGCGGGACCGTATCCGGAGACGGAGAAGCTGTTGACGCCGGTCATGCCGGGAACCTCCCACCAGAAACGCTCGTCACGTCGGCATCCTCCGGCTTCCCCTTCCGCGCGCCCGCCTTCGGGTGTTGCGGTTGCCCGTCGACGGTGAGGACGTGGCGGCCGGGGTCTGCTGGCCGCCGGCGCCCTTGTCGCCCTGCTGGCTCGCCTGGAAGTCCTTCGCCGGGTCCTTGGAGATCTTCGGCGAGGCGATGGTGCCGTCCGTGCGGATCTTCGGCAGGCCCTGCTGCGGGGTGGGCAGCAGCGCCTTCGACTTGTCGATGGAGCCGTCGGCGCCGACGCCGTACAGCGCGCTGTAGATGTTGCGGACCGCCTCACCGGAGGCACCGGAACCGGTACCGGCCTGGGCGATCGTCATGACCACCGTGTAGTCCTTGGAGTACGTGGCGAGCCAGGACGTGGTCTGCTTGCCGTAGACCTCCGCGGTACCGGTCTTGGCGTGCAGCTCGATCTTGTCCTGCGGCCAGCCCTGGAACTTCCAGGCCGCGGTACCGCTGGTGATGACGCCCGCGAGGGCCTTGTCCATGCCCTGGAGCGTGGCCTGGGTGACCGGGAGCCTGGCCTTGACCTTCGGCTTGATCTCCTTGACCGTCTTGCCGTCGGCGCTGACGATCGCCTTGCCGATGGTCGGGACGTACTCGGTGCCGCCGTTGGCGAGCGCCCCGTAGATCATGGCCTCCTGGATCGGCGTGACGAGGGTGTCGCCCTGGCCGATGGAGTAGTTGATCGAGTCGCCCTCGCGCATCTTGTTGCCTTCGAGGCAGTTCTCGTAGGCGATCTTCTCGACGTAGGTGCCGTCCTTCTTCCCGGACTTGCACCAGGCGTCCTTGTTGGCCTTCCAGTAGTCGAGCTTCCACTGGCGGTCGGGGACGCGGCCGGTGACCTCGTTGGGGAGGTCGACACCGGTCTCCTTGCCGAGGCCGAACTGGTGGGCGGCCTTGTAGAAGTAGTCCTTGGGCTGGCCCTGCTTCGGGTTGATGCCGCCGTCCTTCTTCCACTCACGGTCGGCGAGACCGTAGAAGACGGTGTCGCAGGAGACCTCGAGCGCGCGGCCCAGCGAGATGGGGCCGAAGTTCTCGCCCTCGAAGTTCTTGAAGACCTGGCCGCCGACCGAGTACGAACTGGTGCAGGGGTAGCCGCCGTCCCACACGTAGCCGGCCTCGACCGCGGCGGCCGTGGAGACCACCTTGAAGGTCGAACCGGGCGCGGACTGACCCTGTATGGCCCGGTTCAGCAGCGGGTAGTCGGAGTCCTTGCCGGTGAGGGCCTTGTAGTCCTTGGCGGAGATGCCGCCCACCCAGACGTTCGGGTCGTAGGTCGGCGCGGAGGCCATGGCGACGATCCGGCCGGTCTTGGCCTCCATCACGACGACGGCGCCGGAGTCGGCCTTGTAGTTCTCACCGGTGATCTTGTCGTACTGGGTACGGGCGATCTTCATCGCGTTGTCCAGCTCGTACTCGGCGACCCGCTGCACCCGGGAGTCGATGCTGGTGACCAGGTCGGAACCGGGCTCGGCGGCGTCGGAGGCGGCCTTGCCGATGACCCGGCCGAGGTTGTCCACCTCGTAGCGGGTGACGCCGGCCTTGCCGCGCAGTTCCTTGTCGTACTCGCGCTCAAGTCCCGAGCGGCCGACCTGGTCGGAGCGCAGATAGGGCGAGTCGGTGTTCTGGGCCTGCTGGATCTCGGCGTCGGTGACCGGGGAGAGATAGCCGAGGACCTGTGCGCTGTTGGACTTGCCGGGGCTCGCGTAGCGGCGCACGGCCTCGGGCTCGGCGGTGATACCGGGGAAGTCCTCGGCGCGCTCGCGGATCTGCAGGGCCTGCTTGGCGGTGGCCTTGTCGGTGATCGGGATCGGCTGGTAGGGCGAGCCGTTCCAGCAGGGCCGGGGGGTATTGGAGTCGCAGAGCCGGACCTTCTGCATGACCTCCGTGGGGCTCATCCCCAGGACGCCCGCGAGCTTGGTCAGGACCGCCTTGCCGTCGTCCTTCTGCTTGAGCAGGTCGGTACGGGAGGCGGAGACGACCAGCCGGGTCTCGTTGTCGGCGAGCGGGACTCCGCGCGCGTCCAGGATCGAACCGCGTACGGCGGGGTCGACGACCTGCTGGACGTGGTTGCCGGAGGCTTCCTTCTGGTACTCGGCGCCCTGCCGGATCTGCAGGTACCACAGGCGGCCGCCGAGGGTGCCGAGCAGGGAGAGGACGAGGATCTGGATGACGACGAGACGGATCTGGACCCGTAGGGTCCGACCGGTCTCGGGAATATTGGTCACTGGGTTGCCTCCCCCTCTCAGTGATGTGTGTCTGTGTCATATACGACGAAGCTGTGGGCGGCGTCACCGGGGCGCCGGGTGAACTCCCGTGCACTCACAGGCGCTTGACCCCCTTGATCCGGCCGACGCGAACGCTGCGGCTGCGGGCCCTCGCCTTCAGGGAGCCGAGGCCGCCGCGCTGGCCGCCGACGCGCAGCCCGGTGCCGGAGGAGAGCCAGCCGGAGGAGATGTCGCCCGCCTTGGTGCCGGAGTTGGCCTCCGTCAGCGGGTCGTTGTCGGCGCGGCGGGCCAGCGCCATGATGCCGGGGACCACGAAGGGGGCGAGCAGCAGGTCGTAGAGGGCGGCGGTGATCAGCAGGCTGGTCATGCCGACATGGCGGGCGGCGGTGTCGCCGACGAGGGCGCCGACGCCCGCGTACAGCAGGGTGGAGCCGATGGCGGCGGCGACCACGACGACCATCGGCCCGGTCGCGGACTTCAGCCGCCCGTTCTCCGGCTTGGTCAGGCCCGCGAAGTAGCCGACGACGCACAGCACCAGGGCGTAGCGGCCTGCCGCGTGGTCGGCCGGCGGGGCGAGGTCGGCGAGCAGTCCGGCGCCGAAGCCGACGAGGGCGCCGCCCACATGGCCGTACACCATGGCGAGGCCGAGGACGGTGAGCAGCATCAGGTCGGGGACGGCGCCGGGCAGGTGCAGACGGCCCAGGACGCTCACCTGGAGCACCAGGGCGACGACGACCAGGGCGGAGGAGAGCAGGATCCGGTTGACACGCATGGGGATTGAGCTCCTACTGCTGCTGGCCGGTGGTGTTGGTCGCGTTCGCGTTCGCGGACGGGGTGACGGTGACGGTCACCGTCGGGGTCGGGGTCGGCTTCGGTTTGGCCGGGAGCACCTCGTCGCGCGGATCCTTCTTCGGTGGCTCGACGACCACGCCGACGATGTCGAGCTTGGTGAAGGACGCGAACGGCGTGACGTACAGGGTGCGGGTGAGGCCGCCGTTGGACGGGGCGACGCTGGAGACCGTGCCGACCGGGACACCGGGCACGAAGGGCCGGTCGGCCTGGGAGCCGAAGGTGACGAGCCGGTCGCCCTTCTTCACCTCGGCCTTGCCGTTGAGGAGTTCGACGCGCAGCGGGCGGTCGCCCTGGCCGGAGGCGAAGCCGAGTTCGTCGCTGCCCTCCATGCGGGTGCCGACGGTGAAGTCGGGGTCGTTGGCGAGCAGGACGGTGGAGGCGTCCGGGCCGACGGTGGTGACGCGGCCGACCAGGCCGTTGCCGTTCAGCACGGTCATGTCCCGTTTGATGCCGTCGTTGGCGCCGACGTCGATGGTGATGGTCCAGGAGAAGCCCTGCGCCGACCCTATGGCGATGACCTGGGCACCCTTGATGCCGTACTGGCCCTCGCCGGCCATCTTCAGCATCTTGTCGAGCTGGCTGAGGCGGCTGCGGTTGCGGTCGTCGCTGCCGAGCTTCGCCTTGAGGGTCGCGTTCTGCTTCTCCAGGCGGGCCAGCCGGTCGTGCCGTTCGCCTGAGTCGCGGACGGCGGAGACGGCGTTGCCCACCGGGTCCACCACCGTCGACATGCCGTTCTCGATCGGGCCGAAGACCGCGGCCGCGGCCTGCCGGGCGCCGTCGACCGGGGAGTTCCTGCCACCTCGGATGTCCACCGTGATCAGCGCGAACGCGATGGCGATCAGCAGCACCAGGAGCAGCCGGCTCTCTTTCGTGTCCCTCACGTGCGGCGGCCGTGCCTTCCTCAATAGGAACTTAAGTGAGCTTGTTTTGTGAGTCGCAGGGAAGTCGGGGGCGGAGCTCGTTCGTGTGAGCCTATGCCTCCATATCAACGATCCGCCGTACGAGAGGAGATCATCTCGTACGGCGGAATCGAAGGGTTACGTCATCTGCGCGGCTGGGCGTCCAGGACCTGCTGGAGCGCCTCGAATTCCTCGACGCACTTGCCGGAGCCGAGCGCCACGCTGTCCAGCGGGTCCTCGGCGATGTGGATCGGCATGCCGGTCTCCCGGCGCAGCCGCTCGTCCAGACCGCGCAGCAGTGCTCCGCCGCCGGTCAGAACGATTCCCCTGTCCATGATGTCGCCGGACAGCTCCGGCGGGCACTTGTCGAGCGTTGTCTTGACGGCGTCGACGATGGCGTTGACGGGTTCCTCGATCGCCTTGCGGACCTCGGCGGCCGAGATGACCACGGTCTTCGGTAGCCCGGACACCAGGTCCCGGCCGCGGATTTCGGTGTGTTCGTCGTCGTCGAGGTCGTACGCCGAACCGATCGTGATCTTGATCTGTTCGGCCGTCCGCTCACCGAGAAGGAGGCTGTACTCCTTCTTGATGTGCTGGATGATCGCGTTGTCCAGCTCGTCGCCCGCGACACGGATGGACTGGGCGGTGACGATGCCGCCCAGCGAGATGACCGCGACCTCCGTGGTGCCGCCGCCGATGTCCACCACCATGTTGCCCGTGGCCTCGTGGACCGGCAGGCCGGAGCCGATGGCGGCCGCCATGGGCTCCTCGATGATGTGCACCTGGCGGGCACCGGCCTGCGACGACGCCTCGATCACCGCGCGGCGCTCGACACCGGTGATACCGGAGGGCACGCACACGACCACCCGCGGCCGCGCCAGGTACCGCCGCTTGTGGATCTTCAGAATGAAGTAGCGGAGCATCCGCTCGGTGATCTCGAAGTCGGCGATCACGCCGTCCTTCAGCGGACGGACGGCGACGATGTTGCCGGGCGTGCGCCCGATCATCTTCTTCGCCTCCGCGCCGACTGCGAGAATTCCACCGGTGTTCGTGTTGATCGCGACGACGGACGGCTCGTTGAGTACGATCCCGCGACCCCTGACGTACACCAGCGTGTTGGCGGTCCCGAGGTCGACAGCCATGTCACGGCCGATGAACGACATTGAGTTCCCCATCAGGATTCGTCTGGCCTTCCCGGGAGCTTTTGAGGGCATTTCAGGTCGGCGAAGCGGGTGCTGTGACGTGAAGGCTTCCATCGTAGACGCGCCTGCACGAACACTGCGCGAGGGTCTTCGCCATTGTCACCATGTACGGGGGCGCCTCGCTTGTGGAGACGGGCCAACGGGGCCACTCGTTCCCCCGATCGGCACGCATATGCCGAGGGACGGCCGAAATCATTCGACCGCCCCAGGTCACGCCGCCCATCGGACTGACGCCCCGTCAAAAATATCCACGAAAACTCCGTAAGGGGCGCGTCCGCCCCGCGGAGCTAGGGCCTGTTCGGGAAGAAGATCTTGATCTCGCGCTCGGCGGACTCCTCGGAGTCGGAGGCGTGGATCAGGTTCTCGCGGACGATCACACCGAAGTCGCCGCGGATGGAGCCCGGCGCGGCGGCGATCGGGTCGGTGGGGCCGGCCAGCGCGCGGATGCCCTCGATGACCCGCTCACCCTCGACGATCAGGGCGACGACCGGGCCGGAGGCCATGAACTCGACCAGCGGCTCGTAGAACGGCTTGCCGACGTGCTCGGCGTAGTGCTGCTCCAGCGTCGCCCGCTCCAGGGAGCGCAGCTCCAGCGCGGTGATCCGCCAGTCGGCCTTGCGCTCGATACGGCCGATGATCTCGCCGGTCAGGCCCCGACGGACGGCGTCGGGCTTGAGGAGGACGAGGGTGCGCTGAGTCACGTGAGGGGCTCCTTCGCGGTACTTACGTGTGCGGTGAGGAGAGGCTACAGGGCGGCCCTGGGCGCCCGTCACGCAGCGTCAGCTCCCGAGGCCGTGGACCGGGCCGCCTCTGCCGCGAAGCGCGCCTTCGCCTCGTCGATCTTCCTGCCGTAGTGCACCGACGCCCACCACAGGGCGGCGAAGACCACGCCCAGGAAGTACATCGTCGGCACGAAGAAACCGGAGGCGATCAGCGCGATCTGCAGGGCCCAGCCGAGGACGATGCCTCCGGGCCGGGTGAGCACACCGCACAGGGCCACGCAGAGGAACATCGCGATGCCGCTGACCAGCCACACCGTGGAGGTGGACAGGTCGGGGTCCTTCATGGCGACCAACGCGGCGAAGCCGATGACGAAGAACTCGCCGATCAGGGTGGAGGAGCAGAGCGTACGCATCGTCAGACCCTCCCGAGGAGCAGCCGGGCCTCGCCGACCGTGATGACCGAACCGGTGACCAGCACACCGGCGCCCGCGAACTCGCCCTCCTCCTCGGCCAGCGTGATCGCGGCCTCCAGGGCGTCGGGCAGCCGCGGCTCGACCTGGACACGGTCCTCGCCGAACACCTCGACGGCGACCGCGGCCAACTCGTCCGAGTCCATCGCTCGGTGGCTGGAGTTCTGGGTGATCACGACCTCGGCGAAGATCGGCTCGAAGGCCTCCAGGAGGCCCCGGACGTTCTTGTCGCCGCTGGCCCCGACCACGCCGATCAGCCGGCTGAAGTCGAAGGCCTCGCCGACGGCCTCGGCGGTGGCGCGGGCGCCGGCCGGGTTGTGCGCGGCGTCCAGGACGACGGTGGGAGAGCGCCGTACGACCTCGAGCCGGCCCGGCGAGGTGACCGCGGCGAACGCCTTGCGGACCGTGTCGACGGCGAGTGGCTCGGGGCGCTGGGAGCCGACGCCGAAGAACGCCTCCACGGCCGCCAGCGCGACGGCCGCGTTGTGGGCCTGGTAGGGGCCGTGCAGGGGGAGGTAGACCTGGTCGTACTCGCCGCCGAGGCCGCGCAGGGTGAGCAGCTGGCCGCCGACGGCCACCTGGCGGGCGACCACACCGAACTCCAGGCCCTCGCGGGCCACGGTGGCGTCCACCTCGACGGCCTTCTTCAGCAGCACCTGGGCCGCGTCCACCGGCTGCTGGGCGAGGATCACGGTCGCGTCCTGCTTGATGATCCCGGCCTTCTCGCCGGCGATCTCGGCGGTGGTCCCGCCGAGCCGGTCGGTGTGGTCGAGGTCGATGGGGGTGACGACGGCTACGTCCCCGTCGATCACGTTGGTGGCGTCCCAGGAGCCGCCCATGCCGACCTCGACGACGGCCACGTCGACCGGGGCGTCCGCGAAGGCCGCGTACGCCATGGCGGTGAGCACCTCGAAGAAGGAGAGCCGGTACTCCTGTTGGGAGTCGACCATCTCGACGTACGGCTTGATGTCCTGGTACGTCTCGATGAACCGCTCGGCACCGATCGGGGCGCCGTCGAGGCTGATCCGCTCGGTGATCGACTGCACGTGGGGGCTGGTGTAGCGGCCGGTGCGCAGGTCGAAGGCGCCGAGCAGGGCCTCGACCATGCGGGCGGTGGAGGTCTTGCCGTTGGTGCCGGTGATGTGGATCGAGGGGTACGACCGCTGGGGCTCGCCCAGCACGTCCATGAGGGCGGCGATCCGGGTGACCGACGGCTCCAGCTTGGTCTCGCCCCAGCGGGTGGCCAGCTCCGCCTCGACCTCGCGAAGGGCCCGGTCGACCTCGGGGTCCTCGGGGCGGGCCGGGACGTCGGCCTGCGCCGGGCCGCCCTGGGTTCGCAGGGTCCGGCTGCCGGCCTCGATCACCGCGAGATCGGGGTCGCGTTCCGTCTCGGCCTCGATGATCTCGTCGAAGCTCTCATTGGGGTCGCGCGGGGGCAGATCACTCACGGCACCAGTCTACGGAGCCCGGCGCACGCCCGGCGGGCCAGGAGGGCCAGGAGGGCTGGGAGGCGTCATGGGCCCCGGGGCGGGCAGGGTCTGCGCGCACCAGATGGTCTTGCCGACGGAGGTCTGCCGGGTGCCCCAGCGCTGGGTGAGCTGGGCGACCAGCAGCAGGCCGCGGCCGCCCTCGTCGAAGACTCGGGCCCGCCGCAGGTGGGGGGCGGTGCTGCTGCCGTCGGAGACCTCGCAGATCAGCATCGTGGTGTCCCGGATGAGCCGCAGCTGGATCGGGGTGCCGCCGTAGCGGATGGCGTTGGTGACCAGCTCGCTGACCACCAGTTCGGTGGTGAAGGACAGATCCTCCAGCTGCCAGGCGCCGAGCTGGTCGGTGGTCAGGATCCGGGCCCGGGCGACGTGCTCGGGGTCCGCCGGGATCTCCCAGGTGGCCACCTGGTCGCAGGGCAGGGCGTGGGTGCGGGCGAGCAGCAGGGTGACGTCGTCGGCGGGTTCGCCGGTGCGCAGCGCGCCCACCACGTGGTCGCAGGTCGCCTCCAGCGACTCCCCGGGCATCGCCAGCGCACGGCGGAGCCGGTCGAGACCCTGGCTCAGGTCGAGGCTGCGGGAGTGCACCAGGCCGTTGCTGAACAGGGCGAGGGTGGTGCCGTCGGCGAGGTCCAGCTCGGTCGTCTCGAAGGGCAGTCCGCCGAGCCCGAGCGGGGGGCCGGCCTGGCCGGGGGCCTTCTCCACCGCGCCCTGCGGGGTGATCACGAAGGGCAGCGGATGGCCCGCGCTGGCGACGGAGCAGCGCCGCGAGATCGGGTCGTAGACGGCGTACAGGCAGGTCGAGCCCATCTCTCCGGCCGGTTCCAGGGCGCCGTCGTCGAGGTGGAGGACGAGGTCGTCGAGGTGGGTGAGGAGTTCCTCGGGCGGCAGGTCGACGTCGGCGAGGGTGCGGACCGCCGTGCGCAGCCGGCCCATGGTGGCCGAGGCCTGGATGCCGTGGCCGACGACGTCTCCGACGACCAGGGCCACCCGGGTGCCCGACAGCGGGATCACGTCGAGCCAGTCGCCGCCGACTCCGATCCGGGTGCCGGTCGGCAGGTAGCGGTAGGCGATGTCGACGGCCGGCCGGGCGGGCAGGCCGTGCGGCAGCAGGCTGTGCTGGAGGGCCAGCGCGGTCTCGCGCTCCCGGGTGTAGCGCCGCGCGTTGTCGATGGCGGCCGCGGTCTTCGCGGCCAGTTCCTCGGCGTCGGACAGGTCGTCCTTCTCGAACGGCGGGGAGTCCCGGGTCCGCCAGAAGGCGATCACCCCCAGCGGGACGCCCTGCGCCGACAGCGGCGCGGTGATCAGCGAGCCCATGCCGTACGCGAGGAGCCGGTCCGCGCACCGGGTGTCGGTGGCCCACCCCGCGGGGGCGGTGCGCAGGTCGGAGTGGAGGGCCGCGCCGGTCCCGGGGGCGGCCAGGCAGGGGGCGGCCGGTGCGCCGACCGGGTCCAGCGGCGACTCGTCGCGGATGCCGCCCCGGGCGACCCGGCGCAGGACCGCGTCATCGTCGTTCGCCGGCTCCCCGCCGGTCAGGACGGCTGCCGCCAGGTCGACGGTGACGTGGTCGGCGAAGCGGGGGACGGCGACCCGGACGAGTTCGTCGGCGGTGCGGCGCACATCGAGGGTGGTGCCCACGGCCGTACCGGCGTCGTAGAGCAGTCTGAGGCGCCGGTGGCTCTTCTCGAGGGAGGCGGCCATGGTGTTGAACGCCCTCTCCAGCTGCCCGATCTCCCGTCTGCCGGAGAGCGGCACCCGGGCGCTCAGGTCACCGGCGGCGAGCCGGGTCGCGGTGCCGGCCATCCTGCGCACCGGCCAGACGATCACCCGGGTCACATAGGCCCCGTAGCCGACGATCAGGATGACCGCCCCCGCGACTCCGACGGACGCGGCCAAGGTCAGCATGTCCATCCGGCGCTCGAGGGCGTGCTCGCGCTTGTTGATGACGACACGCTCGGCGACGAGATAGTCCAGCAGCTCGTTCCGGAGCGCGTCGACGCGCCGCTTGCCCTCCATCGTGCGTGCCGTACTGCTCGCGGCGGGGTTGCCGTGCCGGACCTCGTCGACGAGCGGGACCGAGTAGTCGTCGATGAAGGACTGCCCGTCCTGCCGGATCCGAAGGGCGAGCCGGCGCAGGTCGGGGGAGGTGCTGAGGTCCACGAGCCGCTGCGCCCGCGCAGGGAACGCGGCCCGTGCCGCCCGCCAGGGCTTGAGGAACTCGTCCTGCCGGGTGATGACGTAGCCCCGCTGGCCGCCCTCCATGTCGAGGAGGGTCTCCTCGACCACGCCGACCTGGTCCAGGGCCGGCCTGCCGCTGCGCACCGACAGCAGGGAGCCGCGGGCGTCCTGGATGGCCATCAGCAGCATCAGGAAGACGAGGCCCATGAGCACGGCGAGAAGGCCGCCCGCGACGGCCGTCAGGGGGACCAGTCCCCTGTGCGGAGGTGTCTTCGTTCGGCCCCTGCGCAGCATGCGGACGTTCCCTCCGCCACAAAGCACCAGAACGGGACATTAAAGTCATGTCCCTACTTTTGGATTGTAGGGCGGTGACGGGCCCCCGCTTGGTGACGGGTAAAACGCTCGCAGGCGTCCGGCGACCCGGGAACGGGCTGCCGGACGCCTGCGGGGACGCTCGGGTTACGCCTGCGGAAGGCGGTCCAGCTGGGCCTGGATGCGGGCGATGTCCTCGTCCGCCTTCGCCAGGCGGCCGCGGATCTTGTCGACCACGTTGTCCGGGGCCTTCGCCAGGAACGCCTCGTTGCCCAGCTTGGCCGTCGCCTGGGCCTTCTCCTTCTCGGCCGCCGCGAGGTCCTTGGCGAGACGCTTGCGCTCGGCCGCCACGTCGATCGTGCCGGAGAGGTCGAGGGCGACCGTGGCACCGGCGACCGGCAGGGTGGCCGTGGCCGCGAAGGCGTCGCCCTCCGGCTGGAGGCGCAGCAGCTGGCGGATGGCCGCCTCGTGCCGGGCGAGCGCCGTGCCGTCGAGGGTGAGACGGGCCGGGACCCGCTGGCCGGGCTGCAGGCCCTGGTCGGCGCGGAAGCGGCGGACCTCCGTGATGACGGACTGGAGGCTCTCGATCTCCTTCTCCGCCGCCTCGTCACGGAAGCCCGAGTCCTCCGGCCACTGTGCGATGACCACCGACTCGCCGCCCGTCAGCGTGGTCCACAGGGTGTCCGTGACGAACGGGACCACCGGGTGGAGCAGCTTCAGGGTGACGTCGAGGACCTCGCCCAGGACGCGCTGGGAGACCTCGGCGCCCCGGCCGCCCGCCTGGAACGTCGTCTTCGACAGCTCGACGTACCAGTCGAAGACCTCGTCCCACGCGAAGTGGTAGAGGGAGTCGGACAGCTTCGCGAACTGGAAGTCGTCGTAGAACGCGTCGACTTCGGCGACCGTCTTGTTGAGCCGGGAGAGGATCCAGCGGTCCGTCGCCGACATCTCGGAGGCGTCCGGGAGCGGGCCCTCGACGGTGGCGCCGTTCATCAGCGCGAAGCGGGTCGCGTTCCAGATCTTGTTGGCGAAGTTGCGGGAGGCCTGGACCCAGTCCTCGCCGATCGGGACGTCGGTGCCGGGGTTGGCGCCGCGGGCCAGCGTGAAGCGGACGGCGTCGGAGCCGTACTTGTCCATCCAGTCCAGCGGGTCGACGACGTTGCCGAAGGACTTCGACATCTTCTTGCCGCGCTCGTCACGGACCAGACCGGTCAGGGCGATGGTGCGGAAGGGGACCTCGCCGTCCATCGCGTAGAGACCGAACATCATCATCCGGGCGACCCAGAAGAAGATGATGTCGTGGCCGGTGAGCAGGACGTCGGTCGGGTAGAACTTCCGCAGGTCAGCGGTCTGTTCGGGCCAGCCGAGCGTGGAGAACGGCCACAGGCCCGAGGAGAACCAGGTGTCCAGGACGTCGGTGTCCTGCTTCCAGCCCTCACCGGTGGGGGCCTCGTCGTCGGGGCCGACACAGACGACCTCGCCCTCGGGGCCGTACCAGACCGGGATGCGGTGGCCCCACCACAGCTGCCGCGAGATGCACCAGTCGTGCATGTTGTCGACCCAGTCGAAGTACCGCTTCGACATGTCCTCCGGGTGGATCTTGACCCGCCCGTCGCGGACCGCGTCGCCGGCCGCCTTCGCCAGCGGGCCGACCTTGACCCACCACTGCATGGACAGCCGCGGCTCGATGGTGGTCTTGCAGCGCGAGCAGTGGCCGACGCTGTGGACGTACGGCCGCTTCTCGGCGACGATCCGGCCCTGGGAGCGCAGCGCCGCGACGATCGCGGAACGCGCCTCGAAACGGTCCAGCCCCTCGAAGGGACCGTGGACCGTGATGACCGCGCGCTCGTCCATCACGGTGATGGACTCCAGGCCGTGGCGCCGACCGATCGCGAAGTCGTTCGGGTCGTGGGCCGGGGTGACCTTGACGGCACCCGTGCCGAACTCCGGGTCGACATGCGTGTCCGCGACGACGGGGATCGTACGGTCGGTCAGCGGGAGCTTGATGCGCTTGCCGACCAGGTGCTGGTACCGCTCGTCGTCCGGGTGGACGGCGACGGCGGTGTCGCCGAGCATCGTCTCCGCACGCGTGGTGGCGACGACCAGCGTCTCGTCCCCCTCGCCGTACTTGATGGAGACCAGCTCGCCGTCGTCCTCCTGGTACTCCACCTCGATGTCGGAGATGGCCGTCAGACAGCGGGGGCACCAGTTGATGATGCGCTCGGCGCGGTAGATCAGCTCGTCGTCGTAGAGCTTCTTGAAGATGGTCTGGACGGCCTTGGACAGGCCCTCGTCCATGGTGAAGCGCTCACGGTCCCAGTCGACGCCGTCGCCGAGCCGGCGCATCTGGCCGAGGATCTTGCCGCCGTACTCTTCCTTCCACTGCCAGACGCGCTCGACGAACGCCTCCCGGCCGAGGTCCTGACGGGACTTGCCCTCCTCGGCGAGCTGCTGCTCGACCTTGTTCTGGGTGGCGATACCGGCGTGGTCCATGCCGGGCAGCCACAGCGACTCATAGCCCTGCATGCGCTTGCGGCGGGTCAGCGCGTCCATCAGCGTGTGCTGGAAGGCGTGGCCCAGGTGCAGGGAGCCGGTGACGTTCGGCGGCGGGATGACGATGGTGTACGCGGGCTTGTCGCTCTTGGCGTCGGCCGCGAAGTAACCGCGCTCTACCCAGCGCTCGTACAGCGTCCCCTCTACGTCGGCCGGCGCGTACTGGGTCGGCAGTTCGGTGCTGGGCGCTGGTGGCTGCTGCTGAGCGTTCTCGGTCACGGGGCTCAGTTTAGAGGTGTCACGGGGCAGTCCCGAAACGCGTTTGTTCTGTAACGGTGAGCAGCCCCGTGCCATGAGTCACCGGTGGCTGAGCCAGGATGTCAGGATCGCATAAGCATCTGGAGGGGAACCCAGAGATGAGCTACAACCAGCCGGGCCCGTACGGTGGGCCGCCGCCGCAGCAGCCCGGACCGTACGGACAGCAGCCGGGTCCATACGGGCCGCCGCCGCAGGCGCCCCAGCCCGGCTACGGCTCCCAGCCCGGCTACGGCTCCCAGCCCGGCTACGGCTACCCCCAGCAGCCCCCGCCACAGCCCCCGCAGCCGGGCTACGGCCACCCGCCGCAGGGTGTTCCCCCTGTCCCCCCGCAGAACCCGTACGGCCAGCAGCAGCCGCCCTACGGGCAGCCTCCGTACGGTCAGCAGCCCTACGGCGTTCCGCAGCCGCCGGCTCCGGGCGGCGACCGGAAGAAGACGGGTCTGATCATCGGCGCGGTGGCCGTGGTGGCCGCCGTGGCGGTGGGCGCGTACTTCGGGCTCGCCGGGAGCGGAAGCGGCGGACTCCAGGACGACGGGCCGCACAAGCTCACCGCGCCGGCCTCGCTGCTGTCCGCCAAGTACAAGCGGGTGGGCGCCCCCAGCGAGGAGAAGGCGAGTTCGAGCGACGCCGAGGACTTCGCCAAGTCCGGTGTCACCGATGCCACGTCGGTCACCGCGATCTACTCGACCGTCGATCTGGAGTCCCTCGACGCCACCGACCCGACGGATCTGGCGAAGGCGCAGACCGCCGAGAACATCACCCTGTTCGGGGTCTACGGCTCGGTGAAGGACCCGCAGGCCGCGCTGGACGCCACCTTCGTGCAGATGAAGAAGGCCGGCACCTCCAGCGGCAAAAGCGTCAAGCTGGTCGGTGACGCGCAGTCGGTGTCCCCCGACGGACTCGACGGCGCGGTGATGAAGTGCCAGCAGGCGCAGGGCAAGAGCCAGCTCACCGGCAAGAACCAGACGGCGTACCTGTGCATCTGGGCGGACTACAGCACGATCGGCATGGTGGAGCCGACGGCCGGTGTGAAGACGTACGGCGTCGACGAGTCGGCGAAGATCGCCGCCGATGTCCGCGCGGAGGTGCGCGTCGCCAAGTAGGCCGGTCAGACAGGTGAACGTGTGAACGACGAAGCGCCGGGCTCCTCCGAGGAGGGCCCGGCGCTTCGGTGTTGACGGGTTACGCCGACTTCTGCTCCCCCGCGCCCCGGCCGCGCGCGTCGCGCGGGATCAGGGTCGGGTTGACGTTGGAGTGGACGACGTCGGCCGTGATGACGACGCGGGCCACGTCCTTGCGGGACGGCACCTCGTACATCACGGACATCAGGACCTCTTCCATGATGGCGCGCAGGCCGCGGGCGCCGGTCTGGCGGAGGATCGCCTGGTCGGCGATGGCCTCCAGGGCCTCGCGCTCGAAGTCCAGCTCCACGCCGTCGAGTTCGAAGAGGCGCTGGTACTGCTTCACCAGCGCGTTGCGCGGCTCGATCAGGATCTGGAGGAGAGCCTCGCGGTCCAGGTTGTGGACCGAGGTGATGACGGGCAGCCGGCCGATGAACTCGGGGATCATGCCGAACTTCACCAGGTCCTCGGGCATGACGTCCTCGAACTGGTCCTTGGACTGCAGCTCGCGCTTGGAGCGGATGGTCGCGCCGAAGCCGATGCCCTTGGCACCCGCCCGGGACTCGATGATCTTCTCCAGGCCCGCGAACGCACCGCCCACGATGAACAGCACGTTCGTCGTGTCGATCTGGATGAACTCCTGGTGCGGGTGTTTGCGGCCGCCCTGCGGCGGGACCGACGCGGTCGTGCCCTCCAGGATCTTCAGCAGGGCCTGCTGCACGCCCTCGCCGCTGACGTCCCGGGTGATCGACGGATTTTCGCTCTTCCGCGCGACCTTGTCGATCTCGTCGATGTAGATGATCCCGGTCTCGGCCTTCTTGACGTCGTAGTCGGCCGCCTGGATCAGCTTGAGGAGGATGTTCTCGACGTCCTCGCCCACATAGCCCGCCTCCGTCAGCGCGGTCGCGTCGGCGATCGCGAACGGGACGTTCAGCATGCGGGCCAGGGTCTGCGCCAGGAGCGTCTTGCCGGAGCCCGTGGGACCCAGCAGCAGGATGTTGGACTTCGCCAACTCGATCGCGTCCTCGCGGCTCTGGCCGCCGCCGTTCTCACCGGCCTGGACCCGCTTGTAGTGGTTGTACACCGCGACCGAGAGGGCCTTCTTGGCGGCCTCCTGGCCGACCACGTAGCCCTCCAGGAACTCGTAGATCTCGCGGGGCTTCGGGAGTTCCTCCCAGCGCACCTCGCTCGTCTCGGCGAGTTCCTCCTCGATGATCTCGTTGCAGAGGTCGATGCACTCGTCGCAGATGTACACACCGGGCCCTGCGATGAGCTTCTTGACCTGCTTCTGGCTCTTGCCGCAGAACGAGCACTTGAGCAGATCGCCGCCGTCACCGATGCGTGCCACGGTGTGCTTCCCCTTCGCCTGGGAGACGCCTGGATTCTTCCGAATCCAGCGACTCCTGGTGCTGCCTTATGTCGACGGTACCTTGCCGGGCCCCCCGTACGGGCCCCCCTTGGCACGGTTCACTTTGACGTGCACCTTGCCTGGCGCGCGGTCAAACCGGGCCAAGGGTGGCAGAGACTACATCCTCTGTCAGAGGACCTCGGCGTTGTTCATCTTCCGGGTGGAGATGATCTGGTCCACGATGCCGTACTCCAGCGCCTCCTCGGCCGTGAGGATCTTGTCGCGCTCGATGTCCTCGCGGACCTGCTCGATCGGCCGGTTGGAGTGCTTGGCCAGCATGGTCTCCAGCTGGTCACGCATCCGCGTGAACTCCTTGGCAATGATCTCCAGGTCGGAGAGCTGGCCACGGCCGGTGGAACCGGCCGGCTGGTGGATCAGCACACGGGAGTTCGGCAGCGCCATGCGCTTGCCGGGCGTGCCGGCGGCCAGCAGGATGGCCGCGGCGGAGGCCGCCTGGCCCATGCAGACCGTCTGGATGTCGGGCTTCACGAACTGCATCGTGTCGTAGATCGCCGTGAGGGCGGTCATGTCGCCGCCCGGGCTGTTGATGTAGATCGAGATGTCCCGGTCGGGGTCCATCGACTCCAGGCACAGCAGCTGCGCCATGACGTCGTTGGCGGAGGCGTCGTCGATCTGGACGCCCAGAAAGATCACGCGCTCCTCGAAGAGCTTCGCGTACGGGTCGTACTCGCGGATGCCCTGGGAGGTGCGCTCGACGAAGCGCGGGATGACGTATCGGGCGTCGGGCCGGGGCCCGTCGTAGCGGGCGTCAGCGGCGCCGGGGATGTTGCTCATGAGGGTGTTCACCGTCCTGGTGGCGTTCGGGGGCTGGAGTCTCGGCGGAGCGTGGCGTGGCCGGGCCTGGGGTCAGGCGCCGGTGCCGCCGCCTCCCGGAACACCGGAGGCATGCGTGATGATCTCGTCAATGAGACCGTACTCCTTGGCCTCTTCCGGGGTGAACCAGCGGTCACGGTCGCCGTCGCGGATGATCGTCTCGACGGTCTGGCCGGAGTGCTGCGCGGTCAGCTCGGACATGCGCTTCTTGGTGCGCAGCAGGTACTCGGCCTGGATCTTGATGTCCGAGACGGTACCGCCGAGGCCCGCGGAGCCCTGGTGCATCATGATGTCGGCGTGGGGCAGCGCGAAGCGCTTGCCGGCGGCACCGCCGGTGAGCAGGAACTGGCCCATCGAGGCCGCCATGCCCATCGCGATGGTCACCACGTCGTTCGGGATGTACTGCATGGTGTCGTAGATCGCCATGCCGGCCGTCACCGAGCCACCGGGGCTGTTGATGTAGAGGTAGATGTCCTTGGCGGGGTCGGCCGCCAGCAGCAGCAGCTGCGCGGTGATCTTGTTGGCGATGTCGTCGTCGACCTGCTGACCCAGGAAGATGATCCGCTCGCCGAGCAGCCGGTTGTATACCTGGTCGCCGAGGCCACCACCGATGGAAGGCTCGCCGGCGGCGGAGGGCATCAGATTCGTCACGTATCCACCTGCTCGTCTTACGACGGCGCCGGGCCGTCTCGCGTTTCCGTAGCCGGGGGCTTGGCTGCCCTCGTACTCATGGACCCTAACGCGATGGTCCCTTCGGGGAATCCCGGTAAGAGGGCTGTTCGCCGGGGGCGTAGCGCGGGTGCCTCCGGCGGAAGGGCCGCTGTCAACCCGCCGTGACGGTGCCCGGGGGTGGGCGCGTGCGGCGCCTTCGTGGCTTGGCGCGCAGTTCCCCGCGCCCCCCGGCGGCGGCTTCGCCGCCTTCGAGGGCGCGCCCCGGCCCGGTGACGGCAAAGGGCCCCCGGGAACGGATCCCAGGAGCCCCTTGTACGCCGTTACGGGCGCCGTAGGGCTCAGCCCTCGGTCTTCTCCTCGTCCGGGGCGGCCGGGGACTCGGCGGCGGCCTCGGCGGTCTCCGCCTCGGTCTCGTCCTCGTCCTCGTCGTCCAGGTCGACGAGCTCGCCGTTGGTGTCCTTCACCGTGGCGGCCTCGACCACGACGGCCAGGGCCTTGCCGCGGGCGACCTCGCCGACCAGGAGCGGAACCTGGCCGCCCTCGACGACGGCCTGGGCGAACTGGTCGGGGGACATGCCGGAGGAGGCCGCACGCCGCATGAGGTGCTCGGTGAGCTCCTCCTGGTTGACGTTCAGCTTCTCGACCTTGACGAGCTCGTCGAGGACGAACTGGGTCTTGATGCCCTTGACCGCGGCCTCACGGGTCTCGGTCTCGAACTCCTCGGCGGTCTTGCCCTGGATCTCGAGGTACTTCTCGAGGTCGAGGCCCATCTGGCCGAGCTGGTGGTGCTCCAGGTTGTGCTTGCGGGTGTTGATCTCGTCCTCGAGCAGCTTCTCGGGGACGGGCACCTCGACGAGCTCGAGAAGCTTCTCCAGGACGCGCTCCTGGGCCTGCGTGGCCTGGTCGTACGTCTTCATGTCGGCCAGGCGCTTGCGGCTGTCGGCCTTCAGCTCGTCCAGGGTGTCGAACTCGGAGGCGAGCTGCGCGAACTCGTCGTCCAGCTCGGGGAGTTCCCGCGCGGCGACCTGGGTGACCTTGACGGTGACCTCGGCCTCGCGGCCGGCCGCGGAGCCGCCCTTGAGCTCGGAGGTGAAGGTGGCCTCGCCACCGGCCTCCAGGCCCTTCACGGCGTCGTCGATGCCCTCGAGGAGCTCGCCGGAGCCGATGGTGTAGGAGACGCCGTTGGCGATGCCGTCCTCCAGCACCTCGCCGTCGACCTTGGCCTCCAGGTCGATGGTGACGACGTCACCCTCCTCGGCGGCACGCTCGACCGGAGAGGTGGACGCGAAGCGCTCGCGGAGCTGCTCCACGGACTTCTCGATGTCCTCGTCCGTCACCTCGACGGCGTCGACCTCGACCTCGATACCGGAGTAGTCCGGGATCTCCAGGGAGGGACGGATGTCGACCTCGGCGGTGAAGTTCAGCGTCTCGCCGTCCTTCAGCTCCGTGATGTCGACCTCGGGCTGTCCCAGCGGGCTGAGCTCGGCCTCGTTGACCGCCTCGGTGTAGAACTTCGGAAGCGCGTCGTTGACGGCCTCTTCCAGCACCGCACCGCGGCCGAACCGCTGGTCGATGACGCGGGCCGGGATCTTGCCCTTACGGAAGCCCTTCACCGTGACCTGCTGGTTGATCTTCTTGTACGCCGCGTCGAGGCTGTCCTTGAGCTCCTCGAAGGGCACCTCGACAGTGAGCCGAACCCGAGTCGGGTTCAGGGTCTCCACGGCGCTCTTCACGGTTCGGTCTCCTTGTGGCTGACTGCTTGGGTTCTGCCGGTGCCAGAGGGGCCCGGCGGAGTTTCGCCGCCCGGAGGAGTTCGTAGGCCGCCGTGACGGGGGCCGGGACACGCGGGCGCGCAGCTTGCATAGTAACCGCAGCCGCTCAGCGCCCCAAAAGGCGATCAAGACGGACGCCGTCATCCAGTGGTCGGGGTGGCGGGATTTGAACCCACGGCCTTCCGCTCCCAAAGCGGACGCGCTACCAAGCTGCGCCACACCCCGTTTCGGTGCGACACGTAGGGTACATGCCCGGGCCGCCCGCGTCGGCCGCTTTGTTCACCCGCGCCGGACCGACTCCCCGCAGACCAACACGTTGGCCTACGCGGCGGACGACCCGCTACGATGCCTTCTGTGCCGCGGTCACGGACTTGCGGCGCGTGTTGTGCGGGCGTAGCTCAATGGTAGAGCCCCAGTCTTCCAAACTGGCTACGCGGGTTCGATTCCCGTCGCCCGCTCCGCGTGGCGAAGGCCCAGGTGAGAGATTCCGATCTCCCCCTGGGCCTTTCGGCGTATCCGGGGTCCGGGGCTGGGCCATCTCTCGCCGGCCGGGCACACCCGGCCGTACGGCCGGAGCGGCCGGGGCGGCTGCCGTACGGGGCGTACGGAATGTACGTCGCCGTCCTCCTGGTGCGGTCCGGGCGTGGCCCTCGCCAGGCGGTCGGAAGCCGGCGGTCAGAAGTTGATCGAGTTGATGGTCTGCGCTATCGAGTCGAGGAAACGCTGGATGGACGGGGCCATTCCGGTCGACGCGAGGAAGAAGCCGAAGAGGACGGCGACGATCGCGGGACCGGCCTTGATGTTCCCCCCTCTGATCATCACCACCAGGATGATCGCCAACAGCAGCACCACAGACAGTGAAATGGCCACAACTGATCACGCCCTCGGTCGGTTCCGCTCCCGGCCCGGGGGTACGACCCCGCACCCCCGCCAGAACCATCGTGCCACCAACCCGGCCGCACTATGCGGCCCGTGACACAACGTCGACAACGCGCCTCCCACCGGCCACCGCCCGCACAGCAATTCGAGGGTCCACCCGGCCGTAGATCCAGGGTAATTGGCGGACATGGATTCGGTGTCCACACAAACCACGCGCAGCCAATTCGAATTGTTGACACAGACACCGCAACACCCGGTCACACGCCGCCGTTATGCACCAATTAGTCAGGATGAATAGGGACATCACGGATGTAAGTGCCGCATGGAACCGCATGGGTACAGGAGTCGACCCCGTTAAATCCACGGGCGGTTCACGGGCGGTCACGGCGGATATCCAGGATTCCCATCGGCGGTTTTACGAAATCCCACAGGCGACGCTAGGGTCCTTCAGATGTCCGACGCCGCCACGTCCCCCGGCCAGAACCCCACACCGCGCCCCCCGGCCCGTCCGCCGGTGGACAGACCGCGCGACGCGTTCTTCGACAACGCCAAGTACCTGGCGATCGTGCTCGTGGCGATGGGTCACTCCTGGGAGCCGCTGAAGGGCGACAGCCGCGTCCTGGAGGCGGCGTACTCCGTCGTGTACGCCTTCCACATGCCGGCGTTCATCATCATCTCCGGCTACTTCTCCCGGAACTTCGACATGCGCCCGGACCGGCTGAAGCGGCTGGTCACCGGTGTCGTCGTGCCGTACGTCCTGTTCGAGACCGCCTATTCACTGTTCCAGCGGTACGTCGACGACTCCCCCGGCCAGGACATCAGTCTGCTCGACCCCTGGTACCTGACCTGGTTCCTGTGCGCGCTGTTCGTCTGGCGGCTGACCACGCCGATCTGGAGGACCGTCCGCCACCCTCTTCCCGTCGCCTTCGGCATCGCGATGCTGGCGTCCGTGTCGCCCACCATCGGGGACGACCTGGACCTTCAGCGGGTCCTGCAGTTCCTGCCGTACTTCGTGCTCGGCCTGTGCCTGCGGCCCGAGCACTTCCGGCTGGTACGCCGGTGGTCGGTGCGGGTCGCCGCGGTGCCGGTGTTCGCGGTCGCGCTGGCGTTCGCCTGGTGGTCGGTGCCGCGGATGAACACCGCGTGGTTCTACCACCGGGACTCCGCGCAGGAGCTGGGTGCGCCGTGGTGGTGCGGGCCGGTGATGGTGCTCGCGATGTTCGGCTGCTCGATGGTGCTGACGGCCTGCTTCCTCTCCTGGGTGCCGGGCCGGCGGATGTGGTTCACGACACTGGGCGCGGGCACGCTGTACGGCTATCTGCTGCACGGTTTCGTGGTGAAGTACGGCGACCACGCGGGCTGGTTCGACCCGAGGTGGCTGCACGGTCCGCTCGGCGAGATCCTCGTCACCGCGCTCGCCGGCGCCGCTGTCACGCTGCTGTGCTCCCGGCCCGTCCAGCGGGTGTTCCGGTTCGCCATGGAGCCGAGGATGGCCTGGGCGTTCCGGCAGGACGCGGCGGAACTGGCGCGGGAGCGGGGGCGGCAGAGCCGGGAGATGGCCAACGCGTGATTCCGCCTACGCGGATTCCGCTGACGCGGGCAGACCGAGTAGGGCGCGCATCCGGGCGTACTTCTCGGTCAGCCGGTTCCGGGTGTCCTCGTCCAGTACGGCGAGACGGCCGGGGTCGGCGTTGTGCGCGAGGTCGGCCTGTTTGACCAGGAGTGCGCCCGGGGTGTCGAGGATGCGCCGGGCGTACGCCTCCGGGGGCTCGCCGGGGCGTTTGGTGACGGCGAGGACGATGGCCCTGGTGCGGGCGCTGAGCGGGGCCGCGGCGAGCCAGTCCGCCGTGAGGGCGTGGTCCTCGACGGAGTCGTGCAGCCAGGCGGCGGCGATCTGCTCCGGGTCACCGCCGCGGACACGGACGCCTTCGGCGACGGCGGCGAGGTGCTCGGCGTAGGGGCGGCCGGCCTTGTCGGTCTGCGCCGCGTGAGCTGCTCGGGCGAGCTCCTCGACTTCGGGAAGGGAGAGAGGGGTCCGGGTCACGGTGCGAGTATGCCGTGGCGGGGGCGCGGGGTTTCACTTACCGGCGTCGGCAGGGTGCCGCCGCGCCCACCCGTGCCGTCCCAGCGGCCCGACTGCCCGCGGCTTCGTGGCTGACGCGACTGCAGCGCCCCGTAAGGGGCACAGGGGCTGTGTCAATGTGCGGCTCCGCCACGGGCGTGATCAGCTCCCACACCGGCCGCAGGCGAGTGGGCATCCAACACGCCCACGTCCGTGAAGATGCCGCTGAGCAAGCGCCCCCCTAGGGGCCCGGGGCTGTGCCAATGTGCGGCTCCGTCACGTGGGCGCGATCAGCCCCCACCCACCGGCAGGTGAACGTCGGCCGCGGTCCCCCGGGTCAGCGTGCCGCCTCGCGGCAGATCAGCAGCAGGGCCCGGTCGTCGTTCACGTCCTTCGCCACCGCCTCGATCAGGTGCCAGGCCGCGCCGTGGAAGCCGCCGGCGACATAGCGGTCGGCCTCTCCCGTGAGGCGGTCGATTCCCTCCACGATGTCGCGGTCCGACGTCTCCACCAGGCCGTCCGTGAAGAGCATCAGGACATCGCCCGGGCGCAGGGAGCCCTTGACCGAGTCGAACTGCGCGCCGTCGTACACGCCCAGGAGAGGGCCCTCCGCCGCCTTCTCCTCCCAGCGGCCGCTGCCGGCGCTGAGCTGGAGGCCCGGCGGGTGGCCCGCGGAGTACAGCTCGTAGTCGCCGGAGTCCAGGTCGAGGACCAGGTGGATCGAGGTGGCGAAGCCCTCGTCCCAGTCCTGGCGCAGGAGGTAGCCGTTGGCTGCGGTGAGGAAGGCGTGCGGCGGCAGGGAGCCCAGGAGGCCGCCGAACGCCCCGGACAGCAGCAGCGCGCGGGACGCCGCGTCCATGCCCTTGCCGGAGACGTCCGTGAGGACGACCTCCATCGTGCGGCCGTTGTTGGTACGGGCCGCGACCACGAAGTCGCCGGAGAAGGACTGGCCGCCGGCCGGCCGCAGGGCCATCTCGCGGTGCCAGCCCGGCGGCAGCTTCGGCAGCTTGCTCTGCACCCGGATGCGTTCGCGCAGGTCGAAGAGCATGGTGCCGCCGCGCCGCCAGGGCACGCCGACCCGGCTGCGGAACTGGGCGGTGAGGAGACCGAAGAAGCCGCAGGCCGCCACGACCAGGACCACTCCCGGGGTGACCCGCGACGGGCCCTCGGTGTAGGGGCCGAGGCGTACCGACTCCACGATCAGTGCCGTGGCCGCCGCCGCGTACAGGCCGAGCAGGCTCGCCGGGCGCAGCAGCAGGCCGCCCGCGATGATCGGCAGGACCAGGGAGGCCGGGGAGAACCACACCGAGTTGGCGAGGGTCATGGCCGCCAGGACCGGGACGGTCAGCAGGAGTCCGGCGAGCGCGATCCAGTCGGAGCCGTCGCCGCGGAAGTAGTCCACGGCGCTTCTGCGCAGGCCGACGCGGGCCCGGTGCCACTGCATCTTCCACCGGGCCGTGAACGTCTCGGCCTTTCCCCGCCGCTCTCGGTCTACTGCCATCAGTTCGGGACCCTATCCATCGGACCAGCTGCTTGGCACGGGAGGTCCCACTTGTCCCCCGTCCGAGGTTCGCCTTCGGGTGCGACTTCACAGTGAACTTCACCGGACGCCCCCGCGTCGCCGTCCGGGAGAAAATCGCTGGCTCGTCCTGCAACGCCCCTGCTAGGCATGGCGTATGGCGACCGACCGTACGACCGAAGTGAAGGTGCTGCGTCCCGAGGAGTTCGACGGGTGGTGGGACCACCTGGTGCGGGCCTTCGGTGCCGGCCCGACACCGGCCGAGGAGCGCGAACTGGACCGCTCCCTCACGGAGTTCGAGCGTTCGCTGGCCGTCTGGGACGGGCCCGAACTCGTCGGGACGGGAGGGGCGTTCAGCTTCCGGATGACCGTGCCGGGCGGCGCCGTGGTGCCCGCCGCGGGCGTCACCATGGTGAGCGTGTCCGCGACCCACCGGCGGCGCGGGGTGCTGACCTCGATGATGCGCCGCCAGCTGGACGACGTACGGGAGCGGGGCGAGCCCCTGGCCGCGCTGACCGCCTCCGAGCCGGCGATCTACGGCCGCTTCGGGTACGACGCCGCGATCTACCAGCTGCACGCCGAGATCGACACGAGCCGGGTGACTCTGGCGGTACCGGCCGGCACCGACGACGTACGGCTGCGGTACGCGGGGCCGGCCGATGTGCTCGACGCGTGCGAGGCGGTGTACGCGGAGCTGGTGCCGCTGCGGCCCGGGATGCTGGCCCGGCAGCCCGGCTGGGAGCGGGCGGGGCTGCTGGACCCGGAGAGCGAGCGGGACGGCGCGTCGGCGCTGCAGTGCGTGGTCGCCGAGCGGGGCGGGAGGATCACCGGGTACGCCCGGTTCCGCACGAAACTGGGCTGGGGGCCGAGCGGGCACGACGGCACGGTCACGCTGGACGCCCTGGCCGCGCTGGACCCGGCGAGCGACGCTGCGCTGTGGCGGTTCCTGTTCGGCATCGACCTGATGTCGACGCTGGCAGTACGGGGGCGGCCGGTCGACGACGCCTGGCAGTACCTGGTCTCCGACATCCGGCGCTGTAGGACGCGGGTGCGGGACATGGGGTACGTCCGTCTCGTCGACGTCGGTAAGGCGCTCGCGGCGCGGACCTACCAGGCGCCGGTGGACGTGGTGCTGGAGGTGGACGACGCCTTCTGCCCCTGGAACACGGGGCGTTGGCGGCTGAGCGGGGACGCCAAGGGTGCGTCCTGCGAGCGTACGACGGACACGGCCGAGCTCGCCCTGTCCGTACGGGAGCTGGGGGCGGCGTATCTCGGCGGTGTCTCCCTGCTGTCGCTGGCGCGCGCCGGCCGGGTGCGGGAGCTGCGGCCGGGGGTACTGGCGGAGGCTTCTACGGCGTTCGGCTCAGCGGTACTGCCGTGGCTGCCGCACGGTTTCTAGCGCGCCCGCTCAGCGGTTCTGGCAGCGGGGGCACCAGAAGAGGTTGCGGGCGGCGAGGTCGGCGGTGCGGATCTCGGTGCCGCAGATGTGGCAGGGCAGGGTGGCCCGGCGGTAGACGTACACCTCGCCGCCGTGGTCGTCGACGCGTGGTGGGCGTCCCATCGCCTCCGGGGTGTGCTCGGGCCGGACGGTGTCGATCCGGTTGTTCCGGACGCCTTCGTGCATGAGCTCGACGAGATCGGCCCACACGGCGTCCCACTCGGCGGGGGTGATCTCCCTGCCGGCGCGGTAGGGATCGATCCCGTGCCGGAACAGCACCTCGGCCCGGTAGACGTTGCCGACCCCCGCGATGACCTTCTGGTCCATCAGAAGCGCGGCGACGGTCGTACGACTGCGGGAGATCTTCCGGTACGCCAGGCTCGGGTCGGCGTCGTCACGGAGCGGATCCGGCCCGAGCCGGGCGTGTATGGCGTTCTTCTCCGCGTCGGTGATCAGGGCGCAGGTGGTGGGGCCGCGCAGGTCCACGTACGAGGTGGCGTCGGCGAGGCGGAGCCGGACGGTGTCGGTGGCCGGGGGTGCGGGGGCGTCTCCGAAGGTGACCTTGCCGAAGAGACCGAGATGGATGTGCACCCAGTCGCTGTCGCGGAAGCCGAGGAAGAGGTGCTTGCCGTGGGCTTCGGTACGGGTGAGGGGGGCGCCATCGATCAACTGGGCGGCGTCGGAGAACTTGCCCTGCGGGCTGCTGACCCGCACAGGTCCGCTGAGCCGACGGTAGTCCACCGCAAGCCGGTGAATGGTGTGCCCTTCTGGCACGAGGCCAATTCCTTTCGCACCCACCCACCCGACTCGCTCAGTGGAGAGGCGAACGTCGAGGGGCAGAAGATCCCGAGCTGATGGAGAAGGGCGCAGTGGCCGGCCAGAGCCCCACTGCAGGCCGGGGCAGGACGCCGTAAGGGTCGAGGGTGCCCCCGGTCAGGCACGCCGCGGTCAGCGCCCCGTAGGGGGCGCGGGGCTGTATCAATGTGCGGCTCCGCCGCGTGGGCGCGATCAGCCCCCACCGGCCCGCAGCGGGACGGCTACCGCCCGGCCCGGCAGGACGCCCGCGGCCGGGTGGGTGGACAGAGGCTACGGCTGGGGGTGGTGCGCCGGGATGGGCGGGAGGTCGCCCGTCGTCTCGTACGCCGTCAGCATCTCGATGCGGCGGATGTGGCGCTCGCCCTGCGAGAACGGCGTGTTCAGGAATGTCTCGACGAACTTCGTCGCCTCTTCCTGCGTGTGCATCCGCGCCCCCACCGCGACGACGTTCGCGTTGTTGTGCTGCCGGCCCAGCGACGCGGTCTCCTCGCTCCAGGCCAGCGCCGCACGCACGCCCTTCACCTTGTTCGCGGCGATCTGCTCACCGTTGCCGGAGCCGCCGATCACGATGCCGAGGGACTCGGGGTCCGCCGCCGTTCGCTCGGCCGCGCGGAGGCAGAAAGGCGGGTAGTCGTCCTGGGCGTCGTAGATGTGGGGGCCGCAGTCGACGGGGTCGTGACCCGCTTCCTTCAGCCACTCGACGAGGTGGTTCTTGAGTTCGAAGCCCGCATGGTCGGAGCCGAGATACACGCGCATGGGACGAGTGTGACATGCCCGTTAACGCACGGCAGTCCCGGGGCCACGCCCCGGAAAGTGTGAGCAACACTACAGAACCTCAGGAAAACCTCAAGTAACGATCTGGATTCAAAGGTTCAGGAATTCGCTCGCCTCCGTTTCACTGGACCAACTCGTACGCCGCTCGTACGGGGACCCCGCTCAACGGCGCAAAGGAATTCCCCCATGACTTCGCAGCCGACCCCGACTGCCCCGTCCTCGGCCGGCGACCCCGGCAACGGTCTGCACGCAGGACTCAAGAACCGTCATCTGTCGATGATCGCCATCGGCGGTGTCATCGGCGCCGGTCTCTTCGTCGGTTCCAGTTCAGGTATCGCCACCGCAGGACCCGGCATCCTGCTGTCGTACGCCCTAGTAGGCACCCTCGTCGTCCTCGTGATGCGGATGCTCGGCGAGATGTCGGCCGCCAATCCGACGTCCGGTTCGTTCTCCGCGCACGCGGACCGCGCCCTCGGCCGCTGGGCCGGGTTCTCCATCGGCTGGCTGTACTGGTTCTTCTGGGTCGTGGTGCTGGCGGTGGAGGCCACCGCAGGTGCCAAGATCCTGGAGGGCTGGATCCCGGCCGTGCCCCAGTGGGGCTGGGCGCTCATCGTGATGGTGGTGCTCACCGCCACCAACCTGGTCTCGGTCGGCTCGTACGGCGAGTTCGAGTTCTGGTTCGCCGGGATCAAGGTCGTCGCGATCGGCGCGTTCATCGTCGTCGGCCTGCTGGCCGTCCTCGGTGTGCTGCCCGGCGTGCACACCGACAAGGCGAGCTTCGCCAACCTCACCGACCACGGCGGCTTCCTGCCTCATGGCCCCGGCGCGATCCTCACCGGTGTGCTGCTGGTCGTCTTCTCCTTCATGGGCAGCGAGATCGCCACCCTGGCCGCCGGTGAGTCCGAGAACCCGCAGCGGGCGGTCACCAAGTCGACCAACAGCATCATCTGGCGGATCGGCGTCTTCTACCTCGGCTCGATCCTCATCGTCGTCGCGCTGCTGCCGTGGAACGACCCGTCGATCAAGGAGAAGGGCTCGTACGTCGCCGCCCTCGACTCCCTCGGTATCGCGCACACCGGTCAGATCATGAACTTCATCGTGCTGACATCGGTGCTGTCCTGTCTCAACTCCGGTCTGTACACGGCCTCCCGGATGGCGTTCTCGCTCGGGCAGCGCGGCGACGCGCCGAAGGCGTTCGCCCGGACCACCTCCCGGGGTGTGCCGATGGCCGCGATCGTCGCCTCCGTCGTCTTCGGGTTCGTCGCCGTCTTCTTCAACTACCGGTTCCCGGACACCGTCTTCCTCTTCCTCGTCAACTCCTCGGGCGCGGTCGCCCTGTTCGTCTGGCTGGTCATCTGCTTCTCGCAGCTGCGCATGCGGAAGATCATCCAGGCCGAGGCGCCGGAGAAGCTCGTCGTGAAGATGTGGCTGTACCCGTACCTGACCTGGGCGACGGCCGGTCTGATCGTGTTCGTCCTGGGCTACATGCTGACCGACACGGAGGGCGCGAGCAGCGGTCGTACGACCGTGCTGCTGTCGCTGCTCGTCGCGGCGGTGGTGATCGCCGTCGCCGTGGTGAAGCAGAAGGTCACGGGAGGCCGGGTGGCGGTGACCGCCGCGGAGGCCGGCGAGCCCGCCGACAAGGTGTCCGTCGGCTGACGCTCACAAGAGGGTGAAGCCCTCCTTGACCTGCTCGTACGTCTTCACGGCCTGGGTTTCGATCGCCGGCTGGTACCAGGTGTTGATCTGGTACGACTTCCCGTCGGCGTCGAAGCCCAGCAGCCGTGCGTGCCAGCGGACGCCCTTGAGGGTGAAGGTGTACTCCCAGATCACCGCCGGGTAGCCGCGGAACGTCGTCCCGACCAGCCGGATCTTGGTGTAGTCCCGGCCCTGGTGGGCGCTGCGTTCGGAGGCGCTCCAGCTGTCCATGAGGTCGCCGCGAGCCAGGGCGGACTTGGCGACGAGTTCCTGGCTGCCGTCGAGGGAGGTGTAGTGCACCTCGGCGCCGGTCTTCACGTCCCTGCGCCAGCCCTTCGGGGTCACCCACGCGAATCCGCCGGCCTCCTCGTGGGCGCCGGGCGCGAGGCTGCGGGGGCGGGCGGTGCCCGCGACGGTGGCCGAGGGGGAGATCGAGGCTGAGGGGGTTGGGGAGGTGCCGGCTGCTGTGTCGCTGTCGCCGCCGCCTGTTGTGGTGGTGAGGAGGATGGCGACGGCGGTGACTACGGCTGCGATTCCGAGTGCGGCGAGGAGGGCTGTGCGTACGGGGGGCCCGTGTCGATGGGTCGCTGCGGGTGCGTGGTGGCCGGTCGCGCTCCGCGGCGGAGCCGCCGACGGATGCAGCCCCGCCCACCTTGGGGAGTTGGGGCCGGCCGGAACTGTGGGACCGACGGAGTTGCCGGACGGAGTCTCCGAGCGGACCGCGGAGCGTTCCGTCGCCGCCTCCGTCGATGCACTCACCGGCGGGGGTGCCGGCGTCTCTGGGCGTTCGTCCTCCGGTGCCGGGAGGCGTAGCTTCGTCAGGTCCACGTACGTCGGGGTGGGCCGTTCGGCCACCGGAGCCGGATACGTCTCCGTCGGTGTCTGTGTCGGGTACGCCACCGGTCGCAGCGTCTGTTCCACCTCCGCCAGGGCCGGCCGCGCCGTCGGTTCCTTCGCCAGCAGCGCTGCCAGCAGGTCGTGCAACGGGCCCGCCGCCGCGGGGAGTTCGGGCTCCTCGTAGAGGACGGCGTGCAGGGTGGCCAGGGTCGTGTCGCGGGAGAAGGGGGAGCGGCCGCCGAGGGCCGCGCACAGGGTCGCGCCGAGCGACCAGACATCGGACGGCGGGCCCTGCGGGCGGCCGGAGATCCGCTCGGGTGCCATGTAGTCGGGGGAGCCGACGAGCATGCCGACCATGGTGAGCGCCTTGGCGTCCTGGATCGCCGCGATACCGAAGTCGGTGAGGACGACCCGGCCGGCGGCGTTCTCGACGAGAACGTTCCCGGGTTTGATGTCGCGGTGCAGCACTCCCCCGGCGTGCACCTGGCGCAGCGCCGCGACCAGGCCGAGGCCGATCCGGGCGGCCGCGCGCGGGCTCAGCGCCCCCTCCTCGGCCATGATCCACTCCAGTGAGCGGCCGTTGACCAGTTCCATCACGATCCACAGGCGTTCGCCCTCGTCGACGACGTCGTAGACCCGTACGACGTGGGGGTGGTCGATCCTGGCGGTGGCCCTGGCCTCGCGCAGGGTGCGTTCGCGGCGGGTGCGGGTGTCCTCCGCGTCGAGGCCGTCGATCCGCATCTCCTTGACGGCGACCTGCCGGTCGAGCGTCTCGTCGACGGCCCGCCACACCCGCCCCATTCCCCCCTGCCCGATACTCTCGACCAGCCGGTAGCGACCGGTCACCAGCAGCCCCGGGACACCACCGCGCCCCGCGCTCTCCGAATTCCCTGGACCAACTGAATTCCCTGAACTCCCTGAATTCTCCGGCAATTCGCTGCACCCCCTCAACGACCGCCCCTGCCGACACACAATGGTCACACTTACGGCCGTACCAGCATAGTGCGGAGAAATCTTGTGGTACCTCTTCAAGTGACCGCGAATTCAGGCGCGGTCAGGGGGTTGCAAGGGGGGCGAACATGAGTTCTCGTCGTAGGGCAGTCGTCGCGGGATCGCTGGTCATGGCATCTTTCTCGGCCGTGATGATCCTCCCGTTCACGGCCGCCGCCGATGACCAGGGACCGGGAAGCGGCAAGGGGGGAAAGGCGGTTGACCAGGCACCGGCGGGTGTGAAGCTGACGACCACGTTGCCCGAGAGGATCTCGGTCGACAACAGTTCGCAGAAAACGGCGATTACCGCCACCGTAAAGAACGAAGGAACCAAGGACAGCGACGGAATCAGGCTTTTGGTGGTCGGTTTCGACGGCCTGAAGGTCACGAACGTGCAGGGCTGCGACGCCATCGCGGAGAAGGATCTGCCGACCGGTTCGAACAGCGGCTTCAGTTGCCCGGTCGGCGCGCTCGGCGCGGGCAGGTCGAAGTCGTATCCGGTGGACGCCACGTTCGATCCGGGCAGGACCGGGAAGATCTGTCTGCCCGTGCAGAGCGCGGACGGGAAGAGGACGTTCTGGCAGCAGGGCCCGGTGCCGTTCGGTACGACGAACCCGTCGCCGAACGCCCCGGCCACCCCGCTGCTGCTGGGCACCGACAACAAGCCGGTCGGGCCGAGCGGCGACCAACTGCCGAAGACCGGCGCGGGAAGTGACGTACTGCCGCTCGCTGCGGCCGGCGCGGCGCTGATCGCGGCCGGGTCGGCGGGCGTGTGGTGGTCGCGGCGGCGGACCGACTAGGCATCACGATGTGAAGGGGCCCGAGGCGCTGATGCGCCTCGGGCCCCTTCATGGTCTCGGTCCCGTCAGCCCTTGTCGGCCAGCTTCCACGCGGTCGGCATCGCGCCCATCGCCAGGGCCGCCTTCACCGCGTCGCCGATCAGGAACGGGGTGAGGCCGGCGGCGATCGCCGCGGACGCGGACATGTCGGCGGCGTAGGCCAGGTACGGCACACCGATCGCGTAGATGATCGCCTCGCCGAGCACCATCGTGCCCGCCATCCGCAGCACGTTGCGGTCGGCGCCGCGCCGGGCCAGGGCGCCCACGACGGCGGAGGCGAGCATCATGCCGAGGATGTAGCCGAAGGAGACGGAGACACCGGAGGTGCCGCTCGCGAACCAGGGCAGGCCCGCGAGACCCGCCAGCGCGTACAGGGCGAGGGAGAGCAGGCCGCGGCGGGCGCCGAGGGCGGTGCCGACGAGCAGGGCCGCGAAGGTCTGGCCGGTCACCGGCACCGGGGAGCCCGGCACGGGGACGGCGATCTGGGCGGCGAGGCCGGTGAGCGCGGCGCCGCCGACCACGAGGGCGGCATCGCGTACCCGGGACGCGGGCAGGAGGTCGGCGAGGACGGCGCCCGTGCGGGTCGACGGGGCTGCGGTGGCGGTGCTCATGGGGACTCCGCGAGGTGAGGGTGGGCAGACAAGCAGGGGACACCGTGACGCTATCCCGGCTCACCTGAGCCGAACACGTCAGCGGTCGACAAAGGCCGTGACGGACGCTTGGTGGGCTCCCCACAAAAGGTGCGGGTTACACATGTCTTGAGGTGACGCCGATCACTGAGGCAGAGATGTTTCAGTCACGTCAACGGCGTTGAACAGGTCTGTGGAGTTCCCCCAATCGAATCCCAGTGGTCTGGTGGGATTCCGGGTTGTCGGCCTACGCTTTCGGACATGGTCGCCCAGTCCCTGAACCTCACGTCGCGTCGCTATGTCGACCTGCGGCGGCAAGGGGCTGCCACCTGTCGCCGTCCGGCCTGAGGCCGCGCGGCGGGAGACCGGTCCGGCGCGCCTCGCACCCCGAGACGTGTCGGCCCCGTTCCCGAGGACGGTTTCCCATGCCCCGTACCGCGGCACCCCCGCTCATCTCTCCCCCTGGCGACCGGCGGCGGACCAGCGCCAGCGTGGTCCTGCGGTCGGTACTGGAGCACGGGCCGGTGGCCCGCTCCACCATCGCCCGGCTGACCGGGCTTTCCCCGGCGTCCGTCACCGACTACTGCGCCCGGTTCACCGAACTCGGCCTGATCCGGGAGGCGGTGGCGCCCCGCCGGGCCGGCGGGGTGGGCCGGCCGCATGTTCCCGTCGACCTGGACGACTCGCGGTTCGTGGTCGGCGGAGTGCATGTGGCCGTGCCCTACACCACGGTCGCGCTGCTCGACCTGCGTGGACGGGTCGTCGTACGGCGGGAGTTGAAGCACCGGGACACCGAACCGCGCGGGGTGCTGGAGCGGGCGGCCGCCGGACTGGCCGCGCTGCTCGACGGGGTGCGGGGGAGCCGGCCGCTGGGCGTCGGGGTCGCGGTCGGCGGCTGGGTGGACCGGGACTCCGGGACCGTCGTCGAGCATCCCCTGCTGGGCTGGCGCGAGGTGCCGGTGCGGGAACTGCTCGGCGCGCACACCGGGCTGCCGGTCCATGTGGACGGGCACGCCCGGGCGTTGGTCAACGGCGAGCGGCTCTTCGGACGGGCCCGGGGCAGCCGGAGCGTGCTGCACCTGTTCGTCGGGAACGTGGTCGACGCGGCATTCGCCACCGGCGACGAGGTGCACCACGGCCCGCGCTCCCAGGCGGGCACGATCGTCCATCTCCCGGTGCCGGGCGGCACCGAGCCCTGCGGCTGCGGACGCACCGGCTGTCTCCAGGTGGAGCTGAGCGAGCGGACGCTGGTGCGGCGGGCCCGGGCGGCCGGGGTCGTCGACGGCTCCAATCCGATGGACGTCCTCGCGGCGGCCGGCGCCGGTGACCCGGTGGCCGTGCGGCTCCTTGTGGAGCGGGCGCGGCTGACCGGGCGGGCGGCGGGGCTGCTGCTCGACGTGCTCAACCCGGAGAGCGTGGTGGTCACCGAGGTGGGTGTGCTGCACCGGGAGGACTGTCTCGCCGCGCTGCGGGAGGCGGTCGGACCGGAGCGGGCGGCCGTGGTCGCGCCGACCAGTTTCGGTGACCGGGTGCTGGCGGTGGCGGGCGGTTCGGTGGTCCTCGACGTGCTGTACCGGGACCCGTTGAGCGCGTCACCATGGCTTATTTAATTCAGAATCTCGGAATATTGACAGCCGTCGCCCGCGGCAAGGAACATCCTTCTCATGACCTGTCGCACCCTCTGTTGCTGACGTCTTGACGCGCCCCGAGCGCGCATTTCCCTCTGCGTGAGATCTTTCTTTCCGGCCTTCCGTCGCCGGGAATTCTCCCTGCCTTTCTGCCGCTTCTCAGCTGCTTTTCTCCCGGGAGCCCTCCCATGCCTTCTGCGTCCTCCTCCGGCATCGACCGCCGGCTCTTCCTCACCTCGCTGCTCGGCGCCTCGGCGGCCGTGGCCGGGCTGAGCGGCTGCGCCGGTGGCAGCGCCGCCGCCGACACCGCGGCCGCCTCCACCGCCCCGCTGGCCGCCAGGGTGCCGGCCGGCACCAGCCTGAAGATCGCCTCGTATCTGAACACCCAGCAGATTCAGTTCAAGCTGGCGAAGCTGCCCAAGCTGCCGTTCACGGTGTCGAGTTGGGCGAACATCGGGGCCGGCCCCGATGTCATCAACGCGTTCCGCGCCAAGTCGCTGGACCTCGCGAACAACGCGGGAATCCCGCCGATCCAGGCGCAGTTCCAGGGTTTCGCGGCAAAGATCGTGGCGATCGAGATCACCCGCAAACCGAACTATCTGTTCGCCACCAGGCCGGGCAGCGACATCCGCACGGTCGCCGGTTTCAAGGGGAAGAAGCTCGCCTTCTCGCAGGGGCAGGCTCAGGGTGTCGTACTGCTGCGGGCACTCAAGGAGGCCGGGCTCGCCTACGACGACGTACAGCTCGTCCCGCTGACCAGCAACCAGTTCTTCACCGCCCTCCAGTCCGGCCAGGTGGACGTGGCCCCGCTGGCCAACACCCAGGCACCGGCCTATATCCAGCAGTACGGTTCGAAGGGCGCCCGCACGATCACCACCGACGTCGTCGACCTGCTCAATCTGCTGTGGGCGCCGGTCTCGGTGCTGAACGACCCGGCGAAGGCGGCCGCGATCGCCGCGTACATCCCGCAGTGGGCCAAGGGCCTGGTCTGGCAGTGGGAGAACCCGGACGTCTGGGACGAGGAGTTCTACGTCAAGACCCAGAACCTGACCCTCGCCCAGGCCAAGAGCATCACCGACATCGCCAACAAGCCGCTCTTCCCGCCCAGCTGGGACGAGGCGATCAAGTGGGAGCAGGAGACCGCCGATCTGCTGGCGGAGGGCGGCTTCGTGAAGAAGACCGACGTCTCCTCGCTCTTCGACCACCGCTTCGAGGGCATCGCCGCGAAGGCCGTGGCAGCGGAGTACCGGAAATGACCGCCGTGACCACGACCGCCGCCGCGGTTCCCGTCGAGGACAAGGCCCGTCCGGTCCGGCCGCGTCGCCGGCTCTCCCCCGGCCGCCGGCTGCCCGCCGCCCGGCTGGCCGGTCCGATCGTCTTCCTCGCCGCCTGGGCGATCGCCTCCGCCGCCGGACAGCTCGACCCGAATGCGGTCCCGGCGCCCTGGACCGTCGTGAAGACCGCCGGCCGTCTGTGGACGGACGGGACGCTGCCCACCGATGTGCTGACCTCCGTGGAACGAGCCGGATACGGCTTCGCGATCGGACTGACCGCCGGGGTGCTGCTGGCCCTGGCCGCCGGGCTCAGCCGGGTCGGGGAGGCCCTGATCGACGGGACCGTGCAGATCAACCGGGCGATCCCCACCCTTGGCCTGATCCCGCTGTTCATCCTCTGGCTGGGCATCGGCGAGACCTTCAAGATCGCCATCATCGCGATCGTCGTCTACATCCCGGTCTACCTGAACACGCATGCCGCGCTGTCCGCCATCGACAGCCGGTACGTCGAACTCGCCGAGGTCCTGGACCTGACGAGGCTCCAGTTCATCCGGCAGATCGTGATCCCCGGCGCGCTGCCCGGATTCTTCGTGGGACTCCGGCTCGGCGTCACCGGATCCTGGCTCGGTCTGGTCGTCCTGGAGCAGATCAACGCCACCAGCGGCCTCGGCTACATGATGTTCCAGGCCCAGAACTACGGGCGCAGCGACATCATCCTCGTCGGTCTGCTGATCTACGGCGTCTTCGGCCTGGTCTCCGACACCGTGGTTCGCCGCATCGAACGGAGGGTGCTGTCATGGCGCCGCACACTGAGCAGCTGACCCGTCCGGCCGTACAACTGCGGGGACTCACAAGGTCGTTCGGCGGTCGTACGGTCCTCGACGGCATCGACCTCGACCTGCCCGCCGGACAGTTCACCGCCCTGCTCGGGCACAGCGGCTCCGGCAAGAGCACCCTGCTGCGGGCGGTCGCCGGACTCGACCACGGGGTCCCCGGCAGCGGTCGGCTCACCGCCCCCGAGCGGGTGTCGGTGGTCTTCCAGGACTCCCGGCTGCTGCCCTGGCGCCGGGTGCTCGACAACGTCGTGCTGGGACTGGACGGCAGGGACGCCTCCAAGCAGGGCCGGTCGGCGCTCGAAGAGGTCGGTCTCGGCGGCCGGGAGCGGGCCTGGCCGGGCGAGCTGTCGGGCGGTGAGGCGCAGCGTGCCGCGCTCGCCCGCTCCCTGGTCCGCGAGCCCGAACTGCTCCTCGCCGACGAACCGTTCGGTGCGCTCGACGCCCTCACCCGCATCAAGATGCACCATCTGCTGCGCGAGCTGTGGAAGCGGCACCGGCCGTCCGTGCTGCTCGTCACCCACGACGTCGACGAGGCGATCGTCCTCGCCGACCGCGTGCTGGTCCTGGAGAACGGCCGGATCGGCCTGGACCTGACCGTGGAGCGCGGCCGGCCGAGCGCCCTCTACCGCAAGCAGTTGCTCGCCGCCCTCGGTGTCACGGAGGACCCCGCATGACCCGCCGGCTCCATCTCAACGCCTTCCTCATGAACACCGGCCACCACGAGGCCTCCTGGCGCCTCCCGGAGAGCGACCCCTACGCACACACCGACCTCGCGCACTACGTACGGCTGGCCAGGACCGCCGAGCGCGGCACCTTCGACTCGCTCTTCCTCGCCGACGGCCCGCATCTGTGGGGCAGTGTCGCCCAGCGGCCCTCCGGCGCCCTGGAACCGCTCACCCTGCTCACCGCGCTGGCGACCGCCACCGAGCACATCGGCCTGATCGCCACCGCCTCCACCTCCTACAACTCCCCCTACAACCTGGCCCGCAGGTTCGCCTCCCTCGACATCGTCAGCGGCGGCCGGGCGGGCTGGAACATCGTCACCACGGCGGGGGCGGAGGCGGCCCGGAACTTCGGTCTGGACGCGGAGCCCGCGCACGCCGAGCGGTACGCCCGGGCCGCCGACTTCCTCGACGTGGCGCTGAAACTCTGGGACAGCTGGGAGGACGACGCCATCGTCGCCGACAAGGCGGCCGGCGTCTGGGGTGACGACGCGAAGATCCACCCGCCCCGGCACCAGGGGCCGTACTTCAGTGTCGAGGGCGCCCTCAACGTGCCCCGGTCCCCGCAGGGTTACCCACTTCTCGTGCAGGCGGGCTCCAGCGAGGACGGCAAGGCGTTCGCGGCCCGGTACGCCGAGGCCGTGTTCACCGCGCAGCAGACCATCGAGGACGCCCGGGCCTTCTACGCCGACCTCAAGGCACGCACGGCCGCGGCCGGCCGGGACCCGGACCACATCAAGGTGCTGCCGGGCATCGTCCCGGTGACCGGCTCGACCGAGACCGAGGCGCGGGCGAACGAGCGGCTCCTCGAGGACCACATCGTGCACCGGTACGGCGTCGACCGCCTGGAGCGGCTCCTGCAACTGGCCCCCGGCACCCTGGAGCTGGACGCGCCGCTGCCGACCGACCTTCCGTCCGAGGACGCCGTCGAGGGCGCCAAGAGCCGCTACACCCTGGTCGTCGAACTCGCCCGCCGCGATCAGCTCACCGTACGGCAGCTGATCGGCCGGCTCGGCGGCGGCCGCGGCCATCTGACCTTCGCCGGGACACCCGACCAGATCGCCGACGCGATCGAGACCTGGTTCACCCAGGGCGCCGCCGACGGCTTCAACATCATGCCGCCGGTGCTGCCCTCCGGTCTGGAGGCCTTCGTCGAGCACGTCGTACCGATCCTGCGCGCCCGCGGCCTGCTGCGCACGGAGTACGGCCCGCCCCAGACCCTGCGGGAGCGCTACGGCCTCCCCCGCCCCGCCAACCAGTACGCCGGACCTGTGCTCATCTGACGCTCATCCGAAAGGAACCGCGATGTCCCTCCAGATCACCAAGATCACCGCGAACATCGGCGCCCGGGTCTTTGGCGTCGACATCTCCCGGCCCCTCGGCGCGGAGACCGCCACCTCGATCCGCGAGGCCCTCAACACGCACAAGGCGCTCGTCTTCGACGACGTGCACCTCGACGACGACACCCAGCAGGCCTTCGTCCGCCACTTCGGTGACGTCACCACCGCGCATCCGACGGTCTCCTCCGTCGACGGCGTCCCGAACGTCCTGCCCGTCGACAGTGAGCGCGGCCGGGCCGCCAACCACTGGCACACCGACGTGACCTTCGTCCTCAACCCGCCGCAGGCCAGCACCCTGCGCTCCGTCACCCTCCCGCCGTACGGCGGCGAGACCCTGATCACCAACTCGGCCGCCGCGTACCGCCAACTGCCGGATTCACTGCGCCAGTTGGCGGACACTCTGTGGGCCGAGCACACCAACGACTACGACTACGCCGTTCCGGAGGAGGACCTCGACGAGGAACACGCCGCCCAGCGCGCCCAGTTCACGTCCATCAAGTACCGCACGGTCCACCCGGTGGTCCGCGTCCACCCGCTGACCGGTGAACGCGGGCTGTTCATCGGCGGGTTCGCCCAGCGGATCGTCGGGCTGTCGCCGGGCGAGGGCCGCAAGATACTCGACCTGCTGCAGCCCTACGTCACCCGGCCGGAGAACATCCTGCGCCACCGCTGGTCCGAGAACCAGCTCGTCCTCTTCGACAACCGCATCACCCAGCACTACGCGGTCGACAACTACGACGGCCTGCCGCGCCGGCTGCACCGGGTCACCGTCGCCGGTGACATCCCGGTCGGTATCGAGGGCAAGGAGAGCTACTCGATCGAGGGGGACGCCTCGCACTACACGACCGTGGCCGTAGCCGCGTAGTCACTCCCCGCACCCGGCGTGTCCGGATAGTGGGCGGCCGCTCCCTCCGAGCGGAGCGGCCGCCCAGACTGTGGGCGTTTTTGCCCATCTACCGCACTGGACGAGCCGCGCCCATGCCGCACAGCACCACCACGGTCGAGACACCGCCGACACAGGACGGCGGTGCCACGCTCTCCCACGGCCTCAAGCAGCGCCACCTCTCGATGATCGCCCTGGGAGGTGTCATCGGCGCGGGTCTGTTCGTGGGCTCCGGCGCGGGTATCGCCGCCGCCGGGCCGTCCATCGTCGTCGCCTACACCCTCTCCGGCCTGATCGTGATGCTGGTGATGCGGATGCTGGGCGAGATGTCTGCCGCCCACCCGTCCTCGGGTTCCTTCTCGGCGCACGCCGAGCGGGCGATGGGACCGTGGGCCGGCTTCACGGCCGGCTGGTCGTTCTGGGTGCTGCTGTGCACGGCCGTCGGCCTGGAGGGCATCGGGGCGGCGAAGATCGTGACGGGCTGGCTGCCGGGGACACCGGAGTGGGCGTGGGTGGCCCTCTTCATGGTCGTCTTCTGTGCCGCGAACCTGGCCGCGGTGCGCAACTTCGGCGAGTTCGAGTTCTGGTTCGCGGCGCTGAAGGTCGGCGCGATCAGCCTGTTCCTGGTCCTGGGCGTGCTGGCGATCGCCGGTGTACTCCCCGGCACGGACTCCCCGGGCGCCGCCAACCTCACCGACTTCCTCCCGAACGGCGGCGAGGGCCTGATCATCGGCCTGCTCGCCTCCGTCTTCGCGTACGGCGGCCTGGAGACGGTCACCATCGCGGCGGCCGAGTCGGAGAACCCGGTGCGGGGCGTGGCGAGCGCGGTCCGCACCGCCATGTGGCGCATCGCCCTCTTCTACGTCGGCTCCATGGCGGTCATCGTCACCCTGGTCCCCTGGGACTCGGCGGAGGTCGTCGAGAAGGGCCCGTACGTCGCCGCCCTCGACCATCTCGGCATCCCCGGCGCCGGCCGGCTGATGAACGTGGTCGTCCTGGTCGCGCTGCTCTCCGCGATGAACGCCAACATCTACGGCTCCTCGCGCATCGCATACTCCCTGGTGGAGCGCGGCCAGGGCCCCAGCGCACTGGCCAGGGTCTCCGGAGGCGTCCCGCGCCTGGCGGTTTTCACGTCCTGTGGCTTCGGTTTCGTCTGTGTCGTGCTCAGCTACTGGCGCCCCGACGACGTCTTTCCCTGGCTCCTCAACATGATCGGCGCGGTGATCCTGGTCGTCTGGATCTTCATCGCCGTCTCCCAGCTGCTGCTCCGCCGCCGCCTGGAACGGGAGAGTCCGCAGAAGCTGGTCGTCCGCATGTGGGCGTTCCCGTATCTGACGTGGCTGGCGCTGGCCGGTATGACGGCGATCTTCGTCCTGATGGCCCGGGAGGCGGACACCCGTGTGCAGCTCTACTACACGGGCGGGATGACCGCCGTACTCGCCGCGGTGGGTTACCTACGGCAGCGGCGGCGCGCGGGCGGCTGACCCGAAGAGAGCCCGAAGAGTGAAGCCCCCGCGAGGACGTGACTCGCGGGGGCCTTCCCGTACTGGCTCGTCAGGGCTTGCCTCCTCGGCGGAGGCAGGCGGGTCTACAGGTTGCTGAAGTCGGGGCCCTTGCTGCGGCTCCGCTTGATCTCGTAGAAGCCGGGGACGGAGGCGACCGCGAGGGTGCCGTCCCACAGGCGGGCCGCCTCCTCGCCCTTGGGGGCGGGGGTGACGACCGGGCCGAAGAAGGCGATCTGCTCGCCGTCCGGGCCGGGCACGGCGATGACCGGGGTGCCGACGTCCTGGCCGACCTTGTCGATGCCCTCCTTGTGGGAGGCGCGCAGCTCCGCGTCGAACTCGAAGTCCTCCTGGTCGGCGTAGTCGATCAGGTCGGCCGGCAGACCGACGTCCGCGAGCGCGCCCGCGACGGCCTCCACGGTCGGGCCCTCGCCGTTGTTGTGGATGCGGGTGCCCAGCGCGGTGTACAGCGGGCCGAGGACGTCGGCGCCGTGCTTCTGCCAGGCGGCGGTGACCACGCGGATCGGCCGCCACGCCTTGGTCTCCAGCAACTCGCGGTACTCCTCGGGCAGCTCGTCCAGCTTGGGCTCGTTGAGCACCGCGAGGCTCATGATGTGCCAGCGGACCTCGATGTCGCGGACCTTCTCCACTTCCAAAACCCACCGGGAGGTCATCCACGCCCAGGGGCACAGCGGGTCGAACCAGAAGTCGACGGGGGTCTTGCCGGAACTCGTCACGCTCTCGGACATGGTTCTCCTCGGTATACGGTCCTTTTCCGGCGGCAACACCGGCACCGGCCACCCCATTCCCGATGTCCGCTGTCAGGGGCGCATGGGAGGATCGGCGCTGTTCCGGCGTACCGACAACGATGAGGGAGTGCCGCCCGTGCCCGGTGAGAATCTGTCCCGCGACGAGGCCCGGGAGCGGGCCGCCCTGCTGTCGGTCGACGGCTACGACGTGTCGCTGGACGTGCGGTCCGCCGTCGGCGAGGGCGACGGCGAGCCGCGCACCTTCCGCTCGGTCACCACGATCCGCTTCCGCTGCAACGAGCCGGGCGCGTCGAGCTTCGCCGACCTGGTCGCGCCGAGCGTGACCGCCGTGACGCTGAACGGCAAGGACCTCGACCCGGGCGAGGTCTTCGACGGCACCCGGATCGCCCTGGAGGACCTGGCCGCGGAGAACGAGTTGGTGGTGGACGCCCGGTGCGCCTACTCCCGCACCGGCGAGGGCCTGCACCGCTTCGTCGACCCCGAGGACGGCGAGGTCTACCTCTACACACAGTACGAGCCGGCCGACTCCCGCCGCGTCTTCGCCAACTTCGAGCAGCCGGACCTCAAGGCGCCGTTCCGCTTCGAGGTGCGGGCACCACAGGAGTGGACGGTGTGGAGCAACGGGGCGGGCGAACTCACCGACGGGGTGTGGCGGTTCGCGGAGACGAAGCCGATCTCGACGTACATCACCTGCGTGGTGGCGGGACCGTACCACTACGTGACGGACGCGTACTCCCGCACGCTCCCCGACGGGTCGACGCTGGAGATCCCGCTCGGCGCGATGTGCCGCAAGGGTCTCGCGCCCTACTTCGACGCGGACGACGTCTTCCTGGTCACCAAGCAGGGCCTGGACTTCTTCCACGACCACTTCGACTACCCGTACCCGTTCGGGAAGTACGACCAGGCTTTCGTACCCGAGTACAACCTCGGCGCGATGGAGAACCCGGGTCTGGTGACGTTCCGGGAGGAGTACATCTTCCGGGGCAAGGTGACGCAGGCGTCGTACGAGGCACGGGCCAACGTCATCCTGCACGAGATGGCGCACATGTGGTTCGGCGACCTGGTCACCATGGTGTGGTGGGACGACCTGTGGCTGAAGGAGTCCTTCGCGGACTTCATGGGCGCCTTCGCGAACGTCAACGCGACCCGTTTCACCAACGCCTGGACCACCTTCGCCAACCGTCGCAAGGCCTGGGCCTACCGCGCCGACCAGCTGCCCTCCACCCACCCGATCACGGCCGACATCCGCGACCTCCAGGACGCCAAGCTCAACTTCGACGGCATCACCTACGCCAAGGGCGCCTCCGTCCTCAAGCAGCTGGTGGCGTACGTCGGCCAGGACGCGTTCCTGGAGGGCGCCCGCCGCTACTTCAAGCGCAACGCGTACGGCAACACGCGCCTCGGTGACCTGCTGTCGGTCCTGGCGGAGACCAGCGGCCGGGACATGAGCGCCTGGGCGGGGTCCTGGCTGCAGACGGCGGGGGTGAACTCGCTGACCCCGCAGGTGCTGCTGGCCGCCGACGGGCGGATCGCCGAGGTGGCGGTGGTGCAGGAGGCCGCGGAGTCGCACCCCGAACTGCGCCCGCACCGGGTCGCGATCGGCCTCTACCGCCGTACGGCCGAGGGCGCTCTGGAGCGGTACGCGCGCGTGGAGGCGGACGTCGACGGGCCGCGCACGGTGATCGCCGACCTGGCGGGCGCCGAGGCCCCGGAGCTGGTCCTGGTCAACGACGACGACCTCACGTACTGCAAGATCCGCTTCGACGACACCTCGCTGGCGACGCTCCGGGACCACCTGGATGCCCTGACCGACCCGCTCGCCCGGGCCCTGTGCTGGTCGGCGCTGTGGAACCTGACCCGGGACGCGCTGCTGCCGGCCCGGGACTTCATCGACCTGGTGCTGCGGTTCGCGAGCCGCGAGTCGGACATCGGGGTGCTGCAGATGCTGCACGCGTGGGCGGACTCGGCGCTGGTGCACTATGTGGCGCCGGAGTGGCGGGAGACGGCCGGGCGGCGGCTCGCGGAGGGCGCCCTGCGGGAGTTGCGGCAGGCGGCGCCGGGCAGCGAGCACCAGCTGGCGTGGGCGCGGTTCTTCGCGTCGACGGCGGTGGACGGGGCCGACTTCCAGCTGCTCCAGGAGCTGCTGTCGGGGACGGCCACGATCGACGGCCTGGACGTCGACCAGGAGCTGCGCTGGGCGTTCCTCGAACCCCTCGCCGCGCACGGCGCGGCCGACGAGTCCGTGCTGGCCGCCGAACTGGCCCGCGACGACACCGCGTCCGGCAAGCGCCACCAGGTGCGCTGCCTGGCCGCCCGCCCCTCGGCGGCCGTGAAGGCGCAGGCCTGGGCGCAGGTCGTGGAGTCGGAGGCGCTGTCCAACGCGCTGGTGGAGGCGACGATCGCGGGCTTCGCCCAGCCGTCGCAGCGGGACCTGCTGGCGCCGTACGCGGAGAAGTACTTCGAGGTCATCGCTCGGATCTGGGAGGACCGCTCGATCCAGATCGGCATGGACGTGGTCCGGGGCCTGTACCCCTCGCTCCAGGACCGCCCGGAGACGCTGGAGGCGACGGACGCCTGGCTGACGGCCCACGCCGACGCGCCCCCGGCGCTGCGCCGGCTGGTCCTGGAGGCCCGGGACGACCTGGCCCGGACGCTGCGCGGACAGGAGTGCGACGCGGCGGCCGTCAGCGACTGACCTTCGGCCTGAGCTTTGGCCTGAGCTTTCCCGCCGGGTGACCGTTACGGAATTCAGTCAATCATGGCCGTAACCCCTGGTCCGCACCCGATCGGACCAGGGGTTTTCGCCTCCTACTCGGCACTCGAACACCTGACCTTTAGTGCCGTGTTGTCCGCATTCTTCAACAGGAACGTAACAGCGGTTAAGGGGCAGACCGGACCCGGGAATCTCGTGGCCATGACCCACAACACCCCACTCTCCCCCCGCCCCCTCCGCCATCTCGCGGACGTCCGCCGCCGGGTGATGACGACGGCTCAGCTCCGCTCCCACGGCGTCGCGGCCACCGAGATCGCCGAGCAGTGCCGGCCGGGCAGCCCCTGGCAGCAACTGCTCCCCGGCGTGATCCTGCTCCACCCCGGCCCGCCGACCAGCGAGGAACGCCTGCACGGAGCCCTGCTGTTCGCCGCCCGCGAGCCCGCCCCCGGCGTCCCCACCCAGCCGAGCCCCGACTCCCCCCACCGCCCGGTCTACGCGGAGACGATGATCACGGGCCTGGCCGCGCTGACCCTCCACGGGTTCTCCTCCACCCCGCCGCTGCTCTCCCTGGACCACGTGGACGTCCTGGTCCCCCGCATGCGCCGCATCCGCTCCACCTCCTACGTCCGCGTGCTCCGCACCCCGGCCCTGCCGACCCCCGAGCCGGTTACGGGCCTGCCCGTCGCCCCGGTCCCGCGCGCCCTCGCGGACGCGGTGGCGGACCTGACCGACGCGGAGGCGGTACGACGGCTGCTGACCGAGGCGGTACGCGGACACCACTGCGAACCTGCCGCGGTGGTACGGGCGTTGAACCAGGCGAAGCTGCTGTCCCGCCCGCATGTGGTCGACGCCGTCGACTCCCTGGTCGCCGAGGGCCGGGCCATCGCCGAGGACCGCCTCTACCGGATGGTCCACGAGTACGGCCTCCCCGACCCCGTGTGGAACGTGGACCTGCGTCTCCCCGGCGGCCCCCACCTGGGCGGCCTCGACGCCTACTGGCCCCAGCAGGCGGTCGCCGTCGAACTGGACACCCGGGCCCCGCGCCAGGACGAGGACGCCCTGTGGTCCGAATACGCCCGCAAGCGCGAGCACCTGGAGCGGCTGGGCATCACGGTCGTCTACCTGACCCCGAAGAAGCTCCGCGACTCGATGGAGCAGCAGGCGGCGGTGGTCCGTACGGCACTGATGGCGGCCGACGACCGCGACCCGGCCGCGTATGTCGTGGTGCTGCCCCGGTAGCGAGGGGGGCCGTCACCAGGAGGGGAGAGGAGGGGCCGCCGGTCCGGAGGGGGACCGACGGCCCCTCCTCGCTCTCCTACTGCCCGCTGACGCCCGGGCGCAGTTCGTCGCGTACGTCGCCGGCGACGTGGTCGAGCAGGTCGGCGTACGCGGCGATCATCCGCGTACGGCTGAACCGCTCGCGGCTGGCGAGCAGCGCCGGTGCGAAGGCGTCCCGTTCGGCCACCGCCGCCGACCACGCGAAGGCGATCGCGTCGGGGTCGAAGGGCGTCACGAGCCCGTGGCCCTCGACGATCGACGCGCTGTCGCCGACGTCCGTCGTGACCGGTACGGCGCCGCACATCATGCCCTCGATGAGGCAGAGCGGCGCCGCCTCGCCGGAGGCGGAGGTGAGGGCGACGACGTCGGAGCCGGCGTAGACGGCCTCCATGTCGTGCCGTACGCCGAGGAGGTGCACGCGGTCGCCGAGGGCGGCCCGGTCGGCGCCGAAGGCGATCTCCATGTCGGCCCAGAGGGCGGGGTTGTCCTCGGTCATCCCGGCGCCGCACATGACCACGTGGCCGCCGCCCTCGCGGGCCAGCCACGCCCTGGCCGCCCGCAGGAAGAGCGGCACGTTCTTCATACCGGCGTACCGGGCGGCGAAGACGACGACGGGGGCGGTGGCGGGGATCCCGGCGGACTCACGGAACGCGAGCCGCACCGCAGCGTCCGGGCGGAAGCGGAGCAGATCGACCCCGTTCGGGATGACGTGCAGCAGCTCACCGGGGATGCCGGCCGCCTCGTACGCGTCCCGCGTCGACTCGGCGCAGCACACGCACGCCACGACCTTGCCGTCCGCGATGGCGGTCTTCAGCTCGTCCAGCGCCGGGCCCTGGTTCTCCGGGTCGGACCGGTGCAGGCAGACGACGACGGGGCGACGGGGCAGCCCGGCCTGGTTGAGGAGCGCGAGCGGCTGTTCCTTCAGGGAGAGGATGACGTCCGCACCGGCCATCGCCCGGGCGGTATCGGCCAACTCGGGCCCGCTGAAAACCGACGCCGCCACCGTGCCGTCGACGAGGCCCGCGGTGCGGCCGAGCGAGGCGACATCGATGCCACCGGCCGTGAGCGCGCGATAGCAGGCGTCGTCCTCCATCCGCTGCGTCGTGGCTTCTCGGTGGACCTCACCGTGCAGACTCAGTACGCGATGCCACTGCTGACCGCCCTCGACGAGCCCCAGCAGTACATCACTGTGAACGATCCGGGCACCCCCGGAGAAGAATCCCTCGTAGACCGAGAGCACACGAAGTCCGAGCCGAGCGCCCACACGATCACCAGCCTTGCACCAAATCGAGCCATCCCCGGGAACCGCGGGTTAGCCGATATGAGGCGGTACGGACGTTTCATTCGGATGAACGGTATGTCTCGTACGGGAGTCCGATTCATTTACACGGCGAGTACCGGAACGGTCACCGGCGGAATCCTCCGACGCCCCCCGCCGTCACCCTTGTGACCTGCAGTTTTTACAGGAACGGCCGAGGCGGCGGGAGGCCCGGTACCGACCCGGCCGACGGCAAAAAATCGGCAAGCGGAACACCCGAACGTACGACGGTTGTCAGCGGCGGCTCCGGCGGGCGTTGAGCCGGGCGGCCTGGCGGGTCAGGTGGTCGCGCTCGGCGAGGTCGGGTGCCTTGTGGGCCGCCTCGGCGTACAGCCGTGCCGCCGTCGCCAGGTCGCCGTCGCGTTCGTGGAGGTAGGCCGCCACCGCGGTGTGCCGGGGCAGTGCGGCGTCCAGCGCCGCGAGCGCGGCCAGGCCGGCGCGGGGTCCGTCGGCCTCGCCCACGGCGACCGCGCGGTTGAGCCGGACGACCGGGCTGTCGGTCAGGCGCGTGAGCTCGTCGTACCACTCGACGATCTGGACCCAGTCGGTCTCGTCGGCGGTGGGTGCGTCGGCGTGGAGGGCGGCGATGGCGGCCTGTGCCTGGAACTCGCCCAGCCGGTCGCGGGCGAGGGCCGTCTGGAGGATCTGGACGCCCTCGGCGATCAGGCGGGTGTCCCAGCGGCTCCGGTCCTGCTCGGCGAGCGGGACCAGGCTGCCGTCGGGCGCGGTGCGGGCGGCGCGCCGGGCGTGGTGGAGCAGCATGAGGGCGAGCAGCCCCGCGACCTCGGGGTGGTCGATGGCGGCGGCGAGCTGCCGGGTGAGCCGGATGGCCTCGGCGGCGAGGTCGACATCGCCGGAGTAGCCCTCGTTGAAGACCAGGTAGAGGACGCGCAGCACGGTGGCGACATCGCCGGCCCGGTCGAACCGCACGCCGGAGACGGTGCGCTTGGCCCGGCTGATGCGCTGCGCCATGGTCGCCTCGGGCACCAGGTAGGCCTGGGCGATCTGCCGGGTGGTGAGCCCGCCGACGGCACGCAGCGTGAGCGCGACCGCCGAGGACGGGGAGAGGGACGGGTGGGCACACAGGAAGTAGAGCTGGAGCGAGTCGTCGACCGCGGGCGCCGGTCCGGGTTTCGGCTCCTCGTCGACGAGGTCCTCGCGCCGGCGGCGGGCAGCGTCCGAGCGGGTGGCGTCGAGGAACTTCCGCCAGGCCACGGTGACCAGCCAGCCCTTCGCGTCCCGCGGCGGGTCGGCCGGCCAGGCGCGGACCGCCTCGATCAGCGCCTCCTGCACGGCGTCCTCGGCCGCCGCGAAGTCGGCTCCGCGGCGGACGAGGACGGTGAGCACACTCGGTGTGAGGCTCCGGAGCAGGACCTCGTTCACTTGAAATGGCACTCCGTGACGGTGGGGTGCACGCCCAGGAAGGGGCGCAGCTCGAGCCACTCGTGGATCGGCTTGCCGCTCGCCCCCGGGGCGGCGGACAGCTCCCCGGCCAGCTCGACGGCGCGCTCGTGACTGTCGACGTCGATCACCATCCAGCCGGCGATGACGTCCTTGGTCTCGGCGAACGGACCGTCCGTGACCGGCGGGCGCCCCTCGCCGTCGTACCGGACCCACATCCCCTCGGGAGCGAGGGCCTGACTGTCGACGAACTCGCCGGTCCTCTCGAGCCGGGCCGCGAAGTCGTTCATGTACTGGACGTGCGCCGAGATCTCCTCCGGCGTCCACTGGTCCATGGGCACGTCGTTGACCGCGGCCGGGGCGCCCCGGTAGTGCTTGAGCAGCAGGTACTTGGCCATGATGTTCTCCTCGGTGCTCGTGCGACCCAGTGTGGCCGCCTTCACCCCGGGGACGGAGCCGGCCGCGGGTTCTCGACGTCACCGCCGGAACTTTTTTCCGGGCGCCCGTGGAAGAGGCTCAGCTCCCGCAGAACTCCGCGTCGAGGACCGTGCCCGGGTCGCCCGTCCAGTCGCCGTTGAAGTTCACGGCCAGGGCGTGACGGCCGTCGGCGGTGGTGGCCGCAGTGGAGGTGGAGCCGTGGATGCCGCCTTCGTGGCCCCAGACGTGGACGCCGCAGGAGAGGGTGTGACCGATCAGGCCGAGGCCGTAGGCGCTGTTGGGGTCGCCGGGGACGGGGACCGTGGTCTTCATCTCCTTCAGCTGGCGCACAGGGAGCAGGCTGCCGCGCAGCAGTGCCTCGTAGAAGCGGGTCAGGTCGGCGGAGGTGGAGATCACCTCGCCGGCCGAGGCGGCCATGGAGGGGTTGAGGGCGGTGACGTCGTAGGTCGGACCTGTCGGCTGCGCGAACTTCGAGTAGGCGCGGCTGCTCGGGCGCGGGAGGTTGGTGCGGGTGCCGGGGAGGGACGTGCCGGTCAGGTGGAGGGGCTTGATCACGCGGTTCGTGATCTCCTCGGCGTACGAGTGGCCCGTCACCGCCTTGATCACCATGCCCGCCAGGACGTAGTTCGTGTTGGAGTACGACCAGCTCGTGCCCGGTGCGAAGTCCGGCTTGTGCTTCATCGCGATCCCCACCAGTGCGGCGGGCGTCAGCGTGTCGTAGCGGTGCTGGAAGAAGCCGTCCTTCGTGAAGTACATGCGGCCGAAGTCTTCGTCCGCCGTGTAGTTGAAGATGCCGCTGGTGTGGTTGAGGACCTGGCGGACGGTGATGCGGCGGCCGTCGTTGCCGTTGCCCCGGACCACCCCCGGCAGCCACTTGGCCACCCTGTCGTCCAGGGACAGGCGGCCCTCCGCCTCCAGTTGGAGCAGAACCGTGGAGACGAAGGTCTTCGTGATGCTGCCGACCCGGTAGTGGTCGGACGCGGAACGCGGGGCGCCCGCCCGGGTGTCGCCCACCCCGGCCGTCGTCGACCAGGTACCGTGCGGGTCACGGGCCGTGGCCGTCACCCCGGGTACGCCCGCCGCGACCGCGGCCTTCACCGCCTTGCGGGTGGCCGAGTGGCCGGCGTCGGGTGCCGCCACCGCCGCCACCGCCGGTGCCGCCAGTGCCGCCGCCAGTGCCGCCGACAGGGCCACTGCCGTGGCCGCCATCAGTGTCGTACGTACGAACATGTCTCTCCCCCAGTCGGGTCAGCGCAGCCGTCGGGCTCGGTCGGGGGGAGGGACACCGCCGTGATCGGCGAGGTTGCCTGCTGTAGGCCGGTTGGGTGAGTTTCAGCCCTTCTTCAGGACCAGCTCCGTGTTCCGGTCCACGGCGTTGCCGCCCAGGACCTTGCTGGAACCGGGGGCGTTGAAGGCCAGTTCGCGGTAGAGGGCCGCGAGGCCGGTCTGGGAGAGGTCGGAGAAGTCCGTGCGGTGCGGAGCCGCCGACTCGATCAGCGTGGTGAAGAGCGAGACCGTGCCGTCCTTGTTGTCCACCAGCTCCACGACCCGGGCCAGCTGGGGGCGGTCCACGTGCGAGGCGGTGGTGATCTCCCAGAAGGAGTTGCCGTTGGAGGCCTTGTGCGGGGTGATCAGGTTGCGGTGGATGTGGCCGTTCACCCAGGCCAGCACATTGGCGTGGCGGTTGAGGAGGGTGACCAGCTCGGTGCCCGTGTGGCGGCGGTCGCTCGGGTGGGCCGGGTCGGGGCGGGTGTTGGTCATCGTCCGGCTGGTGTGGTGGCTGAAGACGACCGCGTAGGAGTCCTTGTTCTCCTTCAGGGTCCGCTCCAGCCAGGACAGTTGGGCCGTACCGATCGATCCGTCGTAGTGGCCGCCGGCGTCCGTCGTGTCGAGGCTGATGCCGATGACGTCGTCGGAGATACGGAAGGCGTAGTACTGGGTGCCCGCGGCCACGTTGGCGGTCGAGTAGCCGTGGCCCACCGGGCCGAGGCCCTGGTAGGCCGGGTCCAGATGGGCCTTGAGGTAGTCCGCGGCCGTGTACGGGGCGCGCTTCTCGTCCGCCGTGACCGAGCGCGTCGAACGGGCGTGGGCCTTGAGGAAGTCACGGTAGCCGCTGCCCTTGGGGTCCTGGGCCTTGCGGATGGTGTCCTGGAGCTTCCTGGCCTCGGCGTCGGTCGCCGTCATCAGCTTCTTGCCGGCGACCGCGGCCGCGGCGAGGTAGGGGTCGGCGTGGGAGCCGAAGCAGCCGAGCGGCAGGGAGTCGTGGTTGCCGACGGTGGAGTACCAGGGGAGGTTGAGGCCGGGGCTGTTCACCTCGCGGATCGCGGCGGCGAGAAAGCCCGCCAGGTGCGGGAAGCCGAGCGCCTTGTCGCCGTCGCGGACCGTGGAGCTCGCCTGCCAGTACAGCTTCAGGCCGCTGTTCTGCACGCCCTCGTAGTGCTTGGGGTCCCCGCTGTTGGGGGTGATCCGGCCGCCGCTCATCACCTTCATGAACCACTCCAGCTCGGAGTGGGCGTTGTTGTCGGTGTTGTCGCCGGTCGTCATCACGAAGTGCAGCGGGGAGCCGGTGACGGGGGCGCCGCGCAGCGCGTTCACGCGCTCGACGAGGGAGATGGCGCCGGGCACCGTGAGCGCCTCGTGGGGGCGCCAGGCGTGTGGGTCGTGGGCGCGCAGGTATTCGAGGCGCAGCGGGTGCTGGACGTCCATCAGATGCAGGTCGGTGAACTGCACGAACGCGGCGAGGGCGGTACGGCGGTTCTCCCGGCCGGACTTGGCGGTGGCCAGGTCGGAGCGGAGCATGCGCGACCAGCCGGCGCCGTCACCGAGCCGGCGGTAGCCCGAGCCGTTGCGGGGCGCGGCGACGGAGGCGAGGGTCGTGCCCTTGGTGTACGGCGTGAGGGGGGCCGCGGCGGCCTTGCGGCCCTCGGCGACCGGCTCCTGCTCCTCGATCGCGGTGGGCGCGGCCTGACTGCCGGTGGGGCGCAGGGCGTAGCCGACGCCCGCGGAGAGCGAGACGGCTCCGGCGGCGGCGAGCACGGTACGGCGGTTGATCTCCAGTGCCTCGCGGCCCTTCTGGGCGGCGGAGGTGGCGACTGAGCGTATGCGCGACATGGCGCGGTCTCCCCGAGTGCGAACGCGTCCGGCAGTGGTCGCGGGGCGATCGCTTCCGCGAACTTCCCGCTCGCTCTGGATCGTTGGCACCGGGGATGGCCTGCGCGTGAACTCGGCGGCAACGCGCAACGCCGATCACCGTACGTGGATCAGGTGAGGTGGGGTCCGGTCATGGAGCGGATTTCGGGCGGCCGGGGGCCGGTTGCTCCGCGTTCATCTGCCGGGGTAGGGGATGGGTCTCCGGCGCGTACGGCCGCGCTTCGGCGCTTACGACTGCTCTTCTGCAAACCGCCCCGCCACCGGCCGCTCCCGCCACATCCGCAGTGCGACATCGACCAGCCGGATGTGCCGGAGATCCGGTACGGCGTCCAGGTCCTGCCAGGCGGCCATGTCGGTGGAGCCGTCGACCTCGTTGCGGAGTTCGCCGCCGACGATCTCGCCGGTGTAGATGATCCGCACATGGTGGTGGTCGGTGATGCGGGCCAGCAGGCTCTCCCGGGCGAAGCGATGGCGGCGGGAGTCGATGCCCAGCAGCCCGGTCACCTCGATGCGGTAGCCGGTCTCCTCCATGAGCTCGCGGCGGACCGTGTCGTACGGGTCCTCGCCGTGTTCCATGCCGCCGCCGGGCAGGACCCATTCGGGTGTGCCGTCGGCGGCGGGTGACCGGGCGAGCAGAATCTGTCCGTCGCGGACACACACGGCGTAGGCCGCCACCCTCAGCTTCTCGCGCACATCGGCACGGTAGGGGGCGCGGGGAGCGACTGCCACCGGGTTTTCCGCGACAGGTCCGGGAGATGACCGGGGGTTTTCCCCATACGTTCATATCAATTCGGTCAACGTTCCCAAAAGAGCGTTCTCTTGGGGAAAGCTGTGCGCCTACGCGCCGGACACGACCAAGTCCGGTCGTTTCGTGCTCGTTCCTTTACCTACAAGGGATGCAGATGACCCTCAGCCCCCAGCACGACCCGATACCGGGCCACAGACGCCTGGCCCGGATAGCCGTGGCCGTCGGTGTCGTGGCCGCGCTCTCCGCCGCCGGGCCGATACCCCTGGCCGCCGCCACGGCCCCCGCTTCCTCCGCCGCCACCGCCGACCCCGGCGTCAAGTCGGCCCATGACAAGCTCGGTTCGGAGGACGCCGAACTGCTCGCGGAGGCCAAGGCCGACGGCGCCAAGAACGTCACGATGATGATCGCGACCGCACCGGGGCAGACCGAGCAGGTCGCCCAGGAGCTGGACGGCGTCAAGGGCGGCTCGGTGGGCCGTACGTACGACAAGCTCGGCTATGTCCGCGCCACCGTCCCCACGGGCCGGGCGGACTCGGCGATCGCCGCCGCCGCGAAGCTGTCCTCGGTGCACGCGATCGACCTGCGCCAGGAGATCCAGCTCGACGACCCGACGGTGAGCGACGCCAACGCCAAGAGCGTCAAGGCCACCTACTCGGGGCCGGACAAGAACACCCCCGCCGAGAACCCGTACAACCCCTCCTTCGAGACGGGCGCCGTCGACTTCGTCAAGGACCACCCGAAGGCGGACGGCCGGGGCATCACCATCGGCATCCTGGACTCCGGTGTCGATCTCGGTCACCCGGCGCTGCAGAAGACCACCACGGGCGAGCGGAAGATCGTCGACTGGGTGACCTCGACCGACCCGATCGTCGACAGCGACCAGACCTGGCGGCCCATGGTCACCGCCGTGTCCGGGCCGAGCTTCGGCTACGGAGGCAAGACCTGGACGGCACCCGCCGGGTCGTACGAGATCAGCACGTTCAAGGAGTCGTACACCACGGGTGGCGACGCGGCCGGTGACGCAAACCGGGACGGCGACACCACCGACAGCTGGGGCGTGCTCTACGACCCGGCGGCCGGCACGGTCACCGTCGACCTGAACAACAACAACGACTTCTCCGACGACACGCCGATGAAGCCGTACAAGGACGGGTACCAGGTCGGCTACTTCGGCACCGACAACCCGGCGACCGACGTCGTCGAGCGGCAGCCGTTCGTCGTGCAGATCCGCAAGGACGTCCCGATGGACCCGTACGGCGGGTCCTGGGTCGGCAAGACGGCCGACTTCGTCAACATCGGCGTCATCGAGTCCGAGCACGGCACCCACGTCGCCGGTATCACCGCCGCCAACGGCCTGTTCGGCGGCAAGATGAACGGCGCGGCTCCGGGCGCGAAGATCGTCTCCTCCCGGGCCTGCACCTGGACCGGCGGCTGCACCAACGTCGCCCTCACCGAGGGCATGATCGACCTGGTCGCCAACCGGGGCGTCGACATCGTCAACATGTCGATCGGCGGCCTGCCGGCGCTGAACGACGGCAACAACGCGCGCGCCGAGCTGTACACCCGGCTCATCGACACCTACGGCGTGCAGCTGGTCATCTCCGCGGGCAACTCCGGGCCGGGCGCGAACACCATCGGCGACCCCGGGCTCGCCGACAAGGTCATCTCGGTCGGCGCGGCCATCTCCAGGGAGACCTGGGCCGCCAACTACGGCTCCCAGGTGACCACGAAGTACCAGCTGCTGCCCTTCTCCTCGCGCGGCCCGCGTGAGGACGGCGGCTTCACGCCGACCCTGGTCGCGCCCGGCGCCGCGATCAACTCCACCCAGACCTGGCTGCCGGGCTCCCCGGTCGCCGAGGCGGGCTACTCGCTGCCGGCCGGATACTCCATGCTCCAGGGCACCTCGATGGCGTCCCCGCAGGCGACCGGCGCCACGGCGCTGCTGCTGAGCGCCGCCAAGGAGAAGGGCATCGCCCTCTCCCCGGCCGACCTGCGCACGGCCCTCACCTCGACCGCCGACCACATCAAGGACGTGCAGGCGTACGAGGAGGGCGCGGGCCGCATCAACATCGTCGACGCGTGGAAGTCCATCAGGGCCCACGCCACCGCGCACGACTACACCGTCAAGGCGCCCGTCGACACCGCGATCGACTCCGCGCTGAAGACCCCGGGCTACGGCACCGGCCTGTACGACCGTGAGGGTGGCCTGAAGGCCGGGCAGAAGAAGACATACGACATCACGATCACCCGGACCTCCGGCGCGGACAAGGCGATCCGGCACGAGCTGCACTTCGAGAACAACGCCGGGCACACCTTCAAGATCCTCGGCTCGGACGAGGTCATGCTGCCGCTGAACCAGCCGGTGACGGTCAAGGTGCAGGCCAGGCCGAAGAGTGCGGGCATCAAGTCGGCGATCCTTGAAGTCGACGACCCGAGGACCGAGGGCGTCGACAAGCAGATCCTGACGACCGTCGTCGTGTCCACTCCGGTGAACTACACCTACTCGGCTTCGAGTTCGGTACAGCGCAACAGCTCCACGTCGTACTTCGTGACCGTGCCCGAGGGCGCCAAGTCCCTCGAGGTCGCGATGAGCGGGCTGGCCGACAAGAGCCAGACGCGCTTCATCGCCATCCACCCGTACGGCGTTCCGGTCGACAACACCGGTACCCCGTACTGCTACAACAACTACCTGAACGGCAACGGCTGCAAGCCCGACGTCCGTTCGTACGCCGACCCGCAGGCCGGCGTCTGGGAGATCGAGGTCGAGGCACGCCGCACCTCGCCGCTGCTCGACAACCCGTACAAGCTGGGCGTCACCGTGCTCGGCGCGGCCTTCGACCCGGAGACCGTGACCGTGCCCGAGGCCAAGGCCGGCACCCCGGTCAGCGCCTCCTGGAAGGTGACCAACAAGTTCGCCGCGCTCGACGGCAAGCTGGTCGGCGGTCCGCTCGGCTCCTCGAAGACGGCCCGCCCGTCGATCAAGGAGGGCGAGACCCAGACCTCGACGGTGACCGTGCCCGCGGGCGCGAAGTCGCTGGACGTGGCCATCGGCAACGTCTCCGACACGGCGGCCGACCTCGACCTGACCGTGTACGACGCGTCCGGCAAGCAGGTCGCGCAGTCCGCCGACGGCGACTCGGAGGAGGCGGTGTCCATCGCCTCGCCGGCCGCCGGCACGTACACCATCGAGGTCGTCGGCTACTCGGTCCCGTCGGGCTCCACCGACTACGACTACCGGGACGTCTTCTTCTCCGCCACGCTCGGCGCGGTCACGGTCGACGAGTCGACGCCGGTCAAGCTCGACACGGGCGCCTCGGCCACGGTGACCGGCCAGGTCACGGCGGCCACGGCGGCCCCCGAGGGACGTGAGTTCTTCGGCCGGGTCCAGCTGGTCGACGCGCGCGGCACGGTCGCGGGTGTCGGCAGCGTGAGGATCGAGAAGGTCACGCAGTAGCGGAAGGTCACGCAGTAGCGGTAAGAGAACCGGTGCTGGGGCGGGCGTCCTGCGGGGCGCCCGCCCCTTCACTTTCGGCAAGCTCATGGTGCGCGACGCGGGCAGGTCGCGGACGATCCAGTTCCGCTGCGGGGCGATCTCCGCGGGCCCCGGAAACGTTCGGACGGCTCCGGAAATCTTTTCCGAGGCGTACGTCACACCGGCGCCCCGCAGCACAGCTTGCGGTACGAAGGCCGCGGAGAGCCAATTTCTGCAGCTCAGCGCGGGCGCCGACGGGAGTTCCACGGGCCGGCAGGTCCGTTCTGCGGGCATGGCGGGCAAAGAATTGGACAGGCTGACCCGGGTCGGCCGCATGATGGAAAGGCCGCAGACACACGTCACCGTATGCAAGGGAGTCACCGTGAGGGTCGGAATCGTCGGAGCCACCGGTCAGGTCGGCACGGTCATGCGCAGGATCCTCACGGAGCGCGACTTCCCGGTCACCGAGCTGCGGCTGTTCGCCTCGGCCCGCTCCGCCGGCACCGTGCTGGACGGCGTGACCGTGGAGGACGCGGCGACCGCCGACTACACCGGCCTGGACATCGTGCTGTTCTCGGCGGGCGGGGCCACCTCCAAGGCGCTCGCCGAGAAGGTCGCCGCCCAGGGTGCCGTCGTCATCGACAACTCCTCCGCCTGGCGCAAGGACCCCGAGGTCCCGCTGGTCGTCTCCGAGGTCAACCCGCACGCGATCGCCGACCGGCCCAAGGGCATCATCGCCAACCCGAACTGCACCACGATGGCCGCGATGCCGGTCCTGAAGGTGCTGGACCGGGAGGCCGGCCTGGAGACGCTGACCGTCGCCACCTACCAGGCGGTGTCCGGTTCCGGTCTGGCGGGCGTCGCCGAGCTGCACGGGCAGGTGCAGAAGGTCGCCGCCGACGCCGACAGGCTCACCCACGACGGCGAGGCCGTCGACTTCCCCGAGCCCGGCGTCTACAAGCGGCCCATCGCCTTCAACGTCCTCCCCTTCGCCGGCAACCTCGTCGACGACGGTCTCAACGAGACCGACGAGGAGCAGAAGCTGCGCCACGAGTCCCGCAAGATCCTGGAACTCCCCGGGTTGAAGGTCTCCGGCACCTGCGTCCGCGTCCCGGTCTTCTCCGGCCACTCCCTCCAGGTCAACGCCCGCTTCGCCCGCCCCATCAGCCCCGAGCGCGCGACCGAGCTGCTCGCGGACGCCCCGGGCGTCGAGCTGTCCGACATCCCGACCCCGCTGCAGGCGGCCGGCAAGGACCCGTCGTACGTCGGCCGGATCCGCCGTGACGAGACGGTCGAGCACGGTCTGGCCCTGTTCATCTCCAACGACAACCTCCGCAAGGGGGCCGCGCTGAACGCCGTGCAGATCGCGGAGCTGGTGGCCGAAGAGCTGTCGGCGCGGTAAGACAGGGATTCCGGCCGCGGCCGTGCCTCGTAGCAGAGCCTGCGCAGCCGGTAGAGCTCGTTCACTCAGCGGGAGCCACCACACCATGAGCAACGCCCAGCCGTCCTGTGCCACCTCGCGCGTCCTCGACGGCAAGGTCGCCATGATCACCGGCGCGTCCAGCGGGATCGGTGCGGCCGCCGCGCGGCTGTTCGCCCGGGAGGGTGCGGCCGTCGTGCTGACGGCCCGGCGCGCGGACCGGCTGCGGGCGCTCGCCGAGGAGATCGGCGCCGGCGGCGGACGGGCCCTGGCCGTGCCGGCGGACGTGGCCTCGGCCGAGGACGTCGAGCGGGTCGTCCGCACGGCCGTCGACACCTTCGGCCGCCTGGACTGCGCCTTCAACAACGCCGGGTTCGGCACCGCCGGCACCGAGCTGCACGAGACCGGCCAGGACGTCTACGAGCAGACCATGGACGTCAATGTGCGCGGGGTATGGAACTGTCTGCGCTTCCAGATCCCCGAGATGCTCGGGTCCGGCGGCGGCACGATCGTCAACACGTCGAGTGTCGCGGGGCAGCGGGCGACCGGGGCGTCCGCGGCCTACGTGGCCGCCAAGCACGCCGTCCTCGGGCTCACCCGGGCCGCCGCGGCCGAGTACGCGCAGCGCGGCATCCGCGTCAACGCGCTGGTGGTGGGCAGCACCCGTACCGAGATGATGGACCGGGCCGTGCGGACGCTGCCGGAGCTGCGGGAGCGGTTCGAGGGTGAGACGCTCCAGAAGCGGATGGCCGGACCCGCCGAGGTCGCCGAGGCCGCGCTGTGGCTGTGCAGCGACCGCTCGTCCTTCGTCACCGGCGCGGCGATGCCGGTCGACGGCGGCACGACGGCCGCCTGACGCCCCTGGCGTGCCGGACGCCTGACCAAGCGATCTGTGGGGTTTTCCCTCGTCGCCCGCGGCCATGCTGCCGTGGAAGGATGGCGCAACCCACACATAACGAGGAGATGACCGCGTGCCTGGCACAAACCTGACTCGCGAAGAGGCGCAGCAGCGGGCGAAGCTGCTCACCGTTGACTCGTACGAGATCGATCTCGACCTCTCCGGCGCGCAGGAGGGCGGTACCTACCGGTCCGTGACCACGGTGCGCTTCGACGTCGCCGAATCCGGCGCCGCGTCCTTCATCGACCTGGTGGCCCCGGCGGTCCACGAGGTCACCCTGAACGGTGATCCGCTCGACCCCGCCGAGGTCTTCGAGGACTCCCGGATCGCGCTGCCGGGCCTGCTGCAGGGCCGTAACGTGCTACGGGTCGTGGCCGACTGCGCGTACACCAACACGGGTGAGGGTCTGCACCGGTTCGTCGACCCGGTCGACGAGCAGGCCTACCTCTACACCCAGTTCGAGGTGCCGGACGCCCGCCGGGTCTTCGCCAGCTTCGAGCAGCCGGACCTCAAGGCGACCTTCCAGTTCACGGTGAAGGCGCCGGCCGGCTGGACGGTCGTCTCCAACTCGCCGACGCCCGAGCCCAAGGGCTCGCTGCCCAACGTATGGGCCTTCGAGCCGACGCCGCGCATCTCGTCGTACGTCACCGCGCTGATCGTCGGCCCGTACCACTCCGTGCACAGCGTGTACGAGAAGGACGGGCAGAGCGTGCCGCTGGGCATCTACTGCCGGCCCTCGCTCGCCGAGTTCCTCGACTCGGACGCGATCTTCGAGGTGACCCGGCAGGGCTTCGACTGGTTCCAGGAGAAGTTCGACTACGCGTACCCGTTCAGGAAGTACGACCAGCTGTTCGTGCCGGAGTTCAACGCGGGCGCGATGGAGAACGCGGGCGCGGTGACCATCCGCGACCAGTACGTCTTCCGGTCCAAGGTGACCGACGCGGCGTACGAGACGCGGGCCGAGACCATCCTGCACGAGCTGGCCCACATGTGGTTCGGCGACCTGGTCACCATGGAGTGGTGGAACGACCTGTGGCTGAACGAGTCGTTCGCCACCTATACCTCCATCGCCTGCCAGGCGTACGCGCCCGGCTCGCGCTGGCCGCACTCGTGGACGACGTTCGCCAACTCCATGAAGACCTGGGCGTACCGGCAGGACCAGCTGCCCTCCACGCACCCGATCATGGCCGAGATCCGCGACCTGGACGACGTCCTCGTCAACTTCGACGGCATCACGTACGCCAAGGGCGCGTCCGTCCTGAAGCAGCTCGTCGCCTACGTCGGCATGGACGAGTTCTTCAAGGGCGTGCAGGCGTACTTCAAGCGGCACGCGTACGGCAACACGCGCCTGTCCGACCTGCTCGGCGCCCTGGAGGAGACCTCCGGGCGTGATCTGAGCACCTGGTCGAAGAAGTGGCTGGAGACGGCCGGCATCAACATCCTGCGCCCGGAGGTCGAGACGGACGCCGACGGTGTCGTCACCTCCTTCGCCATCCGCCAGGAGGCCCCGGCGCTGCCGGCCGGCGCCAAGGGCGAGCCGACCCTGCGCCCGCACCGGATCGCGATCGGCCTGTACGCGTACGACGAGGACAGCGGCCGGCTGGTCCGCGAGGACCGGATCGAGCTGGACGTGGACGGCGAGCTGACGGCCGTACCGGAGCTGGCCGGCCGCCGCCGCCCGGATGTCTTCCTGCTCAACGACGACGACCTGTCGTACGCCAAGGTCCGCCTGGACGAGAAGTCCCTGGCCTTCGTCACCGAGCACCTGGGCGACTTCGAGTCCTCGCTCCCCCGCGCCCTGTGCTGGGCGTCGGCCTGGGACATGACCCGTGATGCCGAACTGCCCGCCCGGGACTACCTCGCCCTCGTCCTCTCCGGCATCGGCAAGGAGTCGGACATCGGTGTGGTGCAGTCCCTGCAGCGCCAGGTGAAGCTCGCCATCGAGCTGTACGCCGACCCGACGACCCGCGAGGCGCTGCTCACCCGCTGGACCGACGCCACCCTCGCCCATCTGCGGTCCGCCGCGCCGGGCAGCGACCACCAGCTGGCCTGGGCCCGCGCCTTCTCGGCCACGGCCCGCACCCCGGAGCAGCTGGACCTCCTCGAAGGTCTGCTGGACGGCACCCACACCGTCGAGGGCCTGGCCGTCGACACCGATCTGCGCTGGGCGTTCGTGGAGCGGCTGGCCGCGGTCGGCCGGTTCGACGAGGCGGAGATCGCAGGTGAGTACGACCGCGACCGGACGGCGGCCGGCGAGCGCCACGCGGCCACCGCCCGCGCCGCCCGTCCGACCGAGGAGGCGAAGGCCGAGGCGTGGGCGTCGGTCATCGAGTCCGACAAGCTGCCGAACGCCGTGCAGGAGGCGGTGATCAACGGCTTCGTCCAGACCGACCAGCGTGAGCTGCTCGCGCCGTACACGGACCGGTACTTCGAGGTACTGAAGTCGGTGTGGGACTCCCGCTCCCACGAGATCGCCCAGCAGATCGCGATCGGCCTCTACCCGGCCCTTCAGGTCTCCGAGGAGACCGTCACCAAGACGGACACCTGGCTGACCGCGGCCCAGCCGAACGCGGCCCTCGCCCGCCTCGTCTCGGAGTCCCGCGCGGGCGTCGAACGTGCCCTGCGGGCCCAGGCGGCGGACGCGGCGGCCCAGTAGCCGACGGTACGACGAAGGGGGCGCCCGGCGGACCGGGCGCCCCCTTGTCGTGCTCCCCATCACCTAGGCGGAGTTGAGTACCTGTGCTCACGCCCGGGGTGCCCGTGCGTTGCGAGCATCGGTGCAACGGCGCGGCACAGAGCGCCGGTTCGTCCAGTCGAGGCACTCAGACAGTTTCGGAGAACCCGCCATGTCCCGTCGTATCGCTCTGTCCATCGCCGCCGGTGTCGTCGTCCTCGGAGGCGCCGGGGCCTTCGCCCTCGCCTACGCGGGGGACCAGCCGCCCGCCCTCGCGCACAGCACCGCCCGTTACACCGCGCCCGACAGCGGCCGCAACGGCTCGCTCAGCTTCTCCACCGAGGTCACCGCGTCCTCCGGTGTGAAGAGCCTGAAGGTGCTGGCGTGGCCGGAGAAGTCGGAGTTCGCGAAGAAGCCGCCGACCGCCAAGGACATGGCAGCGGTGGAGTCGGCGGCCTGTGCGCCGGCCGAAGAGGACACCGCGCCGTGCGCGTACAAGGCCGTGGTGTCCGCCGCCGACGCCGCGTCGTCCCCGCGCGGCGCCTGGCACATCGCCGTACTCGCCACCGCCCAGGACGGCAGCACCACCCTGGACACCAAGGCGGCCGGCTTCACCATCGGCTGAGCCGGTCCGCCACCGATGGTGTCCGCTCAGCCGACGTGTGTCGCCAGCGCCGCCTCGATGTCCTCGGCCCGGGCGCCCTCTGCTGCCCAGGCCACGTATCCGTCGGGGCGCACCAGCAGCGTCGTACCGCGGTCGCTCGCCCAGTGCACCACGGCCAGCCGGTCCGCGCGCCCCCCGCCCGCTGCCTCGTACGAACCCGGGGTGACCAGGACGAACCGGCCGCCGCGCAGGGCCTCGTGGAGACGGCCGCCGCCGGCCAGCGCGAGGTCGGGGACCCGTGTGCCGGTGAGGCGGTGGGCGCCCCTCGGGGCCCGGTACCTGTAGCCGAGGCCGGTGATCTGGCCCACGATCCTCCGGCGGACGGGGGCGACGTGGCCGAAGGCGGTGAGGAGCGCGGCACGCACGGGCAACTGCCAGCCCTTGGCCATCGCCAGGCGCACGAGCGCGCCGCTGCTGCGCAGGACCGACCTGCCGACGGGGTGGCGTTCGGTCTGGTAGGTGTCGAGCAGGTCGGGGGTGGCGTGGCCGTGCAGGACGGCGGCGAGCTTCCAGCTCAGGTTGGCCGCGTCCTGCAGACCGGTGTTCATGCCCTGGCCGCCGGCCGGGGTGTGCACATGCGCCGCGTCGCCGGCCAGGAAGACCCGGCCGGCCCGGTAGCTGGGCGCCTGCCGCTCGTCGCTGTGGAAGCGGGACATCCAGCGGGCCTCGTGCATCCCGTAGTCCCGGCCCAGGGCCAGCAGCATGATCTCCCTGACCTCGTCGAGGTCGACCGGCTCGTGGTCGGGGACATCGCGGCCGCGGTGCCAGCAGATGACACGGTAGTAGCCGTCGCCGAAGGGCGCGACGAAGGCGAACGCGTCACCGACCGCGGCGGCCGTGATCAGCGTCTCGGGCTTCTCGGCGAGCAGCACGTCGGCGAGGACGACGGACCGGATGGCCGACCTTCCCGGGAACGGCAGCCCGACCGCCTCCCGCACGGCACTGTGCATCCCGTCGGCGCCGACGACGTACGCGGCCCGCACGTCGTCGCCACCCCTGATGTGCACGGTGACCCCGTCGGCGTCCTGGGTCAGTCCGGTCACCTCGGACTCGTAGCGAAAGTCGACACCCGCCTCGACGGCGCGGCGCTCCAGCACCTTCTCCACCTCGTACTGCGGGAGCACGAGCACGTGCCGGTAGCGGGAGGGGAGCGTGCCGAGGTCGAGGGTCAGCCCGTCGAAGAGGTTGAGCCGGGTGAGGGGCCGGCCGATGGCCTCCAGGTCGTCGGCGACACCGCGGGCGTCGAGCTGCTCCAGGGCGCGGGCGTGCAGGGCGAAGGCGCGGGAGAGGTTGCTCGTCTTGTGGGGGCGCTTCTCCAGGAGGGTGACCGGGATGCCGACGTCGGCGAGGTCACCGGCCAGGAGGAGGCCGGTGGGGCCGGAGCCGACGACGATCACGCGGGGGGTTCGGGGGGCGGGGCCGACGGGGCTGGTGGCGGCGGGGGTGGTGCCAGTCGAGCCGTTCATGAGTGCCTCCTGGGGTGGGCAGCGCTCGTTGGCCAACGATTGAGGACCTACGGGCGTTGGTCAACGCTTGTTGGTCAACACTTGTTGGCAAGGGTAGGACGGTGCGATAGCGGAGTCAACACCTGTTGGCCTACACCCGTTGACCTACGGCCGTCGACCCACATCCGTTGACCCGCACCCGTTGGCCAACGCTTGTTGGCCCACAGATGTTGGCCTACGCTCGTTGGCATGACCGGCACCCCCAGTAGAAACAAAGAGCCCACGAACGGCTCGGCGGCGCGCCGCTCCGACGCGAGCCGCTCCGCCATCCTGGCCGCCGCCCGGGAGCGCTTCGCCACCGACGGCTACGAGCGCGCCACCATCCGCGCCATCGCCAAGGACGCGCATATCGACCCCTCCATGGTCATGCGCTACTTCGGCAACAAGGACGGCCTGTTCGCGGCGGCCGTCGCGCTCGATCTGCGGATGCCCGACGTGTCCCAGACGCCACGCACCGAGGTCGGAAGGGCGCTGGTGGCCCACTTCCTGACCGTCTGGGAGACGAACGAGGAGCTCACCGCGGTGCTGCGTGTCGGCATCACCAACAAGGCGGGGGCCGAGCGCCTGCAGGGCATCTTCCGGGAGCAGGTGGTGCCGGTGGCCGAGCGGGTGTGCCCCGACCCCGAGCAGGTACAGACGCGGGCGGGGCTGTGTGCCGCGCAGCTGATGGGGCTCGCACTCACCCGCTATGTGCTGCGGCTGCCGCCGGTGGTGGCGCTGGCCCCTGAGGAGATCCTGGCGTGGCTCGGGCCGACCCTGCAGCGGTATCTGACCGCGCCGAGCCCCTGAGCGACGCACCGAGGGCGCCGGTCGGCTCCCGTACGTCCCCTTGAGGCAGGTACGGAAGGCGACCGGCGCCCTCGGTGGAGAAACGGAGGTTGTCAGGCCTTCGAAGCGGAGGTCAGGCCTTCGCCTTGGCCTTCGTCGCGCCCGGCTTGGTGACCCGGATCTTGGACTTGTCCAGCACCATCACCAGGCCCGCGATGACCGCGAACAGCACGAGCGGGGTCAGGACGTAGAGGCCCAGCGTCTCGATGACGCTCAGGCCCTTGCCGGGATCGTCACCGTCGTCACGCGTGAGCGCGAGGGCAGGCGACGACATGAGCAGCATCATCAGCGTCGTACCGGCAGCCAGGGCGCCGGCGCGCAGGGCGTTCTTCTTGTCCACACTGCCAAACTAGCGGGCCGACTTGAGGGGCGCGCGGCCGGGGTACCTGTACGCGGTGCCCGGCGCTGCGGTGACCGTCCCGGGGGCCACCGCTCCCCACCGCCCTCACACCCCGGACGGCCCGGAAAGCGACACCTGGCGGCCGTCGTCCTCCGGGTCGGGCCGGTTGTCCGAACGCAGAACCTCCAGCAGTGCCCGCGCCCTCCCCGACTCCATCAACTCCTCCAATGTCACCGGCCGGCCCGTCGCGTCCGCGATCGGCAGGCGCCAGTTCGGGTACTGGTCCCAGGTGCCGGGGAGGTTCTGGGGGCGGCGGTCGCCGACGGTGTCGGGGAGCCAGACGCCGATCATGCGGGCCGGGGTGTGGAGCAGAAAGCGATGGACGGCCTGGATCTCGGCCTCCTCGTCACCGGCGTCGGACGCCGCGAGCAGGTCCAGGCGGGTCAGCAGGGCCAGCCACTCGGCCGCGTCGGCCGCCGCGTCCGCCCTCTCCTCCTCCACCGGGCGGGTCAACAGGCCCAGCCGGTCGCGGAGTTCGACGTGTTCGCCGGTGAGGCGGGCGGCGGTGGACGGCAGGTCGTGGGTGGTGGCGGTGGCGAGGCAGTCGGCGCGCCAGCGTTCCGGGGGGAGCGGGCGGCCGTCGCCGTCCCAGTCCCGTTCGAACCAGAGCACCGACGTACCGAGCACCCCGTGCCGCTGGAGTGTCTCGCGCACCCCCGGCTCAACGGTCCCCAGGTCCTCCCCGATCACCACCGCTCCGGCCCGGGTCGCCTCGATGGCCAGCAGGGCGAGCATGGCCTCGGCGTCGTAGCGGACGTAGGTGCCCTCCGTGGGCGGCCGGCCCTCCGGTACCCACCACAGCCGGAACAGGCCCATCACATGGTCGATGCGCAGGGCGCCCGCGTAGCGGAAGAGGGCGCGCAGGAGCTGGCGGTAGGGGGCGTGGCCGGAGGCGGCGAGGCGGTCAGGGCGCCAGGGCGGCAGGCCCCAGTCCTGGCCGCGGGCGTTGAAGGCGTCGGGTGGGGCGCCGACGGACATCCCGGCGGCGAAGAACGCGCGCTGCGCCCAGGCGTCCGCGCCCTGGGGGTGCACGCCGACGGCGAGGTCGTGCACGATCCCGACCGGCATCCCGGCCTCGCGGGCGGTGTGCTGGGCGGCGGTGAGCTGGGTGTCGGTGAGCCAGGCGAGCCGGGAGTGGAAGGCGACGCGGTCGCGCAGCCCGGCGCGGGCGCGGGCGGTCTCCGGTGAGCGGGGGTCGCGCAGGGCCTCCGGCCACCGGTGCCAGTCGGAGCCGTGCCGCTCGGCGAGCGCGTACCAGGTGGCGTGGTCCTCCAGGGCCTGTCCCTGTTCGGCGAGGAAGGCGTCGTAGGCGGCCTGCCGTGCGGGGGTGAGCGGTACGGCGGCCAGCGCCTCCAGCGCCTCCCGCTTCAGCGCCCAGACCGCGTCCCGGTCGATGTGGGCGCCCTGGTCGAGGACGGCGGCGCGCAGCCGTCCGGCGCGTTCCTCGAGCGCGGGGTCCGGGACGTACTCGGGGACGGACTCCAGCCGCAGATGCACCGGGTCGGGGAAGCGGCGGGAGGAGGGGCGGTACGGGGAGGGGTCGGTCGGGGGGCCGGGCACGGCCGCGTGCAACGGGTTGACCTGGACGAATCCGGCCCCGGTGGTGCGTCCGGCCCAGTCGGCGAGTTCGGCGAGGTCACCGAGGTCGCCCATGCCCCAGGAGCGGCGGGAGAGCAGCGAGTACAGCTGGACGAGGAGTCCGTACGTACGGCCGGCGGGGGTGGGCAGCCGGTCGGGGGCGACGATCAGGTGGGCGCGGGCGGTACGGCCGTCGGGCGCGGCGGCGGTCAGCAGATGCACCCCCGTCGGCAGGCCCCGCACGTCGTCCCGGGTCTCCCCGTCCTCCGTGCGCACCTCCAGCCGGGTGCCGGCGGGCAGGTCGAGGGCGGGGTCGCCGGACCCGGCCCAGTGGACGAGCGTCGGCGGCAGCAGCCGTTCGGCGAGATCCCGCTCCCGGTCGGCGAGGGCGGTGCGGACGGCCTCCGGGCCGCTCGCGTCGACGCCCAGGGCGGCCAGCGCGGCAATCACGGCTCCGGCGGAGGCCGCGACCGTACGGTCCGGGGACGGGCTGTAGGAGGTGGCGACGCCGTGCAGCTCGGCGAGCCGGCACAACCCCCGGTCCAGGGCTTCGCTCATCTACAACCCCGGCTCACTGGTCAGTGGGGCCAGGTCGGCGAGCGGCGGTTCGCTGGTGAGGGGCTCGGCGTCGGGCAGCGGCGGCTCACTGGTCAGCGGCGCCTCCGCGCACACGCTCTCGGCGCTGAACACACACAGCAGGGACTCCTCCTCGGTCTCCACCAGGGGTTTGAACTGGGCCGGGATCGGATGGTGAACCGTTGCGGCCACGGTGGCCTCCTTGTCTGGGCGTCGGGTACCGCGGCGGCTGCCGGGTGAGAGGAGCCCTACCCCATCGTCGCCAGGGCACGCGTGACGGCCGGGTACCGGCCCGCGATCCGACCGCGTCCGAGTGATCGACGGACAGGGCGTGACCTTCGTCATGAGGTGGCGGTCGGCACCTGACTGTGGACGACCGCGGACGGCGATCAGCGTTGCGACGCGACGAACCCCACCCAGGCCATCGGGGCGAGGCGGGGTATCGGGCCGTCGAAGGTTTCGGAGCCGCGAACGGCGACGGTGTGGTCGGAGCGCCGCTTCCCGAAGCGCCGCGTGGTACTGGAGCGGGCGCTCGCCGAAGAGCCGCTCCCGGCGCCGCTGCTTGACCTCGACTAAGTGCTCGGTCTCATCGGGATCGCCCCAGGAACTGCCGGCGATTCCCAGAGGACTATTCACTCAGTACATGTATCCAGTGCATACTGGTCTCCATGAGCACCCGGCACATCCTTCTGGGGCTGCTGAAGGCAGGGCCGAGTCATGGCTACGACCTCAAGCGGCGCCACGACGAACGCTTTCCGCAGGCCCGTCCGCTGGCCTACGGGCAGGTGTACACGACCCTGCAACGCCTGGTCCGTGACGGTCTCGCCGAGCTCGAAGGGACCGACGCCGACGGAGGGCCGGAGCGGACGCTGTACCGGTCGACGGACGACGGGGCACGTGAACTGGCCCGCTGGGCCGGGGAGATCGCGCCGCCCGCGCCCTTCGTGGCGAACGAGATCTTCGCCAAGGTCGTCGTCTCGATCCTGGCCGGTGGTGATCCGGCCGCCTACCTGGGCGCCCAGCGCGCCGCGCACATGGAACGGATGCGGGAGCTCACGGCCGTGAAGACGGCCCGGGGCACCGACCTGGCGACCGTGCTCTCGGCGGACTACGCCCTCAACCACCTCGATGCCGACCTCCGCTGGATGAACACCACGGCGGCCCGGCTGACCACTCTGACCGCGGAGGTCGACGCAGCATGAGCAACCAGGGGGATTCCTCGGTGCCGCTTCTGGCGGGCCGGGACCTCGTCAAGGCGCACGGCAGGGCAGAGGCACTGCGTGGCGCCTCCGTCGAGTTGCGCGCCGGTGAGATCCTCGCCGTGACGGGGGCCAGCGGCAGCGGCAAGTCCACCCTGCTGCACTGTCTGGCCGGGATCGTACGACCGGACGCGGGCTCGGTGGCCTACGACGGTCTGCGGCTCGACCAGCTGCCGGAGAAGCGGCTGAGCGAGCTGCGGCGCTCCGACTTCGGCGTGGTCTTCCAGTTCGGGCAGCTGATCCCGGAACTGACCGCCTTCGACAACGTGGCGCTGCCGCTGATGCTGGCCGGAGCGGGCCGCACCGAAGCCCGGGCACGGGCCGGCGAGTGGCTGGAGCGGTTCGGGGTGCGCGGACAGGAGGAGCTGCGGCCGGGCGAGATGAGCGGTGGCCAGGCGCAGCGGACCGCCCTGGCACGAGCGCTGGTGACCGGCCCGAAGGTGGTCTTCGCGGACGAGCCGACGGGGGCTCTGGACTCGCTGGCGAGCGAGCAGGTGATGACGTCGCTGGTGCACACGGCCCGCGAGTCGGGCACGGCCGTGCTGCTGATCACCCACGACGCCCAGGTCGCGGCGTACGCGGACCGCGAGGTGCGGCTGAGCGACGGGACCGTGGCGCCTGTGGGGGTGGCGGCGTGAGGGCCGATCTGCGACTGGCGCTGCTGCTCACCCGGGGGTCGGACCGACGGGAGTGGTGGCGGGTCCTGCTGACGGCTATCGGGGCGGCGCTGGCGACGGGCATCGGGCTGGTGATCGCGGTGCTCGTCCCGATGGACGGCCAGTACAGCGTCCCGGTCGGTTCCGGGCTGCTGGACCAGCCGGGAACGCGCGACGGAGTGATCACCGTGCTGATGCTGCTGTTCATCCCGGTGTTCGGATTCCTCGGGCAGTGCGCGCGGGTCGGCGCGGTGCACCGCGACCGGCGGCTGGCCGCGCTGCGGCTGGCAGGTGCCACGCCCGTGCAGGTGCGGCGGATCGCCGCGCTGGAGTCGGGGCTGGCCTGCCTGGCCGGCTCGGCCGTGGCCACCGTGTTCTCCGTGCTGTCCCTGCTGCGTCTGTGGCACGGTCCCGATCCACTGGCCTGGGCCGGCATCGCCGTGGTGGCCGTGCTGGTGCCGGTGCTGGGCGCGGCCGTGAGCGCTCTGGCATTGCGCCGGGTGGTGACTTCGCCGCTGGGCTGGATCCGACGGGCGCGGCCGACCAGGGGTCCGGGGCGGGCGTTCCGGGTGGCGACCGGGTTGCTGACCGTGCTGGCGGTGTTGGTCGCGATGACCGCGCTCGTCGGTGATTCCTTCGCGTTCCCCCTCGTCGGGCTCGCTCTCGGCCCGCTCACGGTCTTCGCCGCCTGTCTGCTGGTCGGCGCCTCGGCGGTGTGGCTGGCGGGCTGGTCGTCCCGGTGGCTGGGCCGGGTGCTCGCCGCCCGTGCGCAGAGCCCGGCGCTGCTGATCGCGGCGGAACGGCTGCGCGACGACCCGTGGGCGGCGGCCCGCACGCACGCGGCCGTCCTGCTGGTGACCGTCGTGGGCACCGGATTCGTGGGGGTGCGGCAGGTGCTGCTCGCGGTTCTGCACGCCATGGACCGCGCAGACCAGCTCGGCATGGACCTCGCGTACTACACGACGGGTCTGGACCTCACGGCTGCCGCGATCCTCGTCGCCCTGGCGATCGTCCTGTCCGGTCTCGCCGTCGGCACCGCCGAGTCGCTGGCCACCCGGCGCCGGGGCCTGGCCGCGCAGGCCGCCGCCGGAGTGCCTCGCGGCGTGCTGGGCCGGGCGCTGCTCCTGGAGACCGCGCTGCCGCTGGCCCCGGCGGTCCTGGTGGCGGGCACGGGCGGCATGGCCGTCGGCGTCTGGTACGCCTCCACCGCCACGACGTACACCTCGCCGGCCGTGCCGTACCCGGCCCTGCTGGTTCCGCTCGCGGTCTACGGCGCCTGTCTGCTGGCAGCGGCCACCGCGCTCCCGCTGTTGCACCGCTCGGTGCATCCGGCTGAGCTGCGCTACGCATGACCGCCGGATGAGTGTCCGGCCTCCGGGGGCACAGGGGACCCCCGGAGGCCGGAGCACCCGGGCGCCCGGGTATGCGAAAGCCCGGATCGTCAGGCGGAGATGCCGTCGATCCGGGCCAGGGCGTCGTCCGCGCCGTACGGTTGCAAGTAGGGCAGCCAGCGCGGGTCCCTGTGGCCGGTCCCGATGATGCGCCAGGCCAGGCCGGTGGGTGGGGCTGGTTTGTGCCGCAGCCGCCAGCCGATCTCGAAGAGATGGCGGTCGGCCTTGACGTGGTTGCAGCGGCGGCACGACGCGACCACGTTGTCCCAGACGTGCTGACCCCCGCGACTGCGCGGGATGACGTGGTCGACGCTGGTTGCGACGCCACCGCAGTACATGCACCGGCCCCCGTCGCGCGCGAAGAGCGCCCTTCGGGTCAGAGGAACGGGCCCCCGGTAGGGAACCCGTACGAATCGCTTGAGCCGGACCACGCTGGGTGCGGGGACTGTGACGGTTGCGCTGTGCATATAGGCGCCGGATTCCTCCAAGGCGACAGCCTTGTTCTCCAGGACGAGGACGAGCGCGCGGCGGAGCGGTACGACGCCGAGCGGCTCGTACGACGCGTTGAGGACCAGGACGTGCGGCACGGGGGCCTCCTTGGGCGTCGGCGGCGCGTGGCTCGCGCCGGGACGATTTGTGGCCAGTCTCTCCTCTTGCCTGGTGGACGCGCCACCATGTCCACGTAACGGGCTGGGAGTGTTTTCGACCACACCGCATTCATCCCCCGGATACCCCCCTTTCCAAGCGGGCCAGCTCAGGCGGGAGTGAGCGCGGTCTCTCCTTCTCGTAACGGTCGGGCCCACACACGATGCCCCGTTAGTGTGGTGATCCTGCCCGTCCGGTGACCTTTCCGTGACCTTGAACGCCGTGTCGGAGGGCAGTACCGCACCGCCTGGAGGTACCCGCCGTGTCCTTGCCCGCCGTCCTACTGGCCGCCGGTCCGTCGCCGTCACCGACCCCCTCGGGGTCGCCCACCCCGGCGGTACCCACGCTCCAGGACGCCCAGCAGAGCGCCACGAACGCGGCCAGCTGGGTCGAGCAGAACTGGTCGACATGGCTGGCGATAGGCCTGAAGGTGCTGCTGATCCTGGTGATCGCGGTGGTCCTCAGAAGGGTCGTGCTGCGGGCGATAACCAAGCTCATCGATCGTATGAACCGGACCGCCGAGTCGGCGGAGGGCACCACCCTCGGCGGGCTGCTGGTCAACGCCGAGCGGCGGCGGCAGCGTTCACACGCGATCGGGTCCGTGCTGCGGTCGGTGGCGAGCTTCGTGATCCTGGGCACGGCGGCGCTGACGGTGCTGTCCGCCTTCCAGATCAACCTGGCGCCGCTGCTGGCCTCGGCCGGTGTCGCCGGTGTGGCGATCGGTTTCGGCGCCCGCAACCTGGTCACGGACTTCCTGTCCGGCGTGTTCATGATCCTGGAGGACCAGTACGGCGTCGGCGACTCGATCGACGCGGGGGTCGCCTCCGGCGAGGTGGTCGAGGTCGGCCTGCGGGTGACCAAGCTGCGCGGCGACAGCGGCGAGATCTGGTACGTCCGCAACGGCGAGATCAAACGCATCGGCAACCTCTCGCAGGGCTGGGCCACGGCCGGCGTCGACGTCACCCTCCGGCCCAGCGAGGACCTGGACCGGGTCCGGGCCACCCTCGACGAGGTCGCCGAGAAGATGGCCAAGGAGGAGCCCTGGAACGAGCTGCTGTGGGGCCCGATCCAGATCCTCGGCCTGGACTCCGTCCTCATCGACTCGATGGTGGTCCGCCTCTCCGCCAAGACCATGCCGGGCAAGGCGCTGACCGTGGAGCGCGAGCTGCGCTGGCGGATCAAGCGGGCCTTCGACGAGGCGGACATCCGGATCGTCGGCGGCGTCCCCACCGCGCTCTCGGAGGACGAGACCCCGGATCCGACGGCGGCCGTGGCGGCACCGTCGGCGTTCTCCAACGCGGACTCCCCGCAGGTGGCGGCGACGACACCGATCGCCGCGCAGCGGCCGGCGACGACAGGGAAGTAGCGGAACGGTTCAGCACACTCGTTCGAGTGAACGGTGGGGCATTCCGGCGTCTCACGACGTGCGGGGTGCCCCATCGTTCTGCCGGGGCGCCCGGCGCGGGCTTAGCCTGGCAGCAGCGTGAGGAGAACCAGGGATGAGCGCCGAACCGATCATGGAGACGGTCATGACGGAGCAGGACCCCATCGATCTGCTGATCGCGATCGAGGAGGCGTCGGTGGCGCCGATTCGACCCGAGTACATCGAGGGGATGGCCATCGTGCCACCGACGGCGAACGACAACCATAACCACGGGACATTCGAGCTGGGGTTCCAGTTCCGCGCCGCCGGTATCCGCCTCGTGGGCATGGGCAACGGCTACCGCGCCGCCCACAAGGACGGCAAGACCATGGCGTTGTTCGTCCCGGACTTCTACGTCCGCCGCCGCAGGTCCACCGAACTCGACGAGTCGTACCGCAAAGCGCACAAAGGCTGGTACCCGGCCGACATGATCACCTTGGTGGGAGAGGTCACCTCGACGAATCACGAGACCGACACCGGCCCCAAGTTCCGCGCGTACGCCGCCGCCGGCATCCCGGTCTACGTCCTCATCGACCGCCACACCAAGACCGCCCACTGCTACACCGACCCCGTTTTCCCCGGCGACGACCCCACCGAGGCCTACTACCAGACCGACGAGAAGGTGAGCCTCGGCGACCCGCTCCCCCTCCCGGCGCCCTATCCCACCCTCGACACGGCCCCCTTCCTCGGCGACTGAGCGGCCCTCGGCTCAACGGCCTTCGAGTGTGCGCACTATCTGGCAGAGCGCGATGAAGACGGCGCCCCGGAGCAGGACGGCATCACCCCTGAGCCCTTTGCCGGCGCGGACCTCGACGCGAGCCTCCTGGGTGGACTCCTCGCAGGCGACCGTCCCCTCGGCGGATGCCCGACTCCAAAACGGACGCCACCGGAACCAGACCGGGTTGCCGCCGCCGACCTCCAACGCCCTCGGGGCCGCGCCCAGTTCGGCACGGACGAGGGAGAGCGGGACACCGGTGAGGGTGTGCGCCTGGATGCCGTCGAGGGCGTTCCCTGAGACCTCTACGTCCAGCCCTCGTGCCGCCCGCACGAGCGAGCGGGTCCGCCAGGCCGCCCACAGCAGGGCGAGCAGCCACCACGTCAGCGCGAGCAGGGCCGCCTCGCCCACGGCCGACCAGGTGATGCCGTCGTCGACGAAGGCGAGGACCCACATCACCAGCAGCGGGGGCACGAAGTCGGTGAACGTGCTCCACAGCAGCCGTAGGAACAACCCTTTCAGAGGGGTCACGTCTCAGCCGCCGCTCTCCTGGTCGGTGTCGGGGTACAGGAGCAGGAAGCCGTACCCGGGGCGCGCCTGACCAAGGATGACGAAGATCGTGACGGAGTCGTGATCACGGAGCGAGGCCCGGTCGGATTCAGAGGTTCTTCACAGGCCCCCCGCATTCTCCGCGCATCACACGGTGATCTAGGGTCGCCCCACCACGGGTCCTTGATCTGGAGCGCGAAGCCGCCGGGGGACCCGTCTCGAATGTGGGGATACATGAGAAAGCTCGCCATAGGCGCCGCCCTGTCCGGTGCCCTGGCCCTGGCCGGTATCGCGGCGCCCGCCGCCTCCGCGGCCACGAGCACGCCCGATCTGAAGTTCACCGACATCAAGGTGAACAGCGGCAAAGCCATCGCGGTCGGCACCACCAAGACGGTGAGCGTGCCGGTGACGTACACCCTGACCCGGCCCGTGGACGTGGACGTCGACGGTGAGACGTCGTTCGCCGGCGTGATCCTCTACCGCGGCACCCTGAAGTCGCTGGACAACCTGGTCGGACCCGACGACCTGCCCACCTGCACGACGACGGCGACGACGGACACGACCGTCACCGCGAACTGCTCCGAGAAGATCGTCATCGACCCGAAGGGCGACCTGTTCGAGGCCGCCGACGCCACCACCTGGAAGGCCGGCGGCGCCTACAGCTACATGGACCGCACCAGCTCGGACGACTTCCTCAGCTCCAACTCCGGCATGGCGATCTGGGGCAACCTCGGCACGGCCAAGGTGCAGCGCGCGGCCAAGCTGACCGCCGACGCCTCCCCGGAGCCGGTGACCAAGGGGAAGACGATCACGGTCAAGGGCAAGCTGACCCGGGCGGACTGGAACGCCGTCGCGTACAAGGGCTACACGGGGCAGAAGGCCGTCCTGCAGTTCCGCGCCGAGGGCAGCAGTACGTACACGAACGTCAAGGGCATCACCTCCGGCACGAACGGCGCCCTGTCCACCACGGTGAAGGCGTCGAAGAGCGGCTACTACCGCTATGTCTTCGCCGGTACGACGACCACCGCCGCGGCGACGGCCACGGGCGACTTCATCAAGGTCAAGTAGTACCTGCGGTCGCCTCATCTCAGGGCCCGTCCGGTCTTCCGGGCGGGCCCTTCGGGTGTCCGGGCCCAGGTAACGAGTGCGTTGCCGCGCAGGCGGGCTATTGACGCTCTCCTTCCGGCGGCCTACGTTTTCCAGCCAACAGGAAACTTTCCTAACAGTGATCAACGGCCGAGCGTTCGGGACGAACGACCCGGACGAGTGATCCGGGTGACTCACCCGGGTGGACCGATCGCCCAGGTCACTGGGAAACTGAGCGGCTGGAGAGGCAGGTGTCGAACCGCATGGCAGGAACCGCCGGTACGCCGGGCACCCCGCGCGTGCTGCGCGCCATGAACGACCGCGCCGCACTGGACCTGCTGCTGGAGCACGGTCCGCTGTCGCGCACCCGGATCGGCAAGCTCACCGGCCTCTCCAAGCCGACCGCCTCCCAGCTGCTGGCCCGCCTGGAGGCGGCCGGCCTGGTGCTCGCGACCGGGACGAGCGAGGGCAGGCCGGGCCCCAACGCCCAGCTGTACTCGGTGAATCCCGCCGCCGCCCACGCCGCCGGGCTCGACGTCAACCCGGCCCGGATCCGGGCCGCCGTCGCCGACGTCACCGGCCGCACCGTCGGCGAGTACGAACTCCCCACCCCGGGACGTCGGTCGGCCCAGTCCGTCGTACGGCAGGTCACCGACGCCCTCGACGGTGCCGTGAAGGCGGCCGGACTGGCCCGCGACGACGTCCGCCGGCTGGTCATCGGCACACCCGGCGCCTTCGACCCCAACACCGGCCGGCTGCGCTACGCCTCGCACCTGCCCGGCTGGCACTCCCCCGCGCTGCTCGACGACCTCGCCGCCGCGCTGCCGATGCCCGTCGAGTACGAGAACGACGTCAACCTCGTCGCCATCGCCGAACAGCGGCTCGGCGCGGCCCGCGGCCACGGCGACTTCGTCCTGCTGTGGAACGAGGAGGGCCTGGGCGCCGCACTGGTCCTCGGCGGCCGGCTGCACCGCGGCTGGACCGGCGGCGCCGGCGAGGTCGGCTTCCTGCCGGTGCCGGGCACCCCGCTGGTCCGCCAGGTCACCAAGGCCAACAGCGGCGGTTACCAGGAACTCGCCGGTTCGCAGTCGCTGCCCAGGCTGGCCGGCGCGCTCGGCATCGGGGACCTGCCGACCGGGTCGCACTCCGAGGTGGCCGCCGCGCTCGTCGCCCGCGCCGCCGACCACGGCAGCGGCCCGCACCACGAACTCCTGCGGACCTACGCGACCCGGGTCGCCACCGGTCTCGCCTCCCTCGTCTCCGTCCTCGACCCCGAACTCGTCGTCCTCAGCGGCACCGTCCTGACCTCCGGCGGCGAAGTGCTCCGCGCCCTGGTCCAGGCCGAGCTGGAGGAACTGGCGGCAGCCCGGCCACGGCTCGTCGTCGGCGACGTCCAGGAACACCCCGTGCTGCGCGGCGCGCTGGAGAGCGCGCTCGCGACCACCCGCGACGAGATCTTCGACACCTCGCGCTGACCCGCGTAACACCCGGACCCGTACCGGCCCTTCACCCCCCGCACCGGCCCCTTCCCTCACCGCCCGCCCCTGGGAGACCCTGCCATGCCCATGCCCTCCGCTGCCCGAAAGACGGCTTTTGCCCTGACCGCCCTCACCGGTTCGCTCGCCCTTCTCACCGCCTGTACCGGCCAGTCCTCCTCCGGCGCCACCGACGACGCCTCCGCGAACACCACCATCAACTTCTGGCACGCCTGGAGCGCACCGAGCGAGGTCAAGGCCGTCAACGCGCTGATCGCCGGCTTCGAGAAGGCGCACCCCAACATCCACGTCAACGTCGTCGGCAACATGACCGACGACAAGATGAACCAGGCGCTGCGCACCGGCGGCGACAAGGCCCCGGACGTCATCTCGTCCTTCACCACCAACAGCGTGGGCAAGTTCTGCGACTCGGGTGCGCTCGTCGACCTCAACCCCTTCTTCAAGAAGTCGGACATCGACCCGGAGACGACGTTCCCGAAGGCGATGAACGAGTACACCCAGTTCGACGGCAACCGCTGCTCGGTACCGCTGCTGGGGGACGCCTACGGGCTCTACTACAACAAGACGGCGTTCAAGAAGGCCGGTATCACCAGCCCGCCGAAGACCTGGACCGAATTCGCGGCCGATGCCAAGAAGCTGACGATCGCTCAGGGCGACAGCTTCAAGCAGCTCGGTTTCATGCCGAACTACCACGGCTGGGAGACCACGACGGAGCACTACCTCGGGCAGTTCTCGCCGACGTACTTCGACAGCCAGGGAAAGTCGAACGTCGCCAAGGACCCCGCTTTCGCCGACGCCTTCACGGTCCAGAAGCACCTTGTCGACGAGCTCGGCGGCTACAAGAAGCTGGAGACGTTCCGCGCCACGCTCGGCGACGAATGGGGCCCCAAGCACCCCTTCCAGACCGGCCAGGTGGCCATGCAGCTCGACGGTGAGTGGCGCCTGGGCATGGCCCTGGCCGCCAAGCCGAACTTCGACATAGGTGTCGCCCCGATGCCGGTCCCCGACGCCCAGGCCGCCCAGTACGGCAAGGGCTACATCACCGGCACCATCGCCGGCATCGCCGCCACCAGCAAGAAGCAGAACGCGGCCTGGGAGTTCGTGAAGTACATCAGCACCGACACGGGCGCGGTGGTGGACTTCTCCAACGCCATCCACAACGTGCCGTCCACACTGGCCGCCCTGAAGTCGCCGAAACTGAAGTACGACCCGCGGTTCAAGACGTTCCTGGACATCGCCGCGAACCCGGACTCCACGACGGCACCCGCCTCCGTCAACGGCGGTGTGTACCTGACGACGATCCAGCAGCTCGGCTACGACTACGAGAGCGGCAAGGTCACCGACCTGAAGGCGGGCCTGAAGCAGGCCGCCGCGCAGATCGACACGGACATCGCGCAGGCGAAGTAGCGATGAGCACGATCACACTGGCGTCGAAGCGCCGCCGGTCGGCGCTTCGGACTCTCGCCTTCATGTCGCCCTGGCTGATCGGCTTCGCGGTCTTCTTCGCGTATCCGCTGATCTCGACGGTCTATTTCTCCTTCATGCACTACGACGGTTTCAAACCGGCGACGTGGAACGGCACGAAGAACTGGACGTACGTCTTCGAGCACTATCCCTACTTCTGGCCCGCGATGCGCAACACCCTGTGGCTCGTGGTCGTGATGGTCTCGCTCCGGGTCGTCTTCGGCCTCGGCATCGGCATGCTCATCACGAAGATCAAGACGGGTACGGGTGTCTTCCGCACCCTCTTCTATCTGCCCTACCTGGCCCCTCCGGTCGCGGCCACCATGGCCTTCGCCTTTCTCCTCAACCCCGGTACGGGCCCGGTCAACTCGATCCTGGAGAAGATCGGCATCCCGGCCCCGGGCTGGTTCAACGACCCCACCTGGTCCAAGCCGGCGCTGACCCTGCTGGCGCTGTGGGGCATCGGCGACCTGATGGTCATCTTCATGGCCGCGCTGCTCGACGTACCGGCGGAGCAGTACGAGGCGGCGGAGCTGGACGGCGCGTCGGCATGGCAGCGCTTCCGGTACGTCACGCTCCCGAACATCTCGCCGATCGTGATGTTCGCGGTCGTCACGGGTGTCATCCAGACGATGCAGTACTACACACAGCCGCTCATCGCCGGGAAGGTCGCCTCGGGTGTCATCCAGGGCGCGGGCACGCAGTTCGAGCCCGGTTATCCGGAGAAGTCGACGCTCACCCTGCCCCAGCTCGTCTACAACCTCGGTTTCCAGCGCTTCGACTACGGCTCCGCGTGTGTCGTCGCCCTCGTCCTCTTCGTCCTGTCCATGGTGTTCACCGCGTTTCTGATGCGGCGCCGGGGCGGTCTCATCCAGGCAGGTGACTGAACATGGCCCAGGTACTGGACCGGCCGGTGGACGTGACCCCGCAACCGATGACGGCGGCCGAACGCACCGCCCGCCGCAAGGCGTTGCTGAACTGGGTGGCGGTCCACTCCCTCGGCGTCGCCGCCGCCCTCTTCTTCATCCTCCCCTTCGTGTTCGTCTTCCTGACCTCGCTGATGAGCGACAGCCAGGCGCTCAGCCGGGACCTGATCCCGCACACCTGGGAGTGGGGCAACTACCGGAAGGTCTTCGACACCCCCGGCTTTCTGACCTGGTGGCGGAACACGCTCTTCTACGCCGGTCTGGGCACCGTCCTGACCGTCGTCTCCTCGCTGCCGGTGGCGTACGCGCTCGCGAAGTTCCGCTTCCGGGGCCGGAATCTCTCACTCATGCTGGTGATCTCGATGATGATGCTGCCACCGCAGGTGATCATCATCCCTATGTACCTGTTCTGGGCGAAGCAGCTCGGTCTTTCCGGCACCCTGTGGCCGCTGATCGTCCCGATGGCGTTCGGCGACGCGTTCTCCATCTTCCTGCTGCGCCAGTTCCTGACGACGATCCCGAACGAGTACCTGGACGCGGCGAAGGTGGACGGCTGCGGCGACCTGCGGACCCTGCTGCGGGTGGTGGTCCCCATGGCGAAACCGGGCATCGCCGCCGTCGCCCTCTTCCAGTTCTTCTACGCCTGGAACGACTACTTCGGCCCCCAGATCTACGCCTCGGAGAACCCGGGCGCCTGGACGCTGTCCTACGGCCTGGAGTCGTTCAAGGGCATGCACCACACCGACTGGAACCTCACCATGGCCGCGACCGTACTGGTCATGGCCCCCGTGATCCTCGTGTTCTTCTTCGCCCAGAAGGCGTTCGTCGAGGGCGTCACGCTCACCGGAGTGAAGGGTTAACCCTGGTATGAAACTCACCGTGGTCGGCGGCGGCTCGACCTACACCCCCGAACTCATCGACGGCTTCGCACGGCTCAGGGACACCCTGCCCATCGAGGAACTGGTCCTGGTGGACCCGGCCGCCGAGCGCCTGGAACTGGTGGGCGGGCTGGCCCGCCGTATCTTCGCCAAGCAGGGCCACAGCGGCCGTGTCGTCACCACCTCCGACCTGGACGCGGGTGTCGAGGGAGCCGACGCGGTGCTGCTCCAGCTGCGCGTCGGCGGCCAGGCGGCCCGGCAGCAGGACGAGACCTGGCCGCTGGAGTGCGGCTGCATCGGCCAGGAGACGACCGGCGCCGGCGGGCTCGCCAAGGCCCTGCGGACCGTCCCCGTCGTCCTGGACATCGCCGAACGCGTCCGGCGGGCCAACCCGAACGCCTGGATCATCGACTTCACCAACCCGGTGGGGATCGTGACCCGCGCCCTGCTCCAGGCCGGGCACCGGGCGGTCGGACTGTGCAACGTGGCGATCGGCTTCCAGCGGAAGTTCGCGAAGCTGCTCGGTGTCACGCCGTCCGAGATCCATCTCGACCACCTCGGCCTCAACCACCTCACCTGGGAGACGGCGGTCCGCCTCGGCGGTCCCGAGGGCGACAACGTCCTGCCCAAGCTGCTCGCGGAGCACGGCGACACGATCGCCGCGGACCTGAAGCTGCCGACGGCACTCCTGGACCGCCTGGGCGGCGTGATCCCCTCCTACTACCTGCGCTACTTCTACGCGCACGACGAGGTGGTACGGGAGCTGCGCACCAAGCCGTCCCGTGCCTCCGAAGTGGCCGCGATGGAGAAGCAGTTGCTGGAGATGTACGGCGACCCGGCCCTGGACGAGAAGCCCGAGCTGCTCGCCAAGCGGGGCGGCGCGTACTACTCGGAGGCCGCGGTGGACCTGGCGGCGGCGCTGCTCGGCGGCGCCGGCAACCCCTACCAGGTGGTGAACACCTACAACGGCGGCACGCTCCCCTTCCTCCCCGACGACGCGGTGATCGAGGTACAGGCGGCGGTCGGCGCGGGCGGCCCCGTACCGCTGCCCGTACCGGACGTCGACCCGCTCTTCGCCGGCCTGGTCGCGAACGTGACGGCGTACGAGGAACTGGCCCTGGAGGCGGCGCTGCGCGGCGGCCGCGACCGCGTCTTCCGGGCCCTCCTCTCGCACCCCCTCATCGGCCAGTACGAGTACGCCGAAGCCCTCACCGACCAGCTGATCGCGCACAACCGGGAGCACCTCGCGTGGGCCTGACCGCAAGTGTCCTCGCCATCGACGCGGGCAACAGCAAGACCGATGTCGCGGTGGTGGCGGCGGACGGCGAGGTCCTCGCCACGGCGCGCGGCGGCGGCTTCCGGCCGCCGGTGGTGGGTGTGGAGCAGGCCGTGGACGAGGTGGCGGCGGCGGTCGCCGAGGCGTACGCCGCCGCCGGTGTCACCTCGGTCGCCCATGTCTCCGCCTGCCTCGCCAACGCCGATCTGCCGGTGGAGGAGAAGCAGTTGGCCGCCGCGCTGGCCGCTCGTGACTGGGGCGGTTCGGTGACCGTCCGCAACGACACCTTCGCGATCCTGCGGGCGGGCGTGGCCGAGCCCCGGGGCGTTGCCGTGGTGTGCGGGGCGGGCATCAACTGCGTCGGCATGCGCCCCGACGGCCGCACCGCCCGCTTCCCCGCGATCGGGCGCATCTCCGGTGACTGGGGCGGCGGTTGGGGCCTGGCAGAGGAGGCCCTCTGGTACGCGGCTCGGGCGGAGGACGGCCGCGGCGAGCCGACGGCCCTGGTCCGCACCCTCCCGGCCCATTTCGGGCTGCCGTCCATGTACGCGCTGATCGAGGCGCTGCACCTGGAGCACGTCGAGCACGGCCGCCGGCACGAGCTGACACCGGTCCTGTTCGCCACGGCCGCCGACGGCGATCCCGTCGCCCGCTCGGTGGTGGACCGGCTGGCACAGGAGGTCGCGACGATGGCCACGGTCGCCCTGACCCGCCTCGACCTGCTGGACGAGGAGACGCCGGTGCTGCTGGGGGGCGGCGTACTGACGGGCGGTCACCCACAACTGGACGACGGCGTACGGGAGCTGCTGGCGGCGCGTGCGCCGAAAGCGGTACCGAGAGTGGTGACGGCGCGACCGGTGCTGGGAGCTGCGCTGCTGGGGCTGGACGCGGTGGGGCTGGGGGCCGAGGTGCAGGGGAGGGTGCGGGCGTACTTCGAAGGGTGACGGTGGGTGGGGGCCGCGGGCGGGTGGGGTCGCTCACCGGCCCGACCGGGTGCCGCTGCGCCCACCCGCGCCGCGAACGCCACCGATTCACCCCTCCGGAACCGAACCGATTCCCCCGGCGTATTCATGGGCAGGGGTTCCGCTGCGATCGGATCAAGATCCAGTGAAGGCCGGTGCCCAATGTCAGTCCGGGCGGCGATACTGGGCGGCGACCGGATGACCATGGGGGAGGTCAAGTGACACACCCGCCGACCAAGAGCGCGGCACCGCCAGGCGCAGGCTCCGCCCTGCCCACCCGGCCAGCCGTGCCCGCCCAGTACCGTCCGCCCTCCCCCACCGCGGCGCGCCGCACCGCATTCGCGGAAGCCGTCGACCGGTTGCGGGCGGCGACGACGACGGAACCGGGCCGGCTGCGCGTCATCGGCGCCGTCCTGGCCGTCCTGATCGTCGCCTTCGGTGCCGTCACCGCCTGGCAGATGACCGACCGCGCGGCCGCCGCCGACGACGTGCTGCACCGCAGCCAGCCGCTCAGCTCGGGCGCGGCCGACATCTACCGTTCGCTCGCGGACGCCAACACCGCGGCTTCCAGCGGCTTCCTGGCGGGCGGCCAGGAGACGGCCGCCTCCCGGCAGCGGTACGAGACGGACATCCGGACCGCCGCCGCCAAGCTGGTCACCGCCGCCGCCAACTCCGAGTCCGGCTCCCCCTCCGAGGCGGCCGTGACGAAGCTGAACAAGCTGCTCCCGGAGTACAAGGGGCTCGTCGAGCGGGCCAGGGTCTACAACCGGCAGGGCTACCCGGTCGGCGGCGCCTATCTGCGGTACGCGAACGAGAAGATGCAGAAGGAGATGCTCCCGGCGGCGGAGGATCTCTACACGAAGGAGAACGCGCGGCTGTCGTCCGACTACGCGGACGCGACCCCGTACCCGTGGGCGGCCATGGTCCTCGGCCTCCTCGCCCTCGCCGCGCTCGCCTGGGCCCAGCTGCGCCACTACCGCCGTACGAACCGTGTGCTCAACCAGGGCCTGGTCGCCGCCTCCGCGGCCACCGTCGTCACGCTGCTGTGGCTGGTCGTCGGCCACACCTTCGCCCGCGCCGGCCTGGACGGCTCCTACGACCACGGCGTCCGCTCGCTGAACGTGTTGCACGACGCCCGGATCGCCTCCCTGAAGGCCCGGGGGAACGAGAACCTCAGCCTGGTCGCGCGGGGCGCGGAGACGGTCACGGTCGACGGTGAGACGTACGACGCGTACTACTACGACTTCGACAAGGACATGACCGCCCTCGGCAAGGGCCTCACCCAGGCCGCGGCGCTCGCCGACGACTCGGCGGGCAGCAAGCCCGTGCAGGCGGCCGAGGGGAACATGAAGGTGTGGAAGGAGCGGCACACCGACGCCCGCACCGCGGACGAGAACGGCGACTACCAGGCGGCGCTGGACAAGGTGATAGGCGCCAAGGGCGCGACCGCCGAGTGTTTCGACAGCGTCGACACGAACCTGAAGAACGCTCTGGCCCACGAGGAGGCCGAGTTCCAGTCGCGGGCCACCGACGGGCGGGACGCGATGTCCGGGCTGCCGATCGGTGCCGCCATGCTGGGTGTGGCGGCGGCGTCGGGCGCGCTGTTCGGCATCGGGCGCAGGCTTTCGGAGTACCGGTGAGAGGGGGCGTGGCGATGTTCGTGCAGAGAATGAGGGCCTCCCTGCGCGGCTGGGGCGGAGTGGGCGCGATGGCGGTCGGCTGCGCTCTGGCGCTGGCGTTCGTCCTGCTGCTGCCCCTCGCCCAGTCCGCCGGGCGGAGCGGCCCGGGCGAGGGGCTGGGCGGTCCGGGGCTGGCGACCGGCAGCCCGGCGAAGGCCGACGGCTGTGTCGACTCCCAGGCGCAGAACGAGACCTGGTCGCCGTCGGGCGCGGACGGTACGACGATCGACGCCATCAAGGCCCGTACGGGTGCCAAGCGGAAGCTGGTCGTCGGGGTCGACCAGAACAGTTACCGCTGGGGCTACCGCAATCCGAACAACTCGGGTGCGGAGCTGGAGGGTTTCGACATCGACCTGGTGCACCGGATCGCCCAGGACATCCTCGGCGACCCGAACGCGGTGCAGTTCAAGGCGATTCCGACCAGCCAGCGGATACCGGCGATCCAGTACGGCAGGGTCGACATGGTGGTCCGCACGATGACCATCAACTGCGACCGGCTGAAGGACGTGGCGTTCTCCGCGCCGTACTTCAAGACCGGCCAGCAGGTGCTGGCGCCCAAGTCGTCGCCGGTCACCGGGTACAACGCGACACTGGTGAACAAAAGGGTCTGCACGGCGGCCAGTTCGACGGCCTACGCCAAGGTGGACGCCGACCGGAAGTCCGGGAAGCTGCCCTCGTCGCTCGGGATCACCGTCGTCCCCAACCAACTGGACTGTCTGGTAAGGCTCCAGCTCGGTGAGGTCGACGCCGTGGTGACCGACGGCGCGCTGGCGGCGAGCCAGGCCGCCCAGGACCCGACGATCGAACTCAAGGGCGCGGCCTTCACCACCGAGTACTACGGCGTGGCGATGAAGAAGGATGCGACCGATCTGGTACGCCGGGTCAATCAGATCCTGGTGGACTACCGGGCCGACGGCTGGCAGGCGTCGTACGACAAGTGGCTGTCGGCGACACTGGGAGCGGACTCGACGGCGTCGAAACCATCCGCGCCGCAGTACCTGCGCACAAGCTGACCCGCATCCGCAGGGCCGGTCCCGACAAGCAAGCGAGAGGTGATCGATGGGCGTCACGGACCCCGCCGGGCCGGTGATGGACCGGGACGAGGTGGACCGTGCGCTGGCGCGGCTCGGCGCGGAGCACGAGGCGATCGAGACCTCGCTGCTCGCCCTTCAGGACCACGCGGGCCGCCGGCTCCTCGAAGGCGCCGAGCTGACCGGGACCACCCGGGAGCGGTGGACGACCGCCGAGGCGTCGATCACCCTGCTGTGGGCGTACTTCGACGCGTACACGGACATACTGCGCAGCGCCCGGGAGATCAGGGCGCGGCGCCGCTGGTCCAGCCGTGAGGACCTGGTGGAGCTGACCGAGCTGCTGCGCGGCGAGTCGGTGACGGTGGCGGGCAGCGCCACGGCGACGGCGAACGCGCCGACGCCGCTGTCGGCGGCCGGCCGGCTCAGCGAGCGTTTCTCGCTGGTGACCCTGGTCGACCGGATGAACGAGCTGTACGCGACCTCGCTGGACATGGTCGTCACCGCCGACGCGGTGTGGTCGGCGCTGCCCGCGCGGATCGATTTACTCGCCGCCGAGCTGCAGCGCACCCGCAAGCTGGCGCACTCCGTCGGGGTGCGCCCGGGCGAGCACCCGGCGGGCGACGACCTGGAGCGGATCACCCGCACCCTGACCAGGCTCCGCGAGGACGTCGTGTCGGACCCGCTGGGCTTCTGGGTTCCGGCGCAGGGCAGTTCGGCGCCGGGCGGCGGCCGGCCGGACACCACGGTGTACGACCGGGAGGCGCGGGCGCTGGAGGAGGTGCGGCGGGAGATCGACGCCGTGCTGACGGTACGGCAGGACGCGGAGGCCCGGCTGATCAGGCTGCGGGACGTGCTGTCCCGCGCGGACCGCACGCTCGCCGAGGCACGTACCGCGCGCGGCGAGGTGCTGGCGAAGATCGCGGCGACCGAGGTACCGGTGGTCAGCGGCCCGCCGACCGCGCTGCAGGAGCAGCTGGCGACGGCCGCCGAGTACCGCAGGACGGCGCAGTGGCACCGGCTATCGCCGCTCCTGGAGTCCCTGGAGCAGAAGGCGGAGGACGAACTGCTGCGCGCCCGTGAGTCGTTGACGGCGGTCACCGCGCCGCTGGCGGTGCGCGCGGAGCTGCGCGGCCGACTGGACGCGTACCGGGCGAAGGTGACCCGGCACGGGCTGGCGGAGGACCCGTTCCTGATCGAGCGGTACGACGCGGCCCGGCGGATGCTGTGGAGCGCGCCCTGCGATCTGCGGGTCGCGGAGCAGGCGGTGCTGCGCTACCAGCAGGCGGCGGCCGAGGCGCTGGGCACGCCGCGGGTGCCGCAGCAGAGCGGTCCCGAGGACCGTAGGGGGGAGAAGTAGCCATGAGTCAGGCGGGACAGTCGTGCCAGCGGCCGGGCTGCGAGGGGGCGTACGAGGACGTCGGCGGCGGAGAGCTGTACTGCGACACCTGCGGTCTGGCCCCGGTCGTCTCGGGGAGCGGGATGGTCGGCTCGCCGCCCACCGGGATCACGGCCGGCGGCCGGGAGTCGGCGAGCAGCGGGAGTTCACGCTCCAGCAGCCGCAGCGCGCGTACCTCGTCGCAGTCGTCGAAGTCACGGCGCTCGGTCTCCGGGCGGCTCTCGCGGTCCCTGTCGGGCAAGTCGACGGGCCGTTCGGTGTCGGTGCGCAGCTCCGGTTCGTCGACGAGCGCATCGGGGCGCAGCAGGCTGGGCGCGGGGCTGGTCACGGTCCCGCAGGTGCCCAAGCCGGACCCGCGCGCGATGGTCCTCGAGAACCCCGAGGTGCCCGAGCGGAAGCGATTCTGCTCGCGTTCGGACTGCGGGGCGCCGGTCGGCCGGGGCCGCGGTGACCGGCCGGGCCGCACCGAGGGGTTCTGCACCAAGTGCGGCAACCCGTACTCGTTCGTGCCGAAGCTGAAGGCCGCTGACGTCGTGCACGGCCAGTACGAGGTCGTGGGCTGTATCGCACACGGCGGGCTCGGCTGGATCTACCTCGCCGTGGACCGGGCCGTGTCCGACCGCTGGGTGGTGCTCAAGGGCCTGCTCGACACCGGCGACCAGGACGCGATGGCCGCCGCGATCTCCGAGCGGCGGTTCCTCGCGGAGATCGAGCACGCCAACATCGTCCGGATCTACAACTTCGTCGAGCATCTCGACCAGCGCACCGGCTCGCTCGACGGCTACATCGTCATGGAGTACGTCGGCGGCAAGTCCCTGAAGGAGATCGCCAACGACCGGCGTACCCCGGAGGGCCGCCGCGACCCGCTGCCGGTGGAGCAGGCGTGCGCCTACGGCATCGAGGCGCTCGAAGCCCTCGGCCATCTGCACAGCCGCAACCTGCTGTACTGCGACTTCAAGGTCGACAACGCCATCCAGACCGAGGACCAGCTCAAGCTGATCGACATGGGCGCGGTGCGCCGCATGGACGACGACGAGTCGGCGATCTACGGCACGGTCGGCTACCAGGCCCCGGAGGTCGCCGAGGCCGGCCCGTCGGTCGCGTCCGACCTGTACACCGTCGGCCGTACGCTCGCCGTTCTCACCTTCGACTTCCAGGGCTACACGACCGTCTTCGTCGACTCGCTGCCCGACCCGGACAACATCGAGGTGTTCCGGCAGTACGAGTCCTTCTACCGGCTGCTGGTCCGGGCCACCGACCCCGACCCGGCCCGCCGGTTCGCCTCCGCGCAGGAGATGGCCGAGCAGCTGACCGGCGTGCTGCGCGAGGTCGTGTCGGTGCAGACCGGCAAGGCCCGGCCCGCCCTGTCGACGCTGTTCGGGCCCGAGGTCAAGGTCACGGACACCGAGCTGTTCCCGAAGCTGGACGGCGAGGTGTCCCGGCTGGGAGCACGGGCGGTGGCCTCCAGAACACTCGCCCTGGAGCCACCGGGAGCGGCCGAAGCCCGGGCCAACGGGGGCGTCCCGGCCTCCCCCGCCCTGGTCAGGCCCGTCCCCACACCGGCCGCCGCCCTCGCCCTGCCGGTCCCGCTGGTCGACCCGAACGACCCGAACGCCGGTTTCCTGGCAGGCCTCACGACCACGGGAGCGGGCGAGGTCAGCCTGATCGGCGCGCTGACCGCGGCGCCGACACAGTCGGTCGAGACCCGGCTGCGCCAGATCCGCGCACGGCTGGAGAACGGCGACTTCGAGGCCGCGCTGTCGACGCTCGGCCGGCTGGAGGACGAACAGCCCGACGACTGGCGGGTGGTCTGGTACCGGGGCGTGACCGCCCTGGTCACCGGGGACTTCGAGGGCGCCGCGCTGTCCTTCGACGCGATCTACGACGCCTTCCCCGGCGAGACCGCGCCCAAGCTGGCGCTCGGCCTGTGCGCGGAGGTGCTCGGCCAGCTGGACAACGCGGCCGAGTACTACCGGCTGGTGTGGGCGACCGACCCGAGCTTCGTGAGCTCCGCCTTCGGTCTGGCCCGGGTGCAGCTGGCGGCCGGGGACCGGCGCGCTGCCGTGCGTACCCTGGAATCGGTGCCGGAGGCGTCGACCCACTACACGGCGGCCCGGGTGGCGGCCGTACGGGCGCGGCTGCGGCACCGGACCGCGACGCCCGACGACACTCCGTTCCTGGAGGATCTGACGGCCGCCGCGGGGCAGATCGAGGCGCTGGACGCGTACGGTCTGGATCCGGCACGCCGCGAGCAGTTGTCGGCGGAAGTCCTCGGCTGCGCGCTGGACTGGATACTCTCCGGAGGCCAGGGCGTACAGCCCGCCGTCGGCAGCCGGGTGCTGCTCGGCAGCGGTCTGGACGAGCGGGGCCTCCGCTTCGGCCTGGAGCGCTCGTACCGCACGCTGGCCAGACTGGCGACCGGCGGTGAGGAGAGGATCGACCTGGTGGAACGGGCCAACCGTTACCGCCCCCGGACGTGGGTGTAGTTGATGTCGCAGATGCCCCAGCAGGCCGCACCGGCGAAGTGCCCGAGCTGCGCGGAGCCGCTCGAATCGGGTGACCTGTTCTGCGGTGCGTGCGGGTACGACCTGTCGGCCGTGCCCGCCGCGCCGCAGGACCACCCGACCCTCACCATGGGTGCCTCCGGCGTGGACTGGCCACCGCCCGAGCCGGACAGCTCGGGCCCGTCCGCGGCCCCGCATCTGCCGACGGACCTGCCCGGCACGGACTCGGGCGGCACGCCGCTGCCGGGGACGCCGGCGTACGGTTCGCCGGTGCCGCCGGCCCCCGGGGTGCGTTTCGACCGGCCGCCGGAGCCCGACGAGGACTACGCGCTGCAGGCGCCGGACCCGCGGGTGGCCGCCTCCGCCACGGAGACCGCGGAGACCACCGACACCGCCGACACCGCCGAGACCGCCGAGTTGCCGAAGGTGTGCGTGGCCTGCCGGGCGGGCCGGGTCGACGACGACGGCTACTGCGAGAACTGCGGGCACGCTCAGCCGCGCGAACGCGATCACATGGAGCAGGAGTCCGGCCCGGTGGCCGCCGTCAGCGACCGCGGGCTGCGCCACCACCGCAACGAGGACGCGTTCACCGTCGGCCGCACCGCGCTGCCCGACGGCACCCCGGCGGTGCTCGCGGTCGTCTGCGACGGCGTCTCCTCGGCGACCCGTCCCGACGAGGCCTCGCTGGCCGCCTCCCGGGCCGCGTCCGAGGCGCTGCTGGCCGCGCTGCCGCAGGGCACACACCCGCAGGCGGCGATGCACGAGGCGATCGTCGTCGCCTCCCAGGCCGTCAACGCCCTCGCCGAGGAGCCTCCCTCCGCCCGCGAGCACACCCCGCACCAGAACGCCCCGGCGTGCACGATCGTCGGCTCGATCGTCACCGCGGGCCTGCTGGTCGTCGGGTGGGTCGGCGACAGCCGCGCCTACTGGGTGCCGGTGGACCGCGGCGCACCGGCGGCCCGGCTCACCGAGGACGACTCCTGGGCGGCGCAGATGGTGGCCGCGGGACTGATGAGCGAGGCCGAGGCGTACGCCGACGAGCGCGCCCACGCGATCACCGGCTGGCTCGGCGCGGACGCCTACGAACTGGAGCCGCACACTGCTTCCTTCAAGCCGGACCGGCCTGGTGTGGTGGTGGTGTGCACGGACGGCCTGTGGAACTACGCGGAGTCGGCCGAGGAGATGTCCGAGGTCGTCCCCGCCGACGCGGCCGTACGGCCGCTGCACGCGGCCCGGGTCCTGGTCGGCCACGCCCTGGACGGCGGGGGCCACGACAACGTAACAGTGGCGCTGCTCCCGTTCCCGGCGCCGCCGCAGGGGGCAGGATCCGCCTGAGGCCGCGCAAAACGGCCGTAAACGGGGAACCAGGAGCGGGTTTCGGGGCAGCACAGGGGAAGCACCCGCGGACCGGAGGGGACCGGTCCGCACACCGTCAGCACCCACCACGCGTGGGGTGGAGGGGGACCAGAGCAGTCATGGCCAATTTCTCGAAGTCGAACGCGCCGCAGTTCTCGGTGGACGTGTACCAGAACGAGTACCTGCCGGACGGGGGCCGCGAGGTCAACGCGATCGCCACGGTGACGTCGACCGGCGGCGGCACCGTCGGCAGCGCGGTCGGCACGTCGTACGCGCCCGGGCAGGGGCCGGCCGCCGGGGTGGCGGTCATGGTCGACTGCTCGGGCTCGATGGACTACCCGCCGACCAAGATGCGCAACGCGCGGGACGCCACCGCGGCCGCGATCGACACCCTGCGCGACGGCACGCACTTCGCGGTGATCGGCGGCACGCACGTCGCCAAGGAGGTCTACCCGGGCGGCGGCCGGCTCGCGGTGGCCGACCGCACCACCCGGGAGCAGGCCAAGCAGGCACTGCGCAGGCTGAGCGCGGGCGGCGGTACGGCGATCGGGACCTGGCTGCGCCTCGCCGACCGGCTGCTGTCCTCGGCGGACGTCACGATCCGGCACGGCATCCTGCTCACCGACGGCCGTAACGAGCACGAGTCGCCGGAGGACCTCAAAGCCGCCCTGGACTCCTGCGCCGGACGGTTCACCTGTGACGCCCGCGGTGTGGGCACCGACTGGGAAGTGAAAGAAGTCACAGGGATCGCCTCCGCACTCCTCGGCACCGCCGACATCGTCGCCGACCCCACGGGCCTGGCAGCCGACTTCACACAGATGATGGAGACGGCGATGGGCAAGGAGGTCGCGGACGTAGCGCTGCGCCTGTGGACCCCGGTCGGCACGACGATCAAGTTCGTCAAGCAAGTGGCGCCCACGGTCGAGGAGTTGACCGGTCGCCGCACCGAGGCGGGGCCGCGCGCCGGGGACTACCCGACCGGCTCCTGGGGCGACGAGTCCCGCGACTACCACATCTGCGTGGAGGTCCCGACGGCCGGCCTCGGCCAGGAAATGCTCGCCGCCCGGGTGTCGTTGGTCGTCCCGCAGCCCGACGGCAGCGTCCAGAACCTGGGCGCCCAGGGGCTGATCAGGGCGGTGTGGACGGACGACATGGTCGCCTCGACCTCCATCAACCCCCAGGTCGCCCACTACACCGGCCAGGCCGAACTGGCACAAGCCATCCAACAAGGGCTCGACCTTCGCAAAGCGGGCGATATGGATGGAGCAACGGCCAAACTGGGCCGAGCCGTTCAGCTCGCCAGTGCCTCCGGGAACGCGGATACTGCGAAACTGCTTGCGAAGGTGGTGGACGTGGTCGACGCCCGGACAGGTACTGTGCGATTGAAGGCGAGGGTTGCGGAGGCCGACGAGATGACTCTCGAGACAAGGTCCACAAAGACTGTTCGTGTAAAGAAGTGACCTGACAGCACACGCGACACCCAGACAGGCTCAGGACAAACCTGACAGAGAGGGAACCACCGACATGCCGACCTGCCCGAACGGACACCAGTCGGGTTCCGACGACTGGTGCGAGGTGTGCGGTCACCGCATGGCCGGTGCCGTGCCCCCGCCGCCCCCGCCGACCGCCGGCGGCTACGGTTTCCCGCCGCCCGCGCCCGGCGCCCCGGCCGGCGGCCCCGCCGGTAACCGGCACCTGTCCGCCGTGCCGAACGCGCCCGAGCCGGAGCTGTGCCCGCAGTGCCGCACGCCCCGGGAGGGCGGTGCGCCGTTCTGCGAGGAGTGCCGCTGGAACTTCCTGACCAACACGGCAACCTCGTACACCCCGGCCGCCCCGCGCCCGCCCGCGGGCGGCGGCCCGGCCGCGCCGACCTTCCGGCCGCCCACCCCGCCGTCGTACGGCGGGAACACCGACTCGTACGAGTACCAGGGCTCGCGACCGTCCCAGATGAACCGTCCGGCCGAGCCGATCCCCTCCTTCGGCAGCGAGCCCTCGGGGCCGACCCCGTTCGCGAACGAGCGCGGCGGCGGCCCGTCGGGTCCGCCGGCGCCTCCGGCCTTCGGCAACGACCGGGGCCGTTCCGGCCCGCCCGCGTTCGGTGGCGACCGCGGCCAGTCCGGACCCCCGGCGTTCGGAAGCGACCGCGACCCCTCCGGCCCGCCCGCTCCTCCGGCGTTCGGCGGCGACCGCGGCGGCCAGTCCGGGCCCGGCAACGACCGGAGCCCTTCCGGCCCGCCCGCATTCGGTGGCGACCGCGGCCAGTCCGGACCCCCGGCGTTCGGAAGCGACCGCGACCCCTCCGGCCCGCCCGCTGCCTCGGCCTTCAGTGGTGACCGTGGTCAGTCGGGGCCGCCGCCCTTCGGTGGCGAGCGTGGTCCTTCGGCTCCGCCTCCGTCGTTCGGTGGCGCTCCGGGCCAGAACGCCGGCGGCCCCTCCGCCTTCGGCAGCGCCCCCGGTGCCGGACAGGCCTCCGGCCCCTTCACCCGCGACCCTTCCGGTGGCCCGGCCGCCGGTCCCTTCGGCGGCGGGGATCCGTCCCGGCCGCCGGTCCCGCCGCCCGGCGCTCCCGGCGCGACCGCCGGCGGCGCTCCCGGTGCCTTCCAGCAGTCGGCCCCGCCCGCGCCGCCCGGCTTCCCGCAGGAGACCGGCAGGCCTCCGGCCGGCGGGCCGTCCTTCGGCGGCGCCGACGACGACTGGGTGATCTCCCCGCCGTCGCCCGGCGCGTCCGGCGCCCCGGGCGCCCGTCCCGGCGGCGGCTACGGCTACCCGCAGCCCGGCCCGGCCGGTTCCGGCTTCCCGCAGGCCCCTCAGGGCCCGGCGACCTGGACGGCGACGATCGGCCCGGACCGTGAGTACTTCATGGCGATGATGCAGCGCTCGGGCCCGGAGGCGGCCGGCCTCAACCTGCCCGCGTACTCCCCGGAGCAGCAGCGCACGCTCGCCGGCAACCAGGTCACCATCGGCCGCCGCCGGCACTCCACCGGCGACACCCCCGACATCGACCTGTCGGTGCCGCCGGAGGACCCGGGCGTCTCGCACCAGCACGCGGTACTGGTCCAGCAGCCGGACGGCAGCTGGGCGGTCGTCGACCAGAACTCGACGAACGGCACGACGGTGAACGGCGGCGAGGAACCGATCCAGCCGTTCGTCCCGGTGCCGTTGCAGGACGGGGACCGGGTCCACGTGGGCGCCTGGACGACGATCACCGTCCGGCGAGGCTGAGCTTGTAGCACCCCGTACGGGGCTCAGACCGGGAGAGGCCAGACGCACGGCCCCTCCCGGTCGTCCAGCCACACCCACTCCCCGTCCTTCTCCACCGTGACCCCGTACCGCTCCCGCCCGGGCATCCCCTCCCGCTCCCACACCTCGTAGGCCTCCCGAGGGCTGAGCACCCCCCGGGTCAGCTCCGCCAGGAACTGGAACAGCTCGTCCTCAAGAGCCCGGAACGGCACCCCGCCGACATCCCCCGCCCCCGCCCTCCCCACCCCGCGCAAGGGCACGAAGAACGCGGCGGACGGCAGAAACCGGCCCTCGGCGCACCCTCCACCGCGCACGGTCAGCGCCAGCAACCCCGTGGCCACCGGCGCGAGAATGCGCGCCCCCGCCACGCACTGAGCGACCCACGCCCGTGGCACACTCGGCAGCGCACACGTCGCGATGATCCGGTCGAACGGCGCACGCTCGGGCACCCCCCGCGCGCCGTCCCCCGTGACGACGGCCGGCCGGCAACCGGCCGCGGCCAGATGCCGCCGCGCCGACTCGGTGATCTCCGGATCCACATCCACCGTGGTCACAAGATCGTCGTCGCCGAGCCGATGGGCCAGCAGCGCCGCGTTGTACCCGGTCCCCGCCCCGATCTCCAGCACCCGGTCACCGTCGGCCACCCGCAGCGCGACGAGCATCCGCGCCATCAGCGAGGGCTGGCTGCTGGATGACAGCAGCTCACCGTCGCGCAGCCGGGTGGCCAGCGGAGCGTCCTCGTAGGCACCCCGCACCCAGCGTTCCCGGGCCTCGGGATCGGGGCTCTGGCCCCACCGGCGCTCACAGCCGCGCGCCCCGGCGACGTAGTAGTACGGCACGAACAGATGCCGGGGCACCGCCTGAAACGCCTCCCGCCACACCGGCTCGGCCGCCCAGACCCCCTCGGCGTCGATCTCGCGAACCAGCTCGCCCCGCGCCACGGCGGCAAGCCCCTCGATGTCCGAAATCTCCGGGATCTCCGGGTCATGGGCGCCCATGCGTCCACCCTAGAGCCCCGCCCCTGCGGCAGGTCCTAAGCCTTGAGTCCTCGGTCACCGCGTCTGAGACCATGTAGGGGTGAGAGAGATTCGGCGCGGCACGCTTCAGGAGAAGACCTTCTACGAGCAGGTCGGCGGGGAGGAGACCTTCCGTCGGCTGGTCCACCGTTTCTACGAGGGCGTCGCCGGGGACCCGCTCCTCAAGCCGATGTACCCGGAGGAGGACCTGGGTCCGGCCGAGGAGCGGCTCACCCTGTTCCTCATCCAGTACTGGGGCGGCCCCACGACGTACAGCGACAACCGCGGCCACCCGCGGCTGCGGATGCGGCACGCCCCGTTCACCGTGGACCGGGCGGCGCACGACGCCTGGCTGCGGCACATGCGGGTGGCCGTGGACGAGCTGGGCCTCTCCGAGGAGCACCAGGAGACCCTCTGGAACTACCTCACCTACGCGGCCGCCTCGATGGTGAACACCCCGGAGTGACCGCGGGACGTCGGCTCAGCGGACGCTGACGTCCAGCGCCCCGAGCCCGGCGCGCCGTACGGCGATCGAGCCGAACGGCGTGCGCAGCCGCAGCCATGCTCCCGCGGAGAGCAGCACGGCCTCTTCGGCCGGGCGCAGGAAGCGCAGCGACTGGGCCGCGTGCACGGCGCGTACCGGAAGCCCGGTATCGCCGACCGTCCGGGACCAGATGTCCCGCCCGATCCGGTCGAGTTCGGCCCGGGTACGGCTCTGCGGCGCCAACCCCGCTGTGCGGGACCGGAATTCACCCACCGCGGCCGCCACCGTGGCCTGTAGCGCCTGGGGCCCGGGCAGCCCCGGCTCGGGCTGCCAGCCACCGCGCGGGGGCAGCACACCCGCCCACGGCGGTCCGGTGACCGCCCCCGGCACCCCGGCCGTGGCGGCCTGCTCGTCCACCGACTCCAGCAACTCCCCTGCCGAGACGGTCACATCGAGCATGACGTCGAGACCCCGCTCGTACGGCTTCGCCAGCCGCACCGCGCGGATCGCCAGCACCTCGAAGGACGGGGGCCGGCCGAAGACGGCGAGCGCGGTGCCTGCCGCCTGGAGGCGTACGGCGGCTGAGCGGTCGTAGTGGAGCAGCCGGGAGAGGAAGGCCGCGAGGTCCGCCGCCTCCCCGTCGTCGGCCAGGTGGAGCACCGTCATACGGCGACGGCCTCCTCCTTGGCGTCATCCCGGTACTCCTCCAGGAAGTCCCGCTCCTCGGCGGTGATCCGGCGCGGCCGGCCCGTCTCGAAGTCGAACGGCACGACCACGGTGGAGGCACGTACGTAGATCAGGTCGTCGTCCTTCACCTCGTAGGTGATGGTGAAGGACGCGGCCCTGATCTCGGTGATCCACAGCTCGATGTCGACCGGGTGGTGCCGGTGGACGAGCTGCCGCTTGTAGTCGATCTCGTGGCGGGCCACCACCGACCCCTGCTTGAAATCCTTTTCCGGGCGGAACAGGAAGTCGATGCGGGCTTCCTCCAGGTAGCGGATGAAGACCGCGTTGTTGACATGGCCGTACGCGTCCATGTCGGACCAGCGCAGGGGGCAGCGATAGATGTGGCGCAAGACCGATCAGCCCCGGGTCAGCTTCTTGTAGGTGGCACGGTGCGGGCGGCCGGCGTCCGGACCGAGCCGCTCGATCTTGTTCTTCTCGTACGACTCGAAGTTGCCCTCGAACCAGAACCACTTGGACTCGCCCTCGTAGGCGAGGATGTGGGTGGCGACACGGTCCAGGAACCAGCGGTCGTGGGAGACGACCACGGCGCAGCCCGGGAACTCGAGGAGCGCGTTCTCCAGGCTGGAGAGGGTCTCCACGTCCAGGTCGTTGGTCGGCTCGTCGAGGAGCAGCAGGTTGCCGCCCTGCTTGAGGGTGAGCGCGAGGTTGAGGCGGTTGCGCTCACCGCCGGAGAGGACGCCGGTCGGCTTCTGCTGGTCCGGGCCCTTGAAGCCGAACGCCGACACGTACGCCCGGCTCGGCATCTCGACCTGGCCGACGTTGATGTAGTCGAGCCCGTCGGACACGACCTCCCACAGCGTCTTCTTCGGGTCGAGGTTGGAGCGGCCCTGGTCGACGTAGGAGATCTTGACGGTCTCGCCGACCTTGATGTCACCGGAGTCCGGCGTCTCCAGCCCCTGGATCATCTTGAAGAGCGTGGTCTTGCCGGCGCCGTTGGGGCCGATGACCCCGACGATCCCGTTGCGCGGCAGCGTGAAGGAGAGCCCGTCGACGAGGACCTTCTCCCCGAATGCCTTGTTGAGCTTGTCGACCTCTACGACGACGTTGCCCAGGCGCGGGCCCGGCGGGATCTGGATCTCCTCGAAGTCCAGCTTCCGCATCTTGTCGGCCTCGGCGGCCATCTCCTCGTACCGCGCGAGACGGGCCTTGGACTTGGCCTGCCGCCCCTTGGCGTTGGAGCGGACCCACTCCAGCTCTTCCTTGAGGCGCTTCTGCCGCTTGGCGTCCTTCTGGCCCTCGACCTTGAGGCGGGTGGCCTTGGTCTCCAGGTAGGTGGAGTAGTTGCCCTCGTACGGGTAGGCGCGGCCGCGGTCGAGTTCGAGGATCCACTCGGCGACGTTGTCCAGGAAGTACCGGTCGTGGGTGATGGCCACGACGGTGCCCGCGTACTTGGCGAGGTGCTGCTCCAGCCAGTTCACCGACTCGGCGTCGAGGTGGTTGGTGGGCTCGTCGAGGAGCAGCAGGTCGGGGGCCTCCAGGAGCAGCTTGCAGAGCGCGACGCGGCGCTTCTCACCACCGGAGAGGTTGGTGACGGCCCAGTCGCCGGGCGGGCAGCCCAGCGCGTCCATGGCCTGCTCCAGCTGGGCGTCGAGGTCCCAGGCGTTGGCATGGTCCAGCTCCTCCTGGAGCTTGCCCATCTCGTCGAGCAGGGCGTCGGAGTAGTCCGTCGCCATCAGCTCGGCGATCTCGTTGAACCGGTCGAGCTTGCCCTTGATCTCGGCGACGCCCTCCTGGACGTTCTCCAGGACGGTCTTGTCCTCGGTGAGCGTGGGCTCCTGCATCAGGATGCCGACGCTGTAACCGGGCGAGAGGAAGGCGTCACCGTTGGACGGCTGCTCCAGCCCCGCCATGATCTTCAGCACAGTCGACTTACCGGCGCCGTTCGGACCGACGACGCCGATCTTCGCCCCCGGCAGGAAGCTCAGGGTGACGTCGTCGAGGATCACCTTGTCGCCGTGCGCTTTGCGCGCCTTGCGCATGGTGTAAATGAACTCAGCCAAGAGAAACCGTCCGGCAGCTTGAATCTGGCAGTGGGCAGATACACCCCATCTTGCCTGACGTCCAGCGCTGGGTGTTAACCCGTTTGGTCAGGGGGCTGTGAGCTGGGGGTTCGTGGGTGGTCGTGGCGGGGCGGGGGTCACGGGCGGCCGTGGTGGTCGGAAGGGGCCTGTAGGGCCCGGTGCAGGAGCAGAGCGCTCGCCGCCAGGCGACCCCACCGAGCGGATCGGCAGTACCGAGTCCTGCGACCACAGGGACTGCACCGAGTCCGAGGAGGTGCTGTGGGGTGACTGGGTCACGAGGGCATCCTGCGCGGCGGAGCTGTCGGCTCGCCGTTGTTTCGGTGGGGATCAGTCGCCCGTCGGGTTTTCCCGTCGGCGGAGGATCACCAGGACCGCGCCGCCGATCACCACCAGGCCGATGGCGACGCCCGTGATCACGCCGGTCGCGGAGTCGCCGCCGGTGGCGGCGAGGTTGACGTCGGAGGCGGTGCCGCCGACCGAGGCCGGGCTGGGCTCGCTGAGGGTCTGGGTGGTGAGGCTGCTCTCACCGGCCTGGGTCTTGCAGTCGAGGACGCCGGTGAAGCGCCGTTCGAGACTGTTGGGACCGGTGATCGTGAAGTCGTAGGCCTGGTCCTCCTGGAGCGGGATGGTCACCGTCCGCGAGGTGTTCGCGGGGATGGTGTGCTCGGCGTCCATCAGCTCGAAGGTGAACGGCTTGTCGCCGGTGTTGGCCGCGGTGATGTCCACACCGCTCTCGGCGCAGTTCTTCTCGGCCGACAGTGCCGGTATCGCACCCTGGTCGGCCCAGGTCGCGTCCGCGGTCGCGGTGACCGTGGACTCGCTGGAGCCGGCCAGGATCTGCGTCTGGCTGCGGCTCTCGGAGGTGAAGGCGCGGCCCACCGGGACGGTCGTCGACGCCTGGACGGTGAGTTCGGCGGACGCGTCCGTGGCTTCGTCCGGGACCTTGAAGTACAGCTCGCTGCCGTCCTGCGCCGCGGTGACCGGCTTGCCGGCCTTGTCGGCGATCCGTACGCCGGTCAGGGCCGCGTCGGCGGGCGGGATCACGGTGACCGTGCCCGCGTTGGTGTGGACGGTGACCGGGCCGAGCAGGTCGCCCGGCCGGCCGGAGACCGCGGGCGGTTCCAGGGTCAGCGAGGCCTGCGGCTCCGTCTGGCCGCGGGCGCTCTTCTCCAGGTAGTCGGCGAGCTTCTCGGCCTGCGGGTCGACGGCGTCGACGTCCGCGCCGTCCGAATAGCGCCAGATCGCCACCTGGGTGCCGGCCGCCGCGTCCTGCTCGGTGAGGCTGCCGGCTCCGGCCTTGCGGGCGAGCGCGGCGAGATCGTTGACCTGGGGGTAGGAGTTCTGCAGGATCCAGCGGATCTTGCCGGCGTTCTTGTTGGCGCCCAGCGAGGTGCCGCTCCAGGCCGTCTCGTGGTACTTGGCGTCCCGCTGGGTGGGGTTGTGGAGGTCGACGCAGTACGTCTGAAGCGTGCCGCCGCCCTCCACGGACATCTCGAACAGGCCCGCGGCCACCTGCTCGTCGCCGCTGTCGTCGTGCACGACGGCCTCGCCGTAGGTCTTCAGGCCGCTTATGGTCGCAGTCGCCCCGGTCTGGCTCTGGGCGCTCCCGCCGTCGGCCGCGGCCCGGCCGGCGCCGGTCAGCACGGCGGCGGCCACCAGCCCGGACGCCAGCGTCGCGGCGGCGAGGCGGGCCACATCTCGCGCGGACACGGCCGTGCCGGAGTGCCTGGCGGACGCGCGGGGCGCCGAGGAACCAGAGAACGCAGCGAACACAGAATTCCCCTTCGAGCAGGACCCCTTGAACGTGGGGGGCGGTCCCACCAGCAGAATCAGCGACCCCAGAGGCCACGCCAGGCATCCTATGGATCAGCCGGACCGCCTATTCCAGGTGAGATGGTCCGATGAGCGATCCGATCCGTAATCGTTATCGCGGAACCGCGGATGAGCAGGGCTTATCGACAAATCCACCCGGCCGTCGCGGCGGGCGGTTCGGGGTGTATTCGCCGACAAGCCGTCAACGGGCGGCCAGACGGCCGTAGTTCGGTCGGGCCGTGGTCAACGGTTCGTCCCTCGGGCCGACTTCATGTCACCGCCAGCGGTTCCGACTGCTGTTGCGCGGTGGTGTCGGGAGACTCCGCCGGCGTCTCCCAGTTCGGCTCCGGCCGGGGCGGCGGTGCCGGTGCCGCCGTCTCCGGCTTCCCGGCCCGCCGGAAGGCCGCCGTACCGCGTGCGAGGTCGTGGCCGATCGCCACCGCGTCGATGTCGGCGGAGGTCCACTGCTGGCCCTCCCGGGTCTCGGTGCGCACCTTCAGCCGCCCCTGTACGACGACCGGGTCGCCGATCGACAGCGAGGCCGCCGCGTTGGTGGCGAGCTGCCGGTTGGCCCACACCGTGAAGAAGTTGGTGTGGCCGTCCGTCCAGGTGCTCTTCTCGCGGTCCCAGTAGCGTGAGGTCACCGCCAGCCGGAACCGCGCCGACGGTCCCGCCGCCAGCTCCCGGTAGACCGGCTGCGTCGCCACGTTTCCCACCGCGCAGACCAACGTCTCGTTCATCACGAACCCCTCCCTCCCCGGCCGCCGGGCCGGGGCGGATCCGCGTACGGGGCCGTCCCGTACGGCTGTGTCCACCGCGGCGGCCGCCCTCGTGGCGATCGCCGCGGGATTAGACTGCCGCGGCCGGGCCGGGGCCGCCGAGCGCTGTGGACCGCCGGTGACCTGTGGAAAACCCCACCACCCGAACGAGTGACCCATGTCCCCACGGCGGACCTCGCTCTGCCCCGGCTCCTGCCGGCCACACCGCGCCTCCGGCCTCGGGCCGCACCCATCTCCGCCCCCGCCGTGGGGCTGAGGTGTTGTGGGGGCGGCGGCGGTGGCCGGAGGTGTGGAGGCTCTCGGCCGGCTCGGACGTGTGGTGCCCGTGCCCGGGGCCGGGGGGGGCGGAGGTGTGGCGGGGCCCGCTGCGGCGCCCGGGGGGAAACCCGTGACCGGAGTCGGAGGTGCGTTGGGGCCCGCGGTCGGGGCCGGGGGTGCGTTGGGGCCCGCGGTCGAGGCCGGAGGTGTGAGGCCCGCGGTCGGGGCCGGGGGTCGGGTTGAGGCCCGTCCAGGGCCGGGGGTGTGGTTGAGGCCCGTGACCAGGGCCGGGGGTGTCGTGAGGCCCCGGCCGCCGGCCTCACCACATCCCCAGCCACCGCCACGGGCCCGCCGCACCCCCAGCCACCGCCGCGGACCTCAGACCTCACCCCCCCAGCCACCGCCGCTGAGCTCAGACCTCGCCCCCGGCCCTCCGCCGACGTCACACCACTCCGGCCCCCGCCGATGTCACCACGCCCCGGCCCCCGCCTACGTCACCCCACCCCCGCCCCCGCCCGCGTCACCCTGGCGTACTGCTCCCGTACCTCGCGGTACCGCAGCAGCTCGGCTGCCACCGGATCCAGTACCCGGGCCCGCCCGCAGCCGGCCGCCGCCTCGCGCAGTCGGCGTTCCGCCTCCAGGCCGTAGCGCCGGGCCGGCCCCCGTGCCGCCATCCGGCAGCCCCACTCGACCAGCGGGCCGCCGACGATCCCGGCGACCATCAGCAGCACCGGCACGCCCAGGTTGGGCGCCATCACCCCGGTGATCTGGCCCACCAGCCACAGCCCGCCGACCACCTGGAGGAGCGTCATGGCGGCCTGGGCGAGCACCGCCACCGGCCACCAGCCCGGCCGCGGCGGCCGCCCCGGTGGCAGCCCGGCCCGTGCGGCCAGGTCGTCGAGAGCCTCCGACAGGCCCTGTGAGCCGCGTACGGCCGCCTCGCGCACCGCCTGCGCCCAGGGCGCGGGCAGTCCGGCCGAGGCCCTTTCGGAGACCGTGCGCACCGCGTGCTCGACGCGCTGCCGCGCGGTGGCCTCCTCCTCCGGCAGGGCCTGCTGCAGGCGTCCCGTGGGCGGCTCGCCGCGCCCCTGGTACCAGCGCAACAGCCGCAGCCAGGGGGTGCCGCAGGCCCGGTTGGCATTGCGCAGCCAGGCGCGTTCGGCGGCCTCGCCTGCGGCCGTGGCACCCACCGCGTCGGCGAGCCGCGCGGCGAAGTCGTCGCGCGCCTCCTCGCTGAGCCCGGCGCGGCGCCCGGTGCCGTACACGGGCCGCAGCCGGGCCGCCGCGGCGTCCACGTCGGCGGCGACACGGCGGACCGCCGCGCCCCGCTCGGAGACGAACTGGCCGAGGGCCTCGCGCAGTTCCCCGATGCCGTCCCCGGTGAGCGCGGACAGGGCGAGCACGGTGGCACCCGGTTCCCCGTACTCGCCGAGCGCGACGCCGTCCTCGTCGAGTACCCGGCGCAGATCGTCGAGGACCAGGTCGGCGGCCTCGCCGGGGAGCCGGTCGGTCTGGTTGAGGACGATGAACATGACCTCCGCATGACCGGCCATGGGCCGCAGATAGCGCTCGTGGAGGACCGCGTCGGCGTACTTCTCGGGGTCGACGACCCAGATCACCGCGTCCACCAGCTTCAGGATCCGGTCGACGTGGTCGCGGTGCTGCACCACCGCCGAGTCGTGGTCGGGCAGGTCGATCAGGACCAGCCCGCGCAGCTGCGCGTCCGCCTCCGGGTTGTGCACGGGGCGGCGACGCAGCCGGCCGGGGATACCGAGCCGGTCGATCAGGGCCGCGCCGCCGTCGCTCCAGCTGCACGCGATGGGCGCGGCGGTGGTGGGCCGCCGTACGCCGGTCTCCGAGATGGCGACTCCGGCGAGCGCGTTGAACAGTTGCGACTTGCCGCTTCCGGTGGCACCGGCGATGGCGATGACGGTGTGCTGGCCGGAGAGCCTGCGCCGGGCGGCCGCCTCGTCCAGGACCCGGCCGGCCTCGGCGAGGGTGCGGCTGTCGAGGCGGGTGCGGGAGAGGCCGACGAGTTCGCGCAGCGCGTCGAGACGGGAGCGCAGCTTGCCGTCGTACGCCAGCGGGGCGGGGGGCGGGGCGCCCGGGCCCCGGGCCTCCAGGGCGGGGGCGGCCGTTTTGGCGGTCTCGGTGACCCGGCGGGCGATGAGGCCGTCGTCCCAGACGTCGTCGGCGCCGGCCGGGTCGTCGCCGCCCTGGTCACCTGGCTCCCGCTGCTGCCGCTCCTCCCGCTGCTCCCGCACGCGCGCGTGCGGGACGGTCTCGGTCTCGGCAGCGCCCTCGGCCTGGTCGGCGGGCTCCGCCTCGGCCCCGTTCCGGTCCTGGGGCCCGTCCGGTACGGAGTCCTTCGCGAGGCGCTGTTCTGGGTCCTTCACGGACTCCGGCGCGGAGTCCTTCACCGAGCCCGTGACCGAGCCGGTGACCGAGTCCTTCACCGGCTCCGTCACGCTGCCCTTCGCAGCGCCGTTCGCGGCGCCCTTCGCAGCGCCCGTCGCAGATTCCCTCACCGGGTCCGGAACGGAGTCGTGAGCGAGGTCCGGCACCGGATCCCGTCCCGGCCGTCCCTGCTCCCGCCCCGGCTCCCGTACGGCGTCCGGCGCGGAGTCCGCCGCGGTCCGGCCGCCTTCGAAGTCACTGGTGTAGTCACCCGTGTAGTCACCGGTGTGATCCATGCGTTCCATGTGATCCGTGTGGTCGTGGTCAGTGACGGCGGTCACCGGTCACCTCTCCTTCTGGAGGACGGACAGGGCGGCGATGAGTTCGGCCTGGGGTTCGGGGTGGACGTCGAGGGCGTCCAGCGGGGCGAGGCGGCGTTCACGTTCGATGTGCATGACGCGGTCCACGTGCTCGGTGAGCAGCCGTCCCCCGCGGTCGCGCAGCCGCAGCGCGCCGTGGGCACCGATGCGCTCGGCGAGCCGCTCCCCCGCCACCCGGGTGCGGCGGCCACCGAGCAGCGCGGTGGCCACCAGGGCGGCGACGGCCTCGGGGTCCGGCGCGACACTGCGGTCGAGCTCGCGCACCTCGTCGTCGGCGTACTCCTCCAGTTCGCGCCGCCAGCGCCGGACGGCGATACCGATGCGGTGCTCGGCGCTCTCCAGGGAGGGGTCGCGGTCGGTGAGTCCGGGGGCGGCGGAGGCGGGTTCGCGGCGCCAGGAGTCGTCGACGCGTTCGTCGGCGGCGGTGACGGCGCACAGCAGCAGCGCGGCGAGACTCTCCACCAGGGCGTCCAGCAGTTCACCGGCGGTGCAGTCCACGGGGAAGGCGCGCCAGCGCTTGAGGGCGTCACCGGCGAGGACGGCGCCGTTCTGCAGCCGGCCGCGCACGCGCGCGTGCTCGCTGTCGTAGGCCGTCTCGACCGCGGAGGTCAGCCGCAGGGCCGCGGCGTACTGGGCGGCGGTGGCTGCGGCCAGCTCGGGCATCCGGGCCTTGAGGGAGTCCAGGACGCCGTGGGCGGTGCGGGCCATGGTGTGCTGGCGGGCGCCGGGGTCATGGGCCTGCTGCAGGAGCCAGGCGCGCAGCGGGGCGACGGCGGTGGCCGGAAGCAGTCCGCCGCCCCACGCGGACTCGGGGAGCTCGGGCACGGTGAACCGGGGTACGTCGCCGAGCCCGGCCTTGGTGAGGAGGGCGCCGTACTGCCGGGAGACCTCGGAGACGACCTGGTGGGGCACCCGGTCGAGGACGGTCACCAGGGTGGCGTCGTACTCCTTGGCCGTGCGCAGCAGATGCCAGGGGACGGCGTCGGCGTAGCGCGCGGCCGTGGTGACCATCACCCAGATGTCGGCGGCGCAGATCAGTTCGGCGGCGAGCACGCGGTTGTCGACGACCAGGGAGTCGATGTCGGGGGCGTCGAGAAGGGCAAGGCCGCGCGGAAGGGTGTCGACGGTCTCGACGCGGAGCGCGCGCGGGGGGTTCTCACCGGGGAGGAGGGGGTCGTCGCCGGGTTCCTGGTGCGGTACCCACACGCGTGTGAGGTCGGGCAGCACGCGCATGCCGCTGAACCAGTGATGGTCCTCCGGATGACAGACCAGGACCGGCGTGCGGGTGGTCGGCCGCAGCACGCCCGCCTCACTGACCCGGCGGCCCACCAGAGAATTGACAAGGGTCGACTTGCCGGCACCGGTCGATCCGCCCACGACGGCCAGCAAGGGCGCTTCGGGCTCTTTGAGCCGGGGCACCAGATAGTCGTCGAGCTGTGCGAGCAGTTCGTCGCGATTGGCACGCGCGCGTGCGGCCCCCGCCAGGGGCAGCGGGAAGCGTGCGGCGGCGACACGGTCGCGCAGAGCGGAGAGTGTGTCGAGCAGCTGGGGCCGTACGTCCAAGGTCACCACATGCGAAGAATGCCCAATTTTAGGGGAATTCTGAAGCATATAGACATGTCTGCGCGCCGACAGAACACAACGGGCGGAAGGGACGACCGGGACGGAGGCACAGTCCAGGCATAACGAGTGCACAACACCCGGTGCGCCAGGCGCCAAAAGCGATGCACGATTCGTACCTGCCTGCGATTATCAGGACCGCTTCACCGAACCTCCACATTGAGCCACGGAGGCGAAGCAACTGGGACGAGGACCGGGGAGTTCTATCCTTGTCCCCGGCAACGTCACGGACCGGCCCGCACCGGGCAGTACGTACGAGGCCAGCACAGCCGGCCCCCGTAGCTCAGTGGATAGAGCAGGCGCCTTCTAAGCGCTTGGCCGCAGGTTCGAGTCCTGCCGGGGGCGCCACCGACCACCGGTCAGGCTGGCGATGTTTTCGCAGGTCAGGCTGCGTTTCCCTGGTCTTCCACGTTAATCGGATTCTTCGCCTGCGCTGGGGGCGAGTCCGGCTGGCACCGGCCAAAACCGGGCCCCTACGGGTGTCCGTCCCATATACGTCCCACAAAATCTGGGGTCGCGAGGCCGTTCTCTGCGCCCCTCCGAGCACACAAGAGAGCGACCTCGGAGCCCATCTTCGTGGGGTTCCGAGGCCGCCCTTCACGCCGCTACCTTCGGGAGGTCTTGGACGTCTTCGATCCGTTTCAGGTAGTCATCCAGCTGGCCGACGATGCAGCGTGCGTAAATGGCCAGCAGCACCGGCACGCTGTTTCCGGCCCACTCGGCGACCCGGGCGGGTGGGATGCCGTTGTTGAGCCATGTCGTCAGGCAGGTGTGACGCAAGTCGTACACGCGCTTGCCGGTCGGTGACTTGAACTCGTGCTCGTCCAGGATCTCCTCGCGTGCCTTCGCCCAGACACGCCGGAAGACCGAACCCGCCAGCATGCCCCCCTTCTCTCCCGGGAAGAGGAGGGCGGCGGGCTTGAGGTCGTACTCCTTGATGATCTCGCGGAGGAGTGCGACCAGGGAGGGATGGATGGGGACCGTGCGCGTGTCACCCTCGCCTCGGCCCTTGAGGTCCCGTTCCTCGTGGACGTCACCAGTGTCGGTCCACTGACTGCCGACTTCGGGCTGGGCTTCATGGACGAGGAACTCGCCCCAGCCCGTCTCCGGCAAGGTCGCGTCACCCACACGGAGGGCGACGGCCTCCTCGGGGCGGAGACCCGCGTAGTGCGGAGACCCGCGTAGTAGAGGGTGGCGAAGAAGGCCCGGTAGAGGCGTCCGCGACGCGGACGCCTGCCTATCCAGTCCAGCATCTGGGCAACCAGGTCGCGGTTCAGCAGGCACCGCTTCTCGATGGCCTGCGACGCAGCCGCGGCCCCATCGGATCCCGTGAGCCGCGCTCAGGGGCCCAGCTCTGTCCGTGGCCGTACCCCAGTCCGAGCAGGGCTGGCTGAAGACCCGATTCCTGGTCCCACCGACGCCGACGCTGTTGAGGAGCGGACGGATGACCGGGGAGTAGCGCGGCAGGGTGGCCAGCTTGCACCGCGCCGGATGCCCTCAGTTGGGGGGATCAGTCGTCGAGTTCGTGCCGGACGCGACGCGAGGGCTGGAAGGTGTACAGGTCGAGGATGTCGGGCGGGTCGACGAGGCCGGGGCCGCCCGCCTTGACCCAGCTGGTGATGTCGGCGGCGGCGTCGGGGTCGTTGACCTCGCCGAGCCAGACGGGTCGGCCGCCTGCTTTGCGGCCTTCGATGGAGGGCTGGATGACGATGACGTTGGCACGCTCGCAGGCGTCGAGGCAGTCGGTGCGCCGGACCATGGCGACACCGGCAAGCGAGATGCGGAGGTCGTTGAGCTGGGCTTCGTGGTCCAGGCGCGGGACTTTGGCCGGGGTGCCGCAGCAGCAGCCCCGGCATACGGTGACGGTGGGCCGGGCCGCCTGCGCCTTCGCGGTGGGAGCGGCCCGGCGGGTGCGCTTGCTCACTGGATGCCTTCGGTGCCGGCGCGCTTCCAGGCCGCATCGCGCAGCAGGCGTAGGCCGTTGAGGCCGACGATGACGGTGGAGCCTTCGTGGCCGAGGACGCCGAGCGGCAGCGGCAGGGTGGCGACCAGGTCCCAGATGACCAGGCCGGTGATGAACACCCCGGCGATGACCAGGTTCTGGACCACCAGACGCCGGGCCGCACGTGAGAGGGCCACCACCTTGGGAACGGTGGCGAGTTCGTCCCGGACGATGACCGCGTCGGCGGTTTCCAGGGCGAGGTCGGAGCCAGCGCGGCCCATGGCGATGCCGGTGTGGGCGGCGGCCAGGGCGGGGGCGTCGTTGACGCCGTCGCCGATGACCAGCACCTTGCGGCCACGAGCCTCCAGGCGGCGTACCGCCTCGACCTTGTCCTGCGGCAGGAGTCCGGCATGTACGTCGTCGGCCACGATGCCGACCTCGGTGGCAAGGCGGGCGGCGGCGCGCGGGTTGTCGCCCGTCACCAGCATCGGGGTGGTGCCGGTCAGCGCCTTCAGGGCGGTGACGGTGGCGGCTGCGTCCGGGCGGAGCCGGTCGGCGATGGCGAGAATCCCGGCCGGGATGCCGTCACACTCAACGAGGACGGTGGTGCGGCCGCCATTCTCCAGCTCCTCAGCAACAGCTGCCGCCCTGGCCGAGCGCGGGTCGGTGGCGCCGTTGAGGAGCCGGGCCGGGGCGCCGACCGCGATGGCGGCCTCGTTGATGGTGGCGGTCACGCCGATGCCGGGGGCGGAGTTGAAATCCCGCGTCCCGGGGATGTCCAGGCCGCGTTCACGGGCGCCGTCCACGATGGCGCGGGCCAAAGGGTGTTCGCTGGGGTGCTCGGCGGCGGCCGCCAGAGCCAGCAGGCTGTCCTCGTCGAGGTTGCTGCCGGTCAGGGGGCGGATGTCAGTGACGCGGGGAGTGCCTTCGGTGAGGGTGCCGGTCTTGTCCAGGGCGACTGAGTCGATCTGGCCGAGGCGTTCCATGACGACGGCGGACTTGACCAGGACGCCGTGGCGTCCGGCATTCGCGATGGCGGACAGCAGCGGCGGCATGGTGGCCAGGACCACGGCGCACGGCGAGGCAACGATCATGAAGGTCATGGCGCGCAGCAGCGAGCTGGTGAGGTCGGCGCCGAAGCCGAGCGGGACCGCGAAGACGGCCAGGGTCGCGGCGACCATGCCCAGGGAGTACCGCTGCTCGACCTTCTCGATGAACAACTGGGTGGGGGCTTTGGTTTCGGAGGCTTCCTCGACCATGGCCACGATCCGGGCGATCACCGAGTCGGAGGCATCCCGCTCGACCTTGACCCGTAGCGCGCCGGTGCCGTTCAGGGTGCCCGCGAACACCTCGTCGCCGGCCTCCTTGGCGACAGGCAGGGGCTCGCCGGTGATGGTGGCCTGATCGACTTCACTGGCCCCGTCCAGCACGCGGCCGTCGGCGCCGACCCGCTCGCCGGGACGGATGAGGGTGGTGTCCCCGACAGCCAGATCGGCCGTGGCAACGGTCTCCTCGCGGCCGTCGTCCCCAAGGCGGGTGGCAGTGGTCGGCGCGAGGTCGAGCAGGCCGCGGACCGCGTCCTGGGTACGGGCCGTGGCCAACGCCTCCAGGGCGCCGGAGGTGGCGAAGATGACGATCAGCAGCGCGCCGTCCATCACCTGCCCGATGGACGCCGCACCGATCGCGGCGACGACCATCAGCAGATCCACATCCAACGTCTTGTCCTTGAGAGCTTTGAGGCCCTCCCATGCCGGCTCCCAGCCGCCCGTGACGTAGGTGAGGGCGAGCAGCGGCCCCCACGCCCAGGCCGGTGCGCCGGTCAGCTGGAGCGGCAGCGCAATCAGGAACAACAGCAGGGCGGCTGCGGCCCAGCGTGCCTCGGCCAGCGCGAACACACGGGTGCGGCGTTTGGGGGCGGAGTCGCGCGCCGAAGCGGCGGCAGCCGGTGCCGGGCGTTCGACAAGGGCGGAAGGCATGGCAAAGAGACCCTTCACGGGTGTGGGGACTGCAACACCCTCACCATACAGGAATGAATGAATAGGTCTTCATTCATCATTGATAGGATGACGCCATGGGCCATGGAGTCGACGACAAAACCGCTGCCACCCCCCGCGAACGCCTGGATGCGGCGGGGGCTACCGATGTCGCCTCCACGCTCCAGGCACTGGCGACGCCGTCGCGGCTGTACATCCTCGCCCGCCTTCAGGAGGGGCCGTGCGCGGCCGGTGAACTCGCCGACGCGGTCGGCATGGAACAGTCCGCCTGCTCCCACCAGCTCAGGCTGCTGCGCAACCTCGGCCTGGTCACCGGCGAACGCCGCGGCCGCTCCATCATCTACAGCCTGTACGACAACCACGTCGCCGAACTCCTCGAACAGGCCCTCTACCACGTGGAACACCTGCGGCTCGGTCTGCACGACGCCCCCGCCGACACCAACATGGCCGCAGCCACGCCCTGACCACCTCCACCGGCGGAAACGGTGCCTCTGCGGCGCGTTCACCGCAGCGACCCGAGGGAGCCCGTGACGGGCCACGGTGTTCAGACAGACTGTGTACAGTGGGCCCCTGCGAAGGGGAGTAGCCCCGCAATACCGGTCGTCGACACACTGGAGCCCTCGAGTTCCCGGTGACCGGGCCCGTCTCCGTTGAGGATGCGGGTGGGCGAGACCTTCGGCCCATTGTCGACGACGTAAATCAGCGCGTCGGCGGGGTCGAAGCCGTCTGCCGCCCCGCGCGCTGGTCGTCCTCGAAGCCCCCGCCGATTGCGGGAAGGCCGGACGATACCCGTGATCCATTTCATACTGCTCATCGTGTGCGCGGTGGCGATCTACCTCTCCTGTGAGTGGTTCGTCAACGCGGTGGAGTGGCTGGGCGAGCGCCTCAATGTGGGGAAGATGGCGGTCGGCACGATCCTGGCCGCCTTCGGCACCGCCCTGCCCGAGTCCGTGGTCACCCTGGTCGCGGTGACCACCGGCGCCACCGACGAGGCCAAGAACATCGGCGTCGGCGCCGCCATGGGCGGCCCCCTCGCCCTGGCCACCGTCGCCTACGGTGTGACAGGAGCGATGCTGCTGCTCAAGCGGCGCCGGCAGCGCGTTGCCCTCCTCGCCGAGACGGGGATGGCCCCCTCCAACCCGGATGTCTATCCGGATGCCGAGGACGCCCTGGGAAGCGCCAAGGACATGAAGCGGCTGGCCAAGGACCAGAAGTGGTTCCTGCCGATCTTCGTCGTAAAGGTCGCCCTCGGCCTGGTCGCATTCGCCTTCAAGCCCGCTCTCGGTCTGCTGTTCTTCGCCGCGTACGCGGTCTACTTCTGGCGCGAGATCCGCGGCGGCCAGGACGACGACGAAGAGGGTGAGGAGCTGGAGCCGCTGAAGTTCCAGCCGAGGGCCGCCTCCCCTGCCACCTGGGCGGTGGTCGCCCAGACGCTGATCACCCTGGTGGTGATCTTCTTCGCGTCGCAGCTGTTCGTGAAGCAGCTCGACTCCATCGGCCCCATGATCGGCCTGTCCGCCTCGGTCACCGCGCTGCTGCTGTCCCCGATCGCCACCGAACTGCCCGAAATCATGAACGCGGTCATCTGGGTACGGCAGGGCAAGACCAAACTGGCGCTCGCCAACATCTCCGGCGCGATGATGATCCAGGCCACCGTGCCCAGCGGCCTGGGCTTGCTTTTCACCCGCTGGCACTTCGACGGCGCCCTGCTGTGGTCCGGGATCATCACCATGGCCGCGATCGTCTACCTCCTGCTGACCATGCGCGCCCACAAACTCACCCCCGGCCGCCTGGCGGTGGCCGGAGGGTTCTACGTGGTCTTCGCCATTGGACTCGTCCCCATCCTCAGCTGACGGAGGGCAGCCCCGCATTCCGCTGCCCGCACCATCAGCAGTGCGTCGGACCCAGGACCTTGCCAGCTCGCCGCGCTCCGCCAGCGGGCTGCCAAGGTCCCGCACGGCAGGCGTTCGGCACGCAGAACCTGACAGGGAACGGACCTGGCCGGACGACACCACACATGCCATCCACGAGTCCCAGACCCTGCGCATCGAGCGCGTCCACCAAGCAGACCCCCGCGAGGCCGCCTAAACCGTGGCCGCCTACGAGACGCCCGTCTCCGACCGGACGTGGCACCTCACCGCCACCGGCACCACCAGTGGCCAGCGGGCTGGTGGTGAGGCTGGTCTTTCGTGCGCGGCCGGCGGGCTGGGCGTGGCGGGTGCCGGTGTCGTGGGCGAGCGTTTCGGAGAGGTCGGCCAGCAGTGAGCTGGGGGTGTACGGGGATGCCGTGACGGTCCAGGTGGGCTGGTCGATGCTGGGGCCGGACCAGAGGGTCCAGGTGGTGAGGGTGCTGTTCGGCTGGTGGGCGGCGAATGCGTCGAACCGGGTGCTCCCGGGACGCCGGCCGTCACGACAGCGGCCCCGCCCACCCCGTCACGACAGCGACCCCGCCCACCCCGTCACGACAGCGACCCCGCCCGCCCCGTCACGACAGCGGGCCCTCTTCGCAGACCCGGCGGGCGACCTCGCGGAGCTTGATGTTGTTCTCCTGCGAGTAGCGGCGCAGTACGTCGAAGGCCTGCTCCTCGGTGAGGTGGTGGCAGCCCATCAGGATGCCCATGGCCTCGCCGATCAGGTGCCTGGTGGCGACGGCCCGTTCCAGCTGGGCCTGGGTGCGGGCGCTGGAGAAGGCGACCGCCGCATGGGAGGCCAGCAGCCAGCCGGCCAGTTCACTGGCCTCGGTGAAGGCGCCGGGCCGGTGGGAGTAGACGTTCAGCGCGCCGAGTTCCTCGTCCTCGGTGTACAGCAGGAAGCCCATCATGCTGCCCACGCCGAGCCGGCGGGCCTGAGGGGCGAATTCGGGCCAGCGGGGCTGCTCCCGGGTGAAGTCCCGGATGCGGAACACCCGCTCCTCGTTCTCGGTGTGGGCGACGTCGAAGCACGGGCCTTCGCCCAGCCGCTCCTGGAGCCGGTCGCTGTCGACGACCAGTTGGTCCGTGGGGGCGAGCGTGCGCACCTCCTTGCCGTGCAGCACCAGGATGCCGGCTGCGTCGCAGCCCTCCACCAGTTCCGTGGCCGCAGCGGTGATCCGGCCCAGGGTGGCGTCGACCGACTCCTGTGCCAGCAGATCCCGCGCCATCGACGCCAGCTGTTGTGCGAACCGAGCCCAGTCCATCGCATGCGCCGCCTCTCGGTCCGTCCCGCTCTCAGCATGTCACGCGGCGGGCGTCGGCCTCGGGGAGGTATGACATCGTTGTCAGGAGGGTGCTCCTGGGCCGATGAGCCGAGATGCCGGGCATCTCGCGCTCAACGGCACAGGAGCCTGGTGGCGGCCGCCGGGGTCTCAGGTCCGGTCGACCAAGTCGCTCAGGGTCGCGGCCAGTTCGCCCACCGACTGCTCGCGCAGGAGGTGGTGGGCGGGCACCGGCATGTTCAGGGCCGACTCCAGGGTGCGCTGGAGGGTCAGGGCCGTGAGGGAGTCGATGCCCTGGGTGTAGAGGGGGCGGTCGCGGGCGATGCGGTGGGCCGGGGGGATGTCCAGGTGCTGGGCCAGGCTCCGGCAGAGGAACACTTCGAACGCGCGCCGGCGGTCGTCGCCGGGAGTCTCGCGCAGTGCGCCCAGGTTGAGCGCGGTGGTCGGGGTTCCTGACACGGTCTCATCGTCCTTTCGGGTGGCGTGGGCGTGGCTGGGAACTGCGCAGTTCGCGGGGGTCGGGGCCGGGGCGCGGACCGGCCCCGTCGGACCACGTCAGGTGGAAGCGCCAGCGGCTGAGCCGCCAGCCGTCCGGGGTGCGGACGGCCTCGCCCTCGCTGTGGCCGCCGATGTCGAAGCGGCCGTCCGGGTCGGGACCGTCCTCGTGGTGCACATGGGACGCGACGAGGTGGATGCGGATCCGGGCGGTGTCCCCCTCGACCCGGATGCCGTAGTTGGCGGCCAGGTGGTGGGTGCGGGCGAAACGGGACTTGCGGTCGTAGTGGAAGGCGGCGGCCTCGTCGCGGCCCTCGACCGTGCCGACCGGGAACTCCAGACGGCAGTCCGGGGTGAAGACCGTGGCCGGCCAGGCGGGGTCGAAGCCGTGTTCGTCCTGGGTGTCGAGCAGGGTGATGTAACGGTCGATGAGTTCGGCGACGGCCGCGCGGTCCGCGAGTACGGCGAACTCGGCGCGCAGGGCGTCGAGTTCGGCACGCAGTTCGGGGACCGTGCCGACACGGTCGAGGGACGGGGACGTCATGGGGTCCGTGGCTCCAATTCGGGTGAGGGGGCCGGTCATGCCGCTGGACTGCCCGCGAGACGCCAGCCGCGGGGGTCGCGGTGCGCCGCGAGGCGTTCCGGGCGGCGCCAGCCGGCCACTGGGCGGGACTCGAGCGGGCACGGGTCCACCGCGGCCAGGGCGGCCGCGCGGGCGAGCAGGACGGTGGTCAGCGCGGCCAGCTCGGCGGGGCTCGCCGCGCCCTTCACGACCCTGATGACCAGGGCACCGTCCGTGCCGTTCACGCCCTCCGCCGCGCTCACTGCGGCGGGTTGCCGTGCTTGCGGCACGGCAGGTCGGCCTGCTTGCTGCGCAGCATCGCGAGGGCGCGGATCAGGGTGCTACGGGTCTGCCGCGGGTCGATGACGTCGTCGATCAGACCGCGTTCGGCCGCGTAGTAGGGGTGCATCAGCTCCGCCTGATACTCCTTGATCTTCTGGGCGCGGGTGGACTCGGGGTCGTCCGCCGCCGCGATCTCCCGGCGGAAGATGACGTTCGCCGCGCCCTCGGCGCCCATCACGGCGATCTCGTTGGACGGCCAGGCCAGCGCCAGGTCGGTGCCGATGGAGCGGGAGTCCATGACGATGTACGCGCCGCCGTACGCCTTGCGCAGCACCAGGGAGATGCGCGGCACGGTGGCGTTGCAGTACGCGTAGAGCAGCTTGGCGCCGCGCCGGATGATGCCGTTGTGCTCCTGGTCCACGCCCGGCAGGAATCCCGGTACGTCGATCAGGGTCACCAGCGGGATGTTGAAGGCGTCGCAGAACTGCACGAACCGCGCGGCCTTCTCGCTGGCGTCGATGTCCAGGACGCCGGCGAAGGACGCGGGCTGGCTGGCGACGATGCCGACGACCTCGCCGTCCAGCCGGGACAGCGCGCACACCACGTTGGTCGCGAAGCAGGGCTGGATCTCGAAGTAGTCGCCGTCGTCGACGATCTCCTCGATGACGGTACGGATGTCGTAGACCCGCCCGGGGTCCTCGGGGACGAGTTCCAGCAGGCGGTCGGTCCGGCGGTCCGCCGGGTCCGCGGCGGGCACTCTGGGCGGCAGGTCGCGGTTGTTGGACGGCAGCAGCGACAGCAGGTGCCGTACGTCCTCCATGCAGCTGCGTACGTCGTCGTAGGCGAAGTGGGCCACGCCGGAGGCGGTGGCGTGGACGTCGGCGCCGCCGAGGTCGTTCTGGCTGATCTCCTCGCCCGTCACCGCCTTGACCACGTCCGGTCCGGTGATGAACATCTGGGCGATGTCCCGGACCATGAAGACGAAGTCGGTCAGGGCCGGCGAGTAGGCGGCGCCGCCCGCGCAGGGGCCGAGCATCACGCTGATCTGCGGGATCACTCCGGAGGCGCGGGTGTTGCGCTGGAAGATGCCGCCGTAGCCGGCGAGGGCCGAGACGCCCTCCTGGATCCGGGCGCCGGCACCGTCGTTGAGGGACACCAGCGGGGCCCCCGCCGCCATGGCCATGTCCATGATCTTGTGGATCTTCTGGGCATGGGCCTCACCGAGGGCGCCGCCGAAGATGCGGAAGTCGTGCGCGTAGACGAAGACGGTACGGCCGTGGACCGTGCCCCAGCCGGTGATCACACCGTCGGTGTACGGCCGCTTCTTCTCCAGGCCGAAGCCGGTGGCCCGGTGCCGGCGGAGCATCTCGACCTCGTTGAACGACCCCTCGTCGAGCAGGAGTTCGATACGCTCGTACGCGGTGAGTTTGCCCTTGGCGTGCTGGCGTTCGGTGGCCAGCGGGTCGCCGTGCCGGGCGGCCTCCTTCATCAGGCCGAGCTCCTCGATACGCTCGGCGGCGGTCCACTGGCCACGATGCTCACGGTCGTGCAGGCTCGGGCGGCCGGTTTTCTGTTCGAGTGACATTGGTGGGTCACGCTCCCCAGTCGGATACTCCGGTGGTCGTGCCGTCGGCGCCCCGGCGCACGGGCACGCCCACGGTGCCGTCGGTGTCCAGGTCGACCGTCTGTCCCGCGTACAGCGCGACCGGCGGCACCCAGCGCACGGTGACCTGGTCCGGCGCCCCGCCGCGCACCGCGACGGCCGCGTTGTGCCGGGGCCCCGACGGCAGGTCGAGCAGCGTCCAGCCGGCCGGCCTGCGGTGCGCGTCGGCACCCAGGTAGTCATGGCCCGGGTCGCGGGACAGCCCGGTGCCCAGCGCCTTGAGATAGGCCTCCTTACGGGTCCACAGCCGGCCGAAGGCCGCACGCCGTTCCCCGGCGTCGTCGAGCGCCGCCAGCTCCGCCTGCTCCCCCGGGTGCAGCGCCGGGGTGCACACCTCGACGGTCTCGGCCCGCGGCAGCCGCTCCACGTCGGCGCCGACGACCGTACGGGAGACGGCGACCACGGCCATGCCGTGGCTGTGGGCCAGCGAGAAGTGCAGCGGCGGGTCGGGGTGGGCGACCGCCGGGCGGCCGTGCGGCTCGGCGCAGCCCGGGCAGGGCTCCCGCACGAACGGCACGTCCCGCGGGGCCAGCCCCAGGTAGGCCCCCAGCAGCCGGCGCAGGGCGACATGCGCGGAGGCGTACGTCACCCCGTCCGTGGGCCGGACGAAGGACGCGGTCCGCCTGCGCTCCGCCTCGCTCAGCTCGGTCAGGTCGAGAAGTTCGACCGCGGTCTCCAGCGGTGCCCGGCGGATCAGCCAGACGTCCAGCTGCCCGGCCGCCGGCAGCCGGGTCCCGGCCGCGAGGGCGGCCGCGCCGAACTCCAGGACCGGCATCTGCCCGATCACCTCGGGCTCGGCACGTCGTGCGCGACCAGGTGGTACTCGTCCTTCCCGGCGTGCTTGTGCGGGCTGTCCTCCGAGCCGAGCTGCCCGGCCAGGCACTCGACCAGCTCGGCGGCGCTGTTGGCGCGCAGCAGCTGGTTGAGGTTGACGTCGACGCGCAGCGCGGCCTCCATCCGGCACTGGAGCTCCAGGCCGTTGATGGACCCGATGCCGAGGCTGTTCATCGGGCGGCCCACGGTGTCAATGCTCTCCGGCGACACCCGCAGCACCCGGGCGAGCTCACCGCGCACGTACGCGTCGATGATCCGGGTGCGCTCGGCGAGGCCGACGGAGGCGAGGTGCTCGAGGCCGGGCGGGACCACCTCGACGATCTGGTCGTGCTCGAACTCGTAGTCCCAGTCGTCGAGATCGTCGTCCAGGTCGTCGAAGACCCAGGTCTGCGTTGTCTGGTCCATGGTCATTCCCCGTCGTGGAGTGAGGAGGGTGGGGTTCGGATCAGGCCGGTGAGGCCGACGAGCAGGCCCAGGAAACCGAGCACGGCCACCAGGGTCAGCGCGGGCCGGCAGGCGGCGGCCGCGGCGGCCGGTCCGGCACCGGGCGCGGGCGCCTGGGCGGCGAGCAGGGCGGCGACGAGCGCGACCGTGACGACCGCGGCGAGCTGTACGGCGGTCTGGTACAGGCCACTGCCGGTGAGCCTGTCGGCGGGCGCGAGGCGGGACATCGCCTGCATGTTCAGCGCGGCGAAGGACAGCACGAAACCGGCGCCGACCAGCAGGAGCGTGGGCAGTGTCCGGCCCTGGTAGTCCAACGGCCATGGATCCGGCCGCAGTTGGAGCAGATAGCCCGCGAAGGCGCAGGCGGCGCCGGCCACGATGAGACGGGGGGCGCCGAACCTGGCGACCAGGCGGCCGGAGGCCAGCGCGGTCAGCGCCGGGGGCGCGGCGGCCGGGACGAGGGCGAGGGCGCCGTGCAGGGGTGACCAGCCGGCGAGGGTCTGGGTCTGGTACGTCAGGACGAACAGGAGGCCCAGGTAGGAGCCGTTGAGACAGGCGGCGCCGGCGGCGGAGCGGAGCAGGGCCGGGTTGCTGCGCAGCGCGGGGCCGACTTTGAGCAGGGGGTCGGCCGATCTGTGCTCGATCTGCCCGAACGCGAGCAGCAGCAGGGCTGCGGCGCAGAGCGGCCCGACGGCTCTCGGGTCGCTCCAGCGGTGGGTGGCGAGTTGGGTGACGCCTTGGACGAGGGTCAGCAGGGCGCCCAGGAGGGTAAGGGCGCCCGGGATGTCGTAGCGCTGCAACGTCGTCGTTCGGGTGCGGCTCGGTGGGGGCTGGTCGCGCCCACGCGGCGGTAGCCGCACATCCAATACAGCCCCGCGCCCCTTTGGGGCGCCTGGAATCAGCCTCAGTCCAAAGGCGAACAGCACCAGCACCACCGGCGCCGGGAAGGCGAAGGCCCAGCGCCAGGATGCTTCCGTCAGCCAGCCGGAGAGGATCAGGCCTGCTGTGAAGCCGCCTGCGCCGAAGAGGGTGTAGACCGAGACCGCCCTGCTGCGGGGCCTGCCCTCGGGGAAGGTGCTGGTGATGATCGCCAGGCCGGTGGGGGCCGTCAGGGCCGCGCAGAAGCCCTTGATCAGACGGGTGGTGAGGAGTAGCCACGGGTCCTGGGCCAGGGCGCTGAGCACGGACGCGGCGGCGAAGGCGAGCAGCGCCGCCAGGTAGACGGGGCGGCGGCCGAGCAGGCTCACCACCCGGGCGCCGAACAGCAGCAGCCCGCCGAAGCCGGCGGCGAAGCCGGTCATCGCCCACTGGGTGACGGTCGGCGCCACCCCCAGGTCCGTGCCGATGGCGGGCAGCGCCACCACCGCGACGGACACCTCCAGAGCGTCGATGAGCATGTTGCCGGCGAGGACGAGCAGCAGGCCCCACAGACGGGGGCCGAACCGCTCGTCCGGGCCGGCGGCGACCGGTGACGGAAGGGTCCTGGTCACCGCGTCACCCGAGGAGCGTGCCGCCGCTCGCGTCGACGAAGGAGCCGGTGACCCAGCGGGCGTCGTCGGAGACGAGGAAGGCGATGACGTCGGCGACGTCCTGCGGTTCGCCGACCCGGTTGAAGGTGGACAGCGCCGACATGGCCTCGACGGCCTCGGGGATGCCGAACACCGGGTTGCCGTTGCGGGTGATCCCCGGGGCGACGCTGTTCACGGTGATCCCGCGCGGGCCGAGCAACTTGGCGTAGTGCAGAGCGAGTTGCTCCACCGCGCCCTTGCTCATGGCGTACGCGATCTCGTCCGGGTTGGCGAACCGGGTCAGCCCCGAGGAGATGTTCACGATCCGGCCGCCGTCGGGCATGTTGGCCAGCGCCCGCTGGATGACGAAGAACGGCGCCCTGGCATTGACCGCGAAGATCCGGTCGAACTGCTCCGGGGTGGTGTCCTCGGCCTTGACGCCGCCCATCACACCGGCGTTGTTGACCAGGATGTTCAGCTCGGTCTCGCCGGTGCGCTCCTTCAGCCCCGCCTCCAGCGCGAGGAACAGCTCGTGGACGTCACCGGGCGTGCCCAGCTCCGCCCTGACGGCGAACGCCCGGCCGCCGTCCTTCTCGATCCCGGCGACCACCTCGGTGGCGGCCTCCTCGCTGGTGCCGTAGTGCACGGCGACCAGCGCGCCGTCGGCGGCGAGCCGCTCGGCGGTGGCCCGGCCCATGCCCCGGCTGGCGCCGGTGACAAGGGCGGTCTTTCCGGTCAGGTTGCCCATCTTCCTTCTCCTGCCAGTCAGTTGTGGTGATCGGTCGGCGGCACGCGCGGTGGGCGCGAACCAGCGGCCGAGGGCCTCGCGCAGCCCGTCCGCCGAGCCGCCGGCCCAGGCGACGTAACCGTCGGGTCGTACCAGCACGGCCCCGAAGGAGAGCGGGCCGGTGTCGAGGGGCCGTGCGGTGACCGTGTCGACGGAGGCCGACCAGTCCCCGGCCGCCCCGGCCAGCGACTCGTCCGTCACGAGCAGCAGCCCGCGTGCCGAGTGCAGCAGTTCGGCGGTGGTCGCCCCCGAGTCGAGCCGCAGCTCGGGCAGCCGCGCGCCGACGAGCCCGGGCTGCTCGTCGCCGTACCGCACGTCGAGCCCGCTGATCATCCCGGCGAGGTGCGCCCGGACCTTCTCGTACGAGGTGAGTTCGCCGAAGACCGAGCGCACCGGGTCCACCTCGGGCCCGCCGAGCAGCAGCCGGGCCTGGGCGCGGATGTTGGACAGCACACGGCGCCCGACCGCGTGCCGTTCGTCGTGATAGCTGTCCAGCAGGCCCCGAGGGGCCCGGCCGAGGGCGGTGGCAGCGAGCTTCCAGCCCAGGTTGACCGCGTCCTGGAGGCCGAGGTTGAGGGCCTGGCCGCCGATCGGCATCTGCTGGTGGGCCGCGTCGCCGGCGAGCAGCACCCGGCCCGCGCGGTACCGCTCGGCCTGCCGGGAGGCGTCGCCGAAGGAGTTGACCCACAGCGGGGTGCCGTGGGCGATGTCCTCGCCGGTGACGTCCCGCCAGGCGGTGACGATGTCGGCGAACTCCGCCTCGCCCGAGCCGCGGGGCGGGGTGCCGAAACGGTGGACCATCACCCGGGTGACACCGTCGCCGCGCCGGGCGGCGATGGCGAGCCCGTTCGGCAGCCGCTGGAACCGCCGGTTCGGGATGTCGATGCCGTCGACGTCGGCGCGGATCAGCTCCCGCTCGGCGCCGTTGCCGGGGAAGGAGATGCCCGCGAGCCGTCGTACGACGGAGTGCTCGCCGTCGCAGCCGACGACGTAGCGGGCCGTGAACTCCGTCCGCCGGCCCTGGTGTTCGGCGACCACGGTCACGCGGTCGGCGTCCTCCAGCAGGGCGACGACCTCGTGCCCGCGCAGCACTCGCGCCCCGAGCCGGGCGGCCCAGGCGCCGAGGAGTTCCTCGGTGCGGGTCTGCGGGACCTTCCACTGCCCGGGGTGGCTGCTGGGCAGGGTGAGGTCGAGCGGGAGGCCGCCGAAGTGGCCGCGGGGCTCGTGGGGGGGTGGCTCGGGGTCGCCGAAGCCGCCGGGGCCGTCGAGCAGGCCGCGCTGTCGCAGCAGCTCCATGGTGCGGGCGTGCAGGGTGGATGCCCGTGACTCCGTTGTCGGGGCGTCCAGCCGTTCCAGTACGGTCACGTCGGCGCCGCCGAGCCGCAGTTCCCCGGCGAGCATCAGCCCGACGGGTCCGGCGCCGACCACCACGACGTGTGTCTCGACAGCGTCGGCACCGGCCATGGGTCAGCGCCTCGCTTCGGCGTACGCCTTGGCGTGGTTCAGGGTGGCGCGGCTGTTGGTGCTGAGCGCGCCCTGGACGTAGTCGCGGGCCTCGGCGACACCCGCGTCGGGACCGAGGATCTTCTCGATGTTCTCGGGGCGCAGCACGACGGTGTGCTGCGAGGAGGCGAAGGTGCCCTCGTCCGTCTCGCGGAAGGTCCAGTAGCCGGTGTGCAGGTTCATCAGGGCCGGCAGGGTGGTCTGCTTGTAGGCGATCTTCCGGCCGTCCAGGCAGACCCGGTACGACTTGGTGGTGTGCGTGGAGCCGTCCTTGGCGCGGGTGTCCATCTCCAGGGTCTGCAGGCCCGGGGTGTCCTCGGTGAGGCGGACGGTCGCCACGTGCGGCAGCCGCTCCGACCAGCGGTCGGCCTCGTTGACGAAGTCGTAGAGGTCCTTGGCCGAGCCGTCGACCTCGACGGTGTCCTCGAAGGAGAAGGTCAGCTCCTCGGAGGCGGTGGCGAGTTCGACGTTCGTCTTCAGCGCGGCCAGTTCGGAGCGGGAGTTGCGGTCGACGGCCTCGTCGATCCAGGCGAGCCCGGCCGGGTCGTCGTCGACGGCGGTGTAGTCGTGCAGCAGCCGGATGCGGGCGGTGGTGTCGTCGAGCGGCTCGATGATCCAGGTGCCGCCCATACTCGCGACGGGGGGCGTGGAGACCGTCTGCCGGAAGGTGATCCGCAGACCGTCGGGGTCGAGGACCCGGCGCGAGGTCCAGTTCTTGGCGTCGCCGTTGGCGGTGGCCCAGATCCCGATGAGCTCCTCGTTGCCGGAGCGCTCCAGGTGGTCGACGTAGATGGTCGGCGGGAAGATCCGCGGCCAGTTGGCCACGTCGGCGATCAGCCGGTAGACCTCGGCAGCCGGCGCCGAGACGGTGATCTCGTGCTCGACTTCCTTGGGCTCGGACATGGGTTGACTCCTTGGCGGGTACGGGGGCCGGGATCAGAAGTTGCCGAGGCCGCCGCAGACGTTGAGGGCCTGGGCGGTGATGGAGGCGGCGGTGTCGGAGGCGAGGTAGCCGACGAGTCCGGCGACCTCTTCGGGGGTGGAGTAGCGGCCGAGCGGGATCTTCGCCGTGAACTTGTCGAGGATGACGTCCTCGGAGGTGTCGTAGGCGGCCGCGTAACCGGCGCGGACGCGCTGGGCCATGGGGGTCTCGACATACCCCGGGCAGACGGCGTTGACGGTGATGCCGGTGGGGGCGAGCTCGTTGCCCAGGGCCTTGGTGAAGCCGACGACCCCGTGCTTGGAGGCGGAGTACGGCGCTCCGAGCACGACCCCCTGCTTCCCGGCCGTGGACGCGATGTTGATGATCCGCCCCCGGCTCTTGTCCCGCATGCCGCCGGTGGTGAGGGCGGCACGGGTGAGGCGGAAGACGCTGTTGAGGTTGGTCTCGACGACGTCGTACCAGAGCTCGTCCTCGATGTCGGCGGTCACCCCGCCGCCGGACCGGCCGGCGTTGTTGACCAGGACGTCGACGGTGCCGTAGCGGTCGACGGCCGCCTGGACGAAGTTCGCGATGGACAGCGCGGACCGGACGTCGAGGGTGGTCCCGTCGACCTCCAGTCCTTCTCCGCGCAGTTCCTTGACGGTCCGCTCCACGTTCGCGGCGTCCCGGGAGCCGATGAAGACGCGGTGGCCCTGCTGGGCCAGCAGCCGCGCCGAGGCGAGGCCGATTCCGCTGGTGGCCCCGGAGACCAGGGCGACCTTCTGCTGCTGTTCGGACATGTCTGCCGCTCCCTTTCAGGGCGTTCAGGTCTTTCCGGGCATGGAGAGGCCGCCGGCGCCCGGAACGAACGGGGGCGGGCGCCGGCGGCCGGAGGGGATGGAGAGAGGTCAGGCCGCGGTGGCGGCGACGTCGCCGAGCTGCGTGTTGACGAGGGCGAGCAGCTCTCGGGGGGTCTTCGCCTCGGTCACGACGGCGTCGTCCAGCGTGATGTCGTACTCCCGCTCGATACGCCCGCAGGTCTCCAGGATGGCGAGCGACTCGTAGCTGAGCTCCTCGAAGTCGGTGTCGAGGATGTCCCCGTCGAGATCGACGCTCTCATCGGCACCGGCGGCCTCCAGCAGGATCCGCTTGAGGTCGTCGAGGGTGAAGGACTGGGTGGCCACGGTGATCTTCCTTTCGGTTCTGCGAATGGGAACACCCGCCCTTCCGGCCCGGGCGTGGGAGAGAGTGGTGGGCCGGAAGGGCGGGTGTGACTTGGGGGCTGAGGCCGGTGGGGGCTGGGGGCGGGGCGCTTACCGGCGCCGGCAGGGTGCCGCCGCGCCCACCTGTGCCGCCCCCGCGGCACGACTGCCCGCGGCTGTGTGACCGGCGCGAGTTCAGCGCACCGTCGGCGGACTACGCCCGTACGACCATCGCCGAGTTGAACCCGGCATACCCCCGGGCCAGCACCAGCGCCGTGCGCACCTCGGTGGCCCGCGCCTCCCCCACCACCAGGTCCAGGTCGTACGAGGCTTCCGCCTCGACATGCACCGTCGCCGGCACAATCCCGTCCCTGATCGCGAGCAGTGCCGTGGCCACGTCCAGCGGCGCGGCCCCCGAGTTCAGCCGCCCGGTCATCGTCTTCGGCGCGGTCACCGGCACCCCGTGCGGTCCGAACACGTCGCTCAACGCGTCCGCCTCCACCCGGTCCAGCTCCGGCACGGCCGCCGCGTCGGCGAAGACGACGTCCACGTCGGCCGCGTCCACGCCCGCGTCCGCGAGCGCCAGTTCGACGGCCTTGCGCAGCCCCGGCGGCCGCCCGCTGCCCGGCGCCGGGTCGAACGTCGCGCCGTACCCGGCGATCTCCCCGTACACCCGGGCGTCCCGCCGCTTGGCAGTCTCCTCGGCCTCCAGGATCAGGATCGCCCCACCCTCGCCGGCCACATGCCCGGCCGCGGCCGCGTCGAACGGCAGGTACGACCGCTCGGGCTCCTCCGCCGTGGACAGCCGGTCGCTGGCCAGCTGCGCCACCCACCCCCACGGGCAGATGGACGCGTCGATCGCCCCGGAGACGATGAGCTGCGTCCCCTTCCGGATCTGCCGGCGCGCGTGGGCCAGCGCCTCCAGGCCGCCGGCCTGGTCCGACACGACGACCCCGCTCGGCCCCTTCATCCCGTTGCGGATGGAGATCTGGCCGCTGTTGACGGCGTAGAACCAGGCGAACGACTGGTATGCCGAGACGAACTGACTGCCCTGGCTCCACAGCTTCTGCAGCTCGCCCTGGCCGAACTCGAAACCGCCCGACGAGCTGGCGGTGACCACGCCCATGTCGTACGCGGGCAGGTCGGCGGGGCGGACGTCCGCGTCGGCCAGCGCCCAGTCCGTCGCGACGAGCGCGAGCCGGGTCATGTGGTCGGTCTGGGCGAGCAGCCGGCTCGGCAGATGCTCGCCCGCGCTGAACCCGGGCACCTCCCCGGCCAGTTTCGCCGGGTACCCGGACGGGTCGAACCGGGTGATCCGGGCGATGCCGCTCTTCCCGGACCGGGCTGCCGCCCAGTAGTCGTTCGTGCCGAGACCGTTGGGCGCGGCGATGCCGAGCCCGGTCACAACCGTGCGCGTGCTCATGCTGCCGCGCTCCTCTCCGGTCGGGCGAGCACCATCGCGCTCTGGAAGCCGCCGAACCCGCTGCCCACGGTGAGCACCGCGTCGGTGCGGTGCTCCCGGGCGGTGAGCGGCACGTAGTCCAGGTCGCACTCGGGGTCGGGGGTGTGCAGGTTCGCCGTCGGGGGCACCACGTTGTGCTCCATGGCGAGGACGGACGCGGCGATCTCGATGGAGCCGATCGCGCCGAGCGAGTGCCCGACCATCGACTTGATGGAGGACACCGGGGTCCGGTACGCGTGGTCGCCGAGGCTCTTCTTGAACGCGGCGGTCTCGTGCCGGTCGTTCTGCTTGGTGCCGGAGCCGTGCGCGTTGATGTAGTCGATGGCGTCGGGGTTGAGGTGCGCCTCGTCCAACGCGACCGTGATGGCCTCGGCCATCTCGGCGCCGTCCGGGCGCAGTCCGGTCATGTGGAAGGCGTTGCAGCGCGAGGCGTACCCGGCGATCTCGGCGTAGATGTGGGCCCCCCTCGCCCTCGCGGCCTCCAGCTCCTCCAGGACGAACACCGCGGAGCCCTCGCCGAGGACGAACCCGTTGCGGGTGCCGTCGAAGGGGCGGGAGGCGTGCTCGGGGTCGTCGTTGCGCGGGGTGGTGGCCTTGATGGCGTCGAAGCAGGCGAGGGTGATCGGGGAGATCGGGGCGTCGGTGGCGCCGGCGATCATCGCGCAGGCGGAGCCCTCCCGGATCAGCTCGACGGCGTGCCCGACGGAGTCAAGACCCGAGGTGCAGCCGGTGGACACGACGGTGGCCGCGCCCTCGGCACCCACCGACCAGGCCACCTCGGCGGCGAAGGAGCTGGGCACCAGGTAGTTGTAGAGGTGCGGGACGGCGTAGGTGTGGTCGACCAGGTCGAGCCTGCCGCCGTCGCTGACCACCCGGTACTCCTGGTCGAGGCCCATGGTCGCGCCGACCGCGCTGCCGATGGTGACCCCGACCCGGTGCGGGTCGGCGCCGGACAGGTCGAGCCCGCTGTCGGCGAGCGCCTCGCGGGCGCAGACGACCGCCAGCTGGGCCGCGCGGTCCATCCGCCGTATCTCCTGCGGGCTGAGCCCGTGGTCCTCCGGGTCGAAGTCGACCTCGGCGGCGACCCGGGACCGGAAGGAGGACGGGTCGAAGAAGGTGATGCCGCGGGTCGCGGTGCGGCCCTCGCTGAGCAGGTTCCAGAAGTTCTTCGTGCCGACACCACCGGGGGCGATGACCCCGACCCCGGTGATGACCACTCGCCTGGCGTTCACGCCCGGCCCTCCCAGTCGTAGAAGCGCGTGGCGACCGCGTCGGCGGGAGACCGCCAGGTGGCGGGGTCGTACGCCTGGATGAACGGCTTGAGGTCCTCGCTGATCCGCACGAACCGCGGATCGGTCTTGGCCGACTCGATGAGCTCACCGCCGTTGTCGGTGTCGAAGTGCTGGAGGTGGAAGTACAGCCCGCGGTAGGCGAACAGCTCGCGCCGCCGGGTGCCCATGAGATGCGGCATCTCGGTCTCGTCGAACTCCTTGAACAACCGGGCGACTTCCTGACTGTGAGCCGGCTCCATACGAGCGACGATCAGGGTGCTGTGCATGGGGATTCTCCTCAAAGAGGTCCAGCAAAAAGCGCCCCTTCAGGGGCGCGGGGAACTGCGCGACCAGCCACGACGGTGGGGCAGCCGCAGCACGACACGACGCGGCACACTCACCACGCAGGCCCGAACCACCGCTCAAGAGCCATAGGCAGATCCGCGTGACTGCCCGGCGCCGCCCAGGCCACATAACCGTCGGGCCGGACCAGCAAGGCCGTGGTCCCCGCGAGCGGGCTGTCGGCCGGCACCTCCGCCACCGCCGTCACCACGTCCACCCGGTCCCGCCAGGCCCAGGCGCGCTCCCGCAACCTCGCGTTGTCGGCGAGGTCGAGCAGTACACCCCGCCCGGCGCGCAGCGCCTCCGTGCTGGAGGCCACCCTCTTGTGGCCGACGAGCGGCACGTTCGGCAGCCGTCGGCCGAGCAGCCCGTGGCCGCCCCCGTCGAGGTCGTAGTGGATTTCCAGGCCGGAGACCATCGCCGCCAGGTGCTTGCTGACCTCCGGATAGCGGATCAGCTCGTTCAGCACATCGCGCAGCGGCTGCACCTCGGGCCCCGACAGGAACAGCAGCCCCTGCGCCCGGGTGTTCATCATCAGCCGCTGGCCGACCGGGTGCCGCTCGTCGTGGTACGTGTCGAGCAGCGCCTCGGGCGCCCGCCCGCGCACCACCGCGCCCAGCTTCCAGCCCAGGTTCACGGCGTCCTGGATGCTCGTGTTCATGCCCTGGCCGCCGGCCGGCAGATGGATGTGTGCGGAGTCGCCGGCGAGGAGGATCCGCCCGCGCCGGTACTCGGTGACCAGCCGCGTGCCGTCACCGAAGGAAGACACCCACACCGCCTCGGCGTGCGAGATGTCGTCGCCGGTCAGCCGCTGCCAGGCCGCCGCGGCCTCCTGCCAGGTGGGCGGCTTCTCCCGGCGCTGCGGCGGGGTGCCGCGCTCGCAGATGATCAGCCGGGTGATGCCACCGGGCAGCGGACCGACCATGACCATGCCGCCGGGCAGGGTCTCGCCGATCATCCGGGGCTCCAACTGGATGCCCTTGACGTCGGCGAGGTACATCTCCAGCGTCGACGGCGTCCCCGGGAAGTCGAACCCGGCGGCCTTGCGGATGGTCGAGCGGCCGCCGTCGCAGCCCACCAGGTACTCGGCGCGCAGCCGGTGCACGCCCTCGGGGCCGCGCACCTCGACCTCGACGCTGTCCTCCTTCTCCTTGACGGAGAGCACCTCGTGCCGGCGGCGGATGTCCGCGCCGAGCCGGCCGGCCCACTCCTCGAGGACGGTCTCGGTGACCGACTGAGGGATCGTTTTGGCAGCCTGGTGGGCGCCGTCGAGGACACCGAAGTCGACCGGCAGGCCGCCGAAGTGGCCCACGTTGCTGACCTCGATGTCCCCGAAGCGGGGCAGCAGTCCGCGCTGGTCGAAGACCTCCATGGTGCGGGCGGTGAAGCCGAGGCCGCGCGACTCTCCGGTGCGCGCGGGCAGCTTCTCCAGAACGATGACGTCGGCGCCCGCGAGCCGTAGCTCGCCCGCGAGCATCATGCCGGCCGGCCCGGCGCCCACGACGATGACTTGTGCGTCCATGACACTCCTCGGGAACGGGTCCGTACGGTCCGGTCTGAGGGACCGTCGAAAATGAGCTGTCAGCGGTGCCGGCGCCCGATGGCCCGGTTCGCCACGTGCGCGGCCGCCGCGTGCCGCGGATCGGGCGCCCACGCCTCGTGCCGTACGGCCACTTCGGCGAGCTTGATGGCGTGCTCGTCGCCGATCTGCACGGCCTCGGCGAACAGGTCGGCCACGCCCGGGGCGTCCGGCAGCGGGGCCGAGGGCCGGGGCACGGCGTGGAACCAGTCGAGCATCGTGCGGCTGACGGCCCGCGCGACCTGGTACGACGGCCACCGCTGTGCCTCCGGGAGGTGCTCCACCACCAGTCGTACGGCGGCGGGTCCGGTGACCGAGTGGATCAGTGGAACGGGGTGGTTGTGGGAGAGCGTGGCGTAGACCCCGGAGAACTCGGCGACGAGCTCGTCCAGCGCCCGTACGGCATCGCCGCCGTCCCCGCCCGGGTGCTCCTCGACCGCGATCCCGCCGTCCGAGTACCGGGCCGCCCAGTAACCGAGCCCGTGGGCCAGTTCGGCCAGTTGCATCCGGTTGTCGGGGCCCGCGGTCACCACGGCACGGACCGCGTGCGCGGTGCGGATCACCCCGTGTGTGAGCATCCCGGACATGCCGGGCAGCAGCCGGGGCCACCAGCGGGCCAGTACGTCGGTCCACCGGCCCTCGGCCAGCTCCCGCTCGAACAACGTCGTCCAGTCGGCGACCCGGCCGAACTCACCGAGCGCCTGGCGCCAGTCGGCCTCGTCCGCCGGGTCGATGGTGAACCGCCGCTCGGGCACGTCGTGGAAGGAGTGGCTGCGCAGATGCCCCTCCACCCAGCGGGGCACCTCGTCGGCGTATCCCATGTGTGCCAGGGCCTCGGCGGCCATCGGGGCATGGTTGACGAAGCTGCGCCCGTGCTCGTACCCCACGGAACGCAGCCGCTCAAGGGCCGTGTTCATGGCGTCGGTGTAGGTGAGGTGTACCAAGTCGACCAGTCCTCGATCCGTTGCCTCTTCAGTCCTTGATGTCGCACACGGCCGCGCCGGCGGCGAGGGCCTGGCCCACCTCGGCGGCGATCCCGGTCACGGTGCCGGACCGGTGCGCGGTGAGCGGCTGCTCCATCTTCATGGCCTCGATGACGACGACCAGGTCGCCCTTCTCGACCGTCTGCCCGTCGGCGACGGCGACCTTGACGACGGTGCCCTGCATCGGTGAGGTGAGCGTGTCCCCGGACGCGGCCGGCGCGGGGCGGCGGCGGCCCCGGGGCGCCGCCGCCCCGACCAGGCTGGGCACACGGTCCGGGACCCGCCCGAGCACCGCCGGCAGCGAGACCTCCAGCCGGTGTCCGCCGACCTCGACGACCACGGTCTCGCGGCCGCCTTCCGCCGTCTCGGCCTCGGGGGCCGGTGCGGTGAAGGGCTCGATCCCGTTGACGAACTCGGTCTCGATCCACCGGGTGTGGACGGTGAACGGCCCCTCCGGCGGGGCGAACGCCGGATCCCGCACCACCGCCCGGTGGAACGGGATCGCCGTGGCCATGCCCTCGACCTGGAACTCGTCCAGGGCGCGGGCGGCCCGCTCCAGGGCCTCCTTGCGGGTCCGGCCGGTGACGACCAGCTTCGCCAGCAACGAGTCCCAGGCCGGCCCGATCACCGACCCCGACTCCACCCCCGCGTCCAGCCGTACGCCCGGACCCGACGGCGGGTCGAAGCGGGTGACCGTGCCGGGAGCGGGCAGGAAGCCGCGGCCCGGGTCCTCGCCGTTGATCCGGAACTCGAAGGAGTGACCGCGCAGCTGCGGGTCGTCGTAGCCGAGTTCCTCGCCGTCGGCGATCCGGAACATCTCCCGGACCAGGTCGATACCGGCGACCTCCTCGGTCACCGGGTGCTCGACCTGGAGGCGGGTGTTGACCTCCAGGAAGGAGACCGTGCCGTCCTGGCCGACCAGGAACTCGCAGGTCCCCGCGCCGACATAGCCGGCCTCCCGCAGGATCGCCTTGGAGGCCCGGTACAGCTGGGCCGTCTGCTCCGCCGTCAGGAACGGCGCCGGAGCCTCCTCCACCAGCTTCTGGTGCCGACGCTGCAACGAGCAGTCACGCGTCGATACGACGACCACGTTGCCGTGCTTGTCGGCGAGGCACTGCGTCTCCACGTGCCGCGGCCGGTCCAGGTAGCGCTCCACGAAGCACTCCCCGCGGCCGAAGGCGGCCACCGCCTCACGCACCGCCGACTCATAGAGCTCCGGCACCTCCTCCAGCGTCCGGGCGACCTTCAGCCCGCGCCCGCCGCCGCCGAACGCGGCCTTGATGGCGATCGGCAGCCCGTGTTCCTCCGCGAAGGCGACGACCTCGTCGGCGCCGCCCACCGGGTCCGGGGTGCCGGCGACCAGGGGGGCGCCGGCCCGCTGGGCGATGTGCCGGGCGGCCACCTTGTCGCCGAGGTCGCGGATGGCCTGCGGCGACGGCCCGATCCAGGTCAGGCCCGCGTCCAGGACCGCCTGGGCGAACTCGGCGTTCTCGGACAGGAAGCCGTAGCCCGGGTGGACGGCGTCCGCGCCGGTCTCCCGGGCGGCGTTCAGGACCTTTTCGATGTCCAGGTAGCTGGTGGCCGGAGTGTCACCGCCGAGGGCGTAGGCCGCGTCGGCGACCCGGACGTGCAGGGCGTCCCGGTCGGGGTCCGCGTAGACGGCCACGCTCGCGATCCCGGCGTCCCGGCAGGCCCGGACCACGCGGACCGCGATTTCGCCGCGGTTGGCGATGAGCACCTTGCGCATGTCAGGACGCCTGTCCGGCCTGTGCCGGGGACTCCGGTCCGGTGTGGTGGAAGCGCCCCGCACCTTTCTGGAGCGGCCCCAGCGATCCGTCGAAGAAGACCAGGGGCTCCTGGCCGTGCTCGGGCGTGCCCAGCTCCACCACCTCGCCGATGACGATGTCGTGGTCGCCGGCCGTGTGGATGTCGACCGTGGTGCAGGTCAGGTAGGCGAGGGCCTCGCTGAGCACGGGCAGCCCGTCCTCGGTGAAGTGGTGCGGGACGCCCTCGAAGGCGGTGGACCGACGCCCGGCGAAGTGCCGGGCCAGCGACTGCTGCCGCCCGGACAGGAAGTTGACGGTGAATCCGCCGCTCTGCTCCAGGAGCGTGTGCAGCCGGGACTGCTGGTGCAGACAGAACAGCACCAGCGGGGGTTCCAGCGAGACCGAGGTGAACGAGTTGACGGTGGTGCCGTCCGCGTCGCCGCCCGGGCCGGTGGTGATCACCGTCACGCCGGTCGTGAACAGGCCGCACACGCGGCGCAGACTCAGTGGCTCGATAGGCCCGGTCTCTCGGGCCCGGGTCAGCGATCGCGCTGCTGCGGACATGCGCATCCCTTTCATGGAGAGTCGGAGTGGTGTCGCGCGGGTCAGAGGAGCTTGCGGACCTTCGCCCCGGCCTCGACGATCCCGAGCAAGAAGTCACGGCCGACGCTGTTCTCGTCCTCAGACGACGCCGGCGGCCTCGTCACCGGTCAGCGCATCCGTCTCGGGAGCAGCCCCTGCCGCACCCGCTCGACGTACGCGAAGCGCTCGGCGGAGAAGTCACCGTCCTTTACGGTGTTGACGACGTGGTTGCCGATGGTGGCGCAGGTCGCCTGCTCCACCACAGCGTGCCGACGGTGATCGCGCCCGGCTTCGGCACCGCCCACGATCACCGATCGGTGGATCGACGCCGAGGGATCAGTTCTTCACGGCGACGGCGGCGAATCCGGCGGCGTCCTCCCGGCTGGTCTGGTAGTCCGCGTCGGCCGCCCGCTCCTCTTCCGTCTCCCACTCGTTGACGGACACCACACCGGGTTCGAGCACCGTCCAGCCCTCGGTGTCGACGAACTGCCTGATCTCCGAGCGAGAACGCTGGGCGAGGTCGACCTGGAGGTTGGTGTACAAATCGGCGACCGCGGCCCGAACCGGCGCGGAGACGTAGTCGGGGCTGGAGTGGGTGATGACGATGAAGCTGCCGGGCGCCAGCACCTCCTTGTAGCGCTCGACGGTGCCGTACGGGTCGTCGGCGGCGACCGCGAAGTGCAGTAGCGCGCCGAACAACACTCCCACCGGCCGGGAGAAGTCGAGGAGTTCCTTGGTGGCTGGGGCCGAGAGCACGGCGTCGGGGTCGCGGAAGTCCGCGTCGACGTACGCCGTGCGGCCGTCTGAGGACTCGCCCAGGATGCGGCGGGCGATGTCCCCGACGACCGGGTCGTTGTCGTTGTAGACGACCTTGGCCTCAGGCGCGATCTCGTGCGTGGCACCGACGGCCGGGATACCGCTGCCGAGGTCCAGGAACTGGCTGACGCCGCGCCGGGTGGCGGTACGGACCGCCCGGTTGAGGAAGCGCCGGTTGGCGCGCGCACCCAATGGGCCGCCGGGCAGCAGTTTCACGATGCCGTCGGCCGCGGCGCGGTCCACGGGGAGGCTCTCCGAGCCGCCGAGGAAGTAGTCCATGATCCGCGCGGAGTTCGGGAACTGTTGGGACGTATGGGTCTCGGACATGTCGGCACATCCTTTGGTCGGGGATTGCAGAGTTCGAACGGGTAGCCCGCGCAAGACATCGCGGAGCGGGGAGTGGGGAGCGGAAACAGAAAGAGCAATATCAACCCGCGATTAAGGGTTGATATTGCTTCAATCATTCACTCTTATGACAAAATGTTTCACATCGTGAGCGTGGCCTGTGCACGCTCACCATGTCAACGGGCGTTTTCCAGCGGCCCGGTTGCGGGCACCCCGACGTCCTTTCGGCGAGGCCGGCTGAAGCGTTTCATGGCCGGCCGCTCGACCAGCGCGTACAGCAGGTACGCAAGCACGGTGGTGACGACCCAGAGCAGCAGTGCCAGTCCGACCCCCTCGGCGAGGGTGTAGGGGCCGTGTTTGGAGAGGAAGTGGCGCTCCGCTCCGATCAGCACGGTGGCCTGCAGCAGGTAGACCGCGAACGACACTTCGCCGAGCCACTTCATCACCCGTCCGCGGAACGGCGAGCGCTCTGCGCGGATATCGGCGACCGCGGCGGCGGCGATGAGCAGGCCTATCGGGGCCGCCCAGATCGCGCAAAGGGCGTACAGGAGAGGTACCTTGAGTGCCGCGTAGTACGCGATGGCGGTCAGCCCCACCGCCTGCCACATCCGCACGCCCAGCCACCGATCGGTCAGCACGATCCGGGCGAGCAGCATGCCGAGCACGAACTCCAGCATCCGCACCGGTGGAAGGTTGTAGACGAACCAGTTCTGGATCTCGTTCGTCTGCCAGCCGGGGAGGTGCACGTCACTGGGCAGCACGGCGGACGCGAACACGGGTATCGCGACGATGACGGCCAGGAAGGCCACGGCCCAGGCCCACAGCCGCGCCGGGGAGATCTTGTTCACCGCGCGGTACAGCAGCGGGAAGCACAGGTAGAAAACGAGCTCACAACCCAGCGACCAGCTCGGTTGGTTGACGCTGAACGTCACCGACGGGTCCCAGACCCAGGTCTGCACAAGGAACAGGTTGGGCAGCCACTGCTTCCAGGAGGTGATGGTCGCGCCGGCGAAGACCACCAGTGCGAGCACGAAGGTGACCAGGTGGTTGGGGAACAGTTTGACCACGCGGCGGCGCATGAACAGGCGTGGGGTGTCCGAGGGGCGGGCGGACCAGGTGAGGATGAACCCGCTGAGGATGAAGAAGAACGACACTCCGAGGCCGCCCGCGACGTTGAACACCCGGGCGATCTCTTTCCCGGTTTCCCCGCTGAAAAGGCCCATGTTGGCGGTGGTGACGTGGCAGATGAACACGGCCGTCGCCGCATAGAACCGGAGCCCCGTCAGTGACGGCAGCGAGGTCAGCGACGGCGCCCGCCCGGATCGGCCGGGTGGGGCCGCTTGGGGGTACTGCGTGGTGGTCATGGATCCCTCCTTCGGATGGCATGAACGACAAGGAGCCGCTTTCGCGGCACGAAAAACACCGCACGACGGGCCGGAAAGCCTGCGGTGCGGTGTCGATGGCGATGGGGTGCCAGGCCACGAGCCTGTTACGCGACTTCACCTCCCGAGCCCTGCCCGAGCGAGTCCGCCAGGGCGTTCCCGTAGGTGCTCACGCCGGAGGGAGGGTTCATCGCCGGAAGTCGGCGACGCGGTGCTCGACCCAGGACGCGTACGTGTGTGCCGCCCGGCCCATGACGGACTCAGCGGTGGAGACCGGCTCCGCCCTGCCGTCGGCCGCGTCCTTGAGCTGGTCGAGCATGAAGTCGGCGGCTTGGGGCGGCATGTGCCGGACCAGGTGCGCGTGTGCCTGGGAGCGCGAGATCTCCTCGTACTCTGCCGTCACGCCGAGCACTTCGGCGATGATGCGTACGCGCTCCACCGGGTTCAGCGATTCGGGCCCGGTGAGCGAGACGTGGTCGAGGGTCTGGGCGGACGTCAAGGCCACGGACGCCACCGCAGCGATGTCACGCTCGTCCACGGGAGCCGTGGCGGCTTTGGCGTAAGGACCGCGGACGACTCCCGCCGAAGCGATGTGGTCCGCCCAGGAAAGGTCGTTCGCCATGAAGAGGGTGGGGCGCACAAAGGTGGCGTCGATCCCTGAGGCTCGCACCTGCGCCTCGTTGTGCTGGTGTGCTTCGCCGATCCACCCCGGGACGGGGAAGGTCGCCGCCGAGGAGGAGAGCAGCACGATCCGGTCGAGACCGCTTCGGCGTGCGTGGCCGAGGAAGGCCTCGAGTTCCCCGAAGAGCGGGAAGAGGAAGGCCCGCCGCACCCCGTCGAGCGCGGCGGACAGCGTATCGGGCTGAGTGAGATCGCCTTCGACCACTTCGGCCTCGGCCGGCAGGCCGCTGCCAATGGGGTTCCGCGTGAGCGCGCGCACCTGCTCACCCGCGGCGAGGAGTTCGCGGACGATGTTGCGGCCGACGTTTCCGGTGGAGCCGGTGACCAAGATCATGAGAGTCCTCTTTCAGCGTGCCCGGGCAGGGACGTGCGGTGACGGGCCGTCGTTACCGCTGTTGCCGCGTCGCGGCCTGCCAGCGGGGTGTTCACTAAGGGCGCGGACGCCCGCGGCGCTGAGCCGTCAGAGTTCGGCGGCGGCCTCCCACATGTCCCGCAACGACTGCCGGAGAAGGATCTTCGGCGCCCAGCCCAGAAGTCGACGCGCACTGCGGATATCGGCCTGGGTCCAGGCACCTCCGTTCGAGCTCACCGATCCGGTCGTCAGATCGAGCACGTCAGGGTCGTGTCCGGCTTCGGCGACGAGCAGCTCGAGCATCCGGCGCATGTCGAGCGCTTCGCCCCGCCCGATGTTGACGATCCGCCCGGCAAGCGAGGACTCTGCCGCCCGTACGACCGCATCGGCCAGATCCCGTACGTCGACGTAGTCCCGCTTGTCCTGGCTCACCTCAAGCCGCAGCCGGGAACCGGCCGGAAGTTCGCGGAGCCTGCGCACCACCGAACCGAGGAAGCTGCCATCCGCCACGTCCGGGCCGAACACGTTCACCGCGCGCAGCACGACCCCCTGAACCTGACCCGCCCGAGTCGCCCGCAACACGGCGTCCGTGCCGGCCAGCTTCGAGAGTGCGTACGGCGTTCGTGGTTTCGGCTCGTACGACTCGCCCGTCACCGTGCCGTGCGGCACCGGGCCGTATTCGTGGACGGAACCGATCTGCACGAGCCGCGGTGGTGCGGGCATCAGCCCGGCGGCGTCCAGTAGGCGCTGGACGAGCTCGACATGAGCGTGCTGGTTGTCCTCCGCCGACGCGAACCACCCTCCGACGGCGTTCACCATCAGCCGGGCACCGGCCGTCGTCAGGACCTCGGCGATCTCCGCAGGCGGGGTCGCCGAAAGATCCAGCTCGACGAACCCGCTCCCGGCGGCCATCGGCGGACGCTTCCTGGCAACCGCGAGGACACGGTAGCCCGTTGTCCCGAAAGCCGAGACGACATGCCTGCCGATGGAGCCGTTGGCCCCGAAGACTGCGACGGCCGGCCGCGGCTCACCGGACCGGTCGTCAGCCACCGGTGAAGCCCCTGTCCCGCCACTCGTGACGTCGCTGTGCACGTGATCGCTCCTCACTGTTGCCCCCTCTCCTGCCACCACGCGGCGTGCTCGGCGTACCAGCGAACGGTGTCGGCCAGCCCTTGCTCGAACGGGATCCGGGGCGCATAGCCGAGCTTTCGCAGCTTCGCGTCGGTCAGCGAGTACCGTCGGTCATGGCCGAGGCGATCCGGCACCCTCTGCACCCTGTCCCAGCCCGCCCCGCAGGCGGCCAGGAGCTGGTCCGTCAGCTCGACGTTGGTCAGCTCGCGGGTGCCCGCGATGTGGTAGACCTCGCCGGCTTCCCCATGCTCGGCGGCGACTTGGATGCCCCGGCAGTGGTCGGTGACGTGGATCCAGTCCCGCACGTTCCCGCCGTCCCCGTAGAGCGGCACCGTCCCCCCGGTGAGCAGCCGGGTCACGAAGAGCGGGATGACCTTCTCCGGGTACTGGTAGGGCCCGTAGTTGTTGCCGCACCGGGTGATGACCACGGGCAGCCCGTGGGTGACGTGATAAGCGCGCGCGAGCAGATCGCCAGCGGCCTTGGCGGCGGCGTACGGTGAGTTCGGTGCCAGGGGCGCGGTCTCGTCCCAGGAGCCGGACGCGATGGAGCCGTACACCTCGTCGGTGGAGACATGGACGACGCGCTTGACCCCGGCCTCCAGACAAGCGTCGAAGAGCCTCTGCACACCGAGGACATTGGTGCGCACGAAGTCGGCGGCCTGCGCGATCGAGCGGTCCACATGGGACTCGGCCGCGAAGTTCACCACCACGTCGTGCCCCGGCACAACCCGGTCCAACAGGCCGGTGTCGCCGATGTCGCCGTGCACAAAGGTGAACTGCCCGTCCACCAGGGCCAGGTTCGCGAGATTGCCCGCGTAGGTGAGCAGGTCGAGCACGGTCACCTGAGCGCCCTGCCAGGCCGGGTAGGCACCGGCGAGCAGCTCCCGTACATAGGCCGATCCGATGAAGCCGGCGGCGCCGGTCACGAGTATGCGCATGTCTGCCCCTTGCTGTGATCGCCGAGGACCAGTCGATGTGCGCGGGGTGTGTGCGGCGCCGGGGGCACCTCCACCTCGTGGTTGATGAAAGCCTTCACTGCATCTCTCCTTCCGCTGTCCCTGGCTGACGTCGGGCCGTGTCGCACCGCCGGCCGCCCTGGGCGCGGCGGCCCGCTCGGCCGGAGCCGACCCGCGCACGCACAGGTGAGATATGACTTCGGTCAAGAGGCGACTGGGGTTGGTGATTGCCAGAAGGCGCCGTCATGGACCGGGCGATGCCGGGGACGATCAGCGTGACCACGTCGGTGCCGGGGACGCTCTGGTCATCGTGCGCGATGAGGATTCCCTCGGTCAGGCAGCTCGCCATCCGCGGATCCGCGGGGCCTTGAGGCGTATCCGTTGGTGATCCGACGCCGTCCTGGCCGGCCGACCGGGCCCGGGGACCGGACCGGACCGGCAGGACCACGACGACCGGGTGCTGCATACCCGGTCCCGGCACACGTTCGAGGCGCGGGAGGATCTGCGTGAAGAGGTCCCGCAGCCGGTTGGAGAGCCGGTCCGCCTCGGAGCCGAGGTCGTCGTCGACCCCGCCGGCATCTCCGGCTCGGAGATCGTCTCGTCGTCGGATACGACCGAGCGCAAGGTGTGCGGGCATCGCCCGGGCCGCATCCGCATCCGCGGTGATGAGCGTGTCGCGGGTGTCAGTCCCAGCCTCGCCTTCTCGCCGGAAGAGATGCCGGCGATCCGCCGCGTCGTCAGATCCGGCCGACAGACGGCTGCGCAGCCCTGGCGCGGGCCAACGGCCGTTGGCGGGCCGCCGCCGGAGGCCGGCTGGTCGACGACCACGACCACCGCCATCCGGACTGCAGCCGGCCACCTCCGCCGTCGGCACATCACCGCCGGCGCGCCGACCAACGGCGCGGGGACCGCCTTCGCCGACACTGGCCCGTCGGCGAAGGCGGTCCCTTGTGAACCCGGTCGAGGTGCCGGTCCGTACCAGCAGGGGGCCCGACTGGTCGGCGGCAGCGTGTCAGTTGTCCACTGCTGCGGGGGACTTCGCCTCGCCCTCCACATCCACCTCCGCGGTCGGCGGCGGGCCCGGCATCCGGGCGCCGCGCAGCAGGGTCGCGGCCCCCACACCCAGCAGCGCGGCGATCACCGCGCCGACGAGCGCGGTCGTCTGGAAGCCGTGCACGAATGCCTCGCGGGCCACCGACAGCAGCCGGGATCCCTCAGCGCCCGGCAGCGTACCGGCGACGTCGACCGCGGCGGCGAGGGTTTGCTTGGCCGTCTCGGCGACGCCCTTCGGCAGCCCCCCGGGAAGGTTGTCGGTCAGGTTTGCCCGGTACACCGCGAAGCCGACGCTGCCGATCACGGCGATGCCCAGCGACGCGCCGAGGTCGGTGCCGGTCGCCGCCATCGCGGAGGCGGCACCGGCCCGCTCGGGCGGTGCGGCTCCCACGATCAGTCCGGTACCCAGCGAGATCATCGGCCCGAGCCCGAGTCCGATGACGGCCGCGCCTACCACCACGACATACAGATCGGAGGGATCACTGACCTGGGCCAGCACGAGCATGCCGGCCGCGGCGACCGCCAGGCCACCGGCGAGCAGTGTGCTCAGCTTCATGCGGCTCGCGAGGGCAGGGGCCGCCATGGCGCCGACCATGACCGCGAGGGTGGTAGGCAGTGACCAGAGCCCCGCGTGGATCGCGGACAGCCCGTGCGCCAACTGCAGGTACTGCATGACGAAGAACTGCGCGGCCGAGTTGAGCAGGGTCGCAAGGAGGAGCATGCCGAGGGCGCTGCCGAACAGTTTGCTCCGGAACAACGAGAGTTCGACCAGGGGTTGCTCAAGTCGGTGTTGGCGGGAGATGAAGAGCGCTCCCAGCACCAGGCCGATGACGATGGCACCGCCCGACTCCAGGCCCAGACCGTCCACAGCGATCCGCTTGAGACCGTAGATCAGGCCGAGGATCCCGACGATGGACAGGATCGCGCTCACGAAGTCCGGGCGGCGGACCGACTCGTCCCGGTACTCCGGCAGCAGGATCGGGCCACACACGACCAGCAGCAGCATGACCGGGACGCCGATCAGGAAGACCGATCCCCACCAGAACAGTTGCAGGAACGTGCCGCCGACCAGCGGGCCGATCACCGTGCCGAGGCCGAAGAAACCAGTCCAGGCGCCGATCGCGGCACCCTGCTGCTTGGGGTCCTGGAACATGACCCGGATCAGGGAGAGGGTGGAGGGCATCAGCGTGGAGCCCGCGATGCCCAGAAGCGCCCGGGAGGCGATGAGCATCGCCGGGTTGACCGCGAATCCGGAGAGCACCGACGCCACCCCGAACACGACCGCGCCGATCAGCAGCAGCCGCCGACGGCCGATTCTGTCCCCGATCGCGCCCATGGTGATCAGGAGACCGGCGGTGAGGAAACCATAGATGTCCACGATCCATAGCAACTCGGTGTTGCTGGGCCGCAGGTCCTCGGTGAGGGCGGGCAGTGCCAGATGCAGCACGGTCAGATCCATGGCCATGAGCATGGTGGGAAGCCCGAGGACCAGCAGCCCCAGCCATTCCCTTCGGGTCGCCCGCGGTGGTGCCGCCGGACCGATGTCGGTACTCAACGCAGATCTCCTTGCCTTGTCGTTGACGACGCTGAATGACGAAACCGTAGAACCTCAACTGCGCTTTAGGTCAACGAAGTTGAGGTGACGTCAGGAACCTGGCAAGTCGCACGTGGCGCACAGCCGGGTGCCGTGGGGGGAGCCGGTGGGCCGGACGGCCGGACCACCGTGGCCCGGGGAGGAAGCCACACTTCGTATCTCCGCGTCAGTGCTTGCCGGCGGGAATCGCCCTCGCGACATCCCGCCAGTCCGCAAGCAGCCCTGCGGCGAGCGCTGTACGCATTCCCTGCGCCTGCGCGTCCTTCGCCGACATCACCGGCGGCTCGGGGTATGCCCACGGGAGTGCCAATTCCGGATCCAGGGGGTCGATCTCGATCTGGGTGCCCGGCACGTAGCGCGTGGAGACCGCGTAGCAGACGCAGGTGTCGTCGGTGAGCGCCAGGAACCCGTGGCCGACCCCCTCCGGCACATACAGGCAGCGCCCGGAGTCGGCGTCGAGGAGGACCACGTGGTGCACACCGAAGGTGGGCGAGCCCACCCGCAGGTCGACGATGATGTCGCGGATCGCCCCGCGCACGCAGGTGACGTACTTCGCCTGTCCCGGCGGTGTGGTCACCGAGTGGATACCGCGGAGGGTGTTCCGCCGGGACACCGAGCAGTTGATTTGCGCCGGCCGGAACGGACGCCCGGTGACCGCCTCGACTCGGTCGCAGCGGAGCACTTCAGCGAACGAGCCCCGTTCATCGCGGATCTGCTGCGGCGTGAACACGAACGCGCCGGGTACCCGGGTCTCGACCACGTCCATGGCCGATCAGTCCCCGGTCCGGTACTGCGCGGCCATCCGCTCCAGAATCGGTACGATCTCGCCGGGGCTCGGCGCTGCGGCCATGTCCGCGTACACGGCTGCGGCACCCTGCTGGAACGACGGCTCGGTCAGCAGCCTGGAAAGCTCACGGCTCACCTCCGCCGCGGTCAGATCATCGCTATGGAGGGCGACTCCCGCGCCCCTGGCCTCCAGGTAGCGGCTGCTGGACAGCCCGGTACCCAACTCTTCCGTGATGATCATATGGGGCACCCGGTGCTCGGCTGCGGCGAAGAACGTGCCGAAGCCGCCGTGGTGGATGATCGCCGAGCAGGTGGGTGCCACCTGGGTGAGCGGGAGGTAGTCGACTATCCGTACGTTGTCGGGCACCTTCTGCTCCTCCCCCAGTTGATCGGCATTGACCGTGGCCAGCACCTCCACGTCCATTTCGGCCACCGCCTCCAGTACGGCCGCGAGCCGCTCGTCCCGGCCGGCGGTGACCTTGCGCTTGGTGACGCCGAGCGACAGGCACACCCGGGGCCGCGACGGAGAATGCGACAGCCACTCCGGCACCGGGACCGCCCCGTTGTACGGCACGAAGCGCATGGGTACGACGCGTTGCCCTGCCGAGCGGGGCAGCTGCGTGTGCGTGGGGAGCGGGTCGACGGTGAAGTCGCCCAGGACCATCTCCTGCGAGTAGTCGTAGCCGTACCGCCCGAATATCGGCGCCATGGTCTCGGCCAGCGGGTTCACCTGTGCACCGCGCCGCGCCGCACGCTCGGTCAGCCGCCCGTGTATCCAGCCGAAGTAGTCGGGACCCCACAGCAGCCGGGCGGACGCGGCCCCGCACTCACGGGCCGCGACCGACCCCACGGGACTGGCCACGTCCCAGATCACCAGGTCCGGTTGCCAGTCCCGGGCGAACTCGACCAGGTTGTCGGCGAGCGGCTGCCGGCCCTCGGCGTCCGGGTAGTAACGCGCAACGTTCGCCACCAGGTAGTAGCGGATCGCCTGCCAGAGCCGGCCGAAGTCGGAGCCGGCCTCGAACCCGAGCGCCTCACTGAATCGGTCCAACTCCGTTTCGGAGATGTGCGGCAGCGTCGAACTCGGATCACCGCCGAGCCGGACGGCGGTGAGGCCGGCCGCGGAGATCTGCCCGGCCAGTTCCGTGCCGCTGGCCAGCCGCACCTCGTGGCCGGCACTCTGCAGCGCCCACGCCAGCGGAACGCTGGGGTACAGATGGGCTGTCAGCGGCGCGACCACCATCAGAACACGCATAGCAGTTCCCTTTCGTCGGTAAATCAGTAATGGGCCGGCGCGAGGAACTGGAGCCGGAGGAAGCGCTATGCCACGGACGCGTAAAGCGGCGATGCCGGAAGGGAACGGGCCTACCTGACCCTCGATCCACCGCGTGAGTTCTCGTCTTCGACCATCTTCGATCTGGGGCGGGGTTCCGGTGTTACCTTCGAGCGCGGGCAGCGCGTAGTGCCGGGCGGCCATGCGCTGTGCGGCGGCCGTCCGGAGGCGTCCGCGACCGTACCCGCGCCATTCGCCGCGCCGGCGGTTCTCCGAACGCGGTGAACACCGCGTAGACCGCGCACCGAACGGCACCCGTCACGTGGTGGATCGGGGCCGACGCCCGGCGGTCGTTCGACGGCCGGGCGCTGATCCGGCCCCCAGCGAGCGGGATCAGCGCAGCTCACGGGAGTACCTGGGACCGTGTGTCAGCGGGCGGCGGAGCCGGACCTGGCGTTCCAGATGTCCAGAGCCTCGTAGGCGGCGCGCCACTCGGTCTCGTAGGGGATACGGAGAGCGTCGGGCATGTTGGAGACGAACGCGGCCAGCTGGTCGGCGGGCATGCCGTCGAGCAGCCAGGGGAGGTAGCGGCGGGCGTCGTCGCCGATGCGGTCGCGCCCCGCGACGGCGAACACCGCCCATTCCTCCTTGGTCATGGTGATGTCCATGAGCTTGAGAGCCTCGCCCTCCTCGTGGTCGAGATGGGCGTTGAGCTGTGTGTGCAGGGCGTCCGTCAGGCCGCCCAGGCGCTCCAGGCCGGAGTCCCGGTCGGCGAGGGCCGCGTCGATGTCCGCGAGCAGCGGGTCGATGACCGCATGCTCTGCCTCCATGTCAGCCAGCAGGGCCAGCTCGTCGGGTTTGCCGGCCAGCGCCTTCTGCATCACCGGCCACACGGTGACGTCCTCGGCGGTGTGGTGGATCGTCAGGAACTTCTTGAACAACTCCCAGCCGACCGCGGTACTCAGCACATGACGGGGGTCCCCGTCGACCCGGGCCGTGATCCGGGCGATCCGCTCCACCTCACGCCGCAGGGCGGCGTGGATCGTGAGCATCATCGTCATGTCGTGGTTCTTGAACTCCTGGCTCATCACTGTCTCCCTCGGTGCCGCGTTGTCAGACCAGAATATCGTCAACTTACCTATGCATCAAGGCGCTTAACTAGCAGCCCGCCAACCATCAACACCCCATCGAACGATGGAAGGGCAGGTCAGATGGGCTTTCGGTGTGCTCCGGAGGGCTGCAGGACCGGCCCTTCTTGGCCGATTCCGAGCTGATTGCCGACCGGATCCCGATCCCTCTGCATGTTGTCCCTCGGGGCGAGGCGGTCTTCCCGAACAACACGCGCGCCCGAGGCGCGGGGCAGAGCCCGCCCTTGGGCGTATACACGAACGCCGCAGTCCCGGCCGGAGTTCAAGCGCGGGGAAAGCGAAGAAAGAGGAACAGGAAGGGACGAGAAGAAGGGGACCGGTTGCCCGTTTCAGGGCAGCACGAATCCGTCTCGATCAGCGTGACACATACGAAGCGAGATCGTCAACGGTTCATTTTTCAGCGGCAGTTGAGCAACGCTCTGATCGACGCTGTGTCAGCATTCAGCTCGCGTCCACGATGTCCATCACGTACTGACCGTAGGGGGTTTTCGCGAGCCGGCTGCCCAACCGGCGGCAGCTCTCCCGGTCAATGAAGCCCTGGCGCCAGGCGATCTCCTCCACACAGGCGATCCGCACCCCCTGACGGCGCTCCAGGATCTGCACATACTGGGAGGCCTCGGTGAGTGAGTCATGCGTTCCGGTGTCCAGCCAGGCGAAACCTCGCCCCAAGGAGATGAGCTCGGCCTTGCCGCGCCGCAGGTAGTCGTTGTTGACGTCGGAGATTTCCAGCTCACCACGGGCGGACGGGTGCAGGTTCTTGGCGATGTCCACGACGTCGTTGTCATACAGGTACAAACCGGTGATCGCGAGATTGGACTTAGGCCGCTGCGGCTTCTCCTCGATCGACACCAGCCGCCCGGAAGCGTCCACCTCTCCCACTCCGTAACGGTGTGGATCACGCACCGGGTACCCGAAGAGGACACAGCCCTGCTCGTGCTGCTGCACCCTGGCCTTGAGCAGGCCACCGAAACCCGGCCCGTGAAAGATGTTGTCCCCCAGGATGAGAGCCACATCATCGTCACCGATGTGGTCCGCGCCGATCACAAACGCATCCGCGAGCCCGCGCGGTTCATCCTGCTCCGCATACGTAAGGCGCAGACCGAGATCGGATCCGTCCCCCAACAGCCGCTTGAAACCCGGCAGATCGTCAGGTGCCGAAATCAGCAGGATGTCAGTGATCCCGCCCAACATCAGCACCGAGAGAGGGTAATAGATCATGGGCTTGTCGTAGACAGGAAGTAACTGCTTGGAAACGCCCAGAGTGATGGGGTGCAGACGTGTCCCATTGCCTCCGGCCAGGATGATGCCTTTCACCTGCTACCTCCGTGGAATTGACGAACTTCAGCGCCGTGGCCTCATTGGGGAAACGCCCGCGGGCCCGGACGGCCTTGCGCACGCAGGCGTGCCGCTCCGATCGCGCGGTGGCCGGCTAAGACACGGTCACCGTGAACTGCCGGCTGCCACCGTGTTCGTAGCGACGCCCGTGCCGTACCCGGCAGCAGTTGCCCGCCGAATCGTTCGGGCTGTCCGGCGCGACGGCCCACCGCCGCCTCACCGAATGGACGTAGGCCAGGGCGTGGGCAAAGCTCCACCGTCTGGACCGGTCTCGGTGTGCGATCGACTCGGTGAACTCACACGCTCTCCCTGTCGACCGGGACAAGGACGGCTCGAAGATCCACCTCGCCACCGAGCGGACCGGTCTGCCCCTGTCCGTCGGCATCTCGGATGCCCGACAGGAGCCCTGAGCCGGTGTTCCAGGGAATCTGCGCACACTTGGCCGTCTACACCAGAGTGAGAGTGCTGATGCACGCGGCGGCCGTCCACCGCAGCGGGCCCCTCGGCCCCGAACGGCCACGACCACCCCGGCCGCGTCGACGCCTCACTGAAACACTGCAGGTAATCCCACCTGCCACGGCCGTGCCGGACACCTGGGTCAACGCCACGACCGTCGTTGAGGTGTCCGGTGTCCCTCCGTCACAGTGCGGCGGCGGGGGTGGCGTGGAGTCGGGTGAGACGTGAGGTCCACAACGCAGCTGGAGGTGCCCCCTCCGGGGGAACACGTGCCAGACCGCACTTCTCCGAGCTGATCCGGAAGACTCCCTGAACGCCGCGCGCGTCAGAGGAGCTTGCGGACCTTCGCCCCGGCCTTGACGATCCCGAGCAGGAAGTCGCGGCCGACGCTGTTCATCTCGGCCGGGGCCTGGACCGAGGCCCAGTACAGGAAGCGGGCCATCGTCGCTGTCGAGGGGTAGATGAAGCGCCGCTTCTCGTCCTTCCAGCCGAAGACCGGGTTGACGACGGGCGAGTCCTGGAGCAGCCCGAAGACGATGTCGGCGGCCTCGTCACCGGTCAGCGCACCCGCCTCGTACTTCTCGCAGGTCTCCGCGGTGGCCTCCAGCAGCCTCTTGAACGAGTCGCTCTGCGGCCACCACAGTCCCGGGTGGGCGACGCTCTCCAGCTCGTCGAAGTGCCGATCGTCGTGGTCACGGAAGTGCCTGAGGCGGGCCCGGGTCAGCCGCATGGTGCCCGGGGTGATGAAGGAACCCCAGATCCGGAAGACCGCATTCCACAGCCGGAAGTGCGAGAAGGAGATGAAAGAACTGTTGACCAGGTCGTCGTTGTACTGGAGCAGCCCCTGCTCCACCCGCTCGACGTACTCGAAACGCTCGGCGGAGAAGTCACCGTCCTTGAGAGCGGCCACCAGCCGGGAGGTCAACGCGTCGACAACCTCCATGGTGTTCGACAGACCGCGGGAGAACAGCGGGTCGAGGAAGCCGGCCGCGTGCGACATCAGGCACCAGCGATCACCGATGGTCTGCTTCGAGGAGTACTGCAGCCGGTCGGTGGAGATCCACTCGCGCACCCGGGTGGCACCGTCGAACTGCCGCTTGACCGCCGGGTACCTGTCGAGGAAGAGCTGGAACTCCTGCTCGGGGGCGAGGTCCCCGGGCTTGGGGTAGGTGCGTTCGTCCATCGTCAGGCCGACGCTGCACAGCGGGTTGCGGGACTTCTCGTGGTTGTCGAACGGGATGATCCAGAACCAGCCACGCTCGATGAGGTGATGCATCGTGCCGGTGTGCCAGTCGACCGGCGGACGCAGGTCCTGCGGGTGCCCGCTGACGTCGTCGAACCGCTTGATGCCGACGTAGTGGGTGAACATGGACCGGGAGTGGTGCTTGAACCGGGCCGGCTTGTCCCGCAGGTCGAACTTGTCGGCCAGCGGGGAGCGGAAGCCGGAGGCGTCCACCAGGTACTTCCCCCGGTACAGCTCGGGCTGCGCGCCCGGGGCAGCACTCCTGCCGACCACGGTCACGCCGTCGTCGTCGAACTCGACCTCGCTGGCCCGCCAGTTCTGCCGGGGTGTGCAGCCGTACTTGATCGCCACATGGAACATGAAGGCGTCGCTGTCCTGGCGGAACATGTGGCTGTTCTGGTGGAAGATCTTCGGCAGCGCGAGCTGGGTGGCCTCACGCGGATCGGGCTCCTTGCCGACCTCGTGCTTCATGAACCCGAAGTGCGCCTTGGTGCCGAAGGTGGGACCGATGTCGCGGGTGGAGGCCTGGACACTGGCCAGACTCTTCAGCTCGGGAATGTCGTGGCGCTCGGAGAGGATGTGGATCCACTCCACGAGCTGCGGGGTCATGGACTCGCCGATGGCGAAGCGCGGGTGCGCGGCCGCGTCGACCAGCAGGACCTTGGCGCCGTGCTTGGCCAGGATCGCGCCGGTCACGGAACCGGCGAGTCCCGAGCCGAGGATGACGACGTCGAAGGTCATGTCCTCGGATATGCGCGCCGGTTCCGGCGAGCCGTCGGTCTTTTTCGCGACCATGAGCTGTCTCCTTCGTCGAAGGCGTCGAGGGGCGGTGCACGACGGGAATTCCGCATGAAAAAAGGCCCTTCGCGAATACGAAGAGCCTGAAAAATGGCGCGGTTCAACCGCTCAATTTAGCGTGACATTCCTTGGCCAGAGAGTCAACCCCTGGCAGAAACAGACGGCTTGGCGTCCACGAATGCGGGGCCGGAATGCGTCGGAGCCAGGAGTTTCAGCAGCAGCGCCCGCAATTCGTCTTCGCCACCCGGTCCGAGCATGTCGGAGACGTCCGTGGCGAGTTCGGCGACGGCACCGGCGACGACGGTGAGACTCTCGCGGCCGAGCTCGGTCACTTCGAGCGCGTAGCGACGCCGGTCGTGCGGGTCGCGGCCCCGGCTCACCAGACCCGACTTCACGAGTTCGTCGACCAGTTGGGAGGCGGCGGGTCCGGTGATGGCGAGCAGGTCGGCGAGCCGTTGCTGTGCGATGGGCCCGAACACGGCCAGGGCGGACAGCGGGCCGTAGTGGCGCACGCGCAGTCCGGTCCCGGCCAGCTTGTCGTCGCCGTGCTTGCGCAGCCGGTGATGGGCCTGCGCCACCAGGTACTCGGTGCCCTGCACCAGGGGCTGCGCCGACTCGGGCAGCAGCCGGGCCAGCAACTCGTCGAGCCGCGCGGTCTCCTCCGAAGTCAGTACGGAGGTCAGCCGCGCGCCCCGCTCGGCCACCGCCCGGCGCCTGACCTCTACGCCCTCCCGGCCCTGGTCGGTCAGGGACAGGACGTACTGGCGCCGGTTGTCCGGGTTGCGGGTGCGCTGCACCTCACCGCGGGACTCCAGATGGTCGATCACCGCCACCATGATGGTGCGGTTGATGCCGAGCCGCTCCGCGAGGTCGAGCTGGGACTCCCAGTCCCGGCCCGTGAGCGCGTCGAGGACCAGGAAGTCGCGCGAGTCGCTGTCGCCGCCGTCCTCGTTCGCGGAGAACTGGGCGTACACCCGGCGCAGGAGATAGCCGATGAAGCCGGTCAGCTCTTCCGGGAGGACACCGGGGACTTCGGCGGTCTCCTCGGTCCGGGTCACCGGACCTCGCCCTTCGTCACCTTCACGCCGCACGACAGCACCTCCTGTTCGAGTATATGCGGCGGCGCATACGCCGTACGGCCCCTGACCGCGCCCCTGAAATCCGCTTCCAGAGAGCGAGGGAACGCTTGTGCACCTGGCCTTGGCACTGGCCGGCGGCCCCCGTCCGTGCGGTTGGACGCGGGGCCGCCGGGTGGGGGTTCACAGGACGGCGGGGGTGTGTTCGCCGTCCTGGAGGGACTGCGGGGCCGTGCCCGGCAGGGTGACCAGGGCTGTGATCAGGGCCAGCAGGTACAGGCCGCCGCCGAGCAGGAATCCGTAGGAGTAACCGGCGGTCAGCGCGTGCGGCATGCTGCCCGGCAGCTCGTGGTCGGTGACGGCCGTGGCCGCCGCCGCCAGCCCGGCCAGGCCGATGGCGCCGCCGATCTGCTGTGCCGTGTTGACCAGGCCGGAGGCCGCACCGGTCGCCTGCGGGGCGACACCGCGGACACTGACGATGGTGACCGCCACGAAGACCATGCCCAGTCCGAGACCGGCGACCAGCTGGGCCGGCAGCAGGGCGGCCCAGGGATTCTGGCCGGGGGCCACGAAGCTGAACCAGACCATTCCCGCGATGCCGATGACCAGGCCGAGCGCGATCACGTTGCGCTCGGGCAGCTTGGCGAGCAGCTGCGGGCCGATACCCCCGGCCGCGATGCCCATGCCGAGCGCGAAGGGCAGGTAGGCCACGCCCGTGACCATCGGCGCGTACCCCTTGACGACCTGCATGTAGAGGGTCAGGAAGTAGAAGGTGGCGAGCATGCCGGCCCCGACCAGGAACATGACCAGGTTGGCACCGACGCGGCTCTTGTCGGCCAGCACACCACGCGGGATCATCGGCGAGCGGCTGCTGCGCTGAATGGCGACGAAGGTGGCGATCAGCACGAGCGCGGCGCCCAGCCCGACCAGCGTGACGGTGTCGCCGAAGCCCTTGTCGCCGGCGCGGTTGATGGCGTAGACGAGCGAGCCGAAACCGAGGGTCGCGGTGAGGGCGCCGAGCACGTCGACCTTGCCGCGCTCGCGCTCGCCGTCCACGAGGACCTTGGTGCCGATCAGGACGGCGAGAGCGATCGGGATGTTCACGAACATCACCCAGCGCCAGCTCAGGTACTCGGTGAGCGCGCCGCCGAGCAGCAGGCCCACGACCGAACCGAGGCCGCCCATCGCGCCGTACACGCCGAGCGCCTTGTTGCGGGCGGGCCCGGCCGGGAACGTGGTGGCCAGCAGGGACAGGGCGGTGGGTGCGGCGATGGCGGCGCCCGCGCCCTGGATCACGCGGGCCGCGATCAGCAGTTCCCCGCTCTGGGCGAGGCCGCCGAGCAGCGAGGCGGCGACGAACAGGATCAGGCCGGTGCGGAACACGCGGCGGCGGCCGAAGAGGTCACCGGCGCGCCCGCCGGCCAGTAGCAGACCGCCGAAGGCGAGCGCGTAGGCGGTGACGATCCAGCCGAGGCTGGACTCGCTCAGGCCCAGTGCGCTCTGCATGCTCGGCAGGGCGACGGCGACGATCGTGTTGTCGAGGACGAGCATGAGCTGGGCCGTGGCGATGACCAGCAGAGCGAGGCCCAGCTTGCCGTCCTGCCGCGGCGGAGCCGTGTCCTCGGGGACGGCCTGAGTGCGGTCTTGCAGCGACACGAGATGTCTCCGATGTCTCTGGGTGCTTCACGGTTGGGGGAATGTGCGGGGCCCGGGGGTCAGCGGCTGGTGGAGCCGTCTTGACGCGCCATGTGTCCAGCGCCTCGAAGGCGTCGAGCAGCGACTCGGGCATCTTGCCGAGGGTGTTGGCGACCTCGGCGGCGTCGATGTCGTCGAGCAACGGGTCGATGACCGCGCGCTCGGCCTCCATCGCATCCGGCAGGGCCGGCTCCCGAACTCGTCACCGTCTCCGTCTCCGCTCAGTGCCTCACCACCACGTTGCCGGCCCCCTAAGTATTGTCAATTAGCTTATCTATCAATGCTCCAATCGACAAGCTTCCAATCATCAGCTACTGAACTATATGTCCCCGGACGTGGGAAGACGTCACCGAACCAGCCGAAGGCACAGGTCAGCGGCTTCTCGTGGACTGCAGGGCGAGCTCGTCCTGGCCGGTTCCGGCCGGTTCCTGCCCGAGGTCCTCATCGATCCCCTTGCGGATGCGGCTCAGCGCGGGGGTGGTCATGGCGGTGGTGAGCAGGGCCATCAGTACGAGGACGGTGAACAGCTCGGGGCCGATGACACCGAGGCCCAGCCCGATGTTGAGCACGATCAGCTCGGTCAGGCCGCGGCAGTTCATCAGCGCGCCCAGCGACATGGAGTCCCGCCAGTCACGGCCGGAGAGCCGGGCCGCGAGCGTGCCGCCGCCCCACTTGCCGGCCACGGCGACGGCGAGCACCGCGCCCGCCCACAGCCACTGGACGGCGCTGCCGCCGAGCAGCCCGACGTCGGTCTTGAGCCCGGTGCTGACGAAGAACAGCGGCAGCAGCACCGGTACGGCGAAGGACCGCATCCGGGCCGCGGTGACCTCGATCCGCCGGCTGCCGCGCGGCGTGATCACGCCGAACAGGAAGGCGCCGAACAGCGCGTGCACACCGATCCGGTCGGTGGCGTACGCGGACAGGCTCAGCCCGCCGAACAGCACGACCAGCACGACGCCGTCGGCGTACCGCCGCTCGGCCCGCGCGGCCCACCGGGCGAGCAGCGGTCGTACGACCACGAACATGACGGCCGCGAAGCCGACCGCGTAGCCCGCGGTGACCAGCGCGTCCGTGGGCGAGCCGCTCTTCGTCACGGCGACGACGGCGGCCAGCAGGCACCAGGCGGTGACGTCGTCGACCGCCGCGCTGGCCATCGCGAGCACGCCGACCCGGGTCCGGTACAGGCCCCGGTCGGTCAGGATGCGGGCCAGCACCGGGAACGCGGTGATGCTCATCGACACGGCGATGAACAGCACGAACGGCAGTTTCTCGGTGCCGTCCGGGGCGAACCTGCCGTACATGCCGAGCGCCAGCAGCACGCCCAGCACCAGTGGCAGCGCGATCCCGGCCTGCGAGACGGCGACGGCGGTTCTGCTGTTGCCGCGCAGTGACTTGAGGTCGAGTTCCAGCCCGACGAGGAACATGAACACGAGCAGGCCGATGTTCCCGAGCACGCCGATATAGGGCAGCGCCGACTGCGGAAACAGCCAGGTCTGTGCGCCGGGCCAGGCCCAGCCCAGCAGCGAGGGGCCGAGCAGGATGCCGACGAGTATCTCGCCGACGACCGGCGGCTGACCGAGCCGCCTGAGGAGCTGTGCCCCGGCCCGGCAGGCGAGGATCACCACGGGCACGGCGACCAGGAGGGGGGTAAGGGGATCGGGGGCGGCAGCAGTTGCCATCACGTTCTCCTGTGAGGAGGGGTCAGATGACGCGCCCCCTCTGGGGGCGCGGGGCTGTACCGATGTGCGGCTACCGCCGCGCGGGCGCGAGCAGCCACGACGGTCCCCGCGGTCGGCTACGGACCGTGCGCGGCGCGGCGCCTCGCAGCAAGTGCCGGGACCTGTTGTCGACCGTCCACAGCTCGGCCGTGGGTGATCGCGCAGTGCTCCGCGCCTCTTACGGGGCGCTGTACGGACGAAGAGCCTTGGCCTCGCGCAACGCGGCCGCCCACCACAGGAGCTGGTCCAGCATCAGCTTGGCCGCGGCCTCGGCCCCCTCCGGCTCCGCCGGGAAGTTGCCGTCCGCGTCGTAGTGCTCCAGCACCCGTGGGAACGTCACCACGTCCTTCATCCCCACGCAGTGGAACTCCGCGAAGATCTGCCGCAGATGCTCGATCGCCCGCACCCCGCCGGCCATGCCGAGCCCGTAGCCGACGAAGCCGACCGGCTTGGCCTCCCACTCCGACTGGAAACTGTCGATGAGGGTCTTCAGCGGCCCCGGGACGCTGCGGTTGTACTCCGGTACGACCACGACGTACGCCTCGGCCCCGGCCAGCCGGGGGCGCAGCGCCGCCGCCCGGGGGTCGTCCGCGTCGAGGCTCGCCGGCAGCGGGTGCTCGGCGACGTCGACGACGTCCAGGACGAGGTCGTCCCGGCGCGCGGTCACCCGCGCGAACCAGCCCGCGACGTCCGGGGCGAGCCGCCCGTCGCGCGCGGAGCCGACCAGCAGCGCCACCCGCAGCGGGCGGGCGACCTGGCCGACGGCGGTCATGTCCGGCCCGCCGGCACCTGCGCGGGCGCCGGGACCGGGGTCAGCGCGATGAACTCGGTGGCCTCGACCCGGGAGAGGATCCGCCGGGTGAGGGCGGGCATCTTCGTCGTACCGTCGTCGCTGAAGACCACCGGGTTGCCGACCTGGATACGGCGGCCGCGCGTGGTGATCTCGCAGCCGCCCGCCGCCAGTACGTTCCTGACCCAGTCGGAGCCGGGTCCGTACGGCAGCGTGATGACGATGTCGGCGCCGCGCCGGAACAGCTTGACCGGCGTGGCGAACTCCCGCCCGGACTTGCGGCCGCGGTGGTGGACCTTCCCGAACCCGGGCAGCCGGCTGAACAGCGGCCCGACGAGATGGTTGGCGAACCGCCGGTTGAAGCGGGCGACTTTCCTGTCGATCGGCATGTCTCAAGTCCCTTGCTCCGTCGGGCACTTCGATTCCGTGAGAGTGCGGCCCGGCCCCCGCCGCCGTCAGCGGGGGCCGGGTGCGTTCGGCCGGGCGGCGACTCAGGCCGCGGGCTTGCCCGCCGGGGTCAGCGGGCCGACCGGCTTGCCGCCGGACTGGAGGAACTTCTGCAGGGAGAAGTTGTCGACGATGCCCCAGCGCTCGGCGATCTTGTCGCCCTCGAAGCGGAACCAGATGATCGCCTGGTGCTGCACCTGGAGGCCGGTCGGCTTGATGCCGATGAAGGGGCCGGTGTGCTTGCCGTGCATGACCCAGCGGATGGCGGCCTTGTCGCCCATCGAGATGAAGTCGAGGATCTCGTACTTGATCTCGCTGAACGCGGACTGCTGGATCCTGATGGTGTGCTTGAACGCCTCCGGGCCGCGCATCGAGTCGTCGTGGCTGCCGTTGTTGCGGAAGTCGGCGGTGAGGTATCGGTCGGCGGCCGACAGGTCGCCCAGGTCCAGGCCCTCGTGGAAGACCTTCTCGATCAGTTCCTTCTGCTGGTCCGGAGTGAGCGTGGTGGGCATGGGCGGGTTCTCCTCTGCTGAAGTGGCTGAAGCGGCTGAAGCGGCTGAAGTAGCTGAAGTGACCGTGTTTCCTCGGGTGTCGAGGGTCTTTCGGTCGACCTGGGTCACTCCCCTGGGCACGGCGCCGGTGGTCCACACGATCCGCAGCCGCAGCCGGTCGAAGCGCCAGCCGTCGGGGGTGCGCCGGGCGGTGCCGGTGAAACGGCCGCCGAGCTGGAAGTACCGGGTAGGGTCCGGGGGAAGCGGTGAGTCGTGGTGCACATGGGAGGCGATCAGGCTCCAGCTGAGCCGGGCTGTGTCGCCGTCCACCTCCACCTGGCTCTCCGAGCCGTGGTGGTGGGTACGGCCCCAGCGCGCCATGATCTCGGTGGTGAAGCCTGCCACCCCGGCCAGGCCCTGGTGGCTGCCCACCGGGAACGTCATCTCGACGTCCTCGGTGAACAGGGACCGCGCCCAGGTCTCGTCGAAGCCGCCCTCGTCGAGGCCGGCCAGATAGCGCCCGGCCAGGTCCCGCAGGCTCAGCACGTCGGTGAGCCGGGCGACCTCGGCCGTCATGACACCCGGCGCGCTTCGGTCCGGGCGTCCGTCGCGTAGATCACGACGTCGTCGGGGCCGTGCACGACGGCCTTGCCCTCGCCGGTGAGCGCACCGTCCTCGTGCCGCGCGGTGATGTCGATCTGTATGTACGCGGCCCGGTGGCCGTTGGGGCTGATCTGGGTGATGTCGAGGTTGAAGTCCTCGCGCAGGGAGAACTCCACGGAGTCGTCGCCGGTGACGGTCCAGGAGCCGGTGCCGGTGCTCTTCTGCGTGGTGACCGAGAGCGAGCCGTCCGGGGCGAAGGCGACGGTGTACTGGTCGGCCTCGCCGTCGTGCGTGACCGTACCCGTCCATTGACCGACGGGTGTCCAGGTGGAAACAGGCATCGACCACACTTCCTCAAGTCGGGGCGGGAGAGAAACAAAAAATCCGCGCCCCGGGGACGGGACACGGATTTCGAGAAAGAAGCCACGGGCTCCTCAGAAGGAGCCCGGGTGAAGCGCCACCGCCGTCAGGGCATGAGGGCGCCGAAATGAGTGTGACACCTCTGTTCGGAGGCGTCAACTTGCTCTGGTATTACGGGAGTTGGGCCAGAGGCACGTGAAGCGGCCCCCGCGGCAGGGGGATGGCCGCGGGGGCTGCTTCGGACCGGATGCCCGCACGGATCCGGTTTCTTGCGGGTGGTGGTCTGGAAATCCTGGGCGCGCTGTCTACCGGCCCTCCGGATCGGTCACTCGGATTCGGTCACGCTGTTGCTCTCGTTCCCCCGGTCCGGGTTATTCGGACTCACCCCGCCGGGCGAGTGCGAACAGTTCGTCCAGGTCGTACTCCGCCCGCCGCGGGACGCCGTGCCGGGTGATCTTGCCCCGGCTGGCCCATTTGCGGATGGTCGCCTGGGTGACGCCCATCGCGAGGGCCGCCAGCTCCGTCGGCACCCGGCGCGGCTTCGCCGCCCCGCCCGCCGGCCGTGTCGGCTCGGTCATGCCGCCTCCCGCATCCGGTCCGCGACCAGCAGCCACTGGCGCGGCGGCAGCGCGTGGCCGTCGTCGCAGGCGACATGGCCGGGCACCCGGTCGCCGCCGTCCGCCGGCAGCACGCCGTAGAGCGTTCCGGCGCACTCCGCCCGGGTGCACGGGCCGAGGGCGAACCGGCGCACCGGGCCGGGGCCGAGCAGGGCGCGGAGGTCGCCGAGCAGTTCGGCGACCTCCTCGTCGAAGTCCGGGCCCGCCGGGTGCCCGGCGAGCCAGGGCAGCTGCCGGCGCAGGAACCGCACCAGCGCGCCCATCCCGCGGTCGGCGGGCCGGGTGCCGGTGCGCTCGTCCACGACCAACCGCGCCCACAACGCCATCACCTCGGCGGTCCGGGTGCGCAGCGCGAGGGCCTGTTCGTCGAGCACGATGCCGACGGTGGCGCGGCTGCCGCTCACCCGCTCCCGCAGCACCGGTCCGCCGGGCGCCAGTGCCTGGTCGCTCTCCCGGTACAGGTCGAGGAGGGTACGCAGAGCCCCGTCGATGCGGTCCAGGCAGCGCACGCAGATCCGTCCGCAGCGCCGTCTGCAGTCGCGGCTTCGGTGCTCGTCCGTGAGTCGCTCGAACTCTTCCATTCGGATCCCCCGAATCCATGGTCCTTGCGGAACTTCCCTCAGTCTCACGAGGGTCGCCGGGCCTTTCAACGCACGGCGGTTCAGGGTTCCCACAATCCTCCGCAGCTCTGTCAGCAGAGTGTCAAACCCGCGTCAAGTGGCCGGATACAGTGACCGTTACAAACAGACCTGTCTGATTGGGGGCCAACTCGAACCCTTCCTCGTTGCGCATGTTTCCAGACAACCACCCTTGCCGCCTGGGGGTTCGGATTCTACGCAGATCACGCAGAGGTAGGTCCCCACCGGGGTCCTCCCATGAAACAGGCACGGTTGTATGATTCTTGTGATCATTGACATCGGTGTCCGTGAGCGCGGCGCGCACCGGGCACTCTGTTGGCAGGGAAGGCGGGTGCGACCTGATGCAGGCGCGATCCGAGCAGACGCGTCAGGCTCTCCTCCATGCCACCGCCGAGCTGATCGCGGACGGCCGGCTGTCCGACGCGGGGCTGGTAAACATCTGCCGCCGGGCCGGCGTCAGCCGGGGAGCGCTCTACCACCACTTCTCCTCCACCACGGCCCTGACCGCCGCCGTGTACGAGGAGGCCCGACGGCGGGTGGAGGCGCTGACCGAGGAGGCGTTCGCGGGTCCGGTGGCGGACGCGCCGAAGCGCTTTCTGCTCGCGCTCGGCGAGGCCATGCGCACCGAGAAGATCGTCCGGGCGGGCATGCAGCTGGCCGCGGACGGCTCGGCCGGGCCGCCCCGGCTCCGCGACGACCTGCTGGCCGCGGTCCACGAGCGGGTCACCGAGGCACAGAAGGAGGCCGAGGATCCGTCCGAGGACCTCGCGGACCTGGCCGTGGTGATCGCGGCGGGTATCGAGACCCTGGGGCACACCGACTCGAGTTGGTGGGACGGCGAGATAACTCAGCGGCTGTGGCGGCTGCTGCGCCCGCTGTTCGACCGCGACCGGCCCAACCGGGGCGGCGAGCGCCGGATCTGACCCGCCGCCGGACCGCCCCGCAATACCCGCCGCCGGTCCGCCCCGCAGCACCCGACGCCGGTCCGCCCCGCAGCACCCGACGCCGGTCCGCCCCGCAGCACGCCTGCGCGCGGGCCGGGGACCGGTTGGCAGGGCCGGTCAGTCCGTCGGCGGCGTGGTGCGCAGCCGACCGACCAGGCCGGGCGTGGCGAGGCCGGGCAGCAGGAACTTCCAGAAGACGCTCGTGCGTTCGGACAGGTCGGCGCGGCCGGAGTAGGCCTGGGACATGATCTGCAGGCCGGTGAAGGAGCCGACGATGAGCGAGGTGACCTCGCGCACATCCACCCCGGGCAGGATCTCGCCCCCCTTCTCGGCTTCCTGCAGCAGCGTCAGGATGGTGTCCGTGGACTGCTCGTAGGTGGTCTGCGGGGGGCAGTCGAACGAGGTCTGCTCTATGGTCAGCCGCACGCTCGCGCGCAGCACCGCGTCGTGCTGGAGGCGCCGGGCGAACTCCAGGGTCAGGTCGATCACCGACTGCAGCCTGACCGGCCGGTCGGGCACTTCCAGGGCTTCGGCGTGCGCCTGCACCAGGGCGAGCGCGATGGCTTCCTTGGAGGGGAAGTGATGGTAGAGGGAACCGCGGGTGAGTCCGGTGCGGGCCAGGATCTCGTTGGTGCTGGCGGCGTCGTAGCCGCGCTCGTCGAAGACCTGGGCCGCCGCCTCCAGGATCGACCGCCGTGACCGCTTGCCGCGTTCTTGCTGAGCCATGCCAGATCCCTACGCTCTCCCACAGAATTCAACAGACTTGTCTGTATCGTAAGCCGCTTTCGCGGCCCACGGTCAGTACCACGGCGGGAGTTGTTCAGAAAGCGGTTCCGGCTCCTGGCGCCGGAACCGGGCATGACCTCGCAGAACGCGCGGGAGCCCTAGGGAGTGCCGATCCGGAAACCGACCCCCCGGACGGTGACGATCCAGGCACTGGAGCCCAGTTTGCCGCGCAGGGTGCCCACGTGGGTGTCGACCGTGCGGCCGCGCGGGGACCACGCGTCGTCCCACACCTGGGCCATGATCTGGCGGCGCGGGATCACCGTGCTGGGCTGCGAGGCCAGCAGGTGGAGGAGATCGAACTCCTTGCGCGTCAGGTCCAGCGGCCGTCCGTCGAGGGTGGCCGTCCGGGCGCCCGGGTCGATGCGCAGCGGCCCGTGGGCGACGACCCGGCCGGCGGCCGGCTGACTCGCCGGCTGCACCCGCACCCGCCGCAGCACCGCCTCCATCCGGGCCAGTAACTCCCGGAATCCGTACGGTTTGACGATGTAGTCGTCCGAGCCGGCCTGCAGGCAGAGCACACAGTCCAGCTCCGAGCCGCGCGCGGTGACGGAGATGATCGGCAGGTCGCTGACCGCCCGGATGCCCCGGCACACCTCAAGACCGTCCAGGTCGGGCAGATCGAGGTCGAGCAGCACCAGGTCGGCTTCGCGGTGTCCGCGCAGCGCCTGGGCGCCGGTGGTCACGCCATGGGTGGCGTACCCGTGCCGGACCAGACCCTGCCGGAGGGTGTCGGCGGCCCGGGGGTCGTTCTCGACGACCAGGATGTTCAGGCCCGGAGCCCGGGAGACGCCCTGCGCGGGGGCCGGGGGGGCCGGGTGGCCGCCCTGGGCGAGCGGGACGAGCGGGCCGTGCGAGCGGTGGCGCCGCGCTGACGGCGCCACGAGATCCGCGTACTGGCGGTTCATCTGTTCCCCCTGAGGCACATCCACGTCATCTCGGACTACGGGTCACGACCAAGACCGTACCAAACAGACTTGTCTGATTGTCAACTGCCAAGGTGAGGCGTCGCACCGCGCCGGCCCAGCAACACTCGCGCCGCGATGAGCTGCGATTCCATCGGATTACCGGACAAGTGGGAGGCGGGACTCCACTCAGACAACCCACGGAGAGACTTGACCAAGGACTATGCCTCTTCAATAAACCATACAGCCCTGTTTATTTCGCGGATGCAATCCAGACATAACGGTTGGCGGCCTACAGCGGCCGGACGCCCGGAGTTCCGGACTCCTACAAGAAATCGGCTCAGCTCTTGCAGAACCGGACCGACCTGTCTGTATCTTGTGGCTAGAACGTCGGCCACGGGGGTGACAGCCGACGTACGGCTTGTTGCCCCCTCCCGTCACACCGACACAGGAGCGCTGCACATGCCGCACCTCACCGACCGGGCCTTCGCCCAGAAGCCCCTGCTCCCCGGACTGACCACGACCGTGCCGCGTGAGTACGTCCATCGCGCGGCCGTCTCCGAGGTCCTCCTCACCGGCTGGGAACCCGACGAGTCCCCCGACGCCCCCCGGGGCGTCGGCGACGACGCCGGTTTCGTCGTCCGGGCCCAGTGGCCGCGCTGCCACGCCCTGTTCGCCCCCGACCGGGGCTACCAGGACCCCATGCTGCTGATCGAGTCCGTCCGCCAGATCGGATCCCTGCTCGCCCACGCCGAGTTCGACGTGCCGTTCGGCCACCAGTTCCTCATGTCTGACATGTCCGTGACCACCGAGCCGGAGCTGCTCGTCGCCGACTCGGTCCCCACCGATGTCGAGATGCACACGGTCTGCCGCGACGTCGTCCGCCGCGCGGGCCGGCTGCGGGAGATGCGCTACGACGTGACGGTGCTCCGCGAGAACGGCGCCCGGGCCACCGCATCGGCCGCGTTCCGCTGCATGAGCCCGGACGTGTACCGGCGGATGCGCGGGGAGCGCCCCACCACCACCGGCGGCACCCCGCCGCAGGCTCTCGACCCGGCCGCCGTGGGCCACGCCGGCCCCCGGCATGTCGTCCTCGGCGAGCCCGCGCCGGGCACCCGCGGCCGATGGGAACTGCGGGTCGACACCGCGCACCCGACCTACTTCGACCACCCCGTGGACCACATACCCGGCATGTTCCTCCTGGAGGCCGCCCGGCAGGCCGCGCACGCCCGCACCGGAGTGCCCGGCGCCCTCCTGCTCGACATGCGCAGCGAGTTCGTGCGGTACGCCGAACTCGACGCGCCCTGCTGGATCACGGCCGACCCCGAACCGTACGGCAGCGCCGGCGACCTACTGGTACGGGTGCGCGGCAGCCAGCGGCAGGAGACGGTCTTCACCGCCCAACTCGTCCTGCGGCCACGTGTCCGCTGACCCCGACCGCCTTCCGGGAGAGTCCCCGTGCCCACCATCCTCATCACCGGCGCGTCCGGGTTCGTCGGGGCGCATGTGACACACGAGGCGCGACTGCGGCGCGCCGAGCTCAGGCTCATGACCCACCGCAGGACCCTGCCCCGGACCTGCTCCGGGGTGCGGACCGTGTCCGCCGATCTGACCGACCCCGGCTCGCTGCGCGGGGTCTGCGACGGGGTCGACGTCCTGCTGCACTGCGCCTCGCAGATCGGCGGCAGTGCGGAGACCAACGAGGCCGTCAACGCACGTGGTACGGCGGCGCTGGTCGCCGAAGCCCGGCGCGCGGGGGTACGCCGGATCGTCCAGCTCAGCACCGCCTCCGTCTACGGCCGCGGCACGTTCCGCGGCTCCCGCCCCGAGGAGCTCACCCGCAATCCGGGCTCCGTCACCTCCCGCACCCGCGCGGCGGCCGAGGACGCGGTCCTCGCCGCCGGCGGTGTGGTGCTCCGCCCCCATCTGGTCTTCGGCGAAGGGGACCTGTGGGTCGGCCCCAACCTGGCCCGGCTGCTGCGCGCCCTGCCGGGTGTGGTGGCAGGCTGGCCGGCGCGGGCGTCGGTGATCACCGCGCCGGACCTGGCCCGGCTGCTGGTGGCCACGGCGCTCGCGCCGGACGCGGCACTGACCTCGCCGGTGTACCACGCGGCGCATCCGCTGCCGGTCACCGTGGACAGCGCGCTGCGGGCGGTCGCCGAGTGCGCCGGGATCGCCTGGCCGCACGACAATCTCACCGTCGAGGGGGCCAAGGCGATCCTCGCGGCGAAGGGCGTGCCGCCGGCCACGCTCGACATCCTGACGACCGACCACTTCTTCGAGGCGGACGCACTCTGGTCCGACCTCGGCGAGCCGCCGGCCGCGGGCTTCGCGAGCTGCTTCCGCCGCGCGGAACGGTGGTACCGGTCGACGCTGGCAGGAGTCTGACCACGGGCCCGGCACGCGCCGCGCGTTGCGGGCCGCGCGGTGCCGGCCGGGTCCGTTGGGCAGCCGCGGGTGCGTCTGGGCCGGTCCCCCCCACTGACGGTAGCCGCGCATCGACACGGCCCCGCGCCCCTACGGGGCCGCTGACGACGGCCGGTGCCGTGCAGCAACGCGTCCGCCCCCGCGCCCCCTTCGGAGGCGCTGACGAGGGCCGTTACTGTGAGGCAATGCGTCTTCGGTGTGCTGTGCTCGACGACTTCCAGGGGACTGCGGGGGAGTTCGGGGACTGGTCGTCCCTGTCCGACAAGGTCGAGACCGTCTCCTTCCGTGAACATTTCGGCGATGTGGACGAACTCGCCACCGCTCTCGCCGACTTCGACATCGTCGTGACCCTTCGCGAACGCGTCGCCTTCCCCGCCTCCCTCCTCGACCGGCTCCCCCGGCTGCGGCTGCTGATCGCCTCCGGGATGCGCAACAGCGTCATCGACTACGCGGCCGCCGAGGCCAACGGGGTCACGGTGTGCGGTACGGCGTCCTCCTCGGCCCCTCCGGTCGAGCTGACCTGGACGCTGTTGCTGGGGCTGGCCCGGGGGCTGGTGGAGGAGAGCACCGCGTTGCGTACGAACGGGCCCTGGCAGTCCACCGTCGGTGCCGATCTGTACGGGCGGCGGCTCGGGCTGCTCGGGCTGGGGAAGATCGGCGCCAGGGTCGCCCGGATCGGGCTCGCCTTCGGGATGCGGGTGAGTGCCTGGAGCCAGAACCTCACCAAGGAGCGCGCTGAGGAGGTCGGGGTCGACCTCGCGCCCACCAAGGAGGAACTGCTGGCCGGGAGCGACTTCGTGTCGGTCCACCTGGCGCTCGGCGACCGTACCCGCGGCCTGCTCGGCCCCGCCGAACTCGCCCTCCTCAAGCCCACCGCCTACCTCGTCAACACCTCCCGCGCGGCGATCGTCGACCAGGACGCCCTGCTCGCCGCGCTGCACGAGGGCCGATCGCGGGCGCCGGCGTCGACGTCTTCGACATCGAGCCGCTCCCCGCCGACCACCCCCTGCGCACCGCACCCCGGCTCCTGGCCACGCCGCACCTCGGCTACGTCTCCCACGCCAACTACACGACGTACTACGGCCAGGCGGTGGAGAACATCCGGGCCTTCCTGGCGGGTTCCCCGGTCCGGCGCCTGCCCTGACTCGGGCCCTTGGAGTGATCGTCCGCTGATCGGCGTGACCAGCCGCAGGTCGGGGCGTTGAACGGGGAGTGCGGCGGCTGGTCCTGCCGCCGCACTCCCCGAGCAACAAGAAGGAGAACGTGATGTCTCGCATCGCGAAGGCCACCGTCGTAGCCCTTGGCACCGGCGCTGTGGTGATCGGCGGAGCCGGCCTGGCTCTGGCCGACGCGGGCGCCCAGGGTGAGGCGGCCGGCTCCCCCGGCGTAGTGTCCGGGAACGTCATCCAGGTGCCCGTCAACATCCCGGTCAACGTCTGTGGCAACACCGTCGACGTGATCGGTCTGCTGAACCCGGCCTTCGGCAACACCTGCGCCAACGAAGGCCACCTCAAGACCGGCGACCACAAGAACGGCGGCTACGGCAACTGAGCCACCGCCCGCGGAAGAGCCCCGGCGCCCTGGGCGTCGGGGCTCTTCCCGTGTCCGGGGCGTCTCAGGCGTACCGGTAGATCCGGCTCAGGTCCTCCAGTGACTGGGGGGTGACGTCCCACGGCGGCAGCCTCTCGCCGCGGGCGACGACCCGTCGGTGCTGCGGGTCGCCGGCGCCGGGCGGCCGGGCCGGCAGATAGCGCTGCCCGCGGTGCCGGGCCTTCCAGCGCTCCCACTGCAGGTCGACGAAGGCATGGTGGAACCAGAACACGGGGTCGTTGACGGAGGCGCCGCCGAGCATCGCCCCGCCGACCCAGCGGTGCACCCGGTTGTGGTTGCGCCAGGACACGCTGCCGCTGCCGGACCCCCAGCCTTCCAGCTTGTTGCGGAAGCCCCGGCTGACGGTCGAGTCCCAGGGGGCGACGTCGTACACCGGGTCGTCCAGCGCCTGGGCGAGCTGGGCCCTGGTGGGCAGGGCGATCGGGTCGCCGGCCCGGCCCAGGTCCCGGGCGAGGAACTCGCCGTCGGTGATGCCCACCTTGATGGTCCAGTGCCCGGCCGCGTAGGCGAACGGGCCGGTCATCACCTGCCGGTCCCGGGGCCGGCCGTTCCCGCCGAGCAGGTCGCGCGTCCACGGCACGGAGGACGTCGTACGGTCCCTGGTCCAGTCCCAGTAAGGCACGGTCACCGAGGAGTCGACCCGGCGCAGGGCGCGCTCCAGTTCCAGCAGGAAGCGGCGGTGCCAGGGCAGGAAGGAGGGGGCCATGTGGGCGGTGCGCAGCCCCCGCTCGCCGTCGGCTGTGTAGTGCTGGATGTGCATCCGCACGAACTCGTCGTACTCGCCCCGCCGTTTGACCTCCAGGAACGCGTTGACGAGCCGTCTGCGCTCGGTGGCCGTCAGCCTGCCGACGTTCTTACGCACGTACGCCATGGTCTCCCCCCATGTGCATGTGTCCCCCGCCCATCGGTCCCGGGGCCAGGTCGCGCAGCCGCTGCCCGGGCCCGATCTGGTCGACGGCCGCCCGGGCCGCCTCCAGCGGGGTCGGGTACGAGCTGTAGTGGTCGACCATGCTCAGCCAGGTGCCGTCGGCCCGCCGCATCAGATGCAGCGGCCGGTCGTCCACGGTGACCTGCCACTCGCCCTGGCCGACGGACTGCCCGACCGGCACACCGTGGATACGGCGGCCCCGGTAGGTCTCGTCGAAGGAGCTGCCCGCCGGCCCGTCCGCCGGGGGCACCGGGCGGGAGGCGGCGACGACCGGGGCGAGCGCCAGGGCGGCCGCGGCGGCCAGCAGCCCCCGCGTCACCTCGCGCCGCGTCGGTCTGCCCGTCCCGGCTCTGCCCGGCTGCCCGGCCCCCGGCTCCGCGCCCAGCGCCACACCACCGACTCCGACGACCATGCCCACTCCTCGTACGGTTCACCGATCGCTGTCGGTACCGGTAACCGTCCGAGGGGCCGCACGGTCACCACCACGCCGCCATCCGGCGCAGGGCCGGCACCGGGAAGCGACCGGCAAGACCGTACTCACCCCCGCCATCCGGCGCACGACCGGAACCCGGGAGCGGCGGACACGGCCGCACTCACACGCCGCCATCCAGCGCACGACCGGACCCCGGAAAGCGACCGGCAAGACCTCCCTCACCCCCGCCATCCGACACACGACCGGAACCCGGGAGCCGCGGGCACGGCCGCACTCACGCGCCGCCATCCGGCGCACGACCGGAGGCCTGGGCAGCGGCCGACGGGGCCGTGCCTCACCGGCGGGTCACAGGCCGGGGCCGGCACCAAGGTCGCCGCCGACGACCGTCCGCAGGGCCGGGGCGAGCACGCCGGCCGCGGGCATCTGCGTGGTCGGCAGGCCGTAGTGCTTCGGGTCGGGCCGGGTGAGCGGGGCGACCAGCGCCAGTCCGGGGGTGAGGGTGCGCAGGTCGGAGGCGGGGGCGTCGATGCCGACGTGGTCGAAGCCCTCGCCGAGGACGTGCGGCAGCGGCGCCCTGAGGCCGACGCCCGGCAGCCCGCCGTTGACCGGCACCTGCGGCAGCGTCCGGTCCGGGAGGAGCCGGCCCTCGGTGTAGCGCGGCCCTTCGGGCGCGCCGGGGATGATCAGCGGCATCTCCATGCCGAGCTTGGGCACCTCCATGTCGAGGGACTTCCCGAGGCCGTCCAGCGGCACGGGGATGGGAATCGTCCCGGTCGCGGCGGCGGGCGTGGCGGCGGCGCCCACTGCGACCGCGACGCCCGTGACGACGGCGGCAAGGGTTCCTCGGGTGGTCGGCTTCATGTCGGGTACGGGCCCTTTCAGGAGGCGGGAGGAGCGACATCCGTACCGGGTAACGAGCCGGAAAACGGCATCAGTTCACATTTCGCCCGGGTGCAGCATTAGTCGGCTGGTCACTCATCAGCTCGTCCAGAAGTCCCACCAGCGGGTCAGGATCAGCATGCCGACGACACCGATGTGCAGCAGCGGGATCACCCAGGTGAATTCGCCGAGGAATTCCCGCAGCCAGGTGGGCGCGGGCAGGAATCGACGGCGTACGGCGAAGGAGGTGACGTACCAGAACAGGAGAATGGTGGCGACCCAGGCCAGGCAGCACCACAGGCACAGCGCGTTGATCCGGTACAGCGACTCGAACTGCAGCCAGGACACGAAGCCGACGCCGAAGAGGCACCCCGCGTCGAAGGTCAGCCAGTACCAGGCGGGGAAGCGGGCTCCGGCCAGCAGGCTCATGCCGACGCAGATCACGATGCCGTAGGCCACCAGGCCCAGCATCGGGTTGGGGAACCCGAACGCCGCGGCCTGGTCGCTCTTCATCACGCTGCCGCAGGACACCACCGGGTTCAGGCTGCACCCGGGGACGAAGTGCGGGTTCTCCAGCAGCTTGAACTTGTCGAGGGTGATGACCCAGGAGGCCAGCAGCCCGGCCGCCCCCGCGACCACCGTGAGCAGCGCGAACCCCCGGCCGGCGGCTGCGGTCCCCGGCATCAGCCGCGCAGGCTGCGGGCGGGCAGCACGATCTGCGCGGCGGCCGTGAGGGTTTCCTCGGGCGCGGAGTACTGGGCTTTGAGCGGGGCCAGGTCGAGGACGGCCGTACCGGCCTCGACCAGCAGGGTGACGGGCAGGCCGGGCCGGGCGGTGCCGTCGACGAGGTCGCCGCCGATCGGCAGTCCGTTGTTCCCCGGCGGCGCCTCGACGGCGGCAGAGGTGGCCTCCGCGCCGCCCTCGGCGACCGTGCCGAGGTCGGCGAGGCAAAAGGGGCGGGCTCCGCTCGGGGTTGAGGTCACCGCGTGACCTTATCGACGGGCCGCGGGGTGGCCGGGTGCCCGCTCACCCGGCCGGCGGACAGCCGGCCGCGCGGCCACACGAACGGGGGACGCCGTAGCGGCGTCCCCCGAACCGTTCCCGCCCGGCCTCAGCCCTGCAGCGGCAGACCGCCGAGCAGCGGGGCGTGCTGGTTGACGGCGCCGGTCGCACCCTTGACCTTGTGGAGCACGGACTTCTTGTTCTCGGTGTTGAGAGCGTCCGACTGGTGCTTCAGGGGCATCGCCTGGTCCAGGGTGAGGGGACCCTTGGTGAGCGTGTTCACGGCACCGTTGAGGCTGGTGGGTGTGAGGTCGGCGTTGTTGTAGGCGAACGCGGGCGCGGCGAAGCCGGCGAGGGCCACGGTACCGGCAACGACAGCGGCAGCCTTCAGAGACTTCATCGTGTTCCTTTCTTCGGCGACTTTCGGCGGCGCGAGCCACGCAACGGAAGCCACCAGGGGAAATGCTGACGCCGTGCCTAACGACGCCCCGGCGGGCCGGAAACCCCGCGCTCAGAAGACATATGAGATCCCCGAAAGGAAGGGGAGGACGTTCCGGTCGGTCAGGCCGGGGGCAGCGGGAGCGGCGTGGAGGCCGACAGGCCGGGCACGGCGGGCGGACCCGGCAGGTTGGGCGCGGGCAGGCCGCTGCCGAGCAGGATCGCGGCGACCAGGTTGACCAGGCCGGTCACTACGGCGGTGGCGGCCGGCAGCACCTGGCTGACGTCGCCGGAGGTGGCGGCCTTGAGGAGGTTGTCGACCGCGGTCTGCAGGGCGGTCAGCGCGTCGCCGGTCAGGTCCTTGGCGGAGGGGGCGCCACCGAAGCCCTTGGCCTGGTCGGGGGCCGGCACCGCGAACGCGGCCGGCACGGCGGGGGCACTCGGCACCGCTGACGCCGACGGCAGGCCCGACGCCGACGGCCGGGCCGGGGTCGCGGGGGCGGCCGGGGTCGCGGGCGGGGCGGAGGGCGCGGGCGGGGCGGAGGGCGCGGGCGGGGCGGAGGGCGCGGGCGTCGTCGGGGTGGCCGCCGGGGTCGCCGGCTTCGCCGCCGCGGGGGAGGCAGCGGATGTCGGGGCCGCGGCCGGGGCCGGCACCGTGATCTGGGCGATGGCCGCCTTCACGGCGTCGCCGAGCTGGGTCGCCTGATCGGCGGTCAGCTGGCCGTTGTCCGCACCGAGGACGGTGTTGAGCAGGTCGGTGACCGGCTTGAGCACGGTCCCGAGGTTGCCCAGCGACTTGACCTGGGCGATCAGCGCGTCGGCCCCGGGAACGGGCGCCTGGGAGGTCGCGTGGGCGCGCTCATGGGCCGAGTCGGCGGCGACGGCCGCCGGACCGGTGATCCCGGCCAGAAGAAGGGCGCAGAGCGCGGTGGACGCGAGACGCCGTGTGGGCAGAGCACGCATGGGTGTTCCTTTCGATGTGCATCGGACCTGCTGCCCACCGTGAAATCACCCGTGCCGGCCTGCAACCGCTCGCTCGCCCGCTGTCACCGATCGCTTTCCGAGACGCCGGCATTGTGCCTGATGAGGCACCGTCAAGGCCGCCTCGCAACTTCCGCCGCGGCTCAGGCCGTTCGAGGGACCGCGTGGAACCGTACCTGGACGCACGAACCGGCCGTCCGTCCGCGGGGTGCGCAGGCGGACGGCCGGCCGAAGGGAAAAGCCGAGGCGTCAGTCGTTGAGGCAGGTGTTGCCGAAAGCGGGGTTCAGCGCGCCGATCACGTCGACGGTGTTGCCGCAGACGCTGATCGGCACGTGGATCGGAACCTGGATCGTATTGCCAGACAGCACGCCCGGGGACTGGGCAGCGGCGCCGTTCGCGCCGCTGTCGGCGGCGGCCACACCGGCGCCGCCGGCGACGGCCGCGACGGCGGCGGTGGACAGGACCAGGCCCTTCGCGATACGCGACATGGAGAGGTGCTCCTTGGGGTCGAAACAAACATCCGGGCGGATGCCCAGCGCCGTGTCAACGCGCGGCACCGGCTCGGGTTGTGCCGCCAAAGGAGTGGTCTCCCGCAAGCTCTCCTTCACTATTCCGACACACTTGCCCCGTTTCACCCTATTAGGACGGGTAGCGACTAGAGTTGCGGGCCTCCTGACTTACCCGTATTGGCATCACATCGCACTCTTTCCGCCTCCCCCTCCTTTCCCGAAAGGGCGAAGCCGGTCATGCGCAATCCCCTGGGCCCACCGCTGCGCCGTGCGTCGGTGGGCGCGCTCGCCCTCGCCGCGATCTGGGCACCGGGCACCGCCCGGGCGACCGCTCCGACCGCCCCGCCCTCGCCCGAGGCCCCGCGCATCCCCTTCGCCGAGCGCTACCACGTGGTGCAGCGAGGCGGCTTCGCCCGCGCGGCCAACGCGTCCGTCAGCTGCCGTGCGACGGCCGGCGACCCGTCCGAGCCGCCCTGCCCGGCCGCGCGAGAGGGCCGGGTCCCAGCGGTGAACGGGAACTTCGACATGTCCTACGTCGATGTCGACGACGACCCCCACACCTACAACTCCTCCCGCGCCGAGCTCCGGCTGCCGGAGGGCTCCCGGGTGACGTACGCGCGGCTGTACTGGGGCGGCAACCTGCTGGCCGGCGAGCAGAGGCCGGCCGGGGACAACGCGCGGGTGCTGATCGCCGAACCCGGCGGCCGGTACAAGGAGTTGCTCGCCGACACGGTGGTGGGCCACCGGGCGGCGGGCGGCACGGACGCCTTCCAGGCCTCGGCGGAGATCACCGACCTGGTCAGGTCGAGCGGCCCAGGGCTGTGGACCGTCGGCCAGCTGAACGCGGCCACGGGGAGGTCCAGGTCCGGTGCCTGGGGCGGCTGGACGCTGGTGGTGGCGTACGAGAACCCGACGGAGCCGCTGCGCACGCTCGCCCTCTGGGACGGCTTCGACTCCCTCGACGGAGCGGCCGAGGTACGGCTGAACGGGCTACGTGTCCCGCGTGGCGCCCACGGCCGGGTGGGCCTGGTGGCCTACAACGGCGACCGGGGCGGCACCGGCGACTCGCTCACCTACACCACTGCCGGCTGCGGCTCCGTCCCGCTCGCAGACTCCGCCGACCCGGCCGACGACGTACTCAACTCCACGATCAATGACCCCGGCCCGGTACGCGCCCGGCGTGAGCCCGCGTACGACAACACGCTCGGCTACGACTCGGATGTGTTCGATCTCGGTACCGCTCTCGCGCAGGGCGGTGACCAGCTGACCTTCCGGCTCGTTTCCCAGCGCGACGCGGCGTGGGCGGGCGCGCTCTTCGCCGCTGTGGACGTGCAGTAGTGCGCTGCGTCCCAGCCCGCAGTCCCGAGCGCCCCCCGTGAGCGAGGAATCCGCGTATGCACCGATCAGCAACCGACCCTCGGCCACGGGTCCTCCACCTGGCGCAACCGGTCGGGGGCGGGGTGGCCCGGGTGGTCCTGGATCTGACGAAGGCCCAGCTCACGGCCGGTCTGCGGGTCACGGTGGCGTGCCCCGGTGGTGAACTGGCCGAGCGCGCGCGGGAACTGGGCGCCGAGGTGCGCGGGTGGCGCGCCGACCGGTCCCCGGGCGCCGGTCTCCGGGACGAGGTACGACGGCTCACCCACCTGCTCGGCGAGGTGCGCCCCGATCTGGTGCACGCGCACAGCGCCAAGGCGGGCCTCGCCGGACGCCTGGCCGTGCGCGGACGCGTCCCGACCCTCTTCCAGCCGCACGCCTGGTCCTTCGAGGCGGTCGGCGGAGTCACCGCCGCGCTCGCGCTGACGTGGGAGCGATGGGGGGCGCGCTGGGCGCACCGGGTGGTGTGTGTCAGCGAGGCGGAGCGCACGACCGGCGTGCACGCCGGGATTCGCGCCCGGTACGCCGTCGTCCCCAACGGCATCGACACCGAGTACTTCACCCCGGGCCGAACCGAGTCCCGGGCTCCCCTGGTCGTCTGCGTCGGCCGCCTGTGCCGCCAGAAGGGCCAGGACGTGCTGCTGCGAGCCTGGCCCGAGGTGCTGCGCCAGGTTCCGGGCGCCCGGCTTGCGCTGGTCGGCGACGGACCGGACGGCGAGGCGCTGCGCCGGATCGCCCCCGCCTCGGTCGAGTTCGCCGGCGCCGTCGACGACGTCCGCCCCTGGTACCGGGCCGCCGACCTGGTGGTGCTGCCCTCGCGCTGGGAGGGCATGGCGCTGGCCCCCCTGGAGGCGATGGCCTGCGGGCGGCCGGTGCTGGTCACCGATGTCGACGGCGCCCGCGAGAGCCTGCCGCCCGGGCAGGCCGCGCACTGCCTGGTGCCGCCGGGACGGCCGGGCGCGCTGGCCGGTGCCGTCGCCGGGCTGCTGCTCGACCCGGAGCTGCTCGCGTCGCTCGGCGACCGGGGGCGCCGGCACGTCCAGTCCACGCACGATGTGCGGCGCACGGCGGAGGCGGTCGCGGAGCTGTACCGCGAACTCCTCGGCGGATGGCCGCTCATGTCCTTTGAGTGCAGGGAGTCCATCCACTCGTGACCGCGGAAAGCACCGTCCCCTCCCCCGGCCCGCAGCCACGGGACCACGGACTCTCGCCCGTGTCGGTCCTGCCGGCCCGGACCGCCGGCGGCTTCCGGTTCCCGCTGCGGCGGCCGCCCGCGCGGCCCGCCTCTCCGGTGCCGCTGCTGGCCGCCGACCTGTGCGCCGCACTGCTCGGCGCGGTCGCCCTCGACGAGGCCGTACGCCGGCCCGCCCTGGTCGGCCTGCTGATGTCCGGGGCGATACTGCTGCGCCCGCAGCCCACTGGGCGGGTGGCGGGGATCCTGGACGAACTCCCGGCGGTCTGCGGCCGGATCGCCGTCGTCTGGCTGGGCCTCGCCGCCGCCCTCGCCGCCTGGGACCCGGACCGCGCGCTGCCCGCCCGCACCCTGCTGCTGGGCTGCGCCCTGCACGCGGCGGCGGCCTGCGCCGGCCGCGGCCTGGTGCACTGGCGCCGCCGCATTGCCCTGCTTCGCCATCCGCGCGCCGCCCTGGTCATCGGCCCCGCCGCCACCGCCCAGCGGGTCGCCGCCGCGGTGCTGCGCCACCCGGACTTCGGCGTACGGCCGGTCGGTGTCGTCGCCGAGCATCCCGAAGGCCCCGAAGGGCTGCCCGTGCTGACCACCGGCGAGGAGGTCGAGCGGGCCCTCATCCAGAACGGGGTCCGGGCCGTCCTCACCGTCCACCCCGCCGTCCGCACCGAACAGGGCCCGCTGCTGCGGGCGCTGGCCGAGTCGGGCTGCGTGGTCTGGGAGGTCGACGCGGACTCACCGGCGTACGAGATGCGCGACCAGCTCGCCGGGTTCTCCTGCCGCCGGCTGGAGATGAGCTCGCGGCGGCGCGGCAGCGTCGGCAAGCGGATCCTCGACATCGTCGTCTCCGGGGCCGCACTCGTCCTGGTCAGTCCGCTGCTCCTGGTGTGCGCGGCGGTACTGCGCCTCACCGACGGGCCCGGCGTGGTCTTCCGGCAGGAGCGCATCGGCCGGAACGGGCGCCCCTTCACCCTGCTGAAGCTGCGCACCCACCGTCCGGTCGACGCGCACGAGGCCGCGACGCGCTGGAGCGTGGCGGGCGAACGCGAGATGAGCCCGTTCTGCCGCTTCCTGCGCCAGACGTCCCTGGACGAGCTGCTCCAGCTGTGGAACGTGCTGTGGGGCGACATGAGCCTGGTCGGCCCGCGGCCCGAACGGCCGTACTTCGTCGGCCAGTTCAGCCAGACGTACCCGGGCTACGCGGCCCGCCACCGGATGCAGACCGGCATCACCGGACTCGCCCAGATCCACGGGCTGCGCGGCGACACCTCCATCGAGGACCGGGCCCGCTTCGACAACGCCTACATCGACAACTGGTCGCTGTGGCAGGACATCTGCATCCTGCTGCGCACCGCGGCCGCGCTCATGCGCTCGACGGGGAGCTGACGATGAGCTTCGCACTCTCGCCGGCCAGGCCCCTGCGGCTGCCGCCGGTTCTCGCCGCGGCCGCCGTGCTCGCGGTCCTCGCGCTGCCGCTCGCCCCGGGCGGCGGGGACAGCGGGGCGGGCCCGGCGGACGCGGTGTCCGCGCTGGTGGTGCTGTATGCCGCGCTGCGGGCGGTACGGGAGCGACGGCGGCCGCTGTCGGCGACGGCCGCGGTGGTGCTGGGCATGCCGGTCGTGGGGCTGGCCGTCGCCGCGGCCGGCGCGTCCTCGCCGGGGTCCGGGCTGACCGGCCTCGGCCGCTATCTCCAGGTGTTCGTCCTGGTCCCCACCGCTGTGCTGCTGCTGATCCGGGACCGTGCCGACTTCCGGCTGCTGGCCTGGTCGCTCGTGGGGCTCGCCGGGTGGCAGGGCGCGGTCGGGGTGTACCAGTACGTCACCGGGACCGGGGCGTCGTACCAGGGCGAGGAGATCCGCGCGGTCGGCACGTTCGGGCCGCAGGACGTGATGGGCATGGCGACGGTGGTGTCGTTCGGGCTCGTGTGCGCGCTGGGGCTGGCGCTGGGGCGGTCACCGGTACGGCAGCGGGTGGCGGCGGGCGCGTGCGTGCTCGCCCTGCTGCTGCCGCTGGCCGTGTCCTTCAGCCGGGGGGCCTGGATCGCGACGGTGTTCACCTGCGGTGTGCAGCTGGCGCTGGCCGGGCTGCGGCGGGCGCTGAAGGTGGCGGCGGTCGCCATCGCCGCGGGTGTGGTGCTGGTGGGGGGCTTCGGGGTCGGTACGGCGATGCTCCAGGAGCGGCTCACCAGCATCGGGCAGGTGACCGACGCGCCGGACCAGTCCGTGGTCGACCGCTACACGCTGTGGGCGGCGGCGACCGGGATGTGGCGCGAACACCCCCTCATCGGCGTCGGGTTGAAGAACTTCCCGGCGTACCGGGACGGGCACGCCTCACTGGCGCTGTCCTCCGGGAGCGACACGGAGGGGGCGGGGGCCGCCTACCGGAAACAGCCGCTGTTGTCGCCGCACAACATGTATCTGCTGGTGCTGAGCGAGCAGGGGCTGCTCGGGGCACTGGCCCTGGGGGGCTGCTGGCTTGCCCTGCTGGTGTGCGGGCTGCGGGGGTTGTGGCGGGTCCGCGGTGGTGACGGGCTCGACTGTGCGCTGGTGGGGTGCGGGTTGCTGATCTGGCAGCTCGTGGACTTCGCGTACGCGGACATCGGGGGGCCTTCGACCGTGCTCACGGCGGTGGTGTTCGGGGCGGTGGCCTGGTGGGCGTTGGTGGGGGCGGAGCGTTCGCCATGACGGTTACGCCTTCTCGGGTTTCAGGGGAGCAGGGGTCGGATGTCGACTACGGGGCAGTGGGGGCGGATCGCGCCCACGCGGCGGAGCCGCACATCTCACAGCCCCGCGCCCCTGAAGGGGCGCCTGCCTCCCGGGGTTTCCTTGCCAAGGCAACCCTTGTCACCGCCTCCCTCTCCGTCGTCGGCTCTCTCCTCGGGCTCATGCGGGACCAGTCCCTCGCCCGGCTGTTCGGGGCCGGACGGGACACCGACGCGTTTCTCGTGGCCTGGACCGTTCCCGAGTTCGCCGCCACGCTTCTCATCGAGGACGGCCTCGCCTTCGCACTGGTCCCCGCCTTCAGCCTGGCCCTCGCCCGGCGGGCGCAAGGGGTTCCCGGCGACCCCGTACGGGCGCTGGTCGCCGGGACGCTGCCCAGGCTGGCCCTCGCCTTCACGGCCGTCGGCGCCCTCCTCATCGGGGGCGCACCGCAGCTCGTCGAGGCGCTCGCGCCCGGTCTGCGCGATCCCGCGCTCGCCGTCGACTGCACCCGGCTGACCGCCACCTGTGTGCTGACCTTCGGGCTGGCCGGGTACTGCAGCGCCGCCCTCCGCGCCCACCGGCGGTTCCTCGCCCCGGCCGCGATCTACGTCGCCTACAACGCCGGGATCATCACGGCGATGTTCGCCTTCGGCTCCCACTGGGGCGTGCGGTCGGCCGCGTTCGGGGTCGCTGCCGGGGGCTGTCTGATGGTCGCCGTACAAGTTCCCTCACTGTTCCGGCAGTTCAGGCGCAGGGTCAAGCCCGCCGCCGGTGACCCGGTCGCCGAGGCTGAGCCGCTGAACCTCGTCCTGATGGCCACCGTGCTGCTGTTCGCGCTGTGCCGGCAGTCACAGGTGCTGATCGAGCGGTTCCTCGCCTCGCATCTGCACTCCGGGGCGATCTCCCACCTCAACTACGCGCAGAAGGTCGCGCAGATCCCGATGACGATGTCGATGATGCTGTGCACGGTCACCTTCCCGGTGGTGGCCCGGGCACTGGCCGAGGGCGACACCGAGCGGGCCCGGCGCCGGGTGGAGCGTGATCTGTCGGTGGCCGCTAGCGTCGTACTGCTCGGCGCGGCCGTGGTCATGGCGTGTGCGCCGCAGCTCATCCATCTCCTGTTCCAGCGCGGGGCGTTCTCCGCGGCGGACACCGCCGCCACCGCCGGGGTGATGCGCGTCTACGCGCTCGGGCTGCTCGGGCAGACCCTGGTCGGGGTGCTGGTCCGCTCCTACTTCTCGGCGGGCCGCGCCACCTGGTACCCGGTCGGCGCCATGGCCGCCGGGATCGTCGTGACCTCCTGGATCGGCGCCCTGGCGGTGGGCCCGTACGGCGTCACCGGCATCGCCGCCGCCAACGCCACCGGCATCACCGTCACCGCCGTACTCCTGCTGTCCGGCATGGGCCCGCGCAGCGTCCCGATCCGCACCCGGCAGGTGCTGGCCGAGCTGAGCCGGCCGGTGCGGGCCGCCGTGATCGCCACGGTCGTCGGGACGTTCGTCGCCGGACAGCCCGCGAATCCGCTCACCGGGCTGGCCGCCGGGGTCACGGCCGTGACCGCGATCTTCGTCCTGCTCGGCTGGGCACTGGACGCCCAGGGCTTCGCACCCGCACTCCGTTCCGTAGGCACCGTCACCCGAAGGCTCGCGCATGCCGTCTTCCATTGAGTCCGCCGAGAAGGTCAGACACCTGGCGGGCCCGGTCCCCTGGGTCGCCATGTACCACTCCGTGGGCGACTGCTCGGACGATCCGTACCACGTCACCGTCTCCCCCGACCGCCTGGCCAGACAGCTGAGCTGGCTGCGCCGGCGGGGGCTGCGCGGGGTGTCGGTCGCCCAGCTGCTCGCCGCCCGGGCCCGGGGCGAGGGACGGCGGCTGGTCGGGCTCACCTTCGACGACGGCTACGCCGACTTCCTCGACCAGGCCCTGCCCCTGCTCGACCGCTGGGGCTGCGGCGCCACCCTGTTCGTGCTGCCCGGGCGGCTCGGCAGCGACAACCGCTGGGACTCGCTCGGCCCGCGCAAGCCGCTGCTCAGCGCCGACGGGGTCCGGCGGGCGGCGGCGGCCGGCGTGGAGATCGGCTCGCACGGGCTCACCCATGTCGATCTGACGCAGGCCGACGCGGACACCCTGAGGGCCGAAACCGCCGACAGCCGGGCCCACCTGGAGGAGCTGATCCAGTCCCCCGTCAACGGCTTCTGCTACCCCTACGGGACCATCGACCAGCGTGTCGTCGACGCCGTACGGGACGCCGGCTACGGCTACGCCTGCGCCATCGACCCCGGCGACCAGACCGGCGTCCACACCCTGCCCCGCGTGCACATCGGGCAGAACGACCACGCGCTGCGCCTCTTCCTGAAGTACCGGCTGCACCGGCTGCGCCGCCGTCCCGTCAAGGGGCTGTGAATGAGGGCCCTGCATGTCATCACGGGGTTGGGGGTCGGCGGGGCGGAGCAGCAACTCCGGCTGCTGCTGCGCCATCTGCCCGTCTCCTGCGACGTCGTCACGCTCACCAACCCCGGCCCTGTCGCCCGGGGGCTGACCGCCGACGGGGTGCGGGTGGTCCACCTCGGGATGGCCGGGAACCGGGACCTGGCCGCGCTGCCCCGCCTGGTCCGGCTCATCCGCCGGGGCCGCTACGACCTCGTCCACACCCACCTCTACCGGGCCTGCCTCTACGGCCGGATCGCGGCGCGCCTCGCGGGCGTCCGGGCCGTCGTCGCCACCGAGCACTCCCTCGGCGACGTACAGCTGGAGGGGCGTGAACTGACCGCCGGGGTACGGGCGTTGTACCTCGCCGGTGAGCGGCTCGGCCGGTCCACGGTCGCCGTCTCCCCCACCGTCGCGGAACGGCTGCGCCGGTGGGGGGTGCCCGGACCGCGGATCGAGGTCGTACCGAACGGCATCGACCTGGAACGTTTCCGCTTCGACCCGGAGCGGCGGCTCCGCACCCGCGCCCGCCTCGGGATTCCGCCGGACGCCTTCGTGGTGGGCGGCATCGGGCGGCTCACGCCCGGCAAGCGGTTCGACGTCCTGATCAGGGCACTCGCCCGACTCCCGTCGGACTGCCGTCTGCTGCTGGTGGGCGGGGGCGCGGAGGAGGGCGCCCTGCGCCGTGCCGCCGAGGAGGCCGGGGTCGCGGGGCGGGTCCTGTTCACCGGCGAGCGGCCCTATGTCTCCGACAGCTCGACGGACGGTTCGACCGACCCCGACCTTCCCTCTCTCACGTCCGCCATGGACGTACTGGCCTCGCCCTCCGCCGAGGAGGCCTTCGGGCTGGCGGTGGTCGAGGCGCTGGCCGCCGGGCTGCCCGTGCTCTACAGCTCCTGCCCTGCCGTCGAGGACCTGCCCCCCGCCGCCGCCCCCGGCGCCCGCCGTGTCGAGGGCGGTGCCCGCCCCTACGCCGAGGCGCTGGCCGCCGCCCGCGCCGCCGGGCCCGGGCCCCGCACCGCGCCGGAGGCCGCCCGCCACTACTGCATCACCCGCAGCGCCGCCCAGCTCATGGACGTCTACGCAGCCGCACTCGCCACCACCCCTCAGGGAGCCAGTACGCCATGACCGAGAACACCCCCAGGGCAGCCCGCCCCTTCGCCCGCGCCCGCGCGGTCCCGCCCTGGACGCTGCTGGCGGCCGGGGTCGTCGCCGGCGGTCTGCTGGGCGGCGCCTACGGCGTGCTCACGCCGGCCAGCTACACCGCGACCAGCTACGTCATCGCCGTCCCCGCCGACAGGTCGGACACCGCCACCGCGCAGGGCTTCGCGCAGGCCTACGGCCGGGTCGCGACCCAGCTGGCGGTGCTCGGGGACGCCCAGGTGTGGGCCGGGGTGCCGGTGAACACGCTGCGACAGAGCGTGCAGACGGAGACCTCACCGGACGCGCCGATGGTCGCCGTCTCGGCCACCTCGCCGCACCCCCTCCAGGCCGCCGACATGGCGAACGCGGTGGCCCGCTCGCTCACCCAGCACGCCAACGACACCAAGGGCGACACACACGTCGAACTCCTGCAGTTCTCCCGGGCACTGAAGCCGACCGCGCCCACCTCGGCGTCCCCGAAGGTGACCGGTCTGGTGGGCGCCAGCGCGGGCGGGCTGCTGAGCGGCCTTGTGCTGCTGGTGCGGCCCCGGCGCCGCGAGGAGGACAACGCCCTGCAGGCCTCCGTCCCGGGACCTGCCGTCGCCGCCGACGTACACGGACAGCTGTGACGACGACGGCCTACCCGACGCTCGCCGCCCACACCACCGAACTGGTCACCGACGAACGCGCCTTCGCCGCCCTGGCCCCCGCCTGGGGCCGCCTCTACCGGCGGTGCGGCACGGCCACCCCGTTCCAGAGCCACGCCTGGCTGCACTCCTGGTGGCGCTCCTACGGCGTCCCGGGGCGGCTCCGCCTGGTCCTGGTGCGCTACGGCGGTGAGCTGGTCGGCGCGGCCCCGCTGATGCTGGTGCGCCGGCCGCTGCCCACGCTGGTGCCACTGGGCGGGGCGATCTCCGACTACACGGACGTACTGCTCGCCGACTCCGACGACGGCCGGGCGGCGGACGCCCTCACCCAGGAGCTCGCCCAGGCGGCGCGGACGGCACTGATCGACTTCCGTGAGGTGCGTCCGGGCGGTGCGGTGGAGCGGGTGTACGACCGCTGGGACGGCCCGTGCCGGAAGGTGCCCGACTCGCTGTGCCTGGAGCTGCCCGCCGTGTCCATGGACGAGCTGGTCGCCCGGCTGCCCTCGAAACAGGCCCAGCGGGTGCGCGCCAAGCTGCGCAGGCTGGGCTCGCTCGGGGTGCGCCGGGACGCCGTAGCGCCGGAGGGCGTCGACACGGCGCTCGGCCGTCTCATCGAGCTGCACCGGCTCCAGTGGCAGGGGCGGAAGGTGACGACGGAACACCTCCAGTCGCGGTTCCGGGAGCATCTGGTGCGCTCGGTGGGGCCGATGGTGCGGTCCGGGGACGCGGTGGTCACCGAGTTCCGGCTGGACGACGAGGTGGTCGCCGTCGATCTGACCCTGCTGTCGCCGAGCCTGGCCGGCGGCTATCTGTACGGGGCGCATCCGCGGCTGCGCGAGTGCAAGGCGGACGTGGCGGTGATGCTCCTGGACGCCTGCACCCAGCACACCGGCGCCAGTGAGCGGGGCGCACTGAGCCTGCTGCGCGGGAACGAGCCGTACAAGCACCACTGGCGGCCGCAGCAGGTCGTCAACCAGCGCCTGCTGCTGGCCCGGCGCCGCACCGCCCCGCTGCTGACGGCGGCGCTGTGCGACGCGGCCGCCCGGCAGCGGGTCAAGGAGGTGCTGCACCGATGGAAGGAACACCGGCAGGACTAGCTCCGCGAGCGCGACCACCAGTCGAGGCGGATGCAGAGCTTCCCGCCGAGCCAGTACTCGACCCAGTCGCCCAGGTCCATCGGCGCGCAGTCGGCCGGGGGCGTGGTGCTGGGAGCGGGAGTGGGGGTCGGGGTCGAGCCGGTCGGTGTCGGTGTCGGTGTCGTGGTGTCGGTCCGGCCGGAGAGGGCCGCGCGGTAGACCCGCGACGAGCGCGGGTTGTCCGAGCACTGCCAGACACCGTGCGGGCAGTAGTCCGTCAGCGTGTTGTAGAGCGGCTTGTGGTCGTCCATCCAGGCGAGCATCCGTCGCATGTATTCGGCGTTGTCACCGTTGCGGAAGAGGCCCCATTCCGGGTAGGAGACGGCTTTCCCGTGGGCCTTCGCGAAATCGACGTGCTGCTGAAGTCCGTAGGGCTCCCGGACCTGTTCGTCGAAGGAATGACCGGTCGGCTGGTCATAGGAATCCATGCCGACGATGTCGACCGTGTCGTCCCCGGGATAGCACTGCGTCCACGGTACGGCGTCGCGGCCCCGGCTGGGCGTGAAGTCGAACCGGAATTTCTGGCCAGGCACCGAACGCATGGTGGTGACGATCCTGTTCCAGTACTTCTTCCAGGACTCCGGGTCCGGCCCGCAACGATGGGTGTAGGTGGTGCCGTTCATCTCCCAGCCGAGCACGATGACCGTGTCCGGCACCTCCAGCTCCACCAGCCGCTCGGCCAGGGCCCGGAAGTGCTGATCGAAATGGCCGACCGCGCCCTGCCACAGCAGCCGGCGGACCTCGGCGTCGTCGATGTGGTCCTCGTTGCGCTCCTGCATGGGCACGTTGAGGACGAGCATCCGGTCGGCCTTCTGCCGCCGCCAGTGCGCCCAGACGTCGAGGAAACCCGGCGCGCCCTCGATGTCGCTCCAGCGGTCGCCGGGCAGATATGTGTGCGCCACCTTGAGCTCGGTGCCGCCGAGCCAGCCGCTCAGCTGGGCCATGCGGGCCACGCCCAGCGGACCGGAGTCGAGGAAGGCCCCGAAGGCCGGGGGCGGCGCCTTGGCGGGCACGGACACGACCGGCGCGGGACTCACCGGTACCGGACTCACCGCTACCGGACTCACCGGTACCGGTGCGGGACTCACCGCTGCCGGCAGGGGTGCCGCCGACGCCGGGACGGACGTCGTGGGTGTCGGAGCCGGCGTCGGCTCCATGACCCGCGCCACCACCGCACCCTCGGCGAATCCCGAACCGGTCGCCAGCGTCACCGAGGCGGCCAGGACCGCCGCGGCCACCGCGACCACAGCCGGCCGGCGCGACCGGGCCCTCGGCCGCTTTCGCTGCTGTGGAGCCATGCCTGCTCCTTTCTCCGCCAGTTCTGACAGTTCTCGTCCGTTCGCACATTCGCTGAGAAAGTGCCAGTTACTGACACTCAGTCATATCAGTATGAATTCCGCCAGTGCGGCTGCGGCATTCGGGCGCCCCGAACGCCCGCACGGGTGAACCGACGCAAAGGAAAAGGTCCGTGTCGCTGCTAGACATCCGGGTTCCCGCGGTTCTGCTGCGGATCGACCGAAATCCCTTTCACCACGGCACCCTGGGGGCCGTGCGCTCGCTCGGCAGAGCCGGCGTGGAAGTCCATGTGGTCGCCGATTCCACCGGCAGTCCGGTCGGCAGGTCCCGTTTCGTACGGCGCTTGCATCCGCCGCCGGCGCCGGGCGCGTCCCCCGCCGAGATCGTGGCCGTGCTGCGCCGGGTGGCGGCGCGGATCGCCCGTCCGGCGGTGCTGATCCCGATGGACGACGCGAGTGCGATCGCGGTCGGCCGGCTCCGCGAGGACCTGGCACCCGCCTACCTGCTGCCTCAGCAGCCCGCTACGCTCCCCGAACAGGTCGCCGACAAGGCCCGGTTGGCCGAGGTGTGCGCGGCGGCCGGAATCCCGCACCCGCAGACCCTCGTCCCGGACAGCGCCGAGCAGGCCGCCGCCGTCGCCTGGCGGCTCGGGCTTCCGGTGGTCGCCAAGTGGAGCCGGCCCTGGCTGGTGCCGGCCGGGTCCGGACTGCGCAGCACGGTGGTGGTGCGCTCGGCGCGGGAGGCCCGGGAGCTGTTCCTGCGGGCGGAGGAGGCGGGCAGCCGGCTGCTGCTGCAGGAGTTCCTGCCGCCGGGCCCGGACCGCGACTGGTTCTTCCACGGCTACGCCGACCGCACCGGGACGGTACGCGCGGGCGGCCCCGGCCGTAAGCAGCTGGCCTGGCCACGTGGGGCGGGCCTGACGGCGGTCGGGCTATGGACGCCCAACCCGCAGGTCCAGGGGCTGGCCGAGCGGCTCACCGGCGAACTGGGCTTCCGCGGCATCTTCGACCTGGACTTCCGCCGCTGCGGCACCACCGGCCGCTACCACCTCCTCGACTTCAACCCCCGTCCGGGCGCCCAGTTCCGGCTCTTCACCGACAGCGTGGGCCTGGACGTCGTACGCGCCCTGCACCTGGATCTGACCCACCGTCCGCTGACCGCCGGGGCGCCACTGGCCGGGCGGGCGTTCGTGGTGGAGAACTACGCGCCGCTGAGCGCGCTGCGGCCGGCCCCGCGCGGGCGCGAGCTGGCCTGGAGCGCGCCGGACGACCGGGTGCCGGGCCTGGCGATGTGGGCGCTGTGGGGCCGGCATGTGGCGGGCCGGCTCCTCGACCGGCTGGGCCCCCGTACGGCCCCGGCCCTGCCGCCGTCCTCCGCCGTGGTCCGTCAGGCCGGGGAGCCGGCCGGGGAACGCTGCCCGGCCGCCCTGGACGAGGAACTCTCCGGTGTGTCCAGTGTGTCCGGCGTGTCCGGTGTCTCCAGCCTCGCCGGTCTGCCCGACCGGTCCGACGACGAGAAGACGAGCAGCTGCTGATGTACGACCTGCTGGTGGTGGGCGCGGGGCCGTACGGCCTGTCCATCGCGTCCCACGCCGCGGCAGCGGGCCTGAACGTGCGTGTCTTGACCTGGTCTCGCACAGCAGCCACCACGCCGACCTCGACCGCTTCCGGGACCGGGACGTCACGGTGATCGGCGGCGGCCGGGCGGCCCTGGAGACCGCCGCGCTCCTCGCCGAACAGGGGCAGCCGGGTACGGGTGCTGGTGCGCGCGGACCGGCTGTGCCGGAACGAGGTGCCGCCGCCCTGGGAGCGCCCCTTGTGGCAGTCGGCGCGCGCCCCGCACAGCGGCCTCGGCCCCGGCTGGCGCAACTGGTTCTACTCCGAGCGGCCGGGCCTGTACCGGCGGCCCGCGGAGCCGACCCGGGGCGCGGATCGCGGCCACGGCCCTCGGCCCGGCCGGCGCCTGGTGGGTCCGGGAGCGGGTGGAGTCCGGGGTGGAGGTGCTGCTCGGCCGCGCCGGCTTCACCGCGGCACGCTGGTGCGCGGGGTACGGCGACGACTGCGCTCGGGTCCGGCCGGCTGGGGCATCACGGCGGACCACCGGGAGCCGGCACCGGACACGGTTCGGAGCTGACGGACACGGGTGCCGGACCCCGATGGAGGCGTCCGGCACCCGGAGCACTAGGACCTGCGAGACGCGGCTCGGGCTCGTCGGTAGAGCATCGTGCCGCCCGCGATCAGTGCGGCGCTGGCCGCCGAGGCCGCGAGCATGGCCTCACGGTCACTGCCGGTGTGCGGCAGGGAGGGCGGTGGGCCACCGGGCGGGGTGGTCTGACTCGGCGGGGTGGTCTCGGCCGGAGGGGTCGACTGGCTCGGCGGGGTGGTCTCGGCCGGAGGCGTCGACTGGCTCGGCGGGGTCGTTTCGGCCGGAGGCGTCGACCTGGGCGGTGGAGTCTCGGCGCACGGCGGAGTCTGTTCGCCGTACCCGGGAGGGGCGTTGTCGCCGTACGCGGGAGGGGTCGCGTCGCCGTAGGCCGGTGGGGTCCCGCAGACGTCGGACGGCGGGGTGGCACCGGTCTCGGTGCCGTAGCCCGAGTCGCCGTAGGACGTCTCGTGTGCGCGGTCGCCGGTGGGCTCGGCCGAAGCCGACGCGCTCGCACAGGAGTTGCCGAAGGCCGGGTCCAACGCGGCGGCCACGTCGACCGAGTTGCCGCAGACGTCGACCGGCACGTTCACCGGAGCCAGGACGTTGTTGCCGGAGACGACACCCGGTGAGCCGCCTGCGGTGCCGGTCGCGTCCGAGTCGGCGAGCGCGGGACTGACGTACAGGGCCAGAATGCCGGCCGCGGCGGCGGCCACGACCATTCCCCTGCTGAGGGTCTGTCGCAATCTCGTTGTCTTCCTGCTCAGAAGTGGAAAGGCCGGCCTCGGAGCGCGGATACGAAGGATCGACGGTCCGAGGCCGGCCGTGACTCAGCCGGACGGCTGGTGCGCTGCGGTGACCTCGTCAGTCGTTGGCGCAGACGTTGCCGAACGCGGGGTTCAGCAGCGCGATGACGTTGACGGTGTTGCCGCAGACGTTGACCGGAACGTGGACCGGAACCTGGATCACGTTGCCGGAAAGAACGCCCGGGGAAGCGATGGCAGCAGCCTCGGCACCCGCATCCGCGAAGGCCGGGACGGCACCGCCCAAGGCCAGGATTGCGCCGGCAGCGACAGCAGCGGTCTTCTTCATGAACTTTCCCTTCTCTGCGGTCATGCCCGTGTGACGGCCGAAACCGAGCGAGCACAGCATGAACGGCTCGCACCATGACCGGCAGACTGTAGAACGAGGAATAGACAGCCGAAGAAACTATGGAACGCGCGCCGTCCGGTAATTCACTCGAAACGCCCACACGGATTGACATGTTAGCGCCAGGATGGCGCCGACCATTCTTGCGTTTTCACTCGCCTGAATTCCACGAAAAAGGCCCGGGCAGCCCGCAGACGATGCAGCGGGCAGCCCGAGCCGGCCAAGGTCGACTCAGCTTTCGGTGACGGCCGAGAGAACCGACACGTCCTCCAGGACGTGCGAGAGCGCACCGTCGCGCTTGACGTTCGAGGAGTTCTCGGCGCACTGCTGCTGCAGGTGGTCCGAGAGAACCGGGACGTCCTGGACCGTGGCACCGACGAGCGCGTCGACGGCGACATCGACGTCCTGGACGCCCAGGCACGGCTTGTTGAGCGAGCCCTGCACCAGCGAGAGCTGCGGGCTCATGTCGCCCTTGGTCGCCGAGTTGCCGAACGACGACACGGAGCCGTTGCCATTCACAACGGTCGGCCCGTCGTCGTTGCCGATGGCAAGCGCCTGCGGCGCGGCCGCCACCGCCATTCCCACGACAGAAGCGGCGGCCGCGGCGGCGAACATTGCCTTCTTGAGCACTTCGCGTTCCTTTCCTCGTATGCGACTCATGCCCTACGGCCTCATCAACCCGGCGCATAGGGAATGGTTCCGCTGATTCACTCGGTTGGAGCGTAAACGCCCGGGTGGCGACGATAAGTCACCGATCCGGAAAACACACCGCAGTCCACCCCATCGGCCGACAGGGTGAACAGGAGAAACCACCGGCGGCCCGCAGAGTTGACCATCACGCTCCGGTACGGGGTTTCCTCAGAAAGGACTGGCAAGTGATCAAGAAACTTGTTGCCACCGCGGCCGTCGCCGCTTCCGCCTTGGGCGCCTCCGCTGCCGCGGCACCGCAGGCTCTGGCGATCGGGAACGACACCGGACCGAACGTCGCGAACGGCAACGCGGGATGGCAGGCCTTCGGCAACTCGACCACGTACGGGAAGATGAGCCCGCAGCTCGCCCTGATCCAGGGCTCTTTCAACAAGCCGTGCGTCGCCGTGAACGACATTCCGGCCTCCGTCGCCGGGGCCATCGGCGTCGGAGTCCAGGACATTCCGATCCTGTCCGACCACATGCAGCAGCAGTGCACCGAGAACTCCTCGAACGTCAAGCGCGACGGCGCGCTGGCACACCTCCTGGAGGACGTGTCGGTCCTGTCCACGAACGGTGAGAGCTGATCCAGTGACCGAAGCGGGTCGCCGAGTGGTTCGGCGGCCCGCTTCGGCGTGTCAGCGGCGGTACAGCGCCTCGATCTGCTCGGCGTAGGCCGCCGCGACGGCGTGCCGCTTCACCTTGAGCGAGGGCGTCAGCAGGCCGTTGTCCTCGCTGAACTCGCCCTCGACCAGGGCGAAGGAGCGGATCGACTCGGCGCGGGAGACAGCCGCGTTGGCGTGGTCGACCGCCTTCTGCACCTCGGCCCGCAGCCGTTCGTCGCGCACCAGCTCGGCGAGCGGGGTGTCCGACGGCAGCTTCCGTACGGACAGCCAGTGGGCGACCGCCTCGGGGTCCAGGGTGATCAGGGCGGCGACGAAGGGCCGGTTGTCACCGACGACCAGGCACTGGCCGACGGGCGCGCGGCTGCGCAGCCGGTCCTCCAGGACGGCAGGGGAGACGTTCTTGCCGCCAGAGGTGACCAGGATGTCCTTCTTGCGGCCGGTGATGGTGAGATAGCCGTCCTCGTCGAGCGCGCCGAGGTCGCCGGTCGCGAACCAGCCGTCCTCCGGCAGCACTTCGGCGGTCGCCGCCGGGTTGTTCCAGTACGACCCGAAGACCACCGGCCCCTTGATCAGCACCTCGCCGTCGTCGGCGATCCGGACGGCCGTCCCGGGGATCGGCTGTCCGACCGTGCCGGGGCGGGGCGCAAGCGGCGGTACGACGGTGGCGGCCGCGCTGGTCTCGGTCAGGCCGTAGCCCTCGTAGACGACGATCCCGGCCGCGTGGAAGAACAGGTTGAGGTCCCGGTCGAGCGGGGAGCCGCCGCTGATGGCGTACCGCATCCGGCCACCGAGTTCCTTGCGGATACGGCGGTAGACCAGCAGGTCGTACAACGCCCAGGCGGCGTACAGGCCGGGGCCGGGGCCCTTTCCGCGGCCGAGGAACTTGTTCAGGTAGGCCTCGGCGAAGCGCACGCCGGTCCGTTCCGCCCGGTCGAAGGAGGCGGCCCGGCCGATCTTCTCGGCCGTCGCCCGCCCGGTGTCGTGGATCTTCTCGAAGAGATACGGCACCCCGACCAGGAACGTAGGCCTGAACTCCCGCAGCGCGGGCCGGAGTTCGTCCGGCCTCACGCTGGGGAAGTGACCCATCTCGATCCGGCCCATCAGGCAGGCGATCTGGAGCGTACGGCCCAGGATGTGGGCGAGCGGGAGGAACAGCAGGGTGGCGGCGGTCTGGCCGGTGACCGCACGGAAGACGGGGTACAGCAGCTCGACCGTGTTGGCGGCCTCGGCATGCAGGTTGGCGTGGGTGAGGACACAGCCCTTGGGGCGGCCGGTGGTGCCGGAGGTGTAGCAGACCGTCGCGGTCGAGTCGGGGATGAGGGTGCCGCGGCGCTTGGTGACGTCCTCGTCCGGGATGCCCTCGCCGAGGGCGGTGAGGTCGGCGACCGCGCCGCCGTCGAGTTCCCAGATGCGCGGGAGTCGGGGGTGGTGGGCGGTGCCGGTGGTGACGGTGGCGGTGTTCTCCGGGGTCTCGGTGACGACATGGCGGGCGCCGGAGTCCCTGACGATCCACTCCACCTGCTCGGCGGAGGAGGTGGGGTAGATCGGGACGCTCACCCCGCCCGCCGACCAGATGGCGAAGTCGAGGACCGTCCACTCGTAGCGGGTGCGGGACATCACGGCGATCCGGCCGCCGGGTTCGAGCCCGGCGGCGATCAGCCCCTTGGCCACGGCGGTCACTTGGGCGGCGAAGGCCGCGGCGCTGACCTGGCCGTCGGGGCGCCGTAGCGCCGTGGCGCCGGGTTCCTCGGCCGCGTTGGCGTAGGGGAGGTCGGCGAGGGAGCCGGTGGTGAGGGGTGGGGCGAGATTCGCCTGGCGTACCTCCCGTACGACGCCGGCCTCGTCCTTGATGACTTCGACCTTGCCCCGGGCGGCGAGGTCGGTGCGTTGCCTTGCCCGCTTGAGGTCCTTGCGTACGCCCATGGGGCGTCAACTTACTCACAAGTAAGGAAAGGTCAATGGGTCTCGCCGTAGGGGCTGCGGTCGTTCGCCGGGTGCCGGTGCGTCGTGGCTGGTCGCGCCCACGCGGCGGTAGCCGCATGGTGATACAGCCCCGCGCCCCTGAGGGGGCGCCTCAGCTTGCGGCGTCGGAATGACTTGCTTCCCGAATGGCCGTCGCCAGGCCGGATACGTCCTTGTCCTCGGTCATCTGCGCCAGGTTGGTGGCGTGGGATTCCAGAGTGCTGAGACTCGGGCTCCCCGGCATGTCGTAGCCCCCTCCTCCCAGCGCGTCCGCGAAGTACGCCGCCACCGCGGTTACTTGGAAGCGGGCGGACGCGGTCCAGACCGAGTCGTGCAGGGCGGCTGTTTCCATGGCGCCCGTGTTCTCGTGCGGGTCGCGGGTCTCGGGGTCCAGCCAGCGGACCGTGGCGGTGGCCAGGTGGCCCTCCGTGCCGGGCCTGGTGCGGACGGCGTAGAGGGCTGTCACCGTGTGGCCGGGGCCGACCTCGCCGCCGTCCACGTGGTCGTTGCGGAAGTCCTGGTCGGCCACCTTGCGGTCCTGGTAGCCGATCAGCCTGAAGTAGGCGACCGTGTGCGGGTCGAAGGCCACCTGGGCCTTGGCGTCGCGGGCCACCAGGTCGATGTTCTGCGGTAGTTGCCGGCAGAAGACCTCGGTCGCGGTGTCGGTGTCGGAGACGTACGTCGTGTGGCCGTCGCCCTTGTCGGCGAGGCGTTCCATCAGCGCGTCGCCGTAGTCGCTGCCCACGCCCACTCCGAACAGGGTGATGCCGTACTCGCGGCGGTCGCTGTCGATACGCTTGAGGATGGCGTTGGGGTCGGTCTCGCCGTCGTTGGCGAGGGCGTCGGAGATCAGGACGACCCGGTTGGTGGCGTTCTTGCGCAGGCCCTCGACGGCGGTGGCGTAGCCGGTCTCCACGCCGTCGCCGAGGTTGGTGGAGGAGAGGGCGGCGAGGCCGTCGACGGCGTCGTGGATCTCGGCGCGGTGGCCGGCGAGGCGGGTCATCGGCAGGACTGTGTCGGCGTGTTCGCTGAAGGCGACGATCGCGACCGAGTCGTCGTCGCGCAGCCGGTCGGTCATCGTGTCCAGGGACTTCTTGGCGAGGTCCAGTCGGCCCGGTTCGTCCATGGAGCCGGAGACGTCGATGACGAACGTGAGGGCGGCCGGCGGCCGTTCGCCGGTGGTCGTGGAGGGGCGGGTGGTGAGGCCCACGCGGACCAGGGACCAGTCCGGGTCGCTGGTGCGGGCGCCGTCGACGGTGACCGTGAAGCCGTTGTTCCCGGGGGTGCGGTAGTCCTGGCGGAAGCTGTTGACGAACTCCTCGGGCCGGATGGTCGAGGGGTCGGGGCGACGGCCGTCGGCGAGGGTGCGGCGGGCGTAGCCGTAGGAGGCGGTGTCGACGTCGAGGGCGAAGGTGGAGAGGTAGTCGGAGGACGGGGTGGATGCGTCGACCTGGGCCCGGGAGGGGGCGGGGGTCGGGCCGCCGATGGCGTAGTCCGGGCCGTTCGCGTGGTCTTGGCCCGCGGCGCAGGCCGTCAGCAGCATTGCGCCCGCGGTGGTCAGGGCGAGGAGCGCCCCGCACCTCTGTCGTCTGATCCGGTGTCGGTCCATCGTGTGTGCCCCCTGTGCCGGTCGGAGTCGACTTCCTGGCTTTCTGTCGACTCTGACGGCGCAGGGGGCCGGAACGTGCGCCCGAATGCGTTGCGGATGGATCTCGAAGCGGCCACGGACCAGGCCCGTCGAGGCCGGAGGGAGATCGTCCGGTGACCTAGGAGACGATGTCCTTGCGGTCGAAAGCCCGGAAGGCCAGGGCGAACAGCACCAGGGCGTACGTTATGGAAATCGCGGTTCCCTGGATCATCCCGGACCACTCGGGATGCGGCTGTACGGCGTCCGCCCAGGCGTACTGCCAGTGGGCGGGCAGGAAGTTGCGCCAGTCGCCGAGGGCCGTCACCTGATCGAGAACGTTGCCGACGATGGTCAGGCCGACCGCGCCGCCGACCGCGCCGAGGGGCGCGTCCGTCTTGGTGGAGAGCCAGAACGCCAGTGCCGCGGTGACCAGTTGGGACAGGAAGATGTACGCCACCACGACCGCGAGGCGCTGGGCCGCCGTGCCGGTGTCGAGTTCGCCGCCGGTCGGGATCTGGAGCGGTCCCCAGCCGTAGGCGGCGGTGCCGACGGCCAGGGCGACCAGCGGCAGCAGGATCATCGCGGCCAGGCTGAGGCCGAGGGCGACGACGAGCTTGGACCACAGCAGGCGGGCCCTCGGCACGGGTGCGGCGAGCAGATAGCGCAGGGAGGACCAGCCGGCCTCCGAGGCCACGGTGTCCCCGCAGAACAGGGCGACCGGGATGACCAGCAGGAAACCCGCCGACACGAACAGGTTGACGGCGGCGAAGTTGGCGCCGGACGCGGTGGCCGTGTCCAGCAGGGTGACCTGGCCGTTCCGGGCGCCCGGCTGGCCGCCGATCGCGAACGCGATCAGCAGCACGAACGGCAGTACGGCCAGGATCGCGCCCATCACCAGCGTGCGGCGCCGCTTCAGCTGGCGGATCAGCTCGACGCGCAACGGCAGGGTGCGGCCCGCCTGATAGCCGGAGGCGACCTCGGTGAGCGTGCTCATGCGGAACCTCCGATCAGGGTCAGGAAGGCGTCTTCGAGACGGCGGTGGGGGCCCACCGACGCCACGGGCACGTCCAGCCGCACCAGCTCGGCGACCAGGCGTGGTGCGCTGCCGCCCGCCTCCAGGCGGACGAGAAGGCCGTCGTCGGTACCGACCACCGAGGCGACGCCGGGCAGCGCGGCCACCTTCTCCACCACCGGCTCCTCCACGGGCACGCCGGTGCCGACGAGCAGGGTGTCGCCGGAGCCGACGATCTCCGCGACCGGGCCGGCCTGTATCAGCCGGCCGCGGTCCATCACCACGAGGTGGGTGCAGGACTGTTCGACCTCGGCGAGGAGATGGCTGGAGACGATCACCGTACGGCCGGCGGCCGCGTACCGGATCATCACCTCGCGCATCTCGCGGATCTGCGGCGGGTCGAGCCCGTTGGTCGGTTCGTCGAGGATGAGCAGGTCCGGCATGCCGAGCATGGCCTGGGCGATGGCGAGGCGCTGGCGCATGCCCTGGGAGTACGTGCGGACCGCGCGGGCCAGTGCGTCGCCGAGGCCCGCGATCTCGAGGGCCTCCTCGATGTGGGAGTCCGCCGCCGGGCGGCCGGTGGCCTGCCAGTAGAGCTCCAGGTTCTCCCGGCCGGAGAGGTGCGGCAGGAAGCCGGCGCCCTCCACGAAGGCACCGACCCGGGAGAGGACGGGGGCGCCCGGGCGGATGGCGTGGCCGAAGACCCGGATCTCGCCGCCGTCCGGCTTGATCAGGCCCATCAGCATGCGGAGTGTGGTGGTCTTGCCCGCGCCGTTCGGGCCGAGCAGGCCGAGGACCTGGCCCTTCTCGACGCGGAAGGACAGCTCCCGTACCGCGTACCGGTCCGTGGAGCGCGCGTAGCGCTTGCTCAGGTCCGTTATCTGCAGCGGGACTTCGGCGAGCTCGGGGGCCGGTGCCGGGGTGGCGGTACGACGGCGGCCGGTGAGCAGCAGGGCGAGGGCGGCGACCGCTCCGGCCAGCGGCAGCCACCACACCCAGGCGGGCAGCGCTGCGGCGGCCGTGTCCACCTGGGGTGCCGTCGGCACGGCGAGGGCGCCCTTGAGGGAGACCGTGTACGTCGCCGGGGCGGCCGGGGAGGCATAGCCAAGGTCGGTGGAGGCGAGGACCAGGCGCAGGCGGTGGCCCTTCTGTACCTCATGGTCGATCGCCGGGAGGGTGATCGTGACGTCCTTGCCGGACCCGGCTCCCTCGACGCGGATCGGGGTGACCAGCTGGGAGGGCAGCACCTGCTGGGTGCCGTCCTGGCCGACGTCGTACACCTTGGCGAAGAGCACTGCGTCGTCGCTGGTCGACGTGATGTGGACGGTGGCCGTGGGTGAGCCGGTGATCTGCACGTTGTCGGCGACGGGCGCCGAGTCGAAGCGGGCGTACTGGCCCGGGAAGTCAAGGGAGACGCCGACGCCCAGGGAGGAGAGCTGGGTGAGGCCGCCGGCGGCGCCGAGGCCGGGCAGTGCGGAGACGGCGGGCGGGGTGGCGCCCGCCGGGTTCTGGACGCGCTGTGTGCCGCCCGTGAGGGCGATGGACTTCCGATCGCTCTCCAGGCCGGGGTAGCTGTCCGAGGTCGCGCCCCGCAGCAGGGCGGTGCCGTCGGTGGAGTCGATGCCTCCGGTGCGGGTGATCCGGAAGGCCGGGCCGGTGCCGGTGGCCTTGTCGCCCTTGAGATAGCGGTCGAACCAGGAGGTGACCCGGCCCTCGACGCGGCTGGTCTCCAGGTCGCCGCCGTCGTGCCCGCCGGCGATCCAGTCGACGTCGACGGGGGCGCCGTTGGCCCGGATCGCCTTGGCGGCGGCGTCGGACTGGGCGAGCGTGAAGAGGGAGTCGGTCTGGCCCTGGAAGAGCAGGGTGGGCACCTTGATGCGGGCGCCGACGGCCGACGGTGAGCGTTCCTCCAGGAGCTTGACCGCGGCCGCGTCCGGCCTGCCCGACTCGGCGACCCGGTCGTACATCGCGCACAGCGCCGGCTCGAACCTGGCGCAGCCGCCACCGGTGTTGAAGAAGATCCCGGCCCACAGCTTCTTGAAGACGCCGTCCGGGAACAGGGCGTCCGCGAGGTTCCAGTACGTGATCGACGGGGCGATCGCGTCCACGCGCTGGTCGTAGCCGGCGGTCAGGAGGGAGATCGCGCCGCCGTACGAGCCGCCCGCCATGCCGACGCGGGGGTCGCCGGGCTTGTCGAGCTGGACCTGGGGCTGCTTCGCCAGCCAGTCGATCAGCCGCGAGACGTCGGCGACCTCGGCCTTCGGGTCGTTCAGGCCGATCCTGCCGGTCGACTTGCCGAAGCCGCGGGCGGACCAGGTGAGGACCGCGTAGCCGTCGCGGGCGAGGTCCTCGGCTTCCTGGCGCATGTCGGCCTTGGAGCCGCCGAAGCCGTGGGCGAGGAGGACGGCGGGGCGTCGGCCGGTGCCGGCGGTGGTGAAGAACGAGGTGTCCAGATGCACCCCGTCCACCGCCATGACCTTGTCGGACCGGTGCACCGGGGGCGGGTCGTCGGACGCGACGGCCGTCCATGTGCCGGCGCCCACGAGCACCACGACGGCGGCCGCGGCCGACAGTAGTCGCCGCGGCCGCCGAAGCAGGGCTCGTAGGCCGGGGGGTCGAAGATCCATGCCCTCAACGGTACGGGCCTGGACTGACATCCGATGCCCACGGAGGGGTGAACCCCTGGCCATCCCTCGGTAGTACGGGAGGTCTGGGTGTACTTCGAGCGCGGTACGGCGGGTGGGGCGCATTTTCGAACGTGCGTCCGGTGAGCCGCGTTTGCGCCGTTCCCCGCGCCCCTACCGGGGGCGCCTCCGTGCGTGTGGACGGTTGCGGGTCGGTTCCCGCGTCCCTTGTGGGGGTCTCTAGGGCTGGGTGTCTTCCGGGATTGATACCAGCCAGCGGGTGGTCTTGCGGGGGCGGAGGTAGAAGGCCCAGTAGAGGGTTGCCGCTGCTGTGATGCCGCCTGTCCAGAGGAGGTAGGTCGTTTCCTGCTGGGTGAGGATGTAGGCGAGGACGGCGATCAGGAGGATCGGCATCGCCGGCCACAGGGGCATGCGCCAGGCCGGGGTGTGCTTGTGGGCGCCTCGGCGGGCCAGGAGGGCGGCCACTGCCACCAGGAGGTACATGCCGGTCACCGACACGCCCGTCACGCCGTACAGGGTGTCCAGGTTGACGAAGCAGAGCAGCGCGCCGGGGACGCCGACCGCGAGGGTGGCCACCCAGGGGGAGCCGAAGCGGCCGAGTCGGGAGAGGGCCGTGTTGACCGGGGTGGGCCAGGCCTTGTCGCGGGCCGAGGCGAACAGGACGCGGGAGTTCTGGATGACCATGACGATGCCCGCGTTGATGATCGCGAGGGCCACGCAGAGGCTGACGAACGTGCCGACCGCGGAGTTGGACCACGCCGTCACCATGCTGCTGATGTCGCCGCCGCTGAGTTCCCTGAGGTCGGACGCGCCCATGGTGATCGCCGCCACCGGGACCAGGATGATCACCGTGGAAATGGCGAGGGTGGCCAGGACCGTACGGGCGACGTTGCGGCGCGGGTGCTCCAGTTCCTCGGAGAGGTAGACCGCCGTGGAGAAGCCCTGGGTGACGAAGAGGGCGATGGCCAGGCCGGAGACCACCAGCATCGCGGTGACGGTGGTGGTGTGGCCTCCCGTGTCCGCCACCTGCATGGAGGTGAGGCTGCCGGCTCCCCGGTGGCTGTGGGAGAAGCCCAGCACGGCCACGACGCCCGCCGCGATGACCTCAAGGACCAGGAAGATGCCGGTGATCCAGGCGTTCGCCCGCAGGTCCAGGAGGCCGGCGAGGGTCGCGAGGAGCATCACGCCGGCGCCGGTCATGGCGGGGTCGAGGTGGACGATCGGGGACAGGTAGTCGGCCGTGCCCATCGCGATCACCGGGGGCACGATCATCACGACGAGGAGGGAGAGGACGAAGACCAGCCAGCCGGCCAGGCGTCCCGCCATCGTCGAGACCATCGCGTACTCGCCGCCCGCGCTCGGGATGAGCGTGCCCAGCTCCGAGTAGCAGAACGCCACGGCGATACAGAGGAGGGAGCCGATGGCGATCGTCAGGGCGGTGGCGGTGCCGAGGGACCCGAAGAGGTCCGGGACGACCACGAAGAGCGTCGAGGCGGGTGTCACACAGGAGAGGGTCAGGAGGGTGCCGCCGACCACGCCGATGGAGCGCTTGAGCGTCTTGGGGCTGTCGGGCACCTCTGGGAGGGCGGTCTCGACAGGGCGGAGCGTGTCGGTCATGCGGCGGTTCCGATCGCGTCGTGCGGATGCCTCCGGCGGTTGGGCCGTGCTGCATGGAACCCCGACGAAAACCGCTGCGTCAATGGCCGTTTACCTTCGGATTCCGCACTCTTAAGGCGAGCGGGGTCACATCGCTTTCGTAGGGTCGAACGCCTTGGTGAAGTAATCATCAAGCCTCTTGTTCGCATGACCTTGGTTTCGAAGGTCATGCATCAAGAAGACTTAAGTCATCCGTTTCATCCCGTCTCCACGGGAACCGCAGTACGGCTTACAAAAAAAGTTGAGGCCGTCCGGTATCCGGACGGCCTCGACAGGGTCAGTCGGTCACATCAGTGGTTTCGGGGGAAGCCCAGGTCGACGCCGGCCGGGGCCTCGGACGGGTCGGGCCAGCGGGTGGTGACGACCTTGCCGCGGGTGTAGAAGTGGGTGCCGTCATTGCCGTAGATGTGGTGGTCGCCGAAGAGGGAGTCCTTCCAGCCGCCGAAGCTGTGGTAGCCGACGGGGACCGGGATCGGGACGTTCACGCCGACCATGCCGGCCTCGATCTCCAACTGGAAGCGGCGGGCCGCGCCGCCGTCCCGGGTGAAGATCGCGGTGCCGTTGCCGAACGGCGAGCTGTTGATGAGGGCCACACCGTCTTCGTAGGTGTCCACGCGCAGCACGCACAGCACCGGGCCGAAGATCTCGTCCCGGTACGCCTTGGCGCTGGTCGGCACCTTGTCGAGGAGCGAGATGCCGATCCAGTGGCCGTCCTCGAAGCCGTCCACCGTGTAGCCGGTGCCGTCCAGGACGACCTCGCAGCCCTCGGCGGCCGCGCCCTCGACATAGGAGGCCACCTTGTCGCGGTGTACGGCCGTGATCAGCGGGCCCATCTCGGACGTCGGGTCGTTGCCGGGGCCGATCTTGATCTTCTCGGCGCGCTCGCGGATCTTCTCCACCAGTTCGTCGCCGATCGCACCGACGGCGACGACCGCCGAGATGGCCATGCAGCGCTCGCCCGCCGAGCCGTAGGCGGCGGAGACGGCCGCGTCGGCCGCCGCGTCCAGGTCGGCGTCCGGCAGGACCAGCATGTGGTTCTTGGCGCCGCCCAGGGCCTGCACACGCTTGTGGTTCGCGGAAGCGGTGGTGTGGATGTGGCGGGCGATCGGGGTCGAGCCGACGAAGGAGACGGCCTTGACGTCCGGGTGCTCCAGGAGGCGGTCCACCGCAACCTTGTCACCATGTACGACGTTGAAGACACCGTCGGGCAGACCGGCCTCTGCCAGCAGTTCGGCGATCTTGATGGAGGCGGACGGGTCCTTCTCGCTCGGCTTCAGCACGAAGGTGTTGCCGCACGCGATGGCCATCGGGAACATCCACATCGGGACCATCGCCGGGAAGTTGAACGGCGTGATGCCCGCGACGACACCGAGCGGCTGCCGGATGGAGGAGACGTCCACCCGGCTCGCCACCTGCGTGGACAGCTCGCCCTTCAACTGCACGCTGATACCGCAGGCCAGGTCCACGATCTCCAGGCCGCGGGCGACCTCGCCGAGTGCGTCGCTGTGCACCTTGCCGTGCTCGGCGGTGATCAGCTCGGCGATCGCGTCCCGGTTGGCGTCCAGCAGGGCGCGGAAGCGGAAAAGGATCTCCGTGCGCCTGGCCAGCGAGGACTGGCCCCAGGAGGCGTAGGCGTCCTTCGCTGCGGCGACCGCCGCGTCGACCTCGTCGACCGACGCGAACGCGACCTTCGTGGTGACCGCGCCGGTGGCCGGGTCGGTGACCGGCCCGAAGTTGCCCGACGTGCCGTCGACGGACTTGCCGCCGATCCAGTGGTTGACGATCTTCGTCATGACCGGTTACTCCTTCACAGATGGCGGCGTCGGGTGGAGACGTGCCGTTCGTACAGCTCACGTGCCTTGACCGCGGACGATCGGGTCGCGGTCTCGGCCACAGGTACATCCCACCAGGCCTGCGCGGGAGGCGGGCCCGACACAGTGTCGGCCGTTTCGGTCTCCACGTAGACACATGTGGGAGTGTCGGCGGCCCGCGCCTCGGCGAGCGCCGAGCGCAGGTCACGGACGGTCTTGGCGCGCAGTACGCGCATGCCGAGGCTGGCCGCGTTGGCGGCGAGGTCGACGGGGAGCGGGGCGCCGGTGAAGGTGCCGTCGTCCGCGGGGAAGCGGTACGCGGTGCCGAACCGCTCGCCGCCCACCGACTCGGACAGTCCGCCGATGGAGGCGTAGCCGTAATTCTGCACCAGCAGCACCTTGATGGCTGTCCCCTCCTGCACGGCGGTCACTATCTCGGTCGGCATCATCAGATACGTGCCGTCGCCGACCAGCGCCCAGACGTTCCGCTCGGGCGCCGCGAGTTTCACCCCGATGGCGGCCGGGATCTCGTAGCCCATGCACGAGTAGCCGTACTCCACGTGGTACTGGTCCTGCGACCGGGTCCGCCACATCCTGTGCAGGTCGCCGGGGAGGGAGCCGGCCGCGTTGACCAGTACGTCCGTCTCGTCGACGAGCGCGTCCAGGGCGCCCAGGACCTGGGGCTGGGTCGGCCGGATGTCCGGTTCCTCGGCCTCGTAGCAGGCGTCGACGCGCTGTTCCCAGCGCTCCTTGTCCTCGGTGTACTCGGTGACGTACGAGTCGGCCGCCCTGTGGTCGTGCAGGACCAGCGCCTGGGTGAGTTCGGCGAGGCCGCTGCGGGCGTCGGCGATCAGGGGCAGGCCGGCGAGCTTGTGACCGTCGTAGGGCGCGATGTTGAGGTTGAGGAAGCGGACGTCCGGGTTCTCGAAGAGGGTGCCGGAGGCCGTGGTGAAGTCGGTGTAGCGGGTGCCGACGCCGATCACCAGGTCGGCGGTGCGGGCGAGTTCGTCGGCGGTGGCGGTGCCGGTGTGGCCGACGCCTCCGACGTCCTGCGGGTGGTCCCAGCGCAGCGAGCCCTTGCCGGCCTGGGTGGCGGCGACCGGGATGCGGGTGGCCTCCGCAAACTCGGCGAGGACGGCTTCGGCGCGGCTGTGGTGGACACCGCCGCCCGCGATGAGCAGGGGTCGGCGGGCATCCCTGATCGCCCTTACGGCGGCGGCGAGTTCGACGGGGTCGGCGCCCGGCCGCCGTACGGTCCACACCCGCTCCGCGAAGAACTCCTCCGGCCAGTCGTACGCCTCGGCCTGGATGTCCTGCGGGAGCGCCAGGGTCACGGCGCCGGTGTCGACGGGGTCGGTGAGCGCGCGCATGGCGTGCAGGGCCGACGGGATCAGTTGCTCGGGGCGGGTGATCCGGTCGAAGAACCTGGACACCGGGCGCAGGGTGTCGTTGACCGACACATCGGCGGCGTTCGGTACTTCGAGCTGCTGGAGGACCGGGTCGGCGGGGCGGGTCGCGAAGACGTCGCCGGGGAGGAGCAGGACCGGGAGGTGGTTGATCGTCGCGAGGGCGGCGCCGGTGACGAGGTTGGTGGCGCCGGGGCCGATGGAGGTGGTGACGGCGTGTGTGGCGAGACGGTTCGACTGACGCGCGTAGCCGACGGCCGCGTGCACCATGGCCTGTTCGTTACGGCCCTGGTGGTAGGGCATGTCGTCCGCGTACTCCAGGAGGGCCTGGCCGAGGCCGGCCACGTTGCCGTGGCCGAAGATGCCCCAGACGGCGCCGATCAGGCGGCGGCGCTCACCGTCCCGTTCGGTGTACTGGGCGGCGAGGAAGCGGACAAGCGCCTGCGCGACGGTGAGCCGTATCGTCATCGATACCCCTCTGCGCTTTCTACGTGGGCCGGGTGGAAGCAGATCCGCCACTCCCGCGTCTCACCGGGCCCCGCCATGACGTTCAGGTAGTACATGTCGTGGCCGGGCTGCGCGATCGACGGGCCGTGCCATCCGTCGGGGACCAGCACGACATCGCCGGAGCGGACCTCGGCGAGGACGTCCGTACCGCCCTCACGGGAGGGGAATACGCGCTGATAGCCGAAACCGTTCGGTCCGTCGATCTCGAAGTAGTAGATCTCCTCCAGCTCCGACTCCTCGCCGGGCCGGTGCTCGTCGTGCTTGTGCGCCGGGTACGAGGACCAGTTGCCGCCGGGGGTGATCACCTCCACGGCGATCAGCTTGTCGCAGTCGAAGGAGTCGGCGGAGGCGAAGTTGCGCACCCGGCGGGCGTTGGTGCCGCTGCCGCGGTCTTCGACGGGGACCTCCGGCGCGGGGCCGTAGCGGGCGGGGAGTCGTCGCTCGCACTTCGCTCCTGCCAGGGCGAAGCGGCCTCCCGCGCCGGAGGCGATCTGGACCTGGGTGTCCCGGGGCACGTAGACGAAGTCGGAGACTCCGGCGAACACGCTCTCCCGGCCCAGGATCTGGAACTCTGTTCCCTCTGTTCGCACCGTACAACCGCCTTGCAGCGGAAGCACGATCCACTCACTGTCCCCGGTGGTGAACAAGTGGCTACCGCCAGGCGGCAGTTCGACGATCCGGAGGCTGCTGTGCGCCCAGCCGGCCCGCTTGGGGTCGATGTCGAGCACGTACTGGGCGTTCGCGGTCACACCCTTGCTCAGGTGCAGCTCGTTGGTCGTCATCAGGGCCTCACAGAAGTCCTACGGCGGTGTCCACGGCGGCGGCCACGTCGCCGTCCGCCGGGTACAGCAGCGAGCGGCCGACCACCAGGCCGCGCACGGTGGGGAGTTGGAGGGCGCTGCGCCACTTCTCGTAGGCACCGTCCTGGTCGTCCCCGACCTCCCCGCCCAGGAGCACTGCGGGCAGGCTGGACGTCTCCATGACCTGGGCCATGTCGTCGGGGTTGTCGGTGACGGGGAGCTTCAGCCAGGTGTAGGCCGAAGTGCCGCCAAGACCCGAGGCGATGGCGATGGACCGGGTGACCGCCTCGGCGGACAGGTCGTTCCTGACCTTGCCCTCGGTGGTGCGGCGGCTGATGAACGGCTCGACGAAGACGGGGAGTCGGCGCGCGGCCATGTCGTCGATGGCGCGGGCGGTGGACTCCAGGGTGGTCAGGGAGCCCGGGTCGTCGTAGTCGATCCGCAGCAGCAGCTTGCCGGCGTCGAACCCGAGGCGCTGTATGTCCTCGGCGCGGTGGCCGGTGAACCGGTCGTCGAGTTCGAACCGGGCGCCCTGCAGTCCGCCGCGGTTCATCGAGCCCATGACGACCTTGCCGTCGAGGACGCCGAGCAGCAGCAGGTCGTCGAGGATGTCGGCGGTGGCGAGGACGCCGTCGACACCGGGCCGGGACAGGGCCAGGCAGAGCCGCTCCAGCAGTTCCGCCCGGTTGGCCATGGCGAGCTTGTCGCCGCCCACGCCGAGGGCGCCGCGGGCCGGGTGGTCGGCGGCGACGATCATCAGCCTGCCGTCCTCTTCGAGGAGCGGACGGCGGGTTCTTCGCGTGGCCGCCTCGGCGATGGCCTCGGGGTGGTGGGTGCGGGTGTGGACCAGGGCCGCGATGTCCACGCCCGGCTGCCTGGCGGGGGCTGTGCCGTCGTGGTGCGCGCCCGCGACGCGGCCGGCCCTCACAGCACGGCTCCGGCGGCGAGCGCGGCCGCGATCTCTTCGCCGGTCGGCATGGCGGAGGAGCACTCCAGGCGGGAGGCGACGATGGCGCCGGCCGCGTTGGCGTGCCGCATGATCTTCTCCAGGTCCCAGCCTTCGAGGAGGCCGTGGCAGAGGGAGCCGCCGAAGGCGTCACCGGCGCCGAGCCCGTTGAGGACGTGCACGGGCAGCGGTGGCACCTCGGCGGAGTCGCCGTCGCGGTGGACGGCGAGGACGCCCTTGGGCCCCTGCTTGACGACGGCGATCTCGACGCCGGCGTCCAGGAGGGCCTGGGCGGCGGCCTGCGGCTCCCGCACGCCGGTCGCCACCTCGACCTCGTCGAGATTGCCGACGGCGACGGTGGTGTGCTTGAGGGCCTCGGCGTAGAAGGGGCGGGCCGCGTCCGGGTCCTGCCAGAACATCGGCCGCCAGTCGAGGTCGAAGACGGTGGTCCCGGCCTTGGCCCGGTGGGCGAGGGCCGCGAGGGTCGCCGTACGGCTGGGCTCCTCGCTCAGGCCGGTGCCGGTGACCCAGAAGATACGGGCGTCCCGGACGGCGTCGAGGTCCAGGTCGTGGGCGTCGATCTCCAGGTCCGGGGCCTTGGGCTGCCGGTAGAAGTACAGCGGGAAGTCGTCGGGCGGGAAGATCTCGCAGAAGGTGACCGGGGTGTTCAGCCCGGGCACGGCGGTGACCCAGCGGTCGTCCACGCCGTAGTCGCGCAGCGCCTCGTGCAGATAGGCGCCGAAGGCGTCCGCCCCGGTGCGGGTGATGACGGCGGTGTTCCGGCCGAGGCGGGCGGCCGCCACGGCCACGTTCGTCGCCGACCCGCCGAGGAACTTGCCGAAGGACGACACCTGGGCGAGCGGGACACCGGCCTGGAGCGGATAGAGGTCCACCCCGATCCGCCCCATGGTGATCAGGTCGTACGCCATCGGCTTCCCTTCGTCACGGCTCTCCCCCGGTTTGTAGTCCTGGACAGGAGGTCGTGTCAATGGTTTGTCCGGACATTCGGACGAGAGTGGGCGGAGGGGCGGGCCCTGGGCATAGCGGTCCGGCCGTCCGCACCGCTCGCCCGCATGTCAACGCGCCCCGCCGACACACCGGCACGCGCCTGTGCCCCAGCCGTGTCACAAAAGCCTCTCTTGTGTCACACATGTCGCACCTACGCGGGCTTTCGGTCACATCAGGTCCACAGCAGCTGACTCACGGTCACTCTCCGTCGTTCACCGGGCACAGGCTTTGTGATCGCCAGCGCAGCGCCCGGCCCCCCGACGACCGACTCCGGTCGCCCCCGCGGTGCGCGCAGGGAGGTGCATCTCATGACCGACCGACGGCTCTGGTCCTACAAGGAGATCGCGGCACACATCCGGGTGCAGCCCGACACCGTCCGCTCGTATCGCAAACACGGGCTGCTCCCGCCACCCGACCACGTCGAGAGGGGCAAGCCCTACTGGTACGCCGACACGGTCCGGGCCTGGGTCGCCTCCCGACCGGGCAACAGAAACCGCAGCGAGTTCTGAACCGCGCCCGCCCGGTCCGTCGGGGGCGGGCGCGGGAGGCTCAGGCCCACGGCTCGATGACCGTCACCCCCGCCCCCGGCGCCCCGCCCATCGCCGCCAGGGCCTGCGGGGCCGCGTCCAGGGTGATCGTCGAGGTCACCAGGAGGTCGGGGCGGAGAGTGCCCGCGCGGACCAGTTCGAGCATGGCGGGGTAGGCGTGCGCCGCCATGCCGTGGCTGCCCAGGAGTTCGAGTTCCAGGGCGAGCGCGCGGGCCAGGGGTACGGGGGTGTTGCCGTCCGGGGAGGGCAGCAGGCCCACCTGGACGTGACGGCCGCGGCGGCGAAGGGAGTTGACCGAGGCGGCGGCGGTGGGCGGTGAGCCGAGGGCGTCCAGGGAGAGATGGGCTCCCCCGGCGCTCAGCTCGCGGACCGTCGCCGCCGGGTCGTCGCCGTCCGTCGCGTCCACGCAGTGTGCCGCGCCGAAGCTCCTTGCCAGGTCAAGGGCTTGGGGCGATACGTCGATCGCCACCACCCGGGCTCCGGCGGCCGCCGCGATCATCACCGCCGACAGGCCCACGCCTCCGCAGCCGTACACCGACACCCACTCCCCCGCCGCGACCCTGCCCCGCTGCACCACCGCACGGAACGCCGTGGCGAAGCGGCAGCCCAGGGAGGCCGCCGTCGCGTACGCCATGTCCTCCGGGATCGCCACCAGGTTGACGTCGGCGTGGTCCAGGGCCACGTACTGGGCGAAGGAGCCCCAGTGCGTGAAACCGGGCTGGGTCTGGCGTTCGCAGACCTGCTGGTCGCCGGCCGAGCAGAACGGACAGCTGCCGCAGGCGCAGACAAAGGGGACGGTGACCCGGTCGCCGGGGCGCCGGCCGGTCACCTGGGCGCCGACCGCCTCGACCACACCGGCGAGTTCATGACCGGGCACATGCGGAAGCGTGATGTCCGGGTCGTGGCCCGCCCAGCCGTGCCAGTCGCTCCGGCACAGGCCGGTGGCCTCGACACGGACCACCACTCCGTGCGGGGCGGGGTGGGGGTCAGGGACGTCCCGTACTTCGGCGAGGGTGCCGTAGCGCTCGAAGACGACTGCTCGCATGCGCGCGTGCTCCTTTCGGGGGCTGCGCGAAGGCTAGGCGGCCCGGGGGCGGTCGTGCAGCGCCGGTTCCGGCTCGGGGGGCGGTCGCGCCCCGATCGCCGCCGCGGTCAGCGGTGACGGGACGGCGACCGTGGGGCTGTCCGGCGCGCGGCGGAGCCGTATATCGGCACGGCACGGCGTCCGTTGGGGCGGGCCCGCCGCGCGCCCTCACCGTGTCCGCTCCGTGCGTGGCATCGCCTGGACCGGGGGTGCCCCCTCACCCTCCTCGGACTGCGACATCCCGCACATATGCCTAAAGTGCGGGTAATCGCCCCAGTTCACCCCAGTCCCGTCCCGTCAAGCGTCATCCGCACCCGCAGGACACCCCAGGGGGACCACGCCGTGACCCACTCTCCGTCGCCCCGCCGGCCGCAGGCCCGTATTCCCGGTCCGCAGCAGCCGCCACCGCCGTACCCCCGTATCCGCGCCGGCCTGTGGAAGCGCTGCCTCGGCGGTGGGTTCGCCCTGTGGGCGCTGACCGCGGTGGCGACGTACACGACGAAGAACACCACGCTGCTGCCGACGCTCATCCTGCTCGGCAGCTTTCTCGTCCCGGTCTCCTTCGTGCTGTGGGCGTACGAGCGGCACGGCCGCGACCTCGGCGTCAGCGCGATCCTCGGCTGCTTCCTGACCGGCGGCACGCTCGGCGTGCTGGGCGCCTCCGTCATGGAGTACTACCTGGTCCACCCCTCCTGGGTGATGTTCGTGGCCGTCGGCCTGATCGAGGAGGCGGTGAAGCTCGGCGCGCTGATGTTCGTGCTGAGCCGACTGCCCGGCATCCGGGGCATACGGGCCGGGCTGGTGCTCGGCGCCGCCGTCGGCTTCGGCTTCGCGGCCCTGGAGAGCGCCGGCTACGCCTTCAACGCGGCGGTCTCCACCGAGGGCATCGATCTGCGAGCGCTGATCGAGACGGAGATACTGCGCGGAGTGCCGGCCCCCTTCGGGCACGGCCTGTGGACGGCGATCGCCGGCGGTGCCCTGCTCTCCCGCCGTCGCCCGAACGGCCGCTTCCGCCTCACCCGCCCGGTCGTGGGCACCTGTCTCGGTGTGGCCCTGCTGCACGCCCTGTGGGACTCCACGCACGGCATCGCGATCTGGCTGGTCGCGCAACTGGCGGGTACCGGACTGGAGAGGCGGTTGTTCGCCGAGGGGTACATCCCGCGCCCCACCGCGACACAGGAGCACCTCTTCACACTGTTCTCGGTCGGACTGCTGGTGCTCGTCTCGCTGCTCGGCATCGCCTGGGTCAGCTCGCTGGCGCGCCGGGACTCCTCTTGGATAAATACCCCCTAGGGGTATACTGTGAAAACAGTGGGGTTCCCTCGCGGGCCCCACCGGCCCCACACGCCTCCACGAGGAGAACGACATGACCGCCCAGACCGACACCCCCGGCTCCGTGACCGCCGTCTACAAGGTGACCGGCATGAGCTGCGGACACTGCGAGGGTTCCGTCTCCGCCGAGATCGCCGAACTGCCCGGCGTCAGCTCGGTGAAGGCCGTCGCGGCCAGCGGTGAGGTCACGGTCGTCTCCGCGGCCCCGCTCGACGAGGAGGCGGTCCGCGCCGCCGTCGACGAGGCGGGCTTCGAGCTCGTCGGCCGTATCTGAGGTCAAGGGCACGAGCAGCACGAGCAGTACGTACGACGGAAACGCATCTCTCCGCCGGGCCGTGCCGACCAGCTGATACTGGATCCGTGCGGTCCGATCCGTTGCCTGGAGTCCGGACATGACCAGCACCACCACCGCAGAGACACAGATAGCCGAGCAGGCCGCCGCCCCGGTGGCCGAGGTCGAGCTCCTCATCGGCGGTATGACCTGCGCCTCCTGTGCCGCCCGGGTCGAGAAGAAGCTCAACCGCATGGACGGCGTCACCGCCACCGTGAACTACGCGACCGAGAAGGCGAGGGTGACATACCCCGAGGGGGTACAGGTCGCCGATCTGATCGCCACGGTCGTGAAGACCGGGTACACCGCCGAGGAGCCCACGCCACCGGAGCCGGAGCCCGAACAGGAAGCCCGGCCCGAGCGGGATCCCGAACTCGCCGCCCTCCGCCGGCGCCTGTTCGTCTCCGCCCTGCTGGCCGCGCCGGTCGCGCTGCTCGCCATGGTTCCGGCGTGGCAGTTCGACAACTGGCAGTGGCTGTCCCTGACGCTCGCCGCTCCGGTCGTCGTCTGGGGCGGCCTGCCGTTCCACCGGGCCGCCTGGACCAACGCCCGGCACGGCGCGGCCACCATGGACACCCTGGTCTCGGTCGGCACGCTGGCCGCGTTCGGCTGGTCGCTGTGGGCGCTGTTCTTCGGAGACGCGGGCATGCCCGGCATGCACGACGAGTTCCGGTTCACCGTCTCGCGGATGGACGGCGGCACGGGGGGCGGTATCGGGGGGGCGTCGATCTACCTCGAAGTCGCCTCCGGGGTCGTCGCGCTGATCCTGCTCGGCCGCTATCTGGAGGCCCGCTCCAAGCGGCGCGCGGGGGCCGCCCTGCGGGCGCTGATGGAGCTGGGCGCCAAGGATGTGGCGGTGCTGCGGGGCGGGCGCGAGGTGCGGGTTCCGGTGGCGTCCCTTGCGGTCGGCGACCGGTTCGTCGTACGGCCCGGGGAGAAGATCGCGACCGACGGGACGGTGGTCGAGGGTGCCTCCGCCGTGGACGCGTCCATGCTGACCGGCGAGTCCGTGCCGGTGGACGTGAGTGTGGGCGACGCCGTCACGGGCGCGACCGTCAACGCGGGCGGGCGGCTGGTCGTCGAGGCCGGCCGGGTCGGGGCCGACACCCGGCTCGCGCGGATGGCGAAGCTGGTGGAGGACGCGCAGAACGGCAAGGCCGAGGTGCAGCGGCTGGCCGACCGGATATCCGCCGTCTTCGTCCCCGCCGTCATCCTGATCGCGCTCGGCACCTTCGGGGTCTGGCTGGGCTTCACCGGTGACACGGCCGCCGCGTTCACGGCCGCCGTCGCCGTGCTGATCATCGCCTGCCCGTGCGCCCTGGGCCTGGCCACGCCGACCGCGCTGATGGTCGGCACCGGGCGGGGCGCGCAGCTCGGCATCCTCATCAAGGGGCCGGAGGTGCTGGAGTCCACGCGCCGGGTCGACACCGTCGTGCTCGACAAGACCGGCACGGTGACCACCGGGCGGATGAGCCTCCAGGAGGTGTACGTCGCCGAAGGCGCCGACAAGGACGAGGTGCTGCGGCTCGCGGGCGCGCTCGAACATGCCTCCGAGCATCCGGTGGCGCGGGCGATCGCCGCGGGGGCCGAGGAGCGGGTCGGGGCCCTGCCGCCGGCCGAGCACTTCGAGAACGTACCCGGGCGGGGCGTGCGCGGGCGCGTGGACGGCCGCGAGGTGGCCGTGGGGCGCCTCTTCGACGCCGTACCGGAGGAGTTGGCCACCGCCCGTTCCCGGGCCGAGCGGGAGGGTCGTACGGCGGTCCTGGCCGGCTGGGACGGGCAGGCGCGCGGCGTCCTCGCCGTAGCCGACACGGTCAAGGAGACCAGCGCCGAGGCGGTACGCGAACTGCGCGCGCTCGGGCTGACGCCGGTGCTGCTGACCGGGGACAACCGGGCGGTGGCCGAGTCGGTCGCCCGGGCGACCGGGATCGACGAGGTCATCGCCGAGGTGCTGCCCGAGGAGAAGGTGGACGTCGTACGACGGCTGCAGCGCGAGGGGCGCACGGTCGCCATGGTCGGCGACGGCGTCAACGACGCGGCCGCACTGGCCGCCGCCGATCTGGGGCTCGCGATGGGCACGGGGACGGACGCGGCGATCGAGGCCGGCGATCTGACCCTGGTGCGCGGCGATCTGCGGGTGGCGGCGGACGCGATCCGGCTCTCCCGGCGGACTCTCGCCACCATCAAGGGCAACCTCGTGTGGGCCTTCGGCTACAACGTGGCCGCGCTCCCACTGGCCGCCGCCGGGCTGCTCAATCCGATGATCGCGGGGGCAGCGATGGCCTTCTCGTCCGTGTTCGTGGTGACCAACAGCCTGCGGCTGCGCACCTTCCGCTGAAGTTACCGCCGGTTCGCGGCAGCGGATGCGGAAGTCCCCCTGGAGTCCAACGCGCACCTCACATAAGCTCTTCACAAGGCTCGCGCATCATCCTTACGCTTGAGCTCCGATCGCCGTATCGGGGCTCTTGCGCATCTAACGGACATATGCAAGAGACGCAGATCACAGTGATGTGAACGTAACCATCGAAGGGGTTCGAAGGTCTAAGTTGGCGATGTCAGACCAGCGTCTTGGGGGGCGCTGACCTGGCATCTGAGGATGTCTTGGGGGACTTCCTCAGAGATGCGTTGCCGGGACACGTACGACGGGAAGCTTTGAGCGGCCCTCCCATGCCGTACGGGTCCCGGCAGATCGCACCGCATCACTGGAGCACGACATGCAGTACGGCGAGTTCTGCTCGTTGTGCTCAAAGCAGCGAATTCAGGCGCTGCCATACCGAGCGCCCGGCCGGATCCCGTGGGGGGAATCCGCACCGGGACACGGGAAGGCGCCCTGGTCGCCGGCCCGTGGGGGGACCGGCGCTCCAGGGCGCCTTCTGTTTTGCCCGTGCGGCGGGGGCACCGCCGAGACGGCGCCCCCTGACCGGTGACCGGCTGGTGTCAGCGCTTCTCGACCGGCACGAAGTCGCGCTCGACGACGCCCGTGTAGATCTGGCGCGGGCGGCCGATGCGGGAGCCCGGCTCCTTGATCATTTCCTGCCACTGGGCGATCCAGCCCGGCAGCCGGCCGAGGGCGAACAGGACCGTGAACATCTCGGTCGGGAAGCCCATGGCGCGGTAGATCAGGCCGGTGTAGAAGTCGACGTTCGGGTAGAGGTTGCGCGAGACGAAGTAGTCGTCGGAGAGCGCGTGCTCCTCCAGCTTCAGGGCGATGTCCAGCAGCTCGTCGGACTTGCCCAGGGCGGAGAGGACGTCGTGCGCGGCGGCCTTGATGATCTTGGCGCGCGGGTCGAAGCTCTTGTAGACCCGGTGGCCGAAGCCCATCAGACGGACGCCGTCCTCCTTGTTCTTCACCTTGCGGATGAAGGAGTCGACGTCGCCGCCGTTCGCCTGGATGCCCTCCAGCATCTCCAGGACGGACTGGTTGGCGCCGCCGTGCAGGGGTCCCCAGAGGGCGGAGATACCGGCGGAGATCGACGCGAACATGTTCGCCTGCGACGAGCCGACCAGACGGACCGTCGACGTCGAACAGTTCTGCTCGTGGTCGGCGTGCAGGATCAGCAGCTTGTCGAGCGCCGAGACGACGACCGGGTCGAGCTCGTAGTCCTGCGCCGGCACCGAGAACGTCATGCGCAGGAAGTTCTCCACGTAGGAGAGGTCGTTGCGCGGGTAGACGAACGGGTGGCCGACCGACTTCTTGTACGCGTACGCGGCGATCGTCGGAAGCTTGGCGAGCAGCCGGATGGTGGAGAGGTCGCGCTGCTTCGCGTCGAACGGGTTGTGACTGTCCTGGTAGAAGGTGGACAGCGCCGAGACGACCGACGACAGCATGGCCATCGGGTGGGCGTCACGCGGGAAGCCCCGGTAGAAGTTCTTGACGTCCTCGTGCAGCAGGGTGTGCCGCGTGATCTCGTTCTTGAACGCGGTGAGCTCGTCGACGGTCGGCAGCTCACCGTTGATCAGCAGATACGCCACCTCCAGGAAGGTGGAGCGCTCCGCCAGCTGCTCGATCGGGTAGCCGCGGTACCGAAGGATGCCCGCCTCGCCGTCGAGGTAAGTAATGGCAGATTTGTAGGCGGCAGTGTTGCCGTATCCGCTGTCCAGGGTCACCAGACCGGTCTGGGCGCGGAGCTTCCCGATGTCGAAGCCCTTGTCGCCGACGGTGCTGTCAACCACCGGGTAGGTGTACTCGCCGTCGCCGTACCGCAGTACTACAGAGTTGTCGCTCACGTCTTCCCTCACCGACGTAGTGCCTCATCTTCGAGGTGCCCTGACTGTCTCTACCATCCCCCATTTGGCTCAGGAGAGTGCACTCGGGGTCGACCATTAGGCCCATCGGCGGCACTCAGTGCCGCCAACCTGCTCATCCTGCCCCGTTGCTTCCCCATCTGGAAGTGCTCTGTGACCTTCACGACTCATTTGATCGATCATTTTTTGTGATGGACCTGGAGGAGTCCTCTACGGCCCGCCTATGGGCCGTCGCGGAGCCGTCGCGGAGCCGGAAGTCCAGTGCCGTACAGCGCCGACCGGCCGACACCGTGCGCACCGCCTGACCGATCGCCTTGCGTGAACCGACGAGAACGACCAGCTGCTTGGCCCGGGTGACCGCCGTGTAGATGAGGTTCCGTTGGAGCATCATCCAGGCTCCGGTGGTGACCGGGATCACCACGGCGGGATATTCACTTCCCTGCGAACGGTGGATGGTCACCGCGTAGGCATGGGCCAGTTCGTCCAGTTCGTCGAACTCGTACGGGACCTCCTCGTCCTCGTCGGTCAGCACCGTGAGGCGCTGGTCGACCGGGTCGAGCGAGGTGACCACACCCACGGTGCCGTTGAAGACCCCGTTCTTGCCCTTCTCGTAGTTGTTGCGAATCTGGGTGACCTTGTCGCCGACCCGGAAGACCCGCCCGCCGAACCGCTTCTCGGCGAGGTCGGGCCGGCCGGGCGTGATGGCCTGCTGAAGGAGCCCGTTGAGCACGCCCGCTCCCGCCGGCCCCCGGTGCATGGGCGCGAGCACCTGCACATCCCGCCGGGGATCGAGCCCGAACTTGGCCGGAATCCGACGGGCGGCGACGTCGACGGTGAGCCGCCCCGCCTCCTCGGTCTCGTCTTCCACGAAGAGAAAGAAGTCCTTCATGCCGTCGGTGACCGGATGCTGCCCCGCGTTGATCCGGTGCGCGTTGGTCACCACCCCCGACTGCTGGGCCTGCCGGAAGACTCGGGTGAGACGGACGGCGGGGACGGGACTGTCCTCGGCGAGCAGATCGCGGAGCACCTCCCCCGCCCCGACGCTGGGCAACTGGTCGACGTCCCCGACGAAGAGGAGGTGCGCACCGGGAGGCACGGCCTTCACCAGCTTGTTGGCGAGGAGGAGATCGAGCATCGACGCCTCGTCGACCACGACCAGGTCGGCATCGAGCGGCCGGTCCCGGTCGTAGGCCGCGTCACCGCCGGGCTTCAGCTCCAGCAGGCGGTGCACGGTGGAGGCCTCGGCGCCGGTCAGCTCGGCGAGCCGCTTGGCGGCACGGCCGGTGGGGGCGGCGAGCACCACCTTGGCACGCCTGGCCCGGGCCAGCTCCACGATCGACCTCACGGTGAACGACTTGCCGCAGCCCGGCCCGCCGGTCAGCACGGCGACCTTCTCGGTCAGCGCGAGCCTGACGGCGGCCTCCTGCTCGGGGGCGAGGTCGGCGCCGGTCCGGTCCTTCAGCCAGGCGAGAGCCTTGTCCCAGGCGACGTTCCGGAACGACGGCATACGGTCGTCGCCGGTCCGGAGCAGCCGCAACAGCTGTGAGGCGAGCGCCACTTCCGCCCGGTGGAAGGGAACGAGGTAGACGGCGGTGACCGGTTCGGCGTCGGGGGTGGGCCCGGGCAGCTTCTCCCGTACGACACCCGGGTCCTCCCCGTCCTCGGGCGGTGCGGCCAGCTCGGCGAGGCAGTCGATGACCAATCCGGTGTCGACCTGGAGCAGCTTGACCGCGTCCGCGATCAGCCGCTCCTCGGGGAGATAGCAGTGCCCCTGGTCGGCGGACTGGGACAGGGCGTACTGCAGCCCCGCCTTGACCCGCTCCGGACTGTCATGGGGAATCCCGACGGACTGGGCGATCTTGTCGGCGGTGAGGAACCCGATGCCCCAGACGTCGGCGGCGAGCCGGTAGGGCTGGTTCTTCACGACGGAGATGGAGGCGTCCCCGTACTTCTTGTAGATGCGGACCGCAATGGACGTGGACACCTCGACGGTCTGCAGGAACAGCATCACCTCCTTGATCGCCTTCTGCTCCTCCCAGGCGTCGGCGATCTTCTTGGTGCGCTTGGGACCGAGGCCGGGGACCTCGATCAGCCGCTTCGGCTCCTCCTCGATGATCCGGAGGGTGTCCATGCCGAAGTGCTGGGTGATCCGATCGGCGAAGACCGGCCCGATGCCCTTGACGAGACCCGAGCCGAGGTAACGCCGGATGCCCTGGACGGTGGCCGGCAGCACGGTCGTGTAGTTCTCGACGGTGAACTGCTTGCCGTACTGGGGATGCGACCCCCACCGCCCCTCCATCCGCAGCGACTCCCCCACCTGGGCGCCGAGCAGCGCGCCGACGACGGTGAGGAGGTCACCGGCGCCTCTGCCGGTGTCGACACGGGCGACCGTGTACCCGTTCTCCTCATTGGCGTAGGTGATGCGTTCGAGCACGCCTTCGACGGTGGCGAGTCGTCGTTCGCCGGTGGGGGTCCCCGTCTGCTGAGCCATGAACCGACGGTACCGGTGAGGTGTGACAGTGGAGGCGGGCGGGGAAAGGACCTGCGGGTGCGAGTCGGCTGTAACCAGGGCCGCCTCTCCAGGCAGGGCCCACCCAACGCTCGGGCGCCGACAGGGGTCCTCCCCTGTTTACTTACCCGGCCGGGTGGTGGGAGGCCCCCTTCAGGGCGCCGAGGAAGGTGGCGAAGGCGGGAGTGGGGAAGGTGAGGGTGGCTCGGGTGGGGGTTTTGGAGTCGCGGATGGCTGTGTGGGTGAGGGTGGTGGCCACTTCCACGCAGTTGTTGCCGTCGCCCTCGCCGGAGTAGGACGACTTCCGCCAGTTGTCCATATGACCCCTCACAGCTCTTTCACCAGCTTGTGGATGAACTCGCGCGACCGATCCGGTTCAAGCGAAACCTCTTCTACTCTACGGAAGCGCGTTCGATAAGTACTGAGCTGGGCCTCGGAATCGAGGAAAAGCGAGCCATGTGGGGCGTCACGCGAGACCGTGTCCAGCTTGGGGACTGGGCCGCCCACGTACGTCATAGTGCTCGACGCCACGGCAAAGCCATCCAGGTCGAAGGGGATGACCCGCAACGTGATGCGATCCGCCTCTGACAGTTCCAGGAGCCGGATGAGTTGCGCCCGAGCGGAAGCGCGATCGCCGACTCTGATGCGTAGAGCAGCCTCGTGGATCACAACCTCGTGCGGGAAGCCGACCTTGGTCTGGCGTGTCATGCGGTGGCTGACCCGCAATTCAAGCTCCTCGTGGGTCAGTTCCGGCAGGCGGGAGGAGAAGACCGCACGCGCGTAGTCCTCCGTCTGAAGCAAGCCCGGCACGTACAGAATGGCCACATCCTTCTGAAACGCAGCATGGTGGTCGAGCTCCGAGAGATCCATGAATGACGTGGGCAACAGCCCCCGGTACTCCTCCCACCAGCCCCGCGTCCGATCGGTGGCCATCAGGACCAGGGCCTCGACGAACTCCGCGTCCGTACAGGCGTAATGGGATGCCAGTCGGCGCACCCGCTCCTCGCTCACGCCCGTGAGCCCCAACTCGATGTGGCTGATCTGGACCCTGTTCGCCCCGAGAAGCGCCGCGGCCTGCGCGGCGTTCATGCCCGCCGCCTCGCGGAGCCTCCGGAGCTCAGTCCCCAGGCGCACCTGACGTGCCGTTGGTTCGCGCCGCTGGACCATGCGTTGCTCTCCTCTTTCGGGGGCGGATCACACGATCAGCTTGCCCACGGGTAACAGATTACCCCTACCGTCGGTGACGCAACGCACACGCAGCGGAAGCGCACCGCTTGAGCCGAAGCTCAGGAGTTGTCACCAGCGGGACCGGCTGAGCTGGTGAATGGGGATGACCGAGGCAGCCTGGTTGTCACACGCGAGGCATCCGACTTGTCACAGGCGCCCATTCGGCAGTCTTTCTGTCACCAGAAAGATCTGTCGGGCTGTGCGGCGGAACTGGGAACTGCGAGTTCGGCTCGGGACCTACGCTGGCGCTACCTTCCACCTTGTCTAGGAGTAGCGTGCCGCCTGCCTTCGTTCACCGGATCACGAAGTACGACCCCGCCGACCGTGACGAGCACGGCAGCTACCGGGGCGCGGAGGAGGCGGTCAGTGACCACGGGCCAGTCGAGGCCGCGTACCTGGAGGCAATCTCCGCGTTCGCGGAAGCTGCGGGCATCGACCGGCTGGAGATCCGTGAGCCCTCCGTCACCGGGCTCGTCCACTTCGGTGCCCAGCCGGCGGTCGAGGGACACGGTCTTAGCGGTCTCTTCCCGGCTGACCTCACCGGTTACCACGACGGGGCCGAGGTCTCCTTGGCGGTGGCCCTGGAGCTGATCCGCGTCATGCTCCGTGAGCAGGGCGCCTGGTGTCGGCTGGAGGCGGGAGACGTTTTTACCGTGCACGTCGGATGGGACCAGTACGTGTACGTGGGCAGCGACCGACCCTGCACGGACGCCGTGGCCCGTACGCGGGAACTCGGCCTCTTCGCGGAACCGCTGGTGGCTTCCCCCTACGCCGCGGAACCAGAGGTGACAGAAGCCGCCGACGAAGGCTTCTGGGCGACGGTACGCACCGAGCTGGCGAGGCGACAGGGCCTGCTCCTGGAGGAAACCCACATCGTCAACGCCACACGCTGGCACCGTCTCACCACGGAAAACCTCAACACGGTGCGCGCCGGTCTCGGCCCGCGCGCCCTGCTGACCGTCTGGCCCGACCTGCAACCCGACGTCGGCGCGGTCCTGACCGCACTGCCGTCCGAATGGCACATCGAGTTCGTCTGGGAGACGAAGGACGGAACGATCAGAGACGTGACCGTCGATGAGACCCAGTACCAGGAGCTCGCTGCCCTGGTAGCCGACGCGCGAGCGGCCCGCGCCCTGTCCCTCTACACCGACGAACGCAGTCCACTGCTCCAAGCCGTTCTACCCGACAGCGACGGCGTGCTGCGCGCACGATGGTGACCCGATTCATGAGCCGAAGCTCAGAAGTTGTCACGGCACCGGCTGAGCTGGCAAACGGGGATGGTCGAGGCAGCCTGGTTGCCACACGAGGCATCCGACTTGTCACAGACGCTCATTCAGCAGTCTTTCTGTCACCAGAAACGAAGATCGGGAGCCTGAGGTTCTCCACAGCGCTTCGATGAGCTCATGTCCGCTACACGTGCTGGGTCGGGAAGAGTAGCCGAACCCGCTGACACCGGACCCGTCTGGTCGCATCAGTGCAGCTGGGAGGACCTTTTCGTGCCGACGGACGTCGACGCGGGCAGGTCCGGCCTGGATCTGGGCGACGACTGGACGAGACGGTGGACGGTCTCGTGGCGGGCAGGCGGGGACGATGCGTCCTGCTCGGTGCACGATCTCGTACAGGAACCGGTGCTCACGAGCCACCCGATGCGGCACTTCACCTGGCGCCGGGACCAATGGCACCGTCCTGGCCTGCAGTTCCTGACCAGCACCGGCCGTCACCACGGCGCGGAGAGCCTGGAGGAGAGCCGGGTGCTGCTGGCCCTGGACTTCGCCGGCGACGTGGTCGACGTCGTCTCGCAGCCGCTGAAGATATCCTTCGCGACCTGCGGGAAGCGCCGCTCCCATACCCCCGACTACGGATCCTTCGACTACTCCGGCCGGGTGGACCGAAACAGCCGGCACAGCAGTACTTCACCGAGCTCATCCTGCTCGCGGGACTGGTCATGATCTGCTGGCCGCGCGTCCAGCCGGTCGGCACCACCCGCCAACTCGCCGAAGCCGTCGCCCAGCACCTCGCCATCCATGAAGGAACCGACTCCCGTCCCTACCGCTCCACTGGGGCGCCCGTTGACGCGTTCGCCTGCGCCGGCCTCCTCCAGGTCACCGATCGCCTCTTGGCCGCCGACGACCTGCGCGAAGCGCTCTCTGCGCTCGCACCCGAGGAGAACCGGACCCGCAGCGGGATCCCGCCCACACGGCACCTGATTTGGGACAAGAACTTCAAGAAGCACCGCAGCGCATGCTCCGAACGCTTCCAGCACGCCGCCGTCACGATCGTTCCCACCTTCCGACGCACCGGCAAAGGCGGACTCCGCCTCCCCTCCACCGGTGTCGGCCTGCGACCCGAACACATCCCCGCGTTCTTGCCCCAAGCGCTCGCCGAACATCACCTCAACTTCCTCTCGGCCATCGCCCCCAAGATGCGCCGACGCAGTGCCTCGGTCTTCCTCGTCCGGCGCGCACGCGGCGGCAGCCTCGACGAAGCCGCCCAATTCCTCGGGATCAACCCCCAGGGCAAGAGGAACGGCTACACACAGCTGCTGAACCGCCATCTCCGACACAGCGGTACGGCCCGCGACTTCGAACAGGCCCTCGACGCCATCACCGCCGAACTCCTCGCCGGCCCTGTCATCGACTACCAGCGCCGACGCGAGGCCCTCGCCACCTGGACCCTGGAACCCGAGAACTGGCAGCACATCCTCGCTCAGCTCCCGGTCCTCACAAGCCACCGAAAACCCATCAGCGACGACCGCAGACGCCTGGCCGTCAGCGCCTACATCTGGCCCCGCGCCACCGAAGGCGAGCCCGACTTCGCCCCCTGCCCACCGCACATCGCACCCGATCCAGCGCTACGCGCCATCTGGACCCGGGAGCGACACAACGTCTTCCACTGGCTCCACAAAGCGGACCACCAGCCCTACTACGGCGCCCTCAAGCCGCTACTCGAAGACCACGCCAAGCAACTCGCCAAGGCGATCGACCGCACCAGATCTTCTGCTCTGCCTGTCCCCGCGGCCCGCACGACGCTAGCGTCAAGTCCATGATCGTATGGCTCAACGGCACCCACGGCGCAGGCAAGACAACGACTAGCGCACTCGTCCAACAGCTGATCCCGGACTCCCGGGTGTTCGACGCCGAGAAAGTCGGCGAGACACTCATGGACATCAAGCCAGGACTGCCCGCGACGGACAACTTCCAGCACTGGCCGCCATGGCGGCCCCTCGTGGTCGAAACCGCCCGACGCATCCTCGACTACACCGGCGGAACCCTGGTGATGCCCATGACCGTCCTGGTCGAGCAGTACTGGCGCGAGATCAGCTCGGGCCTTACCCAGCACGATATTCCGGTCCGGCACTTCGTCCTCCATGCCGACCAGGACACCCTACGCGCGCGCATCGCGGGCGACACCGTTCTCGGCCCCAACTCCCCGTTCCGTCTCCAATACCTCGAGCCCTACGCCGAGGCGGCCCGCACGTGGCTGCACGCCGAGGCCGAGGTCATCGACACCACGCACCTCACCCCCGCCCAAGCCGCCCAGCAGATCGCAGAGGCCGTCAAGAGTTGAGACCTTCCGGTCGAACCTCGCAGGTGACAACAAGGCTGCCTATGTGACAACTACCGTGCTTCGGCTCACCGCTCCCTCCTGCCATGACGGCTGCGGCAATGCCACCGTGCGTGAAATTCCCCCACCACCACCGGAGTTGATGACGCATGCCCGAAGCCTGGGAGTACACCCTCACCATCCCCAACGACCTCCGTGCCGTCACCGTCAGCCGTCACACCCTCCGGCTGGTCCTCACCGCGCACGGACTCGTCCGCTTCCTCGATGTCGCCGAGTTGCTCGCCACCGAGCTGGTCTCCAACGCCGTACGGCATACGAAGGGGCCCGCCGCCCTGCGGGTTCGCTGGTCGCCGCCCGGCACCCTGCGGATCGGCGCTCGAACCGCCCGAGCCGCCCGTTCCGTTGGAGGGGCTCTGGGAGCTGGAGGAGGGACGGGGGCTGGCGTTGGTGCGGGCATGCTCGGATCTGTGGGGGACCGGCTTGCCGCGTTTCTGACCACCCGGCAGAGCGCCGGAGCCGACGCGTGAACGCCCCGCTCGGCCGCCGCGTCGCCGCGGAGATGATCGGGACCGGGCTGCTGGTGGCGGTGGTGGTCGGCTCCGGCATCCAAGGCACCGAGCTGTCGCACGACGTCGGCGTGCAACTGCTCGCCAACTCCCTCACCACCGTGTTCGGCCTGGGCGTGCTGATCACTGTGTTCGGTCCGGTCTCCGGCGCGCACTTCAACCCGGCCGTCACCCTCGCCGTCTGGTTCACCGAACGCCACGCCCCGGACGGGTTCACACCGCGGGACGTCGCTGCGTATGTGCCCGCCCAGATCGCGGGGGCGATCGGCGGCGCGGTCCTGGCCGACACGATGTTCGGCGAGCCACTGGTGAGGTTCTCCACCCATGAGCGCTCCGCCGGGCACCTGTGGCTGGGCGAGGTCGTCGCCACGGCCGGGTTGATCCTGCTGGTCTTCGGCCTGGACCGGATCGGCCGCGCCGCACTCGCCCCGATCGCGGTGGCCTCCTACATCGGGGCCGCCTACTGGTTAACCTCCTCCACCTCGTTCGCGAACCCGGCGGTGACCGTCGGCCGGGCCTTCACCGACACCTTCGCCGGGATCGCGCCCGTCTCCGTCGCCCCGTTCGTGGCCGCCCAGGTGCTCGGCGCTGCGCTCGGGCTCGGCACCGTGACCGCCGTCTACGGCCCGCAAGCCGCCCCGGCTCGCCCCGCGATCAGCAAACCCGAACCCGTCTCCTCCTGACCATGCCCCACGGAAGTCACCCACCATGAGCACTTCTTCCTCGCGCCCGTCGGTGCTGTTCGTCTGCGTCCACAACGCCGGCCGCTCCCAGATGGCCGCCGCCTTCCTCACCCATCTCGCGGGCGACCGCATCGAGGTCCGCTCGGCCGGCTCGGCCCCCGCCGACACCGTCAACCCGGCCGTTGTCAAGGCGATGAGCGAGGTCGGCATCGACATCTCCGCCGAGACCCCGAAGATCCTCACCGTGGAGGCCGTCCAGGCGTCCGACGTCGTGATCACCACGGGGTGCGGCGACGCCTGCCCCGTCTTCCCCGGCAAGCGGTACCTCGACTGGCAACTCGACGACCCCGCCGGGCAGGGCGTCGAGGCCGCCCGAGCCATCCGCGACACGATCGAGACGCGCGTTCGCGAACTGATCTCAGAAGTGGCGCCCGACTGACGACCGGCCCGCGTCCGCTCGACAACGCGGTTCAGGACCAGACGTCTCGCCGCAGTCGTCACGGAATGGCGGTCAGGCCCGGCTGAGCTCCCCGTCAGGCGCTGTGGCACCACCGGCGGCTGGGGCTGCCGGCCGTTCGCCGGTGAACCGAGCATCGGCCTCCTTGGCGGACTCCGTCGGCCAAGGAGGTTCATTTCATGCCGCCCGGGTGGCGGGATCGGCGCCGGGCGGTGAAGGTGGGCGGCGGGGGACCCAAGGCGCAGGAAGGCTGGAGATGCCCGAGATCACCACTCCGTACCCGACCGGCACCCCGTGCTGGGTCGATCTGATGGCGCAGGACCAGCAGGCCGCGCTGGACTTCTACCGTGACCTGTTCGGCTGGCAGGGCCAGGCCGGCCCGGGTGAGTACGGCGGGTACGCGGTCTGCACGCTGCGGGGCAAGCCGGTGGCCGGTATCGGTCCTTCCATGGGGCCCGAGGGGCAGCCGGAGGCGCCGACCGTATGGACCACCTATCTGGCCAGCACCGACGCGCAGGCCACCCAGGACACGATCGTCTCGGCGGGCGGCACCCTGCTGGCCCCGGTGATGGACGTCGGCTCCCTGGGCCGGATGCTGATCGCCGCCGACCCGCAGGGCGCGGTGTTCGGGGTGTGGCAGCCGGGCGAGTTCCACGGCGCCGGGCTGGTCAACGAGCCGGGCACGCTGATCTGGAACGAGCTGAACACCAGCGACGTACCCGGCGCCACCGGCTTCTACGGCGAGGTCTTCGGGATCGAGATCCGGCCGATGGAGGGCGCCGAGGGGAACTACTGGACGCTGAACGTCGGCGGCAGGGGCGTCGGCGGTGCCACCAGGCTCGGCGATGACCGGCCCGGCGTTCCGCCGCACTGGCTGACGTACTTCGCGGTGGACGACGTCGACTCCACCGTGGACGCCCTGGTCAAGCGGAACGGAACGGTCCTCGCACCGCCGTTCGAGATGATGGCGGGCCGGATGTCGGTGGTCGCCGACCCGCAGGGCGCGACCTTCGCGGTCTTCAAGCCGAAGCCGATGTAAGGCGACCCTGTAACCCCGGTAGACGTACGGGGCGTTGCCGTGGGTAATGGTGCCGCCCCGGCCGTCCTTGAAGTGGGTGCCGCGTCTCGAATGTGCTACCGCCGGATGGAGTCGGACCTGGTGAATGCCCGTCGGCTGTGCGCCAGCAGCTCGCGCACCGAGGGGTTGTGCGCGCTCTTCCAGATCAGGGCGATGGCATCCGCGGCGCCGGCCTGCAGCGCGATCCCGGGTTGGAGGTTCTGCGCGGCGCAGGCCTGGTCGAACACCGCGCGCAGGCCGGTGCCGGGCGGCATGCACACGATCGGGTAGCTCATCAGGTCGCGCAGGCTGACTCGCCGCTGCGCCTGCTCGACCAGCCCGAGTTCGCGCGGACGCCGGGTGGTACGGGGGCATAGCCGGAATAGCCGTGAGAGCGCCCCGCGTTGGGCGGTCATGACGACGAATGCGCCGCGCCCCGAGGTACTGCGATACACCGCTTTCTCCAGCCGCCCCGAGGGTGGGAACCCCGCCGGTGTCGTACTGGACGCCAGTGGCATGGACGACGCCGGCATGCTGGCCGTCGCCGCCGACCTCGGGTACTCGGAGTCCGCGTTCCTGACCGCCTCTTCGGAGGAACGGGCTTACACCATCCGTTACTTCAGCCCGAAGGCCGAGGTGCCGTTCTGCGGGCACGCCACCATCGCGACCGCGATCGCGCTCGCCGAGCGGATCGGCCCCGGGGAACTGGTGTTCGCGACGCGCGCCGGCACGGTTCCGGTGGAGGTGACCGAGGCGGCCGGGACGGTCACCGCCACGCTCACCAGCGTCGAGCCGCACGTAGAGGAGATCGCCGACGCCGACCTCGCGGAGGCGCTCGCCGCGCTCGGCTGGCCGGCCGGCGATCTCGACCCGGACTTCCCGCCCCGGGTCGCGTTCGCCGGTGCCCGCCATCTCGTTCTCGCAGCGGCGACGCGGGCGCGCCTCGCGGATCTCGCGTACGACTTCGCACGCCTCGAAGCCCTGATGCACCGCCTGGACCTGACCACGGTCCAGTTGGTGTGGCGCGAGTCGGCCACCGTCTTCCACGTCCGCGACCCGTTCCCCGTCGGGGGCGTCGTCGAGGATCCGGCGACCGGTGCCGCGGCCGCCGCGTTCGGTGCGTACGCCCGTGAGCTGGGCCTGGTCGCCGAGGACGCCGTCCTCACCCTGCACCAGGGCGAGGACCTGGGCCGCCCCGGCGAACTCACGGTGACGCTGCACGCGGGTGACCCGCGCGTCCGCGTCAGCGGCACGGGGACCCGCATCAGCTGAAGCGATCGACACCGGTGGCCGAGCCGCGCGCCGGGAGTCCCCGGCGGCGGCGCACCAGGCCGCGCACGTAGGCCAGCAGGAAGACCAGATACATGGCGACCACCGTGATCGCCCAGGCGACGGAGAGCTTCCCGCCGATGATCACGGACACCTCCAGCACCGCGACGAACAGCAGCGTCACGCCTTCGCGTGCTTCGCGTGCTTCGCGTGCGTCGCCGAGGGTCATCCTCGGGACTCCGGCTGCTCCGGCTGCTCCGGCCGGTCCGGTCACCCTGCCGCCCCGCCTGTTCGGCACGCGGCGCACCGAACCGGCCAGGGTCACGATTCGGTTTCGGCCACCTCCCACCCCTTGCCCCCCAGCCGTGTAATCGATTCCAATCCTCGGTACGCAGTGCGTGTAATCGATTCCATGAGTTCCACGAGGAGGTGGAGGCGGCGATGGCGAGCATCAAGGACGTGGCCGCCGAGGCGGGCGTTTCCGTCGCCACGGTGTCCCGTGTCCTGAACGACCATCCGTCGGTCAGCGCCGACACCCGTACCCGTGTGCTGGCCGCCGTCGAGACGCTGGGCTACCGCCCGAACGCCGTCGCCCGTTCGCTGCGCACCGACCAGACCCGCACCCTCGGCCTGGTCATCAGCGACGTGCTCAACCCGTACTTCACGGAGCTGGCCCGCTCGGTCGAGGAAGAGGCCCGCGCGCTCGGCTACAGCGTGATCATCGGCAACGCCGACGAGCGGCCCGAGCTGCAGGACCATCACGTACGGACGCTACTCGACCGCCGTATCGACGGACTGCTCGTCTCCCCCACCGACGGCGGCTCCCCGCTGATGCTGGAGGCGGCGCGCGGCGGGACGCCGATGGTGTTCGTCGACCGCTGGATCCCCGGCGTCGACGTGCCGGTGGTGCGGGCGGACGGACGGGCCGCCATACGGGATCTCGTCGCGCATCTGCACGGGCTGGGGCACCGGCGGCTCGCCATCATCGCGGGACCGGCGGCCACCACCACCGGCAGTGAGCGCGTGCAGGCCTTCCGGGAGGCCCTCGCCGAGTACGGCGTACCCCTCCCCGACGCCTACATAGGCCAGGGCGACTTCCAGGTGGAGAGCGGGCGGCGGGTCACCGAGGGGTTCCTCGACCTGCCCGAGCCGCCCGAGGTCGTCTTCGCCGCGGACAACCTGATGGCGCTCGGCGCGCTCGACGCCGTACGCGCGCGGGGCCTGCGGGTGCCGGACGACATCGCGCTCGCCGCGTTCGACGACATCCGGTGGTTCGTGCACACCGATCCGCCGGTCACCGCGATCGCCCAGCCGACGGGCGAGCTGGGGCGTGCCGCCGTACGCGCACTGATCGACAGTATCGAGGGGCGGCCTCCGCAGTCCGTCACCCTCCCCGCCCGGCTCGTCGTACGCCGCTCGTGCGGCGCGAACCCCGGCGACAACCAGACCCCTGTGCAAAGGAGCACGTCGTGAGCGACCCGGAAGAGTTGCTGCGTATCGAGGGCATACGGAAGTCCTTCCCAGGCGTGGTCGCGCTCGACGGCGTCGACTTCGATCTGCGCCGGGGCGAGGTGCACGTACTCCTCGGTGAGAACGGCGCGGGCAAGAGCACCCTCATCAAGATGCTCTCCGGCGCCTACACGCCCGACGAGGGGCGGATCCTGGCCGGCGGCGAGGAGGTGCGCATCCATGGTGCGCAGGACTCCGAGCGCCTCGGGATAGCCACCATCTACCAGGAGTTCAACCTCGTACCCGATCTCACGGTCGCCGAGAACATCTTCCTGGGCCGGCAACCGCGCCGCCTCGGGATGATCGACCGAAAGAGGATGGAAGCCGACGCGGAGGTGCTGCTCGCGCGCGTGGGTGTGAACGTGTCGCCCCGCGCGCGGGTGCGCGAACTCGGTATCGCCCGCCTCCAGATGGTCGAGATCGCCAAGGCACTCAGCCTGAACGCGCGCGTGCTCATCATGGACGAGCCGACCGCCGTGCTCACCTCGGAGGAGGTGGAGAAGCTCTTCACGATCGTGCGGCAGCTGCGCGAGGACGGGGTCGGGATCGTCTTCATCACCCATCACCTGGAGGAGATCGCCGCGATCGGGGACCGGGTGACCGTCATCCGGGACGGGAAGTCGGTCGGGCAGGTGGCCGCCGACACCCCGCAGGACGAGCTGGTAAGGCTCATGGTCGGGCGGTCCATCGAGCAGCAGTACCCGCGCGAGCGGGCCGAGACCGGTGCCGCGCTGCTGTCCGTGGAAGGGCTCACCCGGGACGGTGTCTTCCACGACGTGAGCTTCGAGGTGCACGCCGGTGAGGTCGTCGGCATCGCGGGCCTTGTGGGCGCCGGCCGTACCGAGGTCGTGCGCGCGGTGTTCGGCGCCGATCCGTACGACAAGGGGGCCGTCAAGGTCTCCGGAAGCGTGCTCAGGCGGTCCGACGTCAACGCGGCCATGACGGCCGGGATCGGGCTCGTCCCCGAGGACCGCAAGGGGCAGGGGCTGGTCCTCGACGCCTCCGTGGAGGAGAACCTCGGCCTTGTGACCCTGCGCCGGGCGACCCGGGCCGGGATCGTCGACCTCAAGGCGCAGCATGTCGCCGCCGAGCGGATCGCCGGGCAGCTGGGCGTGCGGATGGCCGGGCTCGGTCAGCATGTGCGCACGCTCTCCGGCGGCAACCAGCAGAAGGTCGTCATCGGCAAGTGGCTCCTCGCCGACACCAAGGTGCTGATCCTCGACGAGCCGACGCGCGGTATCGACGTCGGCGCCAAGGTCGAGATCTACCAGCTGATCAACGAGCTGACGGCCGCCGGGGCCGCCGTACTGATGATCTCCAGCGATCTTCCCGAGGTCCTCGGGATGAGCGACCGGGTGCTGGTGATGGCCCAGGGGCGGATCGCGGGCGAACTGGCCGCGGGCGAGGCCACCCAGGACTCCGTGATGGCACTCGCCGTCAGCAACCCCACCACAACCGACAAGGAGGCCGCTCGTGGCCACTGACACGCTCAAGAGAACATCGGGCGCCGGTGGCGGCGCCGCGGCGGTCCGCCGACTGCTCCTCGACAACGGCGCGCTCACCGCGCTGATCGTCCTCGTCATCGCCATGTCGGCGCTGTCGGGCGACTTCCTCACCACCGACAACCTGCTGAACGTCGGCGTCCAGGCGGCCGTGACGGCCATCCTCGCCTTCGGCGCGACCTTCGTGATCGTCGCGGCGGGCATCGACCTGTCGGTCGGCTCGGTGGCGGCCCTGTCGGCCACCGTGCTGGCGTGGACCGCGACCCAGCACGGGGTCCCGGTCGTCATATCGGTGGTGCTGGCGGTCCTGACCGGTGTCGCGGCCGGTCTCGTCAACGGCTTCCTCATCGCGTACGGCAAGCTGCCGCCGTTCATCGCGACGCTCGCGATGCTTTCGGTGGGCCGGGGTCTGGCGCTGGTGATCTCCGGGGGCTCGCCGATCGCTTTCCCGGACTCGGTCTCGCATCTCGGCGACACGCTCGGCGGCTGGCTGCCGGTACCGGTGCTGGTCATGGTCGCCATGGGGCTGATCGCCGCCTTCGTCCTCGGCCGGACGTACATCGGGCGCTCGATGTACGCGATCGGCGGCAACGAGGAGGCCGCCCGGCTGTCCGGGCTGCGGGTGTCCAAGCAGAAGCTCGCCATCTACGCGCTGTCCGGGCTGTTCGCGGCCGTCGCCGGCATCGTGCTCGCCGCCCGGCTGTCCTCCGCGCAGCCGCAGGCCGCCAACGGCTACGAACTGGACGCCATCGCCGCGGTCGTGATCGGCGGCGCCTCCCTGGCCGGCGGCACCGGCAAGGCGTCCGGCACGCTGATCGGCGCGCTGATCCTCGCGGTGCTGCGCAACGGGCTCAACCTGCTCAACGTGTCCGCTTTCTGGCAGCAGGTGGTCATCGGCGTCGTCATCGCGCTCGCGGTGCTCCTCGACACCGTGCGCCGCAAGGCCGGGGCGACTCCCCTGGCCGCCGGAACCGGCGGGAACAAGGGCAAGCAGGCCGGGACCTACGCGCTCGCGGCGGTCGTCACCGTGGCGCTGGTGGCCGCGACCTCCCTCCTGCACACCGGCTCCTCCTCGAGCAACCCGAAGGTCGGTCTGTCCCTGTCCACCCTCAACAACCCGTTCTTCGTGCAGATCCGCTCCGGCGCCCAGGCCGAGGCCAAGAAGCTGGGTGTGGACCTGACCGTCACGGACGCCCAGAACGACGCCTCGCAGCAGGCCAACCAACTGCAGAACTTCACCAGTTCGGGACTGGGCGCGATCATCGTCAACCCGGTGGACTCGGACGCGGCGAGCAACTCCGTGAAGGCCGCCGACAAGGCCGGCATCCCGGTCGTCGCCGTCGACCGGGGTGTCAACAACGCCCAGACCGAGGCCCTGATCGCCTCCGACAACGTCACCGGCGGTGAGCTGGCCGCCAAGACGGTCGCCGGGAAGCTCGGCGGCCACGGCAAGATCGTGATCCTGCAGGGCCAGGCCGGCACCTCCGCCGCCCGCGAGCGGGCGCAGGGCTTCGCCAACGGCCTCAAGGCCTACCCCGGGATCCAGGTGGTGGCCCAGCAGCCCGCCGACTTCGACCGCACCAAGGGCCTCGACGTGATGTCGAACCTGCTCCAGGCCCACCCCGACGTCCAGGGCGTCATCGCCGCCAACGACGAGATGGCCCTCGGCGCGATCAAGGCGCTGGGCTCCAAGGCCGGCACATCGGTGTCCGTGGTCGGCTTCGACGGCACCCCGGACGGCCTGACCGCGGTCAAGAACGGCACGCTGTACGCGTCGGTCGCCCAGCAGCCGAGCCAGCTCGGGAAGATCGCCGTGGACAACGCGCTCAAGGCCATCCAGAACAAGAAGGTCGAGTCGACGATCAAGGTGCCGGTGAAGGTGGTCACCAAGGACAACGTGGCCGGCTTCTCGGGCTGAGCCACCAAGGAGGCGGCCGGCGGTTCAATTGAGGGCCGGCCGCCTCAACTCGTTCCTACAGGGAGTCAATCGATGTACGACTACGACCTCCTGGTCGTGGGATCGGCCAACGCCGACCTGGTGATCGGGGTCGACCGGCGTCCGGCCGCCGGTGAGACCGTGCTCGGCGGCGACCTCGCCACGCACCCCGGCGGCAAGGGCGCCAACCAGGCGGTCGCGGCCGCCCGGCTCGGTGCCCGCACCGCCCTGCTGGCCCGGGTCGGCGACGACGCCCACGGCAGGCTGCTGCTGGACTCGCAGCGGGCCGCCGGGGTGGACACGGTGGGCGTGCTGGTGGGCGGGGCGCCGACGGGCGTCGCGCTGATCACCGTGGACCCCTCGGGAGACAACAGCATCGTGGTCTCCCCGGGCGCGAACGGCCGTCTCGCACCGGCGGACGTACGGGCCGCGGTCAGCCTCTTCCACGCCTCCCGGGCGGTCTCCGCGCAGCTGGAGATCCCGCTGGAGACGGTGGTGGAGGTGGTACGGAACCTGGCCCCCGGCAGCCGGTTCGTGCTCAACCCGTCGCCGCCGCGGCCCCTTCCGGGCGAGGTCCTCGCGGCCTGCGACCCGCTGATCGTGAACGAGCACGAGGCGAAGGTGATTCTCGGCGCGGCGTGCGTGAGCGAGGAACCGGCCGACTGGGCGCGGCTGCTGCTCGCCAAGGGCCCGAGGTCGGTGGTGGTGACGCTGGGCGCGGAGGGCGCGCTGGTCGCCGACGGTCACGGGGTCGAGTCCGTCCCGTCCGTGAAGGTGGACGCGGTGGACACCACGGGCGCCGGGGACGCGTTCACGGCGGCCCTCGCGGTACGGCTGGGGGCGGGCGCGTCGCTGGTGGAGGCGGCTCGGTTCGCGGCCCGGGTGGGGGCAGCGGCGGTGACGAGGCGGGGCGCGCAGGAGTCGTACCCGACGATGGCGGAGGTCGAGGCCCTGTGAAGAGGGCGGGGATCCTCAACCGGCATCTCTCCGGGGCGCTCGCCGAGTTGGGGCACGGGCACGGGGTGCTGGTCTGCGACGCCGGGATGCCGATCCCGCGGGGGCCGCGGGTCGTGGACCTCGCCTTCCGGGCCGGGGTTCCGTCCTTCGCGGAGGTGCTGGAGGGGCTGCTGTCCGAGCTGGTCGTGGAGGGCGCGACGGCGGCGACCGAGATACGCGGGGCCAATCCGGCCGCCGCCAGGCTGCTGGACGGGCACTTCCCCGACCTGGCCCTGGTCCCGCACGAACGCCTGAAGGAACTGTCGTGGGACGCCCACCTGGTCGTCCGCACGGGCGAGGCCCGGCCGTACGCGAACGTGCTGCTGCGGTGCGGGGTGTTCTTCTAGGCCGGTACGGCTGCTACGGCTCACCCCGCTCTCAGGGGCAACACAGAGCGGACGCTTCGAGGGGGCCCGGTCCGTCGACCGAACCCCCTCGGCTTTCCCCTCCGTATCAGAACCCCCGCGATCCCCCCGGATCCCCCTCCGAAAGCCCTGATGCCAAGTACGACCGGCAAGGTGGGGGAAGGGTTGTACGCCGTTCCGAGATTTTTCTCCGCCGAAACGCGGAAAACGCTGAGCAGCAGACATGAAGAAAACCTTTGTGAAGAACTCCTCACACAGGTACCCCGTCAGTTCTCCAGCCGGACCGGCATAAGGAGCGAGAAGGCACCCTCGTCCTCGGGCCGGCGAATCGCGATCGGCGCGGCGGGCGCGCCGAACTCCAGAATCAGCCGTTCACGGGCCCCGGCGGCCAGCGCGGCCAGCAGGAACTCACGGTTGACGGCGACACGGTTCGGGTCTTCGTCGACATCGGCGCAGAGGGTCACCATGCCGTCGTCCTCCACCCTGAGCACGCTGAGGTCGGGTGCCCCGCCCTCCCCGGAGCGGACAGGACCCGTCTCCAGAGCGTTCCTGAAGGCCGCCACCTCGACGACGGTGCGGCGTCCGCCGGCCCGGGGCAGGAGACGACGGTAGTCGGGGAAGTCGTGGTCGAGGCACCGGCCGGCCGCCTGCCGGTCCCCGGCCTCCAGCGTCACGCGGTCACCGTCGAGAGAGAGTTGCGCAGGTCCCTCGCCATCCGACAGCGCACGCATCGCGTCGATGAGCGGAGTGGGCACGATGACCTGCACCCGGCTCCCGTCGTACCCGGCGACACCGGCCCGCGCGACCGCCATCCGGTACCGGTCGGTGGCCACGGCATGCAGGCTCTCGCCCTCGATGTCGAACAGAACCCCGCCGAGCATCGGCAGCTCGGGGTCGGTGCTCGCCGCGAAGCGAACCGTGTCCAGCACGGCTGCCAGCTCCGGCGCGGCGACGGACAGACGGACGGAGGCGATACGGAGCGAGGTCATGACGTTCTCCCGGTGATCGAGTAGGGCTCGGAGCGCGGAGAACTCACCGCGGGCATCGGACAGCCCCTGTTCGAGACGGCGCAGGTGCGCCCTGAGCAGCTCCCGAACCAGATCGGTGTCCGGGCCGGACCAGCCGGCCAGCACCAGCCGGATATCCGCCAGCGGCATCCCGGCCCGGCGCAGGGAGGCCAGCAGCCGGGCCTCTTCCAGCTGCCCGGGCTCGTACCAGCGGTAACCGCTCACCGGATCCACCCAGGCAGGGACCAGCACACCGGCACGGTCGTAGAACCGCAGGGCACTCACGCCCAGGCCACTGTCGCGGGCCGTCTCCCCGATGCTGCGCAGTTCGTTCTCCACACCCGGCACTCTGGGCCCTGCACCAGGTCGAGGGTCAATCCGGCCGAGGTCAGCGACCGGACGGCAACCGTGCACCGCGGCTCTCGGCGACCCGCTTGACGTCCCTCAGTGATTCACTCAGCCGCCGGGCGAGGTAGCGGAGTTCCTCGCCGGTCAGGCGGTGCTCCGTGAGGAGTGCGGCCGCATGGTCCAGCAGGCCGTCCGCCATGCCGAGTTGCAGACCCTCGATCTGGTCCGCGAGTCGGGAGACATGACCTTCGCCATCACCCACGAGGTAACAGGGCTTGCCGTCCGCACCGGTCCACGGAAGCAGGCGCCCGCTCATGCGTAGGTCTCCACGTGGTCGAGATAGGGGCGGACGAGCGGGCTGTCCTCGCCGCGCAAGGGGGCTTCGCCCCGGCGGTACGTCGTCGGGCGGCCGACATACGGGCACGAGTACGGATACGTGTACGCGAGCGGTACGGCCTGGCTACGGCGCCGTCGTCCGCGGGCGGGCAGGAAGATCCGAAGCAACGGCTCGATCAGCCGGGCCAGGAGATACGTCATGCCAACCTGCTTTCTCACCTGCGACGACTTCGCTGTGTTGCGATTCCCTCACAGAGTGGGGTCGGGGATGGCTACGCTTCTAGAGGCGGGGACTTGACAGAGCCTTTGTCAGGAACGGGAGTTGGCCGCATGAGCGAGCGCCAGAAGCCTCGGACGCAACGGGAGAAGTACGGAGAGGAGCTGAGGCTGCGGCGGACGGCGGCCGGTCTCACCCAGGAGGAACTGGGTGAACTGGTCGTGTGCTCGCCCACACTGATCAGCCACTTCGAGGCGGGGAGGCGGCTGCCGAAGCCGGACGACGCGCGCCGGATCGACCGGGCTCTCAAGACGGACGGGTTCTTCGAGCGGTGGCTGGAGGATCTGGGGTCGAAGTTCAACGACTACTTCGCGGCCGTGGCCGAGCTTGAGCAACAGGCCACGCTGATCCAACAGTTCGCGCTCTCGCTGGTGCCAGGTGTTTTCCAGACCGAGGGCTATGCGCGCGCGTTGTTTCGCGCATACCGGTCGAACCACACCATGGAGGAACTTGACGAAGCCGTTGTCATTCGAACAAAGCGTGCCCGGATTCTCGACGGGCCGTTGAAGCCGGTCGTCTGGACACTGCTCGACGAGTCCGTGCTACGACGCCGCGTCGGCGGCCCGCAGGTCATGGCCGAACAGATGCACAAGATCGCGGACTTGGCCGAGATCGGAAGGGTGCGCCTGCACGTCATCCCGTACGGCGTCGGCGCGCACGCGCTCATGGAGAGTCTGCTCACGCTGATGAGCTTCGAGGACTCCGCCCCGGTGGCATACGTCGAGGGTTTGCTGACCGGCAACCTGATGGATGATCCGGCCCTGGTGAGCGCCTCTCAGACCGCCTACGCTCTAGCGCTGAGCGACGCGTTGTCGCAGCAGGAGTCACTTGCCCTCGTCAGAGCGGCAGCGGAGGAACACGCACATGTCCAGTAGTGAGCACACCGTCTCTGACGCGTCCACCCTCACGGGGTGGTACAAGTCCAGCTACAGCGGCGGCAGCCAGGGCGAGTGCCTCGAAGCAGCCCGTGGCCACGTCGGCGTGCCCGTCCGCGACAGCAAGGCCGTCAATGGCCCGGCGCTGGTCTTCTCGGCGGACGGCTGGGCCGCGTTCGTCGGGGCCGTGCGGGACGGCCGTATCAGTAGATGACCCCCCGGAAGTTCGGAGTCGCGGAGGAGGTCGAGAATCTCCTCCTCCCCCGCGAACAGGGCATCGGCCGCCGGATGGCCGGACTGGTGGAACGTGACTCTTCCAGCGAAGCCCGGCCCAGAAGGCACCGGCAGGCGGGCGGCCCTGCGAGCACCGGTCGTGCTGCGCGTCCCGGCTGATCTCGACCTCGACCTGACCCGCCGCACTCTGTTCGGTCACCCAGTTCTCGAACACCGACACCAGACTGCGGGCCACCCCCGGCTCACTGAGCGCCAGCGTCATGGCCCGCAGCAGCGTCGTCTTGCCCGAGCCGTTGCGCCCGGCGAGCACCGTCCACCCGGCGTGACCGGCCTGGCCCGCGTCAAGGACGGCCGCAAGCCCGAACCGACCGCCTCCGTGATCGACACCCAGAGCGTAAAGACCTCCGCCAACGTACCCCTGACCAGCCAGGGAACCGACGCCGCCAAGAAGATCGTCGGCAGGAAGCGCGGCATCCTCACCGACACCATCGGCCTCATCCTCGCCGTGACCGTCACCGCCGCCAGCCTCTCGGAAAACGCCCTGGGAATACGCCTCCTCGACCAAGCGAAAGAGAAGTACCCAACCATCTCCAAGAGTTGGGTCGACACCGGATTCAAAAATGCCGTCACCGAACACGGCGCCCGCCTCGGAATCGACGTCGAAGTAGTCAACAGAAACCCGGACAAGCGCGGATTTCACGTCGTGAAGAGGCGCTGGGTAGTAGAGCGAAGCATTGGTTGGATCATGATGCACCGCCGTCTCGCCCGCGACTACGAGACCCTCGCTGCCAGTTCCGAAGCCATGATCTACATCGCCTCGATCGACAACCTCGCCAAACGCATAACGGACGAGACCACGCCAACCTGGCGAGGAACCTACTAGGGCGTACAGGGCAATCCACCTCGATCAAACGCCCTCTTAGGGCGGTGGCCTGCCCCTCCGCCCACGAAGCGGGCAGGCCACCGACCCGTCAGTCCGCCGTGTGCGCCACGAAGCGGTTCACGGTCTCGGCGAGCACCTCGCGGCCGTCCCTCGCCCACAGCCCATCGTTGAACAGCTCGACCTCGATGGGACCGGTGTAACCGGCCGCCTCCACGTACCCCTTCCACTCCCGCATGTCGATCGCGCCGTCGCCGATCTGGCCGCGGCCGTTCAGGACCCCCTCGGGCAACGGGGTCGTCCAGTCAGCGAGTTGGAAGGTGTGGATACGGCCGCCCGCACCGGCGCGGGCGATCTGCGCGGGCGCCTGGTCGTCCCACCAGATGTGGTACGTGTCGACGGTGACGCCGACCTGGTGGGCGGGGAAGCGTTCCGCGAGGTCCAGGGCCTGGGTGAGGGTGGAGACCACACAGCGGTCGGAGGCGTACATCGGGTGCAGCGCCTCGATGGCCAGCCGGACCCCGTGCCGCTCCGCGTGGGGGCCCAGCTCCCCCAGCGCGTCCGCGATCCGCTCCCGCGCCCCGTGGAGGTCCCGGGAGCCCGCAGGCAGGCCGCCGGAGACCAGTACGAGGGTGTCCGTGCCGAGGGTCGCCGCCTCCTCGACCGCCCGCCGGTTGTCGGCGAGGGCCGCCGCCCTCGCCTCTGGGTCGATCGCCGTGAGGAAGCCGCCCCGGCACAGGGTGGTGACGGTCAGGCCCGCCTCGCGGACCAGCTTGGCGGTCGCGTCGACGCCGTACGCCTGGACCGGCTCGCGCCACAGGCCGACGCCGGGAACGCCCAGCTCCAGGCAGGCGTCGGCGAGTTCGGGCAGCGACAGCTGCTTCACCGTCATCTGGTTGATCGAGAAGCGGGACAGATCGCCGGTCACTGGGTCACTCCGTACAGGGCGAGGAGGGTCTTCATCCGGTCCTCGGCCAGCTTCGGGTCCGGGAACAGGCCCAGGCCGTCGGCGAGTTCGTAGGCGCGGGCGAGGTGCGGCAGGGAACGGGCCGACTGGAGGCCGCCGACCATGGCGAAGTGTGCCTGGTGGCCGGCGAGCCAGGCCAGGAACACCACGCCCGTCTTGTAGAAGCGGGTGGGGGTCTGGAAGAGGTGGCGGGAGAGTTCCACGGTCGGGTCGAGCAGCGCGCGGAAGCCCGCGGTGTCGCCCGTGTCCAGGATTCGTACCGCCTCCGCCGCCAGCGGGCCCAGCGGGTCGAAGATGCCGAGCAGGGCGTGGCTGAATCCCTGCTCGTCGCCGGCGATCAGCTCGGGGTAGTTGAAGTCGTCGCCGGTGTAGCAGCGGACGCCCTGCGGGAGGCGGCGCCTGAGGTCGATCTCCCGCTGCGCGTCCAGCAGTGAGACCTTGATGCCGTCGACCTTGTCGGGGTGGGCGGCGATGACCTCCAGGAAGGTGTCGGTCGCCGCGTCCAGGTCGCTCGATCCCCAGTAGCCCGCCAGCGCCGGGTCGAACATCGGGCCGAGCCAGTGCAGGACCACCGGCTCGGCTGCCTGGCGGAGGAGGTGGCCGTAGACGTTCAGGTAGTCGTCGGGGCCGGAGGCCGCGGCGGCGAGCGCCCGGGAGGCCATCAGGACGGCCTGGGCGCCCGACTCCTCGACGACCGCGAGCTGCTCCTCGTACGCGGCCCGGATCCCGGCGAGCGTGCCCCCGGTGATCTGGTCGGTGCCCACCCCGCAGGCGATCCGGCCGCCGACCGCCTTCGCCTCGGCGGCGCTGCGGCGGATCAGCTCGGCCGCGCCCGCCCAGTCGAGGCCCATGCCGCGCTGGGCGGTGTCCATCGCCTCGGCGACACCGAGGCCGTGGGACCACAGGTGGCGGCGGAAGGCGAGGGTGGCGTCCCAGTCGACGGCGGCGGGCGAGTCCGGTGAGACGTCGGCGAACGGGTCGGCGACGACATGGGCCGCCGAGAAGACCGTACGGGAGGCGAAGGGGGTGCCGGGGGTGACGGCGAGCGGCTCGCCGCGCGGCTCGTAGGTCCGCAGTTCCCCTTCGGCGCCGGGCAGTTGGATGGTCACAGCGCGATCTCCGGTACGTCGATACGGCGGCCCTCCGCCGAGGACCTCAGGCCCAGCTCGGCGAGCTGCACACCGCGGGCGCCGGCCAGCAGGTCCCAGTGGTAGGGGGTGTCGGCGTAGACGTGCTTGAGGAAGAGTTCCCACTGGGCCTTGAAGCCGTTGTCGAACTCGCCGTTGTCCGGGACCTCCTGCCACTGGTCGCGGAAGACCTCGGTGGCCGGGATGTCCGGGTTCCACACCGGCTTGGGGGTCGCGGACCGGTGCTGGGCACGGCACTTGCGCAGGCCCGCGACGGCGGAGCCCTCGGTGCCGTCGACCTGGAACTCGACCAGTTCGTCACGGTTGACGCGGACCGCCCAGGAGGAGTTGATCTGGGCGATGGCACCGCCGTCGAGTTCGAAGATGCCGTAGGCGGCGTCGTCGGCGGTGGCGTCGTAGGGCTTGCCGGTCTCGTCCCAGCGCTGCGGGATGTGGGTGGTGGCGATGGCCTGGACGGACTTGACCCGGCCGAACAGCTCGTGCAGCACGTACTCCCAGTGCGGGAACATGTCGACGACGATGCCGCCGCCGTCCTCCGCGCGGTAGTTCCAGGACGGGCGCTGCGCGGGCTGCCAGTCGCCCTCGAAGACCCAGTAGCCGAACTCGCCGCGGATGGACAGGATCCGGCCGAAAAAGCCGCCGTCGATGAGCCGCTTCAGCTTCAGCAGGCCCGGCAGGAAGATCTTGTCCTGGACGACGCCGTGCTTGACGCCCTTCGCGTTCGCCAGCCGGGCCAGCTCCAGGGCACCCTCCAGACCGGTCGCCGTCGGCTTCTCGGTGTAGATGTGCTTTCCGGCCACGACGGCCTGCCGGATGGCCTCCTCGCGGGCGGAGGTGACCTGGGAGTCGAAGTAGATGTCCACGGTCGGATCGGCGAGCACGGAGTCCAGGTCGGTGGAGATGTGCTCGTCGGACAGTCCGTGCCGGTCGGCGATGTCGCGGAGCGCGTACTCCCGGCGGCCGACGAGGATCGGTTCCGGCCACAGCACGGTGCCGTCGCCGAGGTCGAGACCGCCCTGCTCGCGCAGCGCCAGGATCGAGCGGACGAGGTGCTGGCGGTAGCCCATGCGCCCGGTCACGCCGTTCATGGCGATACGCACCGTCTTGCGTGTCACGTGAATCCCTTCGTCCGCATGCGTCTCAGCAACGCAGCAAGCGCTTTCTATATGGTCTGAAGCTAGCCTTTCACCACTGGTCCGTACAAGACCGTGATGGGGTCGAGTTGTTCGAGGGGGCGAACAACAGGAGTGAATGGCCTTATGGTCTGCACGGCAAGGGGGCTTCCTTTGATCAGGCTGTGTACGACGGCGTACGAAGAGACGCGCGACCGGAGGACGACGAGATGACGGTGACCCTGGCGGACGTGGCGGCCCGCGCCCAGGTCTCGCCCGCGACGGTGTCGCGCGTACTGAACGGCAACTACCCCGTGGCGGCGTCCACGCGGGAGCGGGTGCTGCGGGCGGTGGACGAGCTGGACTACGTCCTCAACGGGCCCGCGAGCGCGCTCGCTGCGGCCACCTCCGACCTGGTCGGCATCCTCGTCAACGACATCGCCGACCCCTTCTTCGGGATCATGGCGAGCGCCATCCAGGCCGAGATCGGCGGGCCGGGCGGGCGCGCGGGCGGCGAGCGGCTGGCGGTGGTCTGCAACACCGGGGGGTCGCCGGAGCGGGAACTGACCTATCTGACCCTGCTGCAACGGCAGCGGGCGGCGGCGGTGGTACTGACCGGCGGGGCCGTGGAGGACGCGCCGCACGCGGCGGCGGTGGCGGCGAAGCTGCGGAAGCTGGCGGAGGCGGGGACCCGCGTGGTGCTGTGCGGGCGGCCGCCGGCGCCGGAGACCGACGCGGTGGCCCTGACCTTCGACAACCGCGGGGGCGGCCGGCAGCTGACCGAGCACCTCATCGGCCTGGGCCACCGGCGGCTGGGCTACATCGCGGGTCCGGAGGAGCGGACGACCACCCGGCACCGTCTGGAGGGCCACCGGGAGGCCCTGGCCGCGGCCGGCGTCGAGGAGGACCCGCGCTGGACCGTGCACGGGCGCTACGACCGGCGGGCGGGGTACGAGGCGACGCTCGAACTACTGCGCCGCGACCCGTCGCTGACGGCGGTGGTGGCCGCGAACGACTCGGTGGCGCTGGGGGCGTGCGCGGCGCTGCGGGAGTCGGGACTGCGGATCCCGGCGGACGTGTCGGTGGCCGGCTTCGACGACCTCCCGTTCAGCATCGACGCCGTGCCTTCGCTGACGACGGTACGGCTGCCGCTGGCGGAGGCGGGGGCACGGGCCGGCCGCATCGCCATGGGCCGCGAGGAGCCCCCGCCGGGCGGCATCGCGACGGTCCGGGGGGAGCTGATGGTACGGGGGTCTTCGGGGGTGCCGCGGGGCTGAGGGGGCTGTGGGCCTGAGCGGATGGCCCCAGGCCTGAGCGGATGGCTCATGAGGCTGAGCAGGTGGAGAGCGTGCCCGAGCAGATGGTCCCGGGGGCCGAGCAGGTGAATCGCGGGGTGGCCGCCCGGCAGGAACGGTTCATCAGGCTTCTCGGGGGCCGGACGCCGCGGCCGTCATGGCCTCCGTGCGGCGGTCGTTCGGCGGTTCCGGCCAGTCCTCGGTGTCGCGCTTCGGCGGCATCGGCGAGGAGGGGCGCGGCTCAGGCGCCCCCGGGCGCTCCCGTGCTCGTCTCAGCGCTTGCCCCGTACGGACCGCCCCAGCAGCGGCAGCGGTGCCTCGCCCCTCTTCCGGTCGCGGTACCAGCGCTTCCCCGTGTCGTAGGCCCGTCGGGCGTGCCGTACCGGTGCCAGTTGGGTGGCGAGGTGGGCCTGGTACCGCCAGGGGGCCTGGCGGCCCTGGCGGACTGCCATCGCATAGGCGAAGTCGACAGGATCGCGGTCCAGGTAGTCGTCGAGGTGCTCGAACCAGGCCATGCTGGTGCGCGCCGCCGCCTGGACGGGGTGCAGTTCCGCGCGGCGGCGCTTGTCGTACTCGCGCAGCGCGGTCCGAGGATCCGGGAACTCCTTCAGGGCGGAGGCCAGTACGATCGCGTCGATCATGGCGAGCCGGGTACCGGAACCCAGGGTGAAGTGGGTGGTGTGGGCGGAGTCGCCGGCCAGTACGACGGGCGGGCCTGCGTCGGTGCCGTCGACCCAGGTCTTGTTGCTGATGTGCGTGAACCGCTGCCACTTCGCCGGCGCACCGCGTGATCTGCTGATCAGGGAGTGGCCGTCCAGGGCGCGGTGGAAGATCTTCTCCAGCAGGGGTACTGCGTCCTCCTCGTCGATCGTGTCGAGGCCGAGGCCCTGCCAGGTCTCGGGGGAGCACTCCACGATGCAGGTGCTGATCCCCTTGAACGACGGATAGGCATGGAACCAGATCCAGCCGGCCTCGGTCTCCTCGAAGGCGAACACGAAGCTGTCGAACTGCCGGTCGGTACCGAGCCAGATGTAGGGGTTGCGGCCGGTCTCCATGCGCGGGCCGAAGTGCTCGGCGCGGCTCTGCCGGAGCCGGCTGCCCGCACCGTCGACGGCCAGGACCAGGTCGGCGTCAGGCAGGTCGGCGGGGTCGGCGAGGCGCTCGCCCTGCCGTACGTCCACGCCGAGGGATTGGGCGCGCCGGGTCATGACGCCGAGTAGGGCCGCGCGGCCCATGCTGTAGCCGTAGCCGCCGAAGTGCGCGGTGCCGTCGTAACGGTTGCCGTGCACGTGGATGTCCTGCTGCTGCCAGAGCACGGAGCCGGCGCTCACCGCCCGTGCGCTCTCGGGGTCGTTGCGGTACAGGATGTCCAGCAGATCGTTCCAGTAGACGACGCCCCAGCCGTAGGTGGCCTCGGGCGGGTCCGCCTCCACAACGATGATCTCGTGCCCGGCGTCCCGCAGCTTCGCCGAGATCGAGAAGTACAGGCCGGCCGGGCCTCCGCCCACACAGACGATCCTCATCCGGTCACCGCCTCCACGGCCCCCGGGCCGGGGCCCGCAGGGGTTTTGATGCATGGGTCCGGGTGCCCGAAGGCCGGGCACCCGGATCCACCCTTTGCTGTCAGAGAGCGTCAATGGCTGTGGCTTGGCTAGTCTCCCCAGCCGCCGCCCCAGCCACCGCCGCCGCCACCCCAGCCGCCGCCGTTGTCGCGGTAGCTGTCGCCCCAGCCGCCCCAGCCGCCGCCGTGGTCTCCGCCACCCCAGCCGCCGCCGCGGTCTCCGCCGCCGTGGTCGCCGCCGCCGCCGCGGTCTCCGCCGCCGCCGTGGCCGCCGCCGCCGCGGTCTCCGCCGCCGCCGTGGCCGCCGCCGCCGCCGTGGTCGCCGCCGCCGCCGTGGCCGCCGCCACCGTGACCGCCGCCGCCGTCGTCCTGGTAAGTGACGACGTGGTCGGGCGCGGAACTGGTGGCTGCGCTGGCGACTCCGGCTCCGGCAGCGAGCGCCAGGATGGGTGCCGAGATCGCAGCGATGGCCGCTCTCTTCATACGTCTGCTGTGCGCGCGCATGGTTCGCCCCTCTCCGAGGGTATGGTGTTTACGGCGACCGCAGAAGGGGCCGCCCTGCGTGCGCTCCAGAGCCTGCGCGCAGCTCTGAGCGCGTCCGCCGCCCTTGATGCCGGTTCTCCGCACCGCACGGGCTCTCTCTGGCGGACCACGCCATATCCGAGGTTGAAACGGACATTAGTGACGTTCGTGTATAAACCTACGGCGCAGGCGACACGAAGTCAAAAGCACGACAGAAGCCGGACAGCGAGAACAAGTAAAGGCCGCGGGACCGCCGTTCGGACCTTCCGGCCGGGCGGGATGGCGGGATAGCCTCGGAGGCACGGCATCTCTGACTCAGTCAACCATCGGGGTCCAGCCATGACCGTCCAGGACATCCGTGCCTTCAACCGCTTCTACACCAACGTCATCGGCGCCCTCGACTACGGCCGCCACCTCTACGCCCCGTACACCCTCACCGAGGCCCGGGTGCTGTACGAGCTCGCGCACTCCGCCGACACCGACGCGGCCGACCTGCGGGCCGACCTCGCACTGGACGCGGGGTACTTGAGCCGGATCCTCAACAAGTTAGAGGAGGCCGGGCTGATCGAGCGCTCACCCTCGGAGAAGGACCCGCGGCGCCGGCGGGTGTCGCTCACCGCGGGCGGCCGGTCCGCCGCCGAGCTGCTCGACGAGCGGGCCCGGGAGACGGTCGGCTCGCTGCTGGGGGCTGTCGACCCCGGTGAGCGGCCACGGCTGGCCGAGGCCATGCGCACCATCCGTACGATCCTGGGCGACGCGCACGCCCCCGACGGCGCCGGCGAGGTCGTGCTGCGCGAACCGCACCCCGGCGACCTGGGCTGGATCGTGCAGCGCAACGCCGCGCTGTATGCCGCCGAGTACGGCTGGAACACCGACTACGAGGGCCTGGTGGCGCGGATCGTCGCCGACTACGCCGAGGACCACGACCCGCATCTGGAGCGGACCTGGATCGCCGAGCGGGCCGGGCGGCCGGTGGGCTGTGTGATGTGCGTACGGGACGACGCCCCGGGCACCGCACGGCTGCGGCTGCTGCTCGTCGAGCCGGAGACCCGGGGGCTCGGCATCGGGGACCGGCTGGTCGGCGCCGTGATCGGCTTCGCGCGAGGGGTCGGCTACCGGGAGCTGGTGCTGTGGACCAACGACGTCCTCGCCGCCGCCCGCCGTCTCTACCAGCGGCACGGCTTCGTCCTCACCGCCGAGACACCTCACCGCTCCTTCGGCAGGGATCTGGTCGGGCAGGACTGGCGACTGGATCTGCACGGAACCGGCGAGTGAGAAGTAGGTTGGTGAGCATGAGGTTCGCCTTCTCCACCCTCGGGGTTCCCGGTCTGCCGGTGTCGGACGTGCTGGCGCTCGCCACCGCCCACGGCTATCACGGCGTCGAACTGCGCGCCCATCCGGAGGAACCGGTGCATCCCGGCCTCGGCCCGGCCGCGCGGGCGGACGTGGCCGCCGAGTTCAAGGCGGCCGGGGTGGAGGTCCTGGGCGTCGCCGGGTACGCGCGTGTCGCGGCCCCCGGCGAGGACGCCCCGGTCCTCGACGAGGTACGCCAACTCCTCCAGCTGGCCCACGACTTGGGCGCCCCCTTCGTCCGGGTCTTCCCCGGCGCCGATCCGGCACTGCCCACCGCCGAGTCCGACGCGATCGCCGCGCGGCGGCTCGGCACGGTCGCCGAGGACGCCTCCGCGCTCGGTGTCCGGGTCCTGCTGGAGACACACGACTCGCATCGCACCGGCGCCGACGCGATCCGCGTGCTCGGCCCGGTCGGCCACCGCATGGTCGGATCCCTCTGGGACGTCATGCACACCTGGCTGGGCGGCGAGCAGCCCGCGGAGACCTACGCGGCCCTCGCCCCGCACCTCGGCTATGTGCAGGTCAAGGACATCGCCTCGGCCGAGGACACCACACCGCTGCCGCTCGGCGCCGGGATACTGCCGCTCTCCGACTGCGTGGAGGTGCTCTCCCGGCACGGCTGGGACGGCTGGCTGTGCTGGGAGTACGAGAAGCGCTGGTACGAGGCGGCGGCCCCGCTGCCCGGCCTGCTGCCGGCGGGCCGGGAGCACCTGGCACGGCTGCTCAACGAGTCGGCGTGAGCACGGTTCGTCGGCTCAGCGTGGGGCGGTGAACCTCGCCACCCGGTCCTCCAGTCGCTTACGGCACCGCGGCCACTCCGCCACCGTGTTGGCCACGTCATCGATCCGTACGGGACCATCCGCGAACGGGGCGATCGCCGCGAGGGTGGACATGGTGTCGGAGAAGTCCCGCATGTTGACGGTGAGGCCGTGGAGCCGCCCAGTGCCGCGGACGGTCGTCCGGTCCGCGGCGATGCCGCATGTCGACGCAGCACCGCGCCCCTTCCGGGGCGCTTCACTGACGTACCTTCAATCCCTCCGCTCCCGACTTCCCGAAGTCGGGAACCCGGCATCCGCCCCGTCCGTCCAACCCTCAGGCTGTCGGAAGAGTCTCCGTGGTGTGGTGTCGGCCCTCGCTGCTGGCTGCGATCGCTGACCCACCCTCTCCGCCGCACCACGGCCGCCGGCCCGCCGCCATCGACGTGCCCCCCTTCCAATGCGCCGATGGCGGCCCCTTTCCGGTCGGGGCCTGCCCGGTGCGTCAGCCCGAGGACGCGGGGTGTGGCACGCGCTCCCCCAGAGGGGGGGGACCCCCAGCGGCGTTGTCGTCACTCGCCGACGTCCCCCGGTCTTCGGCCGGGGGTGCCCCCACCGCGTCGCCCGCCGCGGCAGCGGCTGATGTCCACGCCTCCTCCGCCTTGCAGCCGCACGCACCACACCCCGCCCACGTCCGCCGAACGGGTGCCGTTCCTGTCCTTCGGGCTGACGCACCGGGCAGGCCCTGTGCATTACCTTGACGGAAAGAAACTTCCCGAATATTGGTGTGCCTACGGAAGTTTCCTTCAGCCGGTTCTCCACCGGAAGGAGCGCACGTGCCCTCCAGACGCACCGTCCTCGCCGCGACCGCGGGCGTCACCGCGGGACTGACCGTCGGCCACAGCGCGTACGCCTTCGGCTCCGACGACAAGAGCTCCGACGACGCGAAGCTCCGCTCCCTCATCTCCCGTATGAGCCTTGAGGAGAAGGTCGGCCAGCTGTTCGTGATGCGGGTCTACGGCCACTCCGCCACCGCCCCCGACCAGGCCGACATCGACGCCAACCTCAAGGAGATCGGTGTCCGTACCGCCGCCGAGCTGATCGCCCGGTACCGCGTCGGCGGGATCATCTACTTCACCTGGGCGCACAACACCCGGGATCCGCGGCAGATCGCCGAACTGTCCAACGGGATCCAGCGGGCCTCCCTGGACCAGCCGCGCGGCCTCCCCGTCCTCGTCGCCACCGACCAGGAGCACGGCGCCGTCTGCCGGATCGGCAGGCCCGCCGCGCTCTTCCCGGGTGCGATGGCCATGGGAGCGGGCGGCTCACGCGCCGACGCCCGTACCCTCGGCCGGGTCTCCGGCGCGGAGTTGCGGGCGATGGGCGTCCGTCAGGACTACTCCCCCGACGCCGACGTCAACGTGAACCCGGCCAACCCCATCATCGGCGTACGGTCCTTCGGTGCCGACCCGGACGCGGTCGGCGCGCTTGTCGCCGCCGAGGTGCAGGGCTACCAGGACGCCGGGGTCGCGGCCACCGCCAAGCACTTCCCGGGGCACGGCGACACCTCCGTGGACAGCCACTTCGGCTTCCCGGTCATCACGCACAGCCGGGAGCTGTGGGAGAAGCTGGACGCGGTCCCGTTCCGGGCGGCGGTCAAGGCAGGCATCGACTCGATCATGACCGCGCACATCCAGTTCCCGGCGCTGGACGACTCCGGCGACCCGGCCACCCTCTCCCACCCCGTCCTCACCGGCATCCTGCGCGGCGAACTCGGCTACGACGGGGTCGTGGTGACCGACTCGCTGGGGATGGAGGGCGTGCGCACCAAGTACGGCGACGACCGCGTGCCCGTGCTCGCCCTGAAGGCCGGCGCCGACCAGCTCCTCAACCCGCCGACCCTGGACGTGGCCTGGAACGCCGTCCTGAAGGCCGTACAGGACGGGGAGCTGACCGAGGCGCGCCTTGACGAGTCGATCCTGCGGATCCTGCGGCTGAAGTCCCGGCTGGGGCTGCTCGACCGGCCGTACGTCAACGCCAAGGAGGTCGGCCGGGTGGTGGGCACGGCCCGGCACCTCGCCACCGCCGACCGGATCGCCGAGCGCACCACCACCCTGCTGGTCAACGAGGGCGGGCTGCTCCCGCTGTCCCGCCGCACGCACGGCAAGGTGCTGGTGGTGGGCGCCGACCCGGCCTCCCCGTCCGGTACGACGGGCCCGCCCACCGGCGTGCTCGCCTCCGCCCTCACCGAACTCGGCTTCGCCGCAAGCGCGTTGTCCACCGGTACGGCACCCTCCGCGGCGACGATCGACAAGGCGGTCGCGGCGGCGCAGGGGGTGGACGCGGTGGTGGTCGGGACGTACAACGTGACGGCGGCCGGCGGACAGCAGCGGCTGGTGGAGCAGCTCGTGGCGACCGGCCGGCCGGTGGTGGCGGTGGCCGTGCGCAATCCGTACGACATCGCCCAACTGCCCACTGTGAAGGCCTGTCTGGCGTCCTACTCCTGGACGGACGTCGAACTGCGGGCCGCGGCGCGGGTGATCGCCGGGCGGGTCGCGCCGCGCGGCAGGCTGCCGGTGCCGGTGCAGCGGGCGGACGATCCGGCGCAGGTGCTGTACCCGATCGGCCATGGGCTGACGTATGAGACGTACGTAATGGATCGGGCGTAATACCCCTAACAGGCGGAAAGCCTGCCGCACAGCTGGCATGGGCCGTGGTCACGGGCCACGCTGGCAGGGGGTGGGTATGAGGAGCAGACGTCTTTCGGGGGTGCTGGTGACGCTCGCCGTCGCCCTGCTGTCGGCCGGGTGCCGGCCGTCCTCGCCAGGGGAGCCGGCGGGCAGCGCGCGGTCGACGGCGCGTCCGACGGTGTCCGGGTACGGTGCACGGTTTCTCGCGGTCGACGAGTGCAGCTCGTTCGGGACCGCCAGTTTCACCGAGGTGCCCTGCACGAGCGAGCGGGCGGCGGCCCGGGTCGTCGCCCGGTACGACGGCGGCATCGCCGCCGGATCGGCGTGCCCGGCCACCACCGACTTCGTGCTGCACATCGGCGCCCAGCGCACCAGCGGCGACGTGGGCGGTGACGGAACGATCCCGCAGGGCTATGCCTGTATGCGCAACCTGGAGCCGCCGCACCCCGGGGACCCCGGCGGGGGCGGCGGGCCGCGCACGATCGTCGGCGACTGTGTCTACGGCTCGGGCCACGGCCAGGTCCGGGAGACCGCCTGTGACGGCTCGGGGAAGCGGAAACCGCAGTACAAGGTGGTGCGGGCGGTGACCGCGCGGGACCGGTGCCCGGCGTCGACGGCCCTGTACGTCCAGCTCGGCGGCGAACGGCCGGTGGGCTGCGCCCGCCGCTTGTGAACGCTCCATGTCGGCCTCGGCCACAGCCGGGTTCCGCCCCCTGAAGTGGCCCGATGCGTGCGGAGATCGGGCTCAAGGCGGTGGCCGAGCGGGCCGGGGTGTCCATGCGGACCGTGTCCCACGTGGTCCGGGACACCGGGCGTTTGCGCACTCCCCTGGAATCTGTGTGACAGATGTGCGCCGGAAGCTATCGGAGCAACTGCCGTCACACCAGGGGGGATTGAGGGGACGTAAGGGCGTTCAGCACAGAATCCAGCCGGAACTCGCCGAGCTGCGGCCGACCGCACCCTTCACCCACACGCACCGATGCCCGGCGTGCACGGTCACCGGGCCCGCGTGGTACCTGTACTCGCCCTTGTCGACGACCGGGCGGTTGCCGCGGGCCTGGACGCTGACGGACATCACGCGCTTGCCGCCGGACTTCTTGGGGAGCGTGATCGCGCAGACGTAAGCGCCCTGCCGGTAGATGTGCACGGTGCCGGTGGCGAAGGGCAGGGTCCGCACCTCGCGTCCGGCGCAGTCGGCCGCCGTCACGGCCTGGGCCTCGGCCGGTGCCACGAGGGCGAGCGCCCCGGAGGCGGCCAGCACGGCCGCGCCGAGCGCGAGCCCCCGGCGTATGACCCCTCTGTCCACAGTCGTCCCCTCCTGTACCGCAACCGCGCACCAGCCATGGCCGTACTGATGTACGGACGCCCGACGTATGTCGGATGGTTGCACGTCCGTCAGGAACGCGAGTCCGCCCCCCCTGCGATGTGTTGATCGGCTGCGTGCCCTGCTTCGAGCCGGAAACCAGGAGCAGTCGTGCCACAAGAGAGGTCAGCGGGTCGCGCCCACCGGTTCCTCCGGCTCCTCTGCCTGGCCGATGAAGGTGCGCCACAGGTCGGCGTAACGGCCGTCGCGGGCGAGGAGTTCGTCGTGGGTGCCGTCCTCGGCGACCCGGCCGTGGTCCATGACCACCACCCGGTCGGCGCGGGCGGCGGTGGTCAGCCGGTGGGCGACCACGAGCGTCGTACGACGGCCCGCCAGCCGGTCCGTTGCCAGGTTGACCTGGGCCTCCGTCGCCAGGTCCAGGGCCGCCGTCGCCTCGTCGAGGAGGAGGACGTCGGGGTCGACGAGTTCCGCGCGGGCCAGGGCGATCAGCTGGCGCTGGCCCGCCGAGAGGTTGCGGCCGCGCTCGGCCACCTCGTGGAGGTAGCCGCCCTCGAGGGTGGCGATCATCTCGTGGGCGCCGACCGCACGGGCCGCCGCCTCCACCTCGGCGTCGGTCGCTTCCGGGCGGCCGTAGGCGATGGCGTCCCGGACGGTCCCCTGGAAGAGGTACGCCTCCTGCGGAACGACCCCGAGGCGATGGCGGTACGAGGTGAGGTCCAGGGTGCGCAGATCCGTGCCGTCGACCGTCACCCGGCCGCCTGTCGGGTCGTAGAACCGTGCGACCAGCTTGACCAGCGTCGACTTGCCGGCGCCGGTCTCGCCGACGAAGGCGACCGTCTGCCCGGCGGGGATGGTCAGGTCGATGCCGCTCAGGGCCTCTTCGTCGTCGCCGTACGCGAAGTGCACGTCCTCGAAGGCGATCTCGCCTCGGAGTTCGGGCACCTCCAGCGGCTGGTCCGCCGCCCGCGTCGTCGTCTGCTCGCGGAGCAGTTCCTGGATACGGCCGAGGGAGACGGTCGCCTGCTGGTAGCCGTCGAAGACCTGGGAGAGCTGCTGGACGGGCGCGAAGAACAGGTCGATGTAGAGGAGGTAGGCGACCAGCGCACCGGTGGTGAGCGTCGCCGCCTCCACCCGGTGGGCGCCCGCCATCAGCACACTCGCCGCGGCCACCGACGACAGCAGCTGGACGAACGGGAAGTAGACCGATATCAGCCACTGGCCGCGGATGCGGGCCTTGCGGTAGCTCTCGCTGCGCTCGGTGAAACGGCGGCCGCTGTCCCGCTCGCGCCGGAAGGCCTGCACGATCCGCAGGCCCGACACGGACTCCTGGAGGTCGGCGTTGACCACCGACACCCGCTCACGGGCGAGTTCGTACGCCTTCACGCTCGCCCGGCGGAAGAAGAAGGTCGCGACGATCAGCGGGGGCAGGGTGGCGAAGACGACCAGCGCGAGCTGGATGTCGATCACCAGCAGGACGACCATGATGCCGAAGAAGGTGACGACGGAGACGAAAGCGGTGACCAGCCCGGTCTGGAGGAAGGTCGACAGGGCGTCGACGTCGGTCGTCATCCGCGTCATGATCCGGCCGGTCAACTCCCGCTCGTAGTAGTCGAGTCCGAGCCGCTGGAGCTGGGCGAAGATCTTCAGCCGGAGGGAGTAGAGGACGCGTTCGCCGGTACGGCCGGTCATCCGGGTCTCGCCGACCTGGGCCGCCCACTGGGCGAGTACCGCGACCAGCCCCAGCAGCGAGGCCGCCCAGACCGCGCCGAGCGCCATCTTGGTGACGCCCTGGTCGATGCCGTGCCGGATCAGCACGGGCAGCAGCAGGCCCATGCCCGCGTCCACGGCGACCAGGGCGAGGCTGACGAGAAGGGGGCGCCCGAAGCCGCGCAGCAGCCGGCGCAGACCGTAGGAGTCCTCGGGGCGTACGGCCCGGGCCTCGTCTATGCCGGGGGTGTCGGTGGCCGGGGGCAGCGCGTCGACCTGGGCGAGGAGTTCGGGGGTGGCCGGGGTGCCGGCGAGGGCGAGGTCCCTGGGCGTACGGTCGCCGGTCCACAGGCGCGGGGTCACTCCTCGCTCGGCGTCGAACTCCGCGTCCAGTTCGTCCCGCACGGACGTGTCCTCGTGCGGGATCTCGGGGAGGGCGTGGCCCGGGGAGACACCGCCCAGCTCGTCGGGGTCGGTGAGCAGCCGCCGGTAGAGGGGGGACCGCTCCTGGAGTTGCTCGTGGGTGCCGATGTCGGCGAGGCGGCCGCCGTCGAGTACGGCGATGCGGTCGGCGAGGTTGAGGGTGGAGCGGCGGTGCGCGATGAGGAGGGTGGTGCGGCCGCGCATCACGTGTTTGAGCGCCTCGTGGATCTCGTGCTCCACGCGGGCGTCGACCGCCGAGGTGGCGTCGTCGAGGACCAGCAGCCGGGGGTCGGTGAGCAGGGCGCGGGCGAGGGCGACGCGCTGGCGCTGGCCGCCGGAGAGGGTGAGGCCCTGCTCGCCGACCTTGGTGCCGTAGCCCTCGGGCAGCTCGGTGATGAAACGGTCGGCCTGGGCGGCGCGGGCGGCTTCCTTGATCTCCTCGTCGGTCGCGTCGGGGCGGCCGTAGGCGATGTTGTTGCGGACCGTGTCGGAGAAGAGGAAGGAGTCCTCCGGGACCAGGCCGATGGCCGCCCGCAGCGAGTCGGAGGTCAGCTCGCGGACGTCGTGGCCGCCGACCAGGACGGCACCGTGGGTGACGTCGTAGAAGCGCGGCAGGAGCAGGGAGACCGTGGACTTGCCGGAGCCGGAGGAGCCGACGACGGCGAGGGTCTCGCCCGGCCGGATCTCGAAGCTCAGCCCCTTGAGGACCGGGCGCTCATGGTCGTAGCCGAAGGACACGTCGTCGAACTCGACGGTCGCGGGCGCGTCGGCGGGCAGGGTCCTGGTCCCCTCCCGCAGGGTCGGCTCGGTGTCGATCAGCTCCAGGACGCGTTCGGTGCCGGCGCGGGCCTGCTGGCCGACGGTGAGGACGACGGCGAGCATCCGGACCGGGCCGACCAGCTGGGCGAGGTAGGAGGAGAAGGCCACGAAGGTGCCGAGGGTGATGTGACCGCGGACGGCCAGCCAGCCTCCGAGGGCCAGCATGGCGACCTGGCCGAGAGCCGGGACGGACTGCAGGGCCGGGGTGAACCTGCTGTTCAGCCGTATGGTGCGCAGCCGCCCCGCGAACAGCTTCCGCCCGACCTCCCGGAGCTTGCCGGTCTCCTGCTCCTCCTGCCCGAAGCCCTTCACCACGCGTACACCGCTCACGGCGCCGTCGACCACGCCGGCGACGGCGGCGGCCTGGGCCTGGGCGTACCAGGTGGCGGGGTGGAGCTTGCTGCGGCTGCGCTTGGCGATCCAGTACAGGGCCGGGGCGACGGCGAGGGCGACCAGGGTGAGCGGCAGCGACAGCCAGGCCATGATCCCGAGGGAGATCAGGAAGAGAAGGACGTTGCCGATGGTCATCGGCAGCATGAAGAGCAGGCCCTGGATCAGCTGGAGGTCGCTGGTGGCGCGGCCGACCACCTGGCCGGTGGACAGCTCGTCCTGCCGCCGTCCGTCGAGCCGGGTGATGGTGCCGTACATCTCGGTCCGCAGGTCGTGCTGGACGTCGAGGGCGAGCCGGCCGCCGTAGTAACGGCGGACGTAGGTGGCCGCGTAGACAAGGACGGCGGCGCCGATCAGGGCGGCGGCCCAGGGGCCCATGGACCGGCTGTGGTCGCCGATCACGTCGTCGATGATCACCTTGGTGATCAGGGGCACGAGGGCCAGTACGGCCATGCCGGCCAGCGAGGACCCGAGCGCGAGTACGACGTCCTTGGGGTGCCGCCAGGCGTACCCTGCCAGCCTGCGCGCCCAGCCCTGTGGTTCCCCCTGTTGCGCTGCCACGCGACCGCCCTCCGTTCGCCCTGCTCTGCCGCATGACCACAACACGGACGGAACCGGATTTCATCCCTCCGCAACAAATCCGGGACCTGGGGACGAGGAGGGCTGGAGATCCGAGGGCACCCCGCGAGCGGCGACGAGTCCTGCGGCGTCCGTCGGCCGTACTGTCGAACCCCTGCCGCGGAGGACGTCCGATACGCAGCGTGACGTATTCGATGGGCGTCTCACTTGACGGCTACGTCGTCGGGCCCGACGGCGGCTTCGACTGGACGGCGCCCGACGAGGAGGTCTTCCGCTTCGTCACCGACGAGATTCGAGAGGTCGGCGTCCACCTGCTGGGACGACGGCTGTACGAGACGATGCTGTACCGGGAGACCGCCGACCATGATCCCTCGCTCGACGGCCCAATGCTCGAGTGGGCCGCGCTCTCGAAGCCGCTCCCCAAGGTGGTCTTCTCCACCACGCCCTCGGCGGTGCAGGGCAATGCCCGCCTGGCCTCCGGCGGCCTGGTGGAGGAGATCGAGCGGTTGCGAGCCGAGCCCGAGGAGGGCGACATCGCGATCGGCGGCGCGGCTCTCGCCGCCGAGGCGGCAGCGCCGGGTCTGATCGGCGAGTACCGGGCCAGGGTCCACCCGGTGCCGGCCGGCGGTGGCATTCCGTTCTTTCCCCGGCGCGAGCGCCGGGTGGACCTCGAACTCGTCGGGACCCGCACCTTCGGCTCAAGGGTCGTCCACCTCCGCTACCGCGTGGCGCCAGGACGGGGCTGCGTGGGCCGAACAGCTGACGGCGGCCGATAACGACTCGTCAAACCCTCCCAGCCCGTACAACCATTCGTGCGGACTCACGTGTCAATCCGGTTATGACTCACCGGATATCCAGACGCGCCAGGGTGCTGGCGACGATTGTCGGCGGGGCCGCGTTCACCGCGGGGGTGGCCGCACCCGCCTCGGCAGCCGCTCCCACCATCAGCTGCACGTCCGCGAAGGCGGGCCTGGCCGCGAAGCTGAAGAAGGACATCACCGCGGCGATGGCGAACCGCAAGGGGACCATCGCCGTCGGACTCTACGACCGTTCCACGAAGACGACTTGCACGCTCCGCGACACCACGCACTACGACTCGGCCAGCGCGGTCAAGGTGACCGTCCTCGCCACGTTGCTGTGGGACGCGAAGAAGCACAACCGGTACCTGACCACCACCGAGCAGACGCTCACCAAGGCCATGATCACCAAGTCGGACAACGACGCGACCAGCAAGCTGTGGAAGCAGTTGGGCCTGACGAAGATCAAGGCGTTCCTGACGGCCGCCGGGATGACCCAGACCACCCCGGGCGCCAACGGCTACTGGGGCCTCACCCAGATCGACGTGCACGACGAGCAGCGGCTGCTCGCGCTCGTCACCGCCAAGAACACTGTGCTCAGCGACAATTCGCGGGCCTACATCCTGAAGCTGATGGGGCAGGTCATCTCGTCCCAGCGGTGGGGCACGCCGTACGGCGCCCCGTCCGGGGTCTCCGTGCACGTCAAGAACGGCTGGCTGCAGCGCTCCACGCACGGCTGGCGGGTGCACAGCCTCGGCACGTTCACCGGCGGCGGCCACGACTACATGATGTCCGTGCTGACCCACGACAACAGCACCATGAACTACGGGATCACCACGATCCAGGGCATCGCAAAGGTCGTTCACAAGGACCTGGCCGCGAGCTGACCCCGGTCCGATCTTTCATTGACGGGCCTCCCGCCCGTCACCGAATCCCCATACGGTGACGGCCATGCGCCTGCGAACCGTACTCGCCACCGTCACCGCCGGCCTGGCGGCGGCCACCTGTCTGTCCGCCGCCGGGTCCGCCAACGCCGTCGCGACCGGCACCGACGCGACCAACACCGGCACCGCCCACGCGTGTTCGTCCTCGGTCTCCATCGACGGGTTCTCCGACGCCCTCGACAAGACGACCTTCGACGGCACCTTCGTCGGCAACTTCTCCGCGCTCGCCCTGGACCGGCACGGCTCCCTCGTCGCCCTCTCCGACCGGTCCTCCCTCTTCGACCTCGACGCGAAGACGCTCGCGCCGAGGAAGGTCGTCCAGCTCGCCGACGAGAACGGCGCCGCGCTGGACTCCGAGGGTCTGGTCGTGGACCGCGACGGCACCCGGCTCATCACCTCCGAGACCGAGCCGTCGATCCGCCGCTACTCGGTGGACGGCAAGATCCTCGACCGGCTCCCCGTGCCGTCGTCGCTGCTGGTCTCCCCGGCCGGCCGGGCCACCACCAACCGGACCTTCGAGGGCCTGACCCTCCTCAACGGTGGCCGCACCCTGCTGGCCTCCATGGAGTACGCCCTCTCCGGCGACACCGCCGGGATCGTCCGCTTCCAGACCTGGCAGCGCACCAAGGGCGACCACTTCAGGCTGTCGGCCCAGTACGCCTACCGCACCGACGACCCGATCCTCGGCGTCCCCGAGGTCCAGGCGCTGCCCGACGGCCGCCTCCTCGTCCTGGAGCGCGGCTTCACCGCCGGTGTCGGCAACACCGTCCGCCTCTTCGTGGCCGACCCGCGGCACGCCACGGACACCAGCGACATCGAGAACCTCACCGGACAGGCCGGCGTCCGCCTGGTCAAGAAGACGCTGCTCACGGACATCGCGACCTGCCCGACCCTGGGCGCCACGGCCAAGCAGCCACAGCCCAACCCGCTCCTCGACAACATCGAGGGCATGGTGGTCACGGGCCGCTCGAAGGGCGCGTACAAGGTCCTCCTGGTCAGCGACGACAACCAGAACGCGGCCCAGACGACGCGGTTCTACCGGCTGTCGGTCCGCACACACTGAGACAGCGGCCTCGGAGGGCGGTCGTACCCGAGGATCACCGGCCGCTCTCTTACCCACATCTCATCCACCCACAGCCTGCGCCCAGGATCGGCACAGCCCTCACCCATCGGCCGTCTGCATGGTGGGATGGTGACATCTGCCACCGATCCCGTCCCCCACACGCCCGTGTCCCCCGACTGGGGCCCGCCCACGGCGTCCCCCACGGCCACCCCCGCGGCTCCCCTGCCGGACAAGGCACCACGCTGGTCGCTGCCCGCGCTGATCGCGATCCTGATCCTGGCGGCGGTGCTCTACTCCTGGAACCTCTCCGGTTCCAGCCTGAACACCTTCTACAGCGGCGCCATCTGGGCCGGTACGAAGAGCTGGAAGGCCTGGTTCTTCGGCTCGCTGGACCCGGGCAACTTCCTGACCGTCGACAAACCGCCGTTCGCGACCATGGTCATGAGCCTGTCGTGCCGGATCTTCGGCTTCGGCACCTGGCAGATGATGCTGCCGCAGGTCGCGGCCGGCCTCGCCGCGATCTGGATCCTGCACACGAACGTGAAGCGGATCTGGGGCCACGGCGCGGCGACGGTCGCCTCGCTGGTGCTCGCGCTGACCCCGATCACCGTCGCGATCAACCGCGACAACAACCCCGACACGCTCCTGGTCTTCCTGATGGTGGCGGGCGCGGCGCTGGCGTTCCGCGCCACCCGTGACGAGAAGCTGCTTCCGCTGCTCGGCTCGGCGGCCTGCTTCGGCCTCGCCTTCAACACCAAGCTGCTCGCGGGCTGGATCGCGCTCCCGGCCGTCTTCGCGCTCTACCTGTACGCGTCGAAGGCCCCCTGGGTGAAGCGGATCGTCAACCTCGCGCTCGCCGCGGTCGTGCTGGCCGTCTCCAGCTTCTGGTGGGCGATCGCCGTCTCCCTGGTCCCGGCCTCCGACCGCCCGTACATCGGCGGCTCCACGGACGGCTCGGCCTGGAACCTGATCATGGGGTACGACGGTCTCGGCCGCGTCTTCGGCGGCGAGGGCAACGGCGCCGGTGGCGGAGGCGGTGGCGGCGGCTTCTCCGGCTCCGCCGGTCTCGGCCGGATGTTCAACGACATCCTCGGCGGCCAGATCTCCTGGCTGCTCCCCTTCTCCGCGATCGCCCTGGTCGGCGGCCTGGTGCTGTGCGGCCGTGCCCCGCGCACGGACCTCCGCCGGATGGCGCTGGTCCTGTGGGGCGGCTGGACCCTGCTGCACTACGTGATCTTCGCGACCGCGCAGGGCACCATGCACCCGTACTACACGACCGCGCTGGCCCCCGGCATCGCGGCGCTGTGCGGCGGCGGTGGCGTGATGCTGCTGCACGCGTTCCGCACCGACAAGCGGTGGATCTGGGTCCTCCCGGCCGCCTTCGGCGTGACCGGCATCTGGGCGATCGTCCTCCTCCGTCGCGCCTCCGGCTGGAACACCTGGCTGTGGCCGACGATCGGCGTGCTGACGGTGGCCGGCATCGTCGGCATGATCCTCTTCCGGCCCGGCAACCGGGCCCGGCTGCTCACCGCCTCGGTGGCGGCAGCCGTGATCGCGGCGCTGGCCGGCCCGACGGCGTACGCGGCGGCGGAGCCGTTCGGCGGCTCCGGCGGCGGTGGCATGGGCGGTACGAACCCGACGGCCGGCCCCTCGACGGGCAGCGGCGGCTTCGGCGGCGGCGGCCGGGGCGGCTTCCCGGGCGGCCGGAACGCCGAGGCCCGCGGCGAGATGGGCGGCGGCTTCCCCGGCGGCACGAACGGCCAGGCGCCGGGCGGCGGTACGGGCGCGACCGGCGGCACCGGCGGTCCTGGCGGTACGAACGGCCAGGCGCCGGGCGGCACCCAGCAGGGCGGCGGCTTCCCCGGCGGCACGAACGGCGAGATGCCGGGCGGTGCAGCCGGCGGTACCGGTGGCACCCCACCGAACGGCACGGGCGGAACCGGCAGCACCGGTGAGGCAGGCGGCGCCGGTCGGCGAGGCGGTTTCGGCGGCGGTATGGGTGGCAGCGTGAGCAGCGACCTGATCGCGTATCTGAAGAAGCACATGGACGGCGCCACCTGGCTGCTCGCGGTCTCCAACTCCCAGTCCGCGGCCCAGATCGAGCTGAGTGCGCGGGAGCCCGTGATCTCCATGTGGGGCTTCACCGGATCCGACAAGGCGATGACCGTCGCCAAGCTGAAGGAACTGGTGAAGGCGGGCAAGCTGCACTACATCCAGCTCGGCGGGGGCGGAATGGGCGGCAACAGCACGCTCAACTCCGAGGTGACCAGCTGGGTGCAGAAGAACGGGACGGTGGTGAAGGAGAGCGCGTACAGCAAGTCCACGACGGGGAGCTCGACCTCGAACTCCAAATCCTCCGGCTCCACTTCCACCACCCGGAGCAACACCTCGACGCTCTACCGGCTGGACCCGTCGGACGTCAGCTGACGTAATCCGGCATCGGAAGAGGCCCCCGACCACACGGTCGGGGGCCTCTTTTCACGTCCCGTTCACCGCGCTGTTCTCATGTTCATGTCACTCTCATCCTGCCGCCTCATCAACCCGCGTAGATGGGAAACTCTTTATGCTGGCGACACACATCCGGCGCTGGAAGTCGGTGGCACTGACGACCGCCGCCGTCCTGGTCGGCCTGACCGCCCCGGCACTGACGGCGACCCCGGCCGCGGCCACGACGACCGCGTACGACTCGACGTACTACAAGAACGCGATCGGCAAGTCGGGGACGAGCCTGAAGTCGTCCCTGCACACGATCATCAGCGCGAACGTCACCAAGCTGTCGTACTCGGCCCTGTGGGATGCCCTGAAGAAGACCGACCAGGACCCGGACAACAGCAACAACGTGATCCTGCTGTACTCGGGCATCTCGCGCAGCAAGACCCTCAACGGCGGTGACAGCGGCGACTGGAACCGTGAGCACGTGTGGGCGATCTCGCACGGCGACCTCACCACCTCCACCGGCCCCGGCACGGACCTGCACCACATCCGTCCCGAGGACGTGGCGGTCAACGGCAAGCGCGGCAACCTCGACTTCGACGAGGGCGGCTCCACCTTCACCAACAGCGGCGGCAGCAAGGCCGACTCGGACTCCTTCGAGCCGCGCGGCGCGGTCAAGGGCGATGTGGCCCGCATGATCCTCTACATGGCGGTCCGCTACGAGGGCGGCGACGGCTTCGCCGACCTGGAGCCCGACGACAAGGTCAACAACGGCTCAACCCCGTACATCGGCAGGCTCTCGGTCCTCAAGCAGTGGAACGACGAGGACCCGCCGGACTCCTTCGAGGAGAACCGAAACAACGTCATCTACAGCACCTACCAGCACAACCGGAACCCGTTCATCGACCACCCGGAGTGGGTCGACGCGATCTGGTGAGCCGGTGAGGTTGAACGACTAGTTCACCCACACAGTTGGGGCCGATCTTGGGCTCGGGCGTGTCCGCGTGACCGCCCAGGAGCATGAGGGCGCCCCGGCAGTTCCGCCGGGGCGTCCCCAACTCCCGTCACCGGAGAGCCCCGTGAAGCTTCGTACCCGGTCCGTCGCCGCCGTTCTCGCCCTGACTGCCCTGGTGCTACCCGCGCAGAGCGCCTCCGCGCAGTCGGCCGCCGCCCCCTCCTGCCCCGACGGCTCGGTGTGCTTCTGGAGCGGGGAGGGATTCGGCGGCGACTACTGGGAGTGGACGGCCCGCAGCGGCTACCGCGACATGCCGCCGGGCCTCCACGACCACGTCGGCTCCTTCGTCGCCTCCACCCGCGCCTGCCTCGTCAACTGGTCCCCGACCGAGAAGCGCGACGTCTTCAACGGCGACTGGCGCTCCCAGTACCTCGGCGACTTCGGCGGCCGCATCGACGGAGTGGGCGCGGGCGCCTGCTGAACCGGTCACCGTCCCGGCACCTGGTGAGCCGGGCCGTACGGCCGCGCTCACCAGGTCGGGACGAAGCCGCCGTCGATCCGCACGTCGCTGCCGACGATGTTGGCCGCACGGTCACCGGCCAGGAACACGACCAGGTCGGCGATCTCCGACGGCCGCGAGAAGCGGCCGCTGGCGGTCGCCGCCGCGGCCTGTGCCATGACCTCGTCGGGGCGCAGGCCCGAAGACGCCGAGACCGTGTCGGCAACGCCTCCGCCGCCGAGCCACAGGTCCGTCTCGACCGGCCCGGGGCTGACGCTGTTGACGCGTACACCCCGGGGCCCGAACTCCTTCGACAGGGCCTTCGAGAAGTTGACCAGCGCCGCCTTGGCCGCGCTGTAGTCGACCACCAGCGGATCCGGCAGTTCGGCGTTGACCGAGCCGATGTTCACGATGGAGCCACGGCCGGCCTCCAGCATGCGCGGCAGGACCGCCCGGGTGACCGCGAGCGTGGCGAAGAAGTTGACCTCGAACGTCCGGCGCCACTCGGCGTCGCTCACCCCCAGGAAGCCGCCCGGCCGGGCCGGGGCGGCGCCCACGTTGTTGACCAGGACGTCGATGCGCGGCCCGGCCGCCTCCGCCAGGCGCTCCGCGCCGTCCGGCTCGGTCAGATCGACCCCGACCCACCGGGCGCCGCCCGCCTTCGCCAGGGCGTCGAGCCCGGGCGACGAGGTCCGGGCCGCCGCGATCACCTCGGCCCCCGCCGCCACCAGCGCCTCGGCCACGGCCAGGCCGATGCCCTTGCTCGCGCCGGTGACCACGGCCGTCCTGTCCTGCAGTTCACCTGTCATGCGCCCGCTCCTCGTCCCGCTCGGTCCTGCCACTCCCCGAGCCTTCCCTCCGGAGCGCGGGACCGCCTCCGCCGGACGGGTACTCAGCCCAGATGCGTCGGCGCGAACATCCGTAGCAGCGCCGGGAGCACCACCACCGAAGGGCCGGGTGTGGACAGGGCCTTCGCCAGGTCCGTTTCCAGGGTTTCGGGCGTGGTGCGGATGCCGGGGACGCCGAAGGACTCCGCCAGGGCGACGTAGTCGGGGCGGGTCAGTTCCGTCGCCGTGGGCTCGCCGAAGGTGTCCGTCATGTACTCGCGCAGGATGCCGTAGCCGCCGTCGTCCACGATGAGCCAGGTGACCGGGAGGTCGTGCTGCCTCGCCGTCGCCAGTTCCGCGATGGAGTAGAGGGCGCCGCCGTCGCCGGACACCGCGAGGACCGGGCGGGTCGGGTCGGCCGCGGCCGCGCCGAGCGCCGCCGGGAAGCCGTAGCCGAGGCCGCCGGCACCCTGGGCCGAGTGCATGAGGTTCGGAGCCTGGGCGTCGAACGCCGACCATGCCCAGTAGGACAGGATCGTCATGTCCCAGAAGGACGGGGAGCCGGCCGGGAGGGCGCGCCGGACCGACGCCAACATGTCCTGTTCCAGGGTGAGTTCCTGGGAGGTGATGCGCTCCGAGACGCGGGACAGCAGGTCCCGTACCCGGTCGGCCGCCGTGTCGTCCTCGCGGGGCGACACCGTTTCCAGCAGGGCCTGGAGCGCCGGCCGGGCGTCCGCGTGGATGCCCAGTGCCGGGTGGTTGGACTCCAGCTTGCCGAGGTCCGCCTCGATCTGGACGACCCGGCCCCGTGGCTTGAACGTGTGGTAGTTCGAGGAGAGTTCGCCCAGGCCCGAGCCCACGACCAGGAGGACGTCCGCGTCCTCCAGGAAGTCCGTGGTGTGGCGGTCCTCCAGCCAGGACTGGAGGGAGAGCGGGTGGTGCCAGGGGAAGGCGCCCTTGCCGCCGAAGGTGGTGACGACCGGGGCGTTCAGCGTCTCGGCCAGCTGCCTCAGCTTGCCCGACGCGTCCGCCCGTACCACTCCCCCGCCCGCGATGATCGCCGGGCGGGTGGCGTGCGAGAGCAAGTGGGCGGCCACCGCGGTCAGTTCGGGGCGCGGCGCCAGCTCGTCCGGGGTCGCGTCCATCGCCGTCACCACCGGGATCGACGTCGCGGACAGCAGCACGTCCTGCGGGATCTCCACCCACACCGGGCCGTGCGGGGCGGAAAGGGCCGACTTCCAGGCCGCCGCGAGCGCCGACGGGATCTGCGAATGGGTGCGGACCGTGTGGACCGACTTCACCACGCCCCGGAAGGAGGCCGCCTGGTCGGGCAGTTCGTGCAGATACCCGTGCCTGCCGCCGCCCAGGCCGGCCGTGGGGATCTGGCTGCTGATCGCCAGCACGGGGGCGGAGGCCGAGGCCGCCTCCTGGAGCGCGGCCAGCGAGGTCAGGGCGCCCGGCCCCGTCGACAGCAGCAGCGGGGCCGCCTCGCCGGTGATCCTGCCGTAGGCGTCCGCCGCGAAGCCCGCGTTGTTCTCCACGCGCAGGCCGACATAGCGCAGCGGCGAGCGGCGCAGTGCGTCGAACATGCCGAGGGCGTGCTGGCCGGGCAGGCCGAAGACGGTGGTCGCGCCGAGCCCGGCCAGCGTCTCCACGACCAGGTCTCCGCCGTTGCGGCCGGCGGGAGGGTTCAGGGCGGCGGCTGTCTGCGCCTCCGTCGGGCGGAGTACCAGGTCGTGGTCGTGGGTCACTTCGAACGAGCCTCGGCAATCTGACGGGTCATGATCGTGGTCAGTTCGTACGCCGTGTGCGAGGCCGCCACCGACGTGATCTCCGCGTGGTCGTACGCGGGGGCCACCTCGACGACGTCCGCCGAGACGAGGTTGCAGGAGGAGAGTCCGCGCAGGATCTCCAGCAGCTCCCTGGAAGTCATACCACCCGCTTCCGGCGTGCCGGTGCCGGGAGCGTGGGCGGGGTCCAGACAGTCGATGTCGATCGAGATGTACAGCGGGCGGTCGCCGATGCGCTGGCGGAGCTGGTCGGCCACCTCGTCGGCGCCCCGGCGGTAGATGTCCGACGACGTCACGATGCCGAAGCCCATCTTCTCGTCGTCGGTGAGGTCCTGCTTGCCGTACAGCGGGCCGCGGGTGCCGACGTGGGAGAGGGCCGAGGTGTCGAGGATGCCTTCCTCGACCGCCCGGCGGAACGGGGTGCCGTGCGTGTACTCGGCGCCGAAGTAGGTGTCCCAGGTGTCGAGATGGGCGTCGAAGTGGAGGAGGGCGACCGGACCGTGCTTCTTGGCCACCGAGCGCAGCAGCGGCAGGGCGATGGTGTGGTCTCCGCCCAGGGTCATCAGGCGGGCGCCGGTGCCGAGGAGGTCGTCGGCCGCCGCCTCGATCGTCTCGACCGCTTCGTTGATGTTGAACGGGTTCACCGCGATGTCCCCGCCGTCCGCGACCTGCGCCAGCGCGAACGGGGACGCGTCCTGCGCCGGGTTGTAGGGGCGCAGCAGCCGGGACGCCTCGCGGATGGCGTTGCCGCCGAAGCGGGCGCCCGGCCGGTACGAGACACCGGAGTCGAACGGCACGCCCACGACCGCGACGTCGGCGGTGCCGACCTCGTCGAGGCGGGGCAGCCGGGCGAAGGTCGCGGGACCGGCGTACCGCGGGATGCGGGAGGAGTCGACGGGGCCGCGGGGCGTCTCGTTGCTGCTCATGAGGGAATGCCTTCTTTCCTACGCTTGGTCGCGTATGTACTGCTTCTGTCTACGACTTTACTGGGCGGCCGGGACCGGTTCGGACACGAGTTCGGGAGCACCGCGGCCCGCGAGCCGCTCGCGCCAGTTGGCCAGCACGGTCGCGTCGGTGGGCTTCGTCGCCAGGGAGACGGCGACATACGCGGCCAGCGAGGAGAGAAGGCCGTAGTAGACGGGCTCGTTGGCGAGGATGCCGTAGCCCGCCATCAGGCCGATCACCGCGAGGCCGCCGACGGTCACGGCGGCGAGGGCGCCCTGGACCGTGCCGCGCTTCCAGAGCAGTCCGCCGAGGATGGGGACGAGGAGGCCGGCGACGAGCAGGTTGTAGGCGACGGTCAGCGCCTCGACGACGTTGTTGAGCGCGATGGCCGTGCCGATCACCCCGACGCCCATGATCAGGATGAAGACGCGGTTGCCCCGCACCTCGTCATGGTCACCGGACCTGGCCTTTCCGCGAATCCGCGACCAGATGTCGTTGTTGGCGACGGTCGCGCAGGCGATCAGCGCGCCGGAGGACGTCGACATCACGGCGGCGAGCGCGGCGGCCAGCACCAACCCCCGCACGCCCATGGGAAGTTCGTCCTTGACGATGGTCGCGAAGGCGTCGTCCGGGCTGCCCAGCTTCGGGTACAGCACCTTGGCGGCCGTACCGATCACGGCACCGGCGAGGGCGTACACCAGGCAGTAGGTGCCGGCGACCGTGCCGCCCCACTTCGCCGTCCGGTCGCCCCGGGCCGTGAACACGCGCTGCCAGATGTCCTGCCCGATGAGCATCCCGAACGTGTAGATCAGTACGTAGGTGAAGATCGTCTCGCCGCCTATGCCCAGCGGGTCGAAGTACGACGTCGGCAGCTTGGCCTTCATCTCGGAGAAGCCGCCCGCCTTGACCACCGCGATGGGCAGGAGCAGAAGCAGCACGCCGATCGTCTTGACGACGAACTGCACCATGTCCGTCAGCGTGATCGACCACATGCCGCCGAGCGTCGAGTAGGCGACGACGATCGAGCCGCCGATGACGATCGCGACCGTCCGGTTCATGTCGAAGAGGACGTCGAAGATCGTGGCGTACGCGATGGTGGAGGTGACGGCGAGCATCAGCGTGTAGGCCCACATCACGAGGCCCGAGATCACGCCCGCCCGGCCGCCGTACCGCAGATCCAGCATCTCGGAGACCGTGTACACCTTGAGGCGGGCGATCCGGGCCGAGAAGAAGACCGACAGGGCGAGCAGTCCGAGGCCGATGGTGAAGACCATCCAGGCGCCGGAGAGGCCGTACTGGTAGCCGAGGCCCACACCGCCGATGGTGGACGCGCCGCCGAGGACGATCGCGGCCATGGTGCCGGAGTACATGGCGGGGCCCAGGCGGCGGCCCGCCACCAGGAACTCGCTCTTGGACCTGGCGCGGCGCATGCCCCACCAGCCCATAGCCAGCATGCCGGCCAGATAGATCACGATCACTGCGTAGTCGACGGCCACAGGGCCCTCCTTCACTGGGGGTCTCGCCGGTGGGTGACGGTCACCGACACTAGGTGGCCGGAAAGCGACTGCGAAGTGTACGTTTCATCCATTCGAGCCCCACGGGATGGAGGGAACGCACACCATGCCGGACCCCGCTGTTCCCCCCACGCCCCCGGTGCCCCTCGCGGCCCTTCTGGCCCGTGAGGACCTGGCCCTGCGCCAGATCGCCGGACCGTCCGACCCGTCCCTGGTCGTCCACTGGGTGCACACCTCGGAGATGGCCGACCCGTACCCGTATCTGCTGGGCGGTGAGCTGCTGCTGACGGCCGGGGTGCACATCCCGGACGCGGCGGGTTCGGGCACCTACTTCGACGACTATGTGTCACGGATCGTGGCGGCGGGCGGCGCCGCCCTCGGCTTCGGGGTGGCTCCGGTGCACGACACGGTGCCGCGCGCCCTGGTCGCGGCCTGCGAGGCGTACGACCTCCCGCTCGTAGAGGTGCCGCCGCAGACCACCTTCTCCGCCGTCGCCCGTGCGGTGTGGCAGCTGATGGCGCAGGCCCGCCTCGCCGAGTTGCGCCGGGTCACGGACGCCCAGCAGAGCCTCGCGGCCGCCGCGGCCCGCCCCGACCCGGTCCCCTCGGTGCTGCGCCAGCTGGCGACCCGGCTCGGCGGCTGGGCGGCGCTGTACGGTCCGGAGGGCACGGAGATCGCGTCGGCGGGCCGCACGACCGACGAGCCGGCACGCGCGTCCCTGTCCGAGCTGTCCGAGGTCGTACGGCCGTCGGGCCCCGGAACTCCCACCTCCGCCACCCATGCCACCGCCGGCACCCACCTCGCCGCCTACGCCCTCGGCACCGGCCGGGGCTTCGTCCTCGGTGTCGCCGCCCCGGGCCGCGAACCCGGCGACCACACGATCGCCTCGGTGGCGGCGGTCCTGCTGACCCTGCTCACCGGCGAGCAGCAGAGCACGGCGGGCGCGGCCCGCTCCTCCGCGCTGGTACGCCTGCTGCTGGGCGAGCGCCCGTCGGAGGTGGCGCCGCTCCTGGGCGAGGGCCGCTGGCTGGTCGTACACGCACGGCCGGAGACGCCGGGGGCACCGGAAGCGGTCGCCGCCTCCGCGCTCGGCGCGGCCCTCGGGTCCGCGCTGCTCGACCTGGGGCCCGACGTCGTACGACTCCTCGTCCCCGCGGCCCGGGAACCGGAGCCGCAGCCTGGCTGGACGCTCGGGGTGAGCGCGGCCGTCGAGCCGTCCGAGTGGGCCGCCGCCGACACCCAGGCCGGCCGCGCCCTGGCCCGCGCCCGCGCGACGCGCGCCCCGCTGGCCCGGCACGGCGCCCGCCCCGGCCTCGACGACCTGGTTCCCAGGGACAAGGCGCGAGCGCACGCCCGCGCCCTCCTCGCACCCCTCGCCGCACAGCCCGCCCTCGCCGGGACCCTGCGCACCTGGCTCTCCCTGCACGGCAGCTGGGACCGGACGGCGGTGGCGCTGTCCGTCCACCGCAACACCGTGCGACAGCGCATCGCCCGCTGCGCGGCACTGCTCGATGCCGAACTCGACGACCCGGACGTCCGGATGGAGCTGTGGTTCGCACTCGGACAGGACTGAGTGACCCACGTCCCAGCGGGCGATACGCAGGGGAATCGCACAGCGCCCTGCCTCACAATGGAGGGCATGCCGATACCCGGGACACCCAGCCGCGCCGAGCTCGTCGAGCACCTTGTGAAGACCCGCATCGCGGGCGATGTCGCCACGCCCCGCGAGAACAACCTGCTCCACTACCGCAAGCTGGCCAACGGCGAGCGCAACTGGTGGCTGGGACTGGAACTCGGCGACCGCTGGACCGACGAGCAGGACGTGCTGGCCGTGATGGCCGAGCGGGTCGGAGTGAACGACGACCCCGAGTACCGGTACGGCCAGGACACCATCGACCCCGAGCTGACCGTGGACGGCCTGAACCGGCTGGCGGCACGGCTGCGCAAGGCGGCCGAGGGCCGGCAGCGGGTGCTGTTCGCGACCGGGCACCCGGGCGGCCTGCTGGATGTGCACCGGGCGACGGCGGCCGCGCTGCGCACCGCCGGCTGCGAGATCGTGGTCATCCCGGACCTGCTGCAGACGGACGAGGGATACGTCATGCAGTTCGCCGACGTGGCCGTCCTCGAGCACGGGGCGACGCTGTGGCACACCCACTCCGGTGACCCGATGAAGGCCGTCCTGGACGGGCTCGAGCGCGGGGAACGTCCGCTGCCCGACCTGGTCGTCGCCGACCACGGCTGGGCCGGGTACGCGGCGCAGGCGGGCCTGGACTCCGTCGGATACGCCGACTGCAACGACCCGGCGCTGTTCCTCGCCGAGGCGGAGGGCACCCTCCAGGTGGCCGTACCGCTCGACGACCACGTGCTCAGCCCGCGGTACTACGACCCGATGACCGCGTACCTGCTGGCGGAAGCGGGACTGGCGTAACACGGGCCGGACCGGGCGAGGTGCGGCCCCCCGGGGAGGGGAACCGCACCTCGTGGCCTGGTCCTGGATCCTGAATCCCTGGTCTGTCTGCGCGGTCGGTGGCTCAGAACCCGCCGCCGAACCCGAAGCCGCCGTAGCCGTAGCCGTAGCCGTATGCGGGGACGACCACGACGGGGACGACCGCGACGGGGTAGTACCCGTAGCCGCCGTAACGGCAGTTGTTGTAGAACCCGCCGCCGAACCGGGAGTTGCAGCCGTAACCGCCGGCGACCACGTTCTGGTGGGAGGCGGGGGCCGCCGAGGCGGTACCCGCGGCGCCGATCGCGGCCCCACCGGCCAGCAGCAGGCCGGCGGCGGACATCGCGGCGATGCGCCTCGCGCGCTGTACTCGCATGGGAAATACCTTTCTGCCGGACTTACGTCCGCTACGCGGCACGTCCGCTATGCGGCACATGCACTGTGCGGCATTTCACTCATAGAGCTTAATCTCGGACAAGCCGCCCGGCACTTCGAGTGTTCACCGACCGTGATCGACCGAGGTCCCGGGCCCCGGGGTGGGATCCAGGTAGACGCGGCCGATCATGGGGAACGCGGCCCGCAGCCGCTGCTCGGCCCGTTCGCAGGCCCACTCGACCTCGGCCGCCGTCGACACGTCCCGGAAGTCCACCTTGGCGGCGACCAGCGCCTCCTGCGGGCCCTGCACCAGGGTGGTCAGCTCCAGTACGGCCACCATGTGATCGGACTTCAGCAGTTCCGCCCGGATGCGCTCCCGCACGGGCCTCGGCAGCGGCCGCCCGATGAGGAACTCGGCGTTCGACCGGCCCAGCACCCAGGCGACGTACAGCAGGAGCAGGCTGATGAGGAGGGAGGCGAGGCCGTCCCAGACGCCGGAGCCGGTGAGCTGCCCGCTGAGCAGACCGCCCGCGGCGAGCACCAGGCCGACGAGCGCGGCCGAGTCCTCCATCGCCACGGCCTTCACGGCGGTGTCGGGGGTGCGCCGCAGATACAGCCTGAACGGCACCCGGGACCGGGCCGCCTCCCCGTACGCCTGCTTGAGCCCCGTGCGCAGGGAGAACCCCTCGAGGACGAAGGCGACCGCGAGGACGATGTACGACACCAGCGGGTCGCCGAGTTCCTCGCCCGCGGCCAGGGTGTGGACGCCGTCGTAGAAGGAGAAGACCGCGCCGCCGACGAAGGTGGCGACGGCGGCCAGCATGGCCCAGATGTACCGCTCGGGGCCGTAGCCGAGCGGGTGTTCCTCGTCGGCGGGTTTCTCGCTGCGTTTGAGCGCGGTGAGCAGCAGCAGCTCGGTGATCGTGTCGGCGACCGAGTGCGCCGCCTCGGAGAGCATCGCGCTGGACCCGCTGATCAACCCGGCGACCACCTTGGCGAGGGCGATCCCAAGGTTGGCGACGGCGGCGACGATCACCGTGACGGTGCTCTCGCCGCCACTCTGTTCGGCTTGGGACATGCCCCAGTTCTACCGGGGGACGCGGACGACACCCTCCTGGATCACGGAAATGGCCAGTGAACCGTCCTGGGTGTAGATCCGCGCCTGGCCGAGCCCGCGGCCCCCGTACGCCGACGGGGACTCCTGGTCGTACAGCAGCCACTCGTCGGCGCGGAACGGCCGGTGGAACCACATGGCGTGGTCCAGCGACGCCCCCACCACGTCCCCGACGGCCCAGCCGCCGCGGCCGTGCGCGAGCAGGACGGAGTCGAGCAGGGTCATGTCGGAGACGTAGGTCGCGAGGACGACGTGCAGCAGCGGGTCGTCGTCGAGCTTGCCGTCGGTCCGGAACCACACCTGGCTGTGCGGCTCACGCGGCTCGCCGAACTTCCCGTACGGCGGCTCGTCGACGTACCGCAGGTCGATCGCCTCGCGGGCCTCCAGGAACTTCTCCACGACGGCGGGCGGCAGATGGTCGTAGCCGCGCAGCCGCTGCGCCGAGGTGGGCAGGGTCTCCGGGTCGGGCGCGGGCGGCATCGGGGTCTGGTGGTCGAGGCCGTCCTCGTACGTCTGGAAGGACGCCGAGAGCGCGAAGATCGGCCTGCCGTGCTGGACGGCGACCGCGCGCCGGGTGGTGAAGGAGCGGCCGTCGCGGATCCGCTCGACGTTGTAGACGATGGGCGCGCCCGGATCGCCGGCGCGCAGGAAGTACGCGTGCAGCGAGTGGGCGTGCCGGTCCGCCGGGACCGTGCGCCCGGCGGCGACCAGCGCCTGGGCCGCGACCTGCCCGCCGAACACACGCGGGACGACGGCGGACCGGGACTGGCCGCGGAAGATGTTCTCCTCGATCTGCTCCAGGTCGAGCAGATCGAGGAGATCATTCAGTGCCTCGTTCATGGCACCTTTTCTACTGTCCGGTAATTACGTGGACCTTACAGACCCATGTCCTTCGCGATGATCGTCTTCATGATCTCGCTGGTGCCGCCGTAGATGCGGTTGACGCGGTTGTCCGCGTACAGGCGGGCGATCGGGTACTCGTTCATGAAGCCGTAGCCGCCGTGCAGCTGGAGGCAGCGGTCGATCACGCGGTGGGCGACCTCGGTGGTGAACAGCTTGGCGCTGGCGGCCTCGGCCGGGGTCAGCTCACCGGCGTCGAGGGCCTCCGTGGCGCGGTCGACGACGGCTTCGGCCGCGTCCACCTCGGCCTGGCAGGCGGCCAGCTCGAACTTGGTGTTCTGGAAGGCGGCGACGGGCTGGCCGAAGACGACGCGCTGCTGCACGTACTCCTTGGCGAACCGGACCGCGGCCTTGGCCTGCGCGTAGGCGCCGAAGGCGATGCCCCAGCGCTCGGAGGCGAGGTTGTGGCCGAGGTAGTAGAAGCCCTTGTTCTCCTCGCCGAGGAGGTCCTCGACGGGCACCTTGACGTCGACGAACGCGAGCTCGGCGGTGTCGGAGGTCTTCAGGCCCAGCTTGTCGAGCTTGCGGCCCACCGAGTAGCCCTCGGCCTTGGTGTCCACCACGAACAGGGAGATGCCGTGACGGCGGTCCTCCTTGGTGGGCGCGGAGGTGCGGGCGCAGACGATCATGCGGTCGGCGTGGACGCCACCGGTGATGAAGGTCTTGGCGCCGTTGAGGACGTAGTGCGTGCCGTCCTCGCTGAGCTTGGCGGTGGTCTTCATGCCCGCGAGGTCGGAGCCGGTGCCCGGCTCGGTCATCGCGATGGCCCACATCTCCTCGCCGGAGACGAACTTCGGCAGGTAGCGCTTCTTCTGCTCCTCGGTGGCGAGCAGCTTTATGTAGGGCAGGCCGAGCAGCACGTGGACGCCGGAACCGCCGAAGGAGACGCCGGCGCGGGCGGTCTCCTCGTACAGGACGGCCTCGAACTTGTAGGAGTCGATGCCGGCGCCGCCGTACTCCTCGTCGACACGGATCCCGAAGACGCCCAGCTCGGCGAGCTTGTAGTAGAAGTCACGGGGCGCCTGGCCGGCCGCGAACCACTCGTCGTACACGGGTACGACCTCGGCTTCGATGAAGGCGCGGAGGGTCTCCCGGAACGCCTCGTGATCCTCGTTGAACAACGTACGGCGCACGGCCGCCACCTCCACCGGCTTCGGTATGTCTAAGCGCTTGCTCAGACACCAAGGTACCGGCGAGTACGTTCAGGCGTCCAGGGTGACCTTGCCCACCCGTGGGCACGGATGGCGGGATGCGAGATGTCAGTCCCCGGCCTTGCCGTAGCGGCGGAAGGCGGAGGTCTCCACCGTCCAGGGACCGAACGGTACCGAGTCCCCGTAGATATACGGGTCCTTCCGGGTGTAGCGGCCCTTGTACGGATCGGAGTGCACCTCGATCGTGCCGGTGCGCGGGTCGACGATCATGTAGTGGGCGATACCCATGGCCGGGTAGTCGTCGAGCTTCTCGACGTAGTCGTTGTTCGGATTGGACGGCGAGACGATCTCGACAGCCGCGAGCACCCGGGTCGCATCGACGGCGATGCCCTCCTCATCGAGAGTCTCCTCAGGAATGACGACCGCGTCGGGGAGGCGCATCCGGCCGAGTGCGGGATGCTCGATCTCGGGGCCGGTGGCGCAGATGTAACCCGGATGAGTGATCGGCACCTGCTTGTTCAGCTGCTCGCGGATGCGGTGGGCCGTGCCCTCGTGCCGTTTCGAGGGGCACATCATGGCCAGTATCGGACCTGACGGCCCGATCTCGACGCTCCAAGCCCCTTCAAGGCGCTCGGCGTAGGCCCCGAGGTCCTCGGCGATCGCGCGCATCTTCGCGTAGTCCATGCCCATGGACCCAGCGTAGCGAGACCGTCCGACACCGCCCCGCGCCTCGGCTCAGCCGCCGTCCGCCGCCGCCTCGAACGCACCCCGTGCCATCCGGTGCAGCAGCACCGCCGTCGCCCCCCGCCCCGGCAGGGAGCCCGGCCGGCCCAGGTGCGGGGTCGAGTTGAGGAGGCCGAAGACCGAGTGGACGGCCGAGCGGGCAGCGGGTTCCGGAAGGGTGGGGTAGACCTCGCGGAGGACCTCCACCCACAGTTCGACGTACTGCCGCTGCAGCTGTCGTACCAGCTTGCGGTCGCTCTCGCGCAAGCGGTCCAGCTCCCTGTCGTGCAGGGTGATCAGTGGGCGGTCGTCGAGGGCGAAGTCGATATGGCCCTCGATGAGGGAGTCCAGGACCGCCGCGGGCACGCTGTCCCCGTCGGCCTCCGCCAGGCGGCGCTTCGCGCCCTTCAGCAGCTGCCCGCTGATCCCGACCAGCAGCTCCGCGAGCATCGCGTCCTTGCCCGCGAAGTGCCGGTAGAGACCGGGCCCGCTGATGCCGACCGCGGCGCCTATCTCGTCCACGCCGACACCGTGGAAGCCGCGCTCGGCGAACAGCCGGGCAGCCTCCTTGAGGATCTGCTCGCGACGGGTCGGGGCATCGGTTCTCGTGACCATGAAGGCAATTCTAGACAGGGCGGTTAGCGGTCGTTAACCTGAGGGGAAATGCGTTAACGCTCATTAACAAGGTGAGGGGATCGCGGCATGGACCAGGCACCGGAGCTGACGAGCGCGGCAGACCCCGCCTCGGAGGCCTTTCGGGCCAACGAGGACGCGCACCGCGTCCTCGTCGAGGAGCTGCGCACCAAGCTCGCCGCGGCCGCGCTCGGCGGCGGCGAGAAGGCCCGCGCCCGGCACACCGCGCGCGGAAAGCTGCTGCCCAGGGACCGGGTGGACGCGCTGCTCGACCCCGGGTCGCCGTTCCTGGAGCTGGCCCCGCTGGCCGCCGAGGGGATGTACGGCGGGGCGGCCCCGGCGGCCGGAGTGATCGCCGGGATCGGACGGGTCAGCGGACGCGAGTGCGTGATCGTCGCCAATGACGCCACGGTCAAGGGCGGCACGTACTACCCGATGACCGTGAAGAAGCACCTGCGGGCGCAGGAGGTGGCTCTCGACAACCGGCTCCCCTGCCTCTACCTCGTGGACTCCGGCGGCGCCTTCCTGCCCATGCAGGACGAGGTCTTCCCGGACCGCGAGCACTTCGGGCGGATCTTCTACAACCAGGCCCGGATGTCGGGAGCGGGGATCCCGCAGATCGCGGCCGTCCTCGGCTCGTGCACCGCCGGTGGCGCCTACGTACCGGCGATGAGCGACGAGGCGGTGATCGTCCGGAACCAGGGGACGATCTTCCTCGGCGGCCCGCCGCTGGTGAAGGCGGCCACCGGTGAGGTGGTCACGGCGGAGGAGCTGGGCGGCGGCGAGGTCCACTCCCGCGTCTCCGGCGTCACCGACCACCTCGCCGAGGACGACGCGCACGCCCTGCGGATCGTGCGGAACATCGTCGCCACCCTCCCCGCCCGCCGCGACCTGCCCTGGGAGGTCGCCCCGGTGGTCGAGCCGAAGGTCGACCCCTACGGCCTCTACGGCGCCGTCCCCGTCGACTCCCGCACCCCCTACGACGTCCGCGAGATCATCGCCCGGATCACGGACGGCTCCCGTTTCGCCGAGTTCAAGAGCGAGTTCGGGCAGACCCTGGTCACCGGCTTCGCCCGGATCCACGGCCATCCCGTCGGGATCGTCGGCAACAACGGCATCCTCTTCTCCGAGTCAGCCCAGAAGGGCGCCCACTTCATCGAGCTGTGCGACCAGCGCGGGATCCCGCTGGTGTTCCTGCAGAACATCTCCGGCTTCATGGTGGGCAGGGACTACGAGGCCGGCGGCATCGCCAAGCACGGCGCGAAGATGGTGACGGCGGTGGCGTGCACCCGGGTCCCGAAGCTGACCGTCGTCGTCGGCGGCTCGTACGGCGCCGGGAACTACTCCATGTGCGGCCGGGCCTACTCCCCCCGCTTCCTGTGGATGTGGCCGAACGCCAAGATCTCGGTGATGGGCGGCGAGCAGGCCGCGTCGGTCCTCGCGACGGTGAAGCGGGACCAGCTGGAGGCGCGGGGAGAGTCCTGGCCGGCCGAGGACGAAGAGGCCTTCAAGGCTCCCGTCCGCGCGCAGTACGAACACCAGGGGAACGCCTACTACGCGACCGCCCGGCTCTGGGACGACGGGGTCATCGACCCCCTGGAAACCCGCCAGGTGCTGGGCCTCGCTCTGACGGCCTGTGGCAACGCGCCGCTGGGCGACCCCCAGTTCGGCGTCTTCCGGATGTGAGGAGGGGACTCGTGTTCGACACCGTACTCGTGGCCAACCGGGGCGAGATCGCCGTCCGGGTCATCCGTACGCTGCGGTCGCTGGGCGTGCGCTCGGTGGCGGTTTACTCCGACGCCGACGCGGACGCACGGCACGTCCGGGAGGCCGACACGGCGGTACGGCTCGGGCCGGCGCCGGCGAGCGAGAGCTACCTGTCGGTGGAGCGGCTGCTGGCGGCGGCCGCCGTGAGCGGCGCCCAGGCGGTCCACCCCGGGTACGGCTTCCTCGCCGAGAACGCCGGGTTCGCGCGTGCCTGCGAGGAGGCGGGGCTGGTCTTCGTCGGCCCGCCCGCGGACGCGATCGCGCTGATGGGCGACAAGATCCGCGCGAAGGAGACGGTGAGCGCGGCCGGGGTGCCGGTGGTGCCCGGTGGCCGTGATCCCGAACTCGCAAAGGCCGCCCGCGCGCTGGGGGCACCCGTGCTGCTCAAGCCCTCGGCGGGCGGGGGCGGCAAGGGCATGCGGCTGGTGCGGGACCTGACGCTCCTTGACGAGGAGATCGCCGCCGCCCGCCGCGAGGCCCGCGCCTCCTTCGGCGACGACACCCTGCTCGTCGAGCGGTGGGTCGACCGGCCCCGGCACATCGAGATCCAGGTGCTGGCCGACGGCCACGGGAACGTGGTGCATCTGGGCGAGCGCGAGTGCTCGTTGCAGCGCCGGCACCAGAAGGTGATCGAGGAGGCGCCGTCGGTCCTGCTGGACGAGGAGACGCGGGCCGCGATGGGCGAGGCGGCGGTGCAGGCGGCGCGCTCGTGCGGGTACCGGGGCGCGGGGACGGTGGAGTTCATCGTGCCGGGCGGTGACCCTTCGTCGTACTACTTCATGGAGATGAACACCCGCCTCCAGGTGGAGCACCCGGTGACCGAACTCGTCACCGGCCTCGACCTGGTGGAGTGGCAGCTGCGGGTGGCGGCCGGCGAGCCGTTGCCCTTCGGGCAGCCAGACGTACGGCTGACCGGGCACGCGGTCGAGGCCCGGATCTGCGCCGAAGACCCCGCGCGCGGCTTCCTGCCCACCGGCGGCACGGTGATCCTTCTGCGGGAGCCTGACGGCGACGGCATCCGCACCGACTCCGGTCTCAGCGAGGGCACCGAGGTCGGCAGCCTCTACGACCCGATGCTGTCCAAGGTGATCGCCTACGGCCCGGACCGGGAGACCGCGCTCCGGAAGCTTCGCGGGGCCCTCGCGGAGACGGTCACGCTGGGCGTGCAGACCAACGCCGGGTTCCTGCGCCGGCTGCTGGGCCATCCGGCGGTGGTGGCGGGTGAGTTGGACACCGGGCTGGTGGAGCGGGTGGTGGACGAGCTGGTCTCCACCGACGTACCGGACGAGGTGTACGAGGCGGCGGCGGCCGTACGCCTGGAGGCGCTGAAGCCCGTCGTCGGTGGGGGCTGGACGGATCCGTTCTCCGTGCCGAGCGGCTGGCGGCTCGGCGGCAGGCCGAAGCCGGTCGGCTTCCACCTCCGGGTGCAGGAGCCGGTGGAGTACGTCCCGCGCGGCACCCACTCGGTCACGGTGGACCGCGTGTCGGTCACCCTGGACGGAGTCCGCCACACCTTCCACCGCGCCGCCGACTGGATCGGCCGCGACGGCGACGCCTGGCAGGTGCGCGACCACGACCCGGTCGCCGCGTCCCTCAACCGCACCGCCCACGCCGGTGCCGACTCCCTCACCGCGCCCATGCCCGGCACGGTGACGGTGGTGAAGGTCGCCGTCGGCGACGAGGTCACCGCCGGGCAGAGCCTGCTGGTGGTGGAGGCGATGAAGATGGAGCACGTCATCTCCGCCCCGCACGCCGGCACGGTCGCCGAGCTCGATGTGAAACCGGGCGCCACGGTCGCCATGGACCAGGTGCTGGCCGTGATCGCCCCGCACGAGGAGGAGAAATGACGCTCCCCATGCCGCTTCCCATGGTCGTACCGGCGACGGATCTGCCCGCGCGGGTACGGATCCACGAGGTCGGCGCGCGCGACGGGTTGCAGAACGAGAAGTCGACCGTGCCGACCGAGGTCAAGGCCGAGTTCATCCACCGCCTGGCCGACGCGGGACTGACGACGATCGAGGCGACCAGCTTCGTCCACCCCAAGTGGGTGCCCCAACTGGCCGACGCGGAGCAGCTGTTCCCCCTCGTCACCGATCTCGGGGCCGAGCTTCCCGTCCTCGTGCCCAACCAGCGCGGCCTGGACCGGGCGCTCGCTCTCGGCGCCCGCCGGGTCGCCGTCTTCGCCAGCGCCACCGAGTCCTTCGCCAAGGCCAATCTCAACCGCACGGTGGACGAGTCCCTCGCGGTCTTCGACCCGGTGGTGCGCCAGGCGAAGGACGCCGACGCGCACGTCCGCGGTTATGTGTCGATGTGCTTCGGTGACCCCTGGGAGGGCGCCGTCCCGCTCCACCAGGTGGTCCGCGTCTGCAAGGCGCTGCGGGACATGGGCTGCGACGAGCTGAGCCTCGGCGACACGATCGGCGTGGCCACCCCCGGCCATGTCCTCGAACTGCTCTCTTTGCTGAACGAGGAAGGCGTGCCGACGAACGTCGTCGGCGTGCACTTCCACGACACCTACGGCCAGGCGCTCGCCAACACCTACGCGGCCCTGGAACACGGCGTGACGACGGTCGACGCGTCCGCCGGCGGGCTCGGCGGCTGCCCGTACGCCAAGTCCGCCACCGGCAACCTCGCCACCGAGGACCTGGTCTGGATGCTCCAGGGCCTCGGCATCGAGACCGGAGTCGACCTCGGCAGACTCACCGCCACCAGCGTGTGGATGGCCGAACAACTGGGCCGACCCAGCCCGTCCCGTACCGTCCGCGCCCTCTCCCACCAGGAGTGACGACCATGGACCACCGCCTCTCCCCCGAACTGGAAGAACTCCGCCGCACGGTGGAGGAGTTCGCGCACGACGTCGTGGCGCCGAAGATCGGCGACTTCTACGAGCGGCACGAGTTCCCGTACGAGATCGTCCGCGAGATGGGCCGCATGGGCCTGTTCGGGCTGCCGTTCCCCGAGGAGTACGGCGGGATGGGCGGCGACTATCTCGCGCTCGGTATCGCCCTGGAGGAACTGGCCCGGGTCGACTCGTCGGTGGCGATCACCCTGGAGGCCGGGGTCTCGCTGGGCGCGATGCCGCTGCATCTCTTCGGCACGGAGGAGCAGAAGCGGGAGTGGCTCCCCCGCCTGTGCGCGGGCGAGATCCTGGGCGCCTTCGGACTGACGGAACCCGACGGGGGCAGCGACGCGGGCGCGACCCGTACGACGGCCCGGCTGGACCCCGCCACCGACGAATGGGTGATCAACGGCACCAAGTGCTTCATCACCAACTCGGGCACGGACATCACGGGTCTGGTGACCGTCACCGCCGTGACCGGCCGCAAGCCCGACGGCAAGCCGCTGATCTCCTCGATCATCGTCCCCTCGGGCACGCCGGGCTTCACGGTCGCCGCGCCCTACTCGAAGGTCGGCTGGAACGCCTCGGACACGCGTGAGCTGTCCTTCGCCGACGTCCGGGTCCCGTCCGCCAACCTCCTCGGCGAGGAGGGGCGCGGCTACGCCCAGTTCCTGCGGATCCTGGACGAGGGCCGGATCGCCATCGCGGCCCTCGCCACCGGACTGGCCCAGGGCTGCGTCGACGAGTCGGTGCGCTACGCGAAGGAACGCCACGCCTTCGGCCGCCCGATCGGCGCCAACCAGGCCATCCAGTTCAAGATCGCCGACATGGAGATGAAGGCCCACACGGCCCGTCTGGCCTGGCGGGACGCGGCATCGCGACTGGTCGCCGGGGACCCCTTCAAGAAGGAGGCGGCACTCGCCAAGCTCTACTCCTCCACCGTCGCCGTGGACAACGCCCGCGACGCCACCCAGGTCCACGGCGGCTACGGCTTCATGAACGAGTACCCGGTGGCCCGCATGTGGCGCGACTCCAAGATCCTTGAGATCGGCGAGGGCACGAGCGAGGTCCAGCGGATGCTGATCGCACGGGAGTTGGGGCTGGTGGGCTGAGGCGGCCCGGGCCGGATCACAGCACCGCGTCGGTCTGGAGCGGGCCCGCGGTGACGCGGAGCGTGCGGATGCGCACCGGGTCCTCGCAGTCGAGGTAGAAGACGTGCATGAAGGGAGCGCGGACCACCCGGTCCGGTTCGCTCTTCTTCGCCATGGTCGCCTCGCCGCGCAGCAGTCGGACACCGTCGCCCGCGGTCCAGAACTCCAGGACCTCGTGGGCGATGTCCAGCGGGCCGTCGATCTTGACGAAGAACTCATTGATGGCTTCGGCACCGTGGAGGTGCGCGGTGCCGAAGTACATCTCGGTGTCCTCGGTGAGCGGTGCGAAACCGTCCCCGAACTCCAGGGTGTCGATGGCTTTCATGAACTCCAGCACCCAGTCGGGTACGGCGGTGGCGTGTGCAGCGTCCGTCATGGTGGCGACCTCCTGAGCACCCGAGGTACCCGCTGAACGCCCTCTGCATGCACTCCGGGCACTGGACAGCTCATAAGGTTAGGCTAACCTAAGCAGCGACTTGTCCGGCGGTGTTTCCGCACGTCCGAAAGCAGCCACACCTATGTCCAACGTCAGAGCAGCCCACCTCACCCGCCGTGGCATCCTCGCCGCCGGTGGCGCCCTCGGTCTCGGCGCCGTGCTCGCGGCCTGCGGTGACGGCGACGCGAAAAGCGGCTCCTCCGGCAAGGAGGCGACGGCCGCCAAGTCCGGTCCCTGGACGTTCAAGGACGACCGGGGGACCACGGTGAAGCTGGACAAGGTCCCGACGAACATCGTCGCGTTCACCGGCGTCGCCGCCGCGCTGTACGACTACGGCATCGGCGTCAAGGGCGTGTTCGCTCCGACGAAGACCAAGGACGGCAAGGCCGACGTCCAGGCCGGTGACATGGACATCAGCAAGGTGACCGTCCTCGGCAACACCTGGGGTCAGTTCAACGTCGAGAAGTACGCGGCCCTCGCCCCCGAGGTCCTCGTCACCACGATGTTCGACGGCGCCGGCACCCTCTGGTACGTCCCGGACGAGTCCAAGGACAAGATCGCCAAACTGGCTCCGAGCGTCGGCATCTCCGCCTACGACCGCCAGTTGACCGTCCCCCTCCAGCGCGTCTGGGCCCTCGCCGAGTCGCTCGGCGCGGACATGACGGCCAGCAAGGTCACGGACGCCAAGAAGCGCTTCGAGAAGGCGTCCTCCCGGCTGCGCGCCGCCGCCAAGGCACACCCCGACATCAAGGTGCTGGCCGGCTCGGCCGCCCAGGACCTGTTCTACGTCTCCGGCACCAACCTCTCGGTGGACCTGGAGTACTTCAAGGCCCTCGGGGTGAACTTCGTCGAGCCGTCGGCGTCCGTGCTGAAGGCGAGCGGCGGCTGGTACGAGGATCTGAGCTGGGAGAACGTCGACAAGTACAAGGCCGACGTGATCATGATGGACGACCGCTCGGCGGCCATCCAGCCGGCCGACATCACCGAGGCCACCTGGAAGAAGCTCCCCGCGGTCAAGGCCGGCCAGGTCATCGCCCGTTCCCCCGAGCCGATCTTCTCCTACGACAAGTGCGTCGCGATGGTGGAGAACCTCGCCAAGGCGCTGGAGACGGCGAAGAAGGTCAGCTGACCTCTCAAATAATGCACACACTTCCTGAGCCCCAGGAGTTCATATGGCGACGGCCGTAGCCGCCCCGTTCCGTTTCTTCTCCCTCCAGGTCGTACGGACGAGGCGGCTCGGTCCGTCTCTGGTCCGCGTCACCTTCGGCGGCGCCGATCTGGAGCACTTCCACTCCCACGGACGCGATCAGTCCCTGTCCTTGTTCATCCCCGCCGATGGGCACACCGATCCCGCCGTGCCCATCGAACTGGGCGACGGCTGGTGGCAGGGGTGGCGTGAACTCCCGGACGACGTACGGGCCGTGATGCGCTCGTACACGCTCCGGGAACTGCGCCGCGATCCGGACGAGGTCGACATCGACTTCGCGCTGCACGGCGTCGGGCCGGACGCAGCCACCCCCGCCGGGCCCGCGTCCCGCTGGGCGTCGCGGGCCGCCGCCGGGGACCGGGTGATCCTGCTCGGCCCGGCGGTCGCCGACAACCGGGCGATCCGCTTCCGGCCGCCCGAGGACACCGATCTTGTGCTGATCTGGGGCGACGAGACCGCCGTACCCGCGGCGACCGCCATCCTCGAATCCCTCCCCGCAGGCACCCCGGTCCGCGCCTGGCTGGAGGTGCCGCACGCCGGGGACGTCCAGGACGTGGTCACCCTCGCCGACGCGGAGATCGAGTGGGCAGTGGGCGGCACCTCCATGGAAGCGCTTCGCCACGCCCAACTCCCGCCCGCGGTACGCCCGTACGTCTGGATCGCCGGTGAGTCCGGCCGGGTGAAGGAGCTGCGTCGGCACTTCGTCGGGGAGCGCGGGGTGGACCGGCGCCGGGTCACCTTCGTCGGCTACTGGCGGCGGGGCCTGACGGAGGAGCAGCTCCGGGCCGCGGGCGAGTAGTTGCGCGGCCGAAGTGACGGCTGTCACGGGCGGGCAGCGTTTCCATCACGTTACTTAGGTTAGGCTAACCTAAGTTTCATCCAGGAGCTCCACTCCCCTCCCCCGCCCGGATCGTCCCCGGAGGACCCCCCTATGCGCTCGCACCTGCTCAATGACCTCACCGCGGAGCACTACCGCCGCTCCGTGACCGAAGGAGTGGAGCGGGTGGCGGCCAAACTCGCCACCACCGACCGGCCGTTCACGGGTGTCACCGTCGACACCCTCTCCCCGCTCATCGACGGCATCGACCTCGACCAGCCGCTGCACGACACCACCGCGGTCCTGGACGAGCTGGAGGACGTCTACCTCCGGGACGCCGTCTACTTCCACCACCCCCGCTACCTCGCCCACCTCAACTGTCCGGTGGTCATCCCGGCGGTGCTCGGCGAGGCGGTGCTCACCGCGGTCAACTCCTCCCTGGACACCTGGGACCAGTCGGCCGGCGGCACCCTCATCGAGCGGAAACTGATCGACTGGACGACCGCCCGTATCGGCCTCGGCGAGGCCGCCGACGGTGTCTTCACCTCGGGCGGCACCCAGTCCAACCTCCAGGCGCTGCTGCTGGCCCGCGAGGAGGCGAAGACCGACAGTCCGGCCAAACCGCGGATCTTCGCCTCCGAGGTCAGCCACTTCAGCGTGAGGAAGTCGGCGAAACTGCTGGGCCTCGGCCAGGACGCGGTGGTCTGCGTCCCCGTCGGCCAGGACAAGCGGATGCAGACCGTTGCCCTCGCCCGTGAGCTGGAGCGCTGCCGTCGCGACGGCCGCATCCCCATGGCGGTCGTCGCCACCGCCGGCACCACCGACTTCGGCTCCATCGACCCGCTGCCGGAGATCGCCGAGCTGTGCGAGCAGTACGGCGTCTGGATGCACGTGGACGCGGCCTACGGCTGCGGTCTGCTCGCCTCCCTGAAGCACCGGAACCGGATCGCCGGCATCGAGCGCGCCGACTCGGTCACCGTCGACTACCACAAGTCCTTCTTCCAGCCGGTGAGTTCGTCCGCCGTGCTGGTCCGGGACGCTTCCACCCTGCGCCACGCCACCTACCACGCGGAGTACCTCAACCCGCGCCGGATGGTCACCGAGCGCATCCCCAACCAGGTCGACAAGTCCCTGCAGACCACCCGCCGCTTCGACGCCCTCAAGCTGTGGATGACCCTGCGCACCATGGGCGCCGACGGCATCGGCGAACTCTTCGACGAGGTCTGCGACCTGGCGGCGGAGGGCTGGAAGCTGCTCGCCGCCGACCCCCGCTTCGACGTGGTCGTCGAGCCGACCCTGTCCACCCTCGTCTTCCGGTACATCCCGGCGGCCGTCACCGACCCGGCCGAGACCGACCGCGCCAACCTGTACGCCCGCAAGGCCCTGTTCGCCTCCGGCGACGCCGTGGTCGCGGGCACCAAGGTCGGCGGCCGCCACTACCTCAAGTTCACCCTGCTCAACCCCGAGACCACGACGGCCGACATCGCCGCCGTCCTCGACCTGATCGCCGGCCACGCCGAGCAGTACCTGGGAGGAGAGTCCCTTGACCGCGCGTCCTGAACGCCCGTCCAAAGCCCATGACTTCGTGGGTATCGGGCTCGGCCCCTTCAACCTCGGCCTCGCCTGTCTGACCGAGCCGATCGCCGAACTGGACGGTGTCTTCCTGGACTCGAAGCCCGACTTCGAGTGGCACGCAGGGATGTTCCTCGACGGCGCCCACCTCCAGACCCCGTTCATGTCGGACCTGGTCACCCTGGCGGACCCCACCTCGCCGTACTCCTTCCTCAACTACCTGAAGGAGAAGGGCCGACTGTACTCGTTCTACATCCGCGAGAACTTCTATCCGCTGCGGGTCGAGTACGACGACTACTGCCGCTGGGCCGCGAACAAACTGACCAACGTCCGCTTCGGCACGACGGTGACCGACGTCCGGTACGACGACGGCCTGTACGTCGTCTCCACGGCCGCCGGTGACACCTACCGCGCCCGCCATCTGGTCCTCGGCACCGGCACCCCACCGCACATCCCGGAGGCCTGCCAGGGCCTGAACGGGGACTTCATCCACAACTCGCAGTACCTGCGGCACCGCGAGGCGCTCCAGTCGAAGGAGTCGATCACGCTGGTCGGCAGCGGCCAGTCCGCCGCCGAGATCTACCACGACCTGCTCGGGGAGATCGACGTCCACGGCTACCGGCTGAACTGGGTGACCCGCTCCCCGCGCTTCTTCCCCCTCGAATACACCAAGCTCACGCTGGAGATGACCAGCCCCGAGTACATCGACTACTACCACGCCCTGCCCGAGCAGACCCGCTACCGGCTCACCGCCGAGCAGAAGGGCCTGTTCAAGGGGATCGACGGCGACCTGATCAACGAGATCTTCGACCTGCTCTACCAGAAGAGCCTCGGCGGGCCGGTCCCCACCCGGCTGCTCACCAACTCCTCGCTGAACGCGGCAGCCTACGACAACGGCACCTACACCCTCTCCCTCCGCCAGGAGGAGCAGGGCAAGGACTACGAGATCGAGACCCAGGGTCTGGTCCTGGCCACCGGCTACAGGTACGCCGAGCCCGAGTTCCTCAAGCCCGTCCGGGACCGGCTGCGCTACGACACCCACGGCAACTTCGACGTGGCCCGCAACTACGCCATCGACGTCACCGGCCGGGGTGTGTTCCTGCAGAACGCCGGCGTCCACACCCACAGCATCACCAGCCCCGACCTGGGCATGGGCCCCTACCGGAACGCGTACATCATCCGCGAGCTGCTCGGCTCGGAGTACTACCCGGTGGAGAAGACGATCGCCTTCCAGGAGTTCGCGATATGAGCACGATGACCACGACGTTCACCTTCCGCCCCCTCGACCCCCTCAAGGACGCCGAGCTGCTGCACCGCTGGGTGACGCACCCCAAGGCGGCCTACTGGATGATGCAGGGCGCGAAACTGGAGGACGTCGAGCGGGCGTACATGGAGATCGCGGCCGACGAGCACCACCACGCGCTGCTGGGGCTCGGCGAGGACTGTGAGCCCGCCTTCCTGATGGAGAAGTACGACCCCGCCCACCGCGAGCTGGTCGGGCTGTACGAGCCCGAGCCGGGGGACGTCGGGATGCACTTCCTGACCCCGGCCACCGACACGCCCGTACACGGCTTCACCAAGGCCGTCATCACGGCCGTGGTGGCCCACCTCTTCGAGGACCCCGCGACCCGGCGGATCGTCGTCGAGCCGGATGTGCGCAACACGGCCGTGCTCGCGCTGAACGAGGCCGTCGGGTTCGTGCCCGTACGCGAGATACAGAAGCCGGAGAAGAAGGCGTTGCTGAGCTTCTGCACCCGGGAGCAGTTCGAGAAGGCGGTGTCCGTATGACCCTCGCAGACACGGTCTCCCATCTCTCGCCCGAGCGCTGGGAGAAGGCCAACCGGCTCCTGATACGCAAGGCGCTCGCGGAGTTCGCCCACGAGCGCCTGATCACCCCGGAGGAGGAGGGGACCGGTTACGTCATCCGCAGCGACGACGGGTTCACCCGCTACCGCTTCACCGCCGTCCGTCGCGCCCTGGACCACTGGCAGGTGGACGCCGACTCCATCAGCCGGGTCCGCGACGGGGTCGAACTCCCCCTCGCCGCATTGGACTTCTTCATCGAGCTGAAGAAGTCCCTGGGCCTGAGCGACGAGATCCTGCCGGTCTATCTGGAGGAGATCTCCTCCACCCTCTCCGGTACCTGCTACAAGCTCACCAAGCCGCAGATACCGGCCGCCGAGCTGGCGCGGGCCGGTTTCCAGGCGATCGAGACCGGGATGACCGAGGGCCACCCCTGCTTCGTCGCCAACAACGGCCGGCTCGGCTTCGGCATCCACGAGTACCTGTCGTACGCCCCCGAGACCGCGAGCCCGGTCCGGCTGGTCTGGCTGGCGGCCCACACCTCGCGCGCCGCGTTCACCGCGGGGGTCGGCATCGAGTACGAGTCCTTCGTACGCGACGAGCTGGGCGAGGAGACCGTCGAGCGCTTCCACGGTGTCCTGCGCGACCGGGGCCTGGATCCCGCCGACTACCTCTTCATCCCGGTCCACCCCTGGCAGTGGTGGAACAAGCTCACCGTCACCTTCGCCGCCGAGGTCGCGCGCGGTCACCTGGTGTGCCTGGGCGAGGGCGACGACGAGTACCTGGCCCAGCAGTCCATCCGGACCTTCTTCAACAGCAGCCACCCCGAGAAGCACTACGTGAAGACCGCCCTGTCGGTCCTCAACATGGGCTTCATGCGCGGCCTTTCGGCCGCCTACATGGAGGCCACCCCGGCGATCAACGACTGGCTGGCCCAGCTCATCGACAACGACCCGGTGCTCAGGTCCACCGGACTGTCGATCATCCGGGAGCGGGCGGCCGTGGGCTACCGGCACCTTGAGTACGAGCAGGCGACCGACCGCTACTCGCCGTACCGGAAGATGCTGGCCGCGCTCTGGCGGGAGAGCCCGGTGCCGTCCCTCCAGGAGGGTGAGTCGCTCGCGACGATGGCCTCCCTGCTGCACGTGGACCACGAGGGCGCCTCCTTCGCGGCCGCGCTGGTCGAGCAGAGCGGGCTGCCGCCGCGGGAGTGGCTGCGCGCCTACCTGCGGGCCTACTTCACGCCCCTCCTGCACAGCTTCTACGCCTACGACCTGGTGTTCATGCCGCACGGCGAGAACGTCATCCTGGTCCTGAAGGACGGCGTGGTCCAGCGGGCGGTCTACAAGGACATCGCCGAGGAGATCGCGGTCATGGACCCGGACGCGGTGCTGCCGCCGACGGTCGAGCGGCTGCGCGTCGAGGTCCCCGAGGACAAGAAACTCCTCTCCGTCTTCACGGACGTCTTCGACTGCTTCTTCCGCTTCCTCGCCGCGAACCTCGCGGCCGAAGGGGTCCTGGAGGAGGACGACTTCTGGCGGACGGTCGCCGAGGTCACCCGCGAGTACCAGGAGTCGGCGCCCGAACTCGCCGACAGGTTCGCGCAGTACGACATGTTCGCGCCCGAGTTCGCGCTGTCCTGCCTCAACCGGCTCCAGCTGCGCAACAACAGGCAGATGGTGGACCTGGCGGACCCGTCAGGCGCCCTCCAGCTGGTCGGAACCCTGAAAAATCCCGTCGCGGGGTTCTGATCCAGGCGGACGGGCTCCCCCGAGTACGGTCCTCGGGGGAGCCCGCCGGTCTTTCCGGTTCAGCTTGTTCTTCAGCTTACTTCGCAGGCCAGGGCACCTGCGGAGAGCGGTAGTAGTCAATGCCGAGAGCGTCCCAGCGGGGCGCCTGCGCGGCGAGCCGCACCCTGTAGGCGTCCCAGTCGTGGCTCGCGGACGGCGACCAGCCCAGCTCGGCCACCCCGGGCAGCCTCGGGAAGGCCATGTAGTCGATGTCGGCGTTGGTCACGATGGTCTCGGTCCACAGCGGCGCCTCGACGCCCCGGACGGCCGAACCGGGCACTCCGGCAAGGTAGTTGCCAGGATCCCAGTCGTACGACCGCTTCACCTCGACCAGACCGGCCCAGTCCTGGCCGAGCGGGGTGTCCTCGGTGTACTTCATGTCGAGGTAGACCCGGTCGGCGGGCGAGAGGATCAGCCCGGTGCCGTGCTGCGCGGCCTTGACCACCTGGGCCTTCTCGTCCGCACTGGTGTCGTCCAGCCCCCAGTACTGGGCGATGGCCCCGGGCGCCGGGTGCGCGCCGGTCAGCTGGTGCCAGCCGATCACCGTCTTGCCGTACTCGGCGACGATCGGCTGCACCCGGTCCATGAAGGCCACATAGTCCTCGTGGCTGGTGGAGTGCGCCTCGTCGCCGCCGATGTGGAGACAGCGGCCCGGGGTGAGGGCGGCCAGTTCGCGGATGACGTCGTCCGCGAAGTCGTACGTCACCTGCTTCGACGCGCACAGCGAGCTGAAGCCGACCTCCGTGCCGGTGTACAGCGGCGGTGCGGTGCCGTCGCAGTTCAGGTCGGCGTAGGAGGCGAGGGCCGCGTTGGTGTGGCCGGGCATGTCGATCTCGGGGACGACTTCGAGATAGCGGGAGGCGGCGTAGCGGACGATCTCCCGGTAGTCGGCCTTCGTGTAGTGGCCGCCCTTGCCGCCGCCGACCTGGGTGGAGCCGCCGTAGGCCGCCAGGCGGGGCCAGGAGTCGATGGCGATGCGCCAGCCCTGGTCGTCGCTGAGGTGCAGATGCAGCTCGTCGATCTTGTAGAGGGCCAACTCGTCGATGTAGTGCTTGACCTGGGCCACGGTGAAGAAGTGCCGGGAGACGTCGAGCATCGCCCCCCGGTAGGCGTAGCGGGGGCGGTCGGTGATGGTGCCGCCCGCGATCAGCCAGGGGCCGGGCTGCGCGGTGTCCTTCTCGACGGCGGCCGGGAGCAGCTGGCGCAGGGTCTGGACGCCGTGGAAGAGGCCGGCGGGTTCGGCGGCGGTGAGGGTGACGCCGTCGCGGCCGCTGTCGAGGCGGTAGCCCTCGGCGCCGAACGGGCCTTTGGTCAGACGGAGTTGGATGCCCGAGCCGCCATGGGTGGTCAGGGGCAGCCGGTAGCCGGTCGACGGGCGCAGCAGGTCCGCGAGGTACTCGGCGACCCGGCGGGCCTCCCGGGAGCCGTTGACGCGGATGGCGGTGTCGCGGGTGATGCGGTACGGCGCTCCGCCCGCCTTGACCGAGGCGGGCGCCGGGACGACCCGGTCCAGTGGGGCCGGCGCGGGCCTCGGTGTCGCCGGGGTGGCGCCGACCGTGAAGGTGCCGGCCGCCGCGACCAGCAGCAGGGACCCGAGGACGCGGGCCATGCGGGGAGTACGGGAGGTGCGGGAAGTTCGGGGAGTCGTTCTGTGGTGCCGTCTCACGTGCGCTCCCTTCGACAGAACTCAGTGCAGGGGCCTCGGCCGAGGATGCACCACAGTGCGGGATTGGTCGAGACCAACCGGCGGTACTTCCGGTGGAACAATCCCCGCATGGCGGAAATCATCCAGAAGGACGGCATCTGGGTCTTCGACGGGGACGCCCTGCGGCTGACCCCCGGCCGGGACAAGAACGTCAGTGTGCTGCGCCGGATGCTGGGTGAACTGGACGTCCCGCTGGGTGCGTTGGCGGGGATCTCGTTCGAGCAGGGCCGTAGGTCGGGGCGGCTGAGGCTGCGGCTGCGGGACGGCGCCGATCCGCTGCTGCACGCCACCGGTGGCCGTCTCGCCGAGACCCACGACCCGTATCAGCTGGCCGTGGAGCCGGACCGGTACGGCGTCGCCGAGTACTTCACGGACGAGGTGCGTGACGCGCTGGTGCTGGAGCAGGTTCCGAACACGCCGGTGAGCGGGTATCTGCTGCCCGGTCCGCGGCTGCCGCTGTCGGTCTCCGCCGGGGACGGCACGGCCGGCTTCGACGGGGAGCGGGTGCGGCTGGAGTGGAACTGGAAGACGGAGGACACGAAGGCCGCCGCCGGTCCCCGCACGCTGGCCCTGGCGGACATCCTAGCCGTGGAGTGGCAGCCCTCCGCCGGGCTGGAGAACGGCCATCTGCGGTTCCGGGTGCGCGGCGCGCCGGCCAGGGTACGGGCCAAGTACGACCCCAACGCGGTGGAGCTGTGGGGGTTCAAGCGGGATCCGCTGATGGCGCTGGTCGCGGCGGCGGTGCAGGCGCGGCTGCCGCATCCGTCGACGGCCGTACCGCCTGCGCCCACGGCGGTGGAGGAGCCCGAGGCCGATCATGACGCGCTGCTGCGGCGCCTGCGCGAACTGGGTGAGCTGCATCGCGAGGGCGTGCTCACGGACGAGGAGTTCGCGATGGCCAAACAGGCGGTCCTCAAACGCATGTGAGGACCGCCTGCGGGTGCGCCTTACGCCCTGCCTTCCGGGCGTAGGCCCTTACTTGGCCTTGCGGGCCACTGTGAAGTGGTCGATGCGGTCGCCGGTCTCGGCGATGCCCGACACCTTCAGCTTGGCGTACTGGCCGCGCGGCGCCGGCTCGACGTCCACGCGCAGGAACGAGTAGTTGAGGTAGCGCACCCGGGACCAGGTGACGGTCTCGTTGACCTTGCCGTTCTTGGTGTTGATGAAGGAGGCCACGGAGTCGACCTCGTTCAGGTGGCCCTCGTAGGAGTCCGGCGCGGTGAACGCGTAGAGGCTGCGGCCGGCCGCGCCCGCGGTGACGTAGACGACACCTTCGGTCTCGGAGTAGGCCGTCTCGCCGATCGGGAGCTTCTTGACGACCTGGTTGCCCTTGATGACGTCGGTGCGCTCGTACTGGTGGTTGTGGCCGTTGATGACCAGGTCCACCGTGTACTTCTCGAACAGCGGCACCCACTCCTGTCGCACGCCCCCCTCCGAGGCATGCGCCGTGGAGGTGCAGTAGGCGCAGTGGTGGAAGAACACGACGATGAAGTCGATGTCCTTCGAGGCCCTGAACTTCTTCAGCTGCCCCTCGAACCACGTGGTCTGCGTGCCGCCCGAGATGCCCAGGTTCGCCGGGATCTCGAAGGAGACGTCGTTCGGGTCCAGCGAGATGATCGCCGTGTTGCCGTGGACGAAGGAGTAGACGCCCGGCAGGTTCTTCTTGTCCGGCCCGTTGTCGGGCAGGGTGAAGCGGGCCTCCTCGCCGCCGTAGCCGTTCGGCGAGTACCAGGCCTCCATGTCGTGGTTGCCGTACGACACCATCCACGGCACCGACTTGGCGACCGACTCGGTCTGGGCCAGGAACTGGTCCCACACCCGCGAGTCGAAGCCGGTGTCGGCGGACTTGCCCTGGCCGGCCGGGTCGGCGTACGCGATGTCGCCGGCGTGCAGATGGAAGCTGGGGTTCTGGCCGAGGATCAGGCTGTCGTTGGCCAGGCCGTGGTAGCTGACGCCCTGGTCGCCGAAGGCCGTGAAGGTGAACGGCTCCTTGTGCGAGGGCGCGGTGGTGAAGGTGCCTATGGTGCCGGCGAACTGCGTGGCGGCCGGGTCGAAGCCGTCGTGGCCGACGCCGTAGAAGTAGGTGCGGCCCGGCTTGAGGTTGGCCAGCTTGGCGTGCACGTAGTACTGGGTGTGGTCGCCGCTCGCGCCCACCCCGGCCGGGGTGTAGAGGGCACGGATCTCTGCCGGGATCTTGACGGAGAGGTGCGAGGCGTGGGTGCCGATGCGGACGAAGGGCTTCTTCACCGCGACCGGGACCTGCCAGGAGATCGTCATCTCCGTGCTGGCGTCGTTACCGTAGGCGAGGTGACGGCCGAACGGCGCCACGAAGGCGCCGTCGACGTACTCGGCGGCCGGGGCGGAGGCCTGGGTGGGAACGGCCGCCCGGGCGGTGCCGCCCAGCACGAACGAGCCACCCGTGACGGCGCCGACAGTCACGGCGCCGCCTCTGATCATCGAGCGCCGGGAGAACTTGGCGCGCAGGTACTCGTGCTGCTCGGCCATGCTCATACGCTCGGCCAGCTGTTCGGGTACTCCCATACGAGGAATGTCCATGACGTCTGAAACTCGTCTTCACAAGCAACGTCGCGCAAGACACAGGATGGACAGGCTACGAACAGAACCCAAAAGAGATTCAACAGGCCGTTGCCCGGAATCGGGCAGGATTCTTGCGTAACCGCCATCCCGTACTCCAGGATCTACGGGTGCACGACGAACTGGTTGATCATCTGACGCGGTCCACGCTCCTGAGCCGGGGCGAGGCGCTGCGGGTGGTACAGGACGTGCTCGCCTACTTCGACGAGACGGCCGGGGACTACGTCCGGCGCCGCCACCGCGAACTGCAGGCGGAAGGCCTGGTGAACGCGGAGATCTTCGAACGGATCGAGGCGGATCTGAAGTACAGGGCGGTCGCCCCGCCGGAGCTCACCCTCCGGCAACTGCGCCGCATGGTCTACGGCTGAGAATACGGAACACCTATATATGTGCGGAATTGTCGGATACATCGGTAAGCGTGATGTGGCTCCCCTTCTCCTCGAGGGGCTGCAGCGACTGGAATACCGCGGCTACGACTCGGCGGGCATCGTCGTCACCTCGCCGAAGGCGGCCGGCCTGAAGATGGTCAAGGCCAAGGGCCGGGTCCGGGACCTGGAGGCCAAGGTACCGGCGCGCTTCAAGGGCACCACCGGTATCGCCCACACCCGCTGGGCCACCCACGGCGCACCCTCCGACGTGAACGCCCACCCGCACATGTCGGCCGACCAGAGGGTCGCCGTCGTCCACAACGGCATCATCGACAACGCCTCCGACCTCCGCCGCAAGCTGGAGGCGGACGGCGTCGAGTTCCTCTCCGAGACCGACACCGAGGTCCTCGTCCACCTCGTCGCCCGCTCCCAGGCGGAGACCCTGGAGGAGAAGGTCCGCCAGGCCCTGCGCCTGATCGAGGGCACCTACGGCATCGCGGTGATGCACGCCGACTTCCCCGAGCGCATCGTGGTGGCCAGGAACGGCTCCCCGGTCGTCCTCGGCATCGGCGACAAGGAGATGTTCGTCGCCTCCGACATCGCGGCCCTGGTCACCCACACCCGCCAGATAGTGACTCTCGACGACGGCGAGATGGCCACCCTCAAGGCCGACGACTTCCGGACCTACACCACCGAGGGCACCCGGACGACGGCCGAGCCGACCACAGTGGAGTGGGAGGCCGAGTCGTACGACATGGGCGGCCACGACACCTACATGCACAAGGAGATCTTCGAGCAGCCCGACGCGGTCGACCGCGTGCTGCGCGGCCGGATCGACGACCGCTTCTCCACCGTGCACCTCGGCGGCCTCAACCTGGACGCCCGCGACGCGCGTGCCGTGCGCCGGGTGAAGATCCTCGGCTGCGGCACCTCGTACCACGCGGGCATGATCGGCGCCCAGATGATCGAGGAGCTGGCCCGTATCCCCGCGGACGCCGAGCCCGCCTCCGAGTTCCGCTACCGCAACCCGGTCGTCGACCCCGACACCCTCTACATCGCGGTCTCCCAGTCCGGTGAGACGTACGACGTCCTCGCCGCCGTCCAGGAGCTGAAGCGCAAGGGCGCGCGGGTGCTGGGCGTGGTGAACGTGGTCGGCTCGGCGATCGCCCGTGAGGCGGACGGCGGCATGTACGTGCACGCCGGGCCGGAGGTCTGCGTCGTCTCGACGAAGTGCTTCACCAACACCACGGTCGCCTTCGCACTCCTCGCCCTGCACCTGGGCCGCATCCGGGACCTCTCGGTCCGCGACGGCAAGCGGGTCATCGACGGCCTGCGCAGGCTGCCCGCCCAGATCGCCGAGATCCTCGACCAGGAGGCGGAGATCGAGAAGCTGGCGAAGGAGTACGCCGACGCCCGCTCGATGCTCTTCATCGGCCGCGTCAGGGGCTACCCGGTGGCCCGCGAGGCCTCCCTGAAGCTCAAGGAGGTCTCCTACATCCACGCGGAGGCCTACCCGGCGTCCGAGCTGAAGCACGGCCCGCTGGCCCTGATCGAGCCGGCGCTCCCCACGGTGGCGATCGTCCCCGATGACGACCTCCTGGAGAAGAACCGCGCGGCCCTGGAGGAGATCAAGGCCCGCAGCGGCAAGATCCTGGCGGTGGCCCACCAGCACCAGGAGAAGGCGGACCGCACGATCGTCGTCCCGAAGAACGAGGACGAACTCGACCCCATCCTGATGGGCATCCCCCTCCAACTCCTCGCGTACCACACGGCGAAGGCCCTGGGCAGGGACATCGACAAGCCGAGGAACCTGGCGAAGTCGGTGACGGTTGAATAGGTTCTTCTCGCCCCGACGGCCGTAGCGACAGTTGAGTAACCCCCACGGCGAGCAACCAGGTCCGCGAGAGCGGCGCCGGTTCAGGCGCAAAAAGGGGAGCGGACCCCTAGGTGGGCCACCGGCCACCAGGGGGTCCGCTCCATATGTCGCCGGGGACGCCCAACTCCCCGGCGTCGGCTGCCGTATCAGCCGTGGGCCGTCACCCCCCGACCGGCAGCCCGCCTGGGAAGGACCGTCGGCCAGTGCGCGAGCGCGGCCGTCGCGGCGTACCAGGCCACCGCCCCCGCCGCCGCGGCGACCCAGCCGCCCACCTTGACCAGCGAGGAGCTGTCGGCGAAGTTCGCGACAGCGAGCAGCAGCATCGACAGGAACAGCAGCCCGTGCATGGCCTGTCCGAGCGTGTCGCCGCCCGCGAGGGTCAACGACAGTGCCACGAGGGCGAAGAGGACCAGGAAGAGCCCGGCCGCGTTGGCCGAGGCGTTGCCGCCGGACGAGACGGCCCAGGTGAACCAGAGGGCGCCGAGGGCCACATAGCCCGTGCCGTTCACGGTGTCACGGTCACGGAAGGCCAGCAGGCCGACGAGGAAGAGGGCGACTCCGCCCACGTAGTGGGCGACTGACACGGCGTCGGACGTGGTGACGCCGTCGATCACGCCGGTGGTGCCGAGGCCGAACGCCAACAGGGTGATCCCCAGGGCGAGTCGGCCGGCCACGGTAGTGGTTCCGCTTCCCGCAGAGACGTCATTGTTCACGGCGGGCTCCCTTCATGCTTGTGCAGTTGCGCGCGGTGACCGATATATGCCCTTCACAAGGGCACAAACACCTCTACGCGCGAGTAGGTTTACGCACGGCACAAAGGGAGCCGGACCGTTCCCACGGCGCATCTCACCTGGGAGAAGGCGGAGTTACGGAATGACAACGACGGGCCGCTTGGCCCGCTTGGCGAGTCTGCCCGCGACGGAGCCGAAGATCCGCCCGACGATCCCGTGGGTCGAGCCCACGACGATCGCGTCGGCCTCGTACTCCCGCCCCACCTCTTCGAGTTCGTGGCAGATGTCACCGCCGCGCTCGACGAGGATCCAGGGCACCTCGGCCAGGTAGTCGGCGCAGGCGAGTTCGAGACCGAGCACCTCGGTGCGGTGGTCCGGCACGTCGACGAAGACGGGCGGCTCGCAGCCGGCCCACACGGTGGTCGGCAGTCGGTTGGCGACATGGACGATGATCAGCCCTGCGCGGGAGCGGTGTGCCATCCCGATCGCATAGGCGAGAGCGCGCTCACTGGAGGTGGAGCCATCGAAGCCGACGACCACTCCGTGTTTGAAGGCGGGGTCGCAGGAAGGGCGTGGCTCTTCCGCCGCCAGCGCATCGGCCGCCGTGGGATCGGCGACCGGCCGCTTGCGGTCCGCTGGATCGAAGAATTCGTGACCGGCCATGGCTGTCTCGGCGTTGTGATCCTTTGTGGGAGGGACGACAGTGTGCGGCGGAGCTGTGTCCGGGAAACATCTTCCCAACCCCATACCCCCAAGGGTACGGCGGCACGCCTCCTCAGCCCAGATCCCGCGCACTCTCCGTAGGGGACCTTCCCCGGAGTCGGTTAGGGGTTCCAGGGAGCATGCACGAGCCGCACCCGTAACGCAATGGTTGCTGCCCCGTACAGGCGGTTTGCACAGGATTCGGACAGGAGCTGGGCCACGCACGGTGACCGACCGCTCGAACACGCGTTGAACCCCGGAGAGGTACCACCAGGGAGCCGGCAGGAGCACCAGCCAGGGAGACACACACATGCCCGGACCGCGCGCGAAACCCCGCCCGCGCCCCGCCCAGGACACTACGGGTGACGTCGTCCGCTGGGCCGCGTTCTCCTGCGTCCTCGTCCCCGTGGTGCTCCTCTGGTACGGCACCTCGCTGGCCGGCACCGCCGGCACCGCCCTCGGGCTGGCCGCCGTGACCGCCGTATGCCGGTATCTGCTGCGCCGCTCGGAGCGCGGGAGGGCACAGGAGACACGCCACGGAACACGCCACGCGGCGCCGCACCGGACCCCGCACCGGGCACCCCGCGGAGCGGGCCGGGGAGGCGGACGTCACACTAGGGGCACTACACCGGTCGACTGACCGGTTTCCGCGCACGGGAACGCTTCTTTTCAGCCAACTTCCCGACCCTGTGCAAGAGGGGCCCCGACCACCCTCCAACCCCCGTTCCACCTGCACGGAAAGGGTCCAGGGGACCCTTCGCGCCCTACGCGGTTTGGCCACTGCCGCGAGGCGCACTTCCCTGCACGGCCCGTGAGTGCAACGCTTCGTGATCGAATGCTTCACGCCAAGTTGTCATGTCGACAATCTACGGCGTGTCGAACTGGTCACCGCGACACCGCGGAAACCAGTAGATTCGATCTTGACGTCTTACGGCGGGGGACTGGTGCAGGACCGAGGGGAAACGTGCAGGAGCGACACAACCGAGGAGCCGCGACCACCGAGGGGGGCTTAGCAGGATGAGCCACGACTCCACTGCCGCGCCGGAAGCCGCGGCCCGGAAACTTTCCGGGCGACGCCGCAAGGAGATCGTCGCGGTGCTGCTGTTCAGCGGCGGCCCCATCTTCGAGAGTTCCATACCACTGTCGGTGTTCGGGATAGACCGCCAGGACGCCGGAGTGCCACGCTACCGACTGCTGGTGTGCGGTGGTGAGGAAGGCCCGCTGCGGACCACAGGGGGCCTGGAACTCACCGCGCCACATGGCCTGGAGGCGATCTCCCGCGCCGGCACGGTCGTCGTACCGGCCTGGCGTTCGATCACCGCGCCACCGCCCGAAGAAGCCCTGGACGCGCTGCGCCGCGCCCATGAGGAAGGGGCCCGCATAGTCGGGCTGTGCACCGGCGCGTTCGTACTGGCGGCCGCCGGACTGTTGGACGGCCGCCCGGCCACCACCCACTGGATGTACGCGCCGACGCTGGCCAAGCGCTATCCGTCGGTGCACGTCGACCCACGCGAACTGTTCGTGGACGACGGCGACGTCCTGACGTCCGCCGGTACGGCGGCCGGAATCGACCTCTGTCTCCACATCGTGCGGACGGACCACGGCAACGAGGCGGCCGGTGCGCTCGCCCGGCGCCTGGTGGTCCCGCCCCGCCGCTCCGGCGGTCAGGAGCGCTACCTCGATCGATCTTTACCAGAGGAGATCGGCGCCGACCCGCTCGCCGAGGTCGTCGCCTGGGCGCTGGAGCACCTCCACGAGCAGTTCGACGTGGAGACGCTGGCGGCACGCGCGTACATGAGCCGCCGGACCTTCGACCGCCGCTTCCGCTCGCTGACCGGTAGCGCCCCGCTGCAGTGGCTGATCACGCAACGGGTGCTCCAGGCGCAGCGTCTGCTGGAGACGTCGGACTACTCGGTGGACGAGGTGGCGGGCCGCTGCGGCTTCCGCTCCCCCGTCGCCCTGCGCGGCCACTTCCGCCGCCAGCTGGGTTCGTCTCCGGCGGCGTACCGGGCGGCCTACCGGGCACGCCGGCCGCAGTCCGACCGCCCCGACACCCCGGAACCGGCACCGCTGCCACCGACGGGCCCGCTGATCCAGTACCCCGAGGGGGTACTGCCGATGCAGACCCGCAGGACAGCGGCGGTAGGCCTGTCGCCCAGCCTGCCGGGCCCGCGCACCGGCAGCTGACGTCCCACCGGCCCACCCGACCCGCTCGGGTGGGCCGCGGCCATGCCTTCCCGGCCCGGGAAGCCTCGGCGCCGACCGCGGGGGCCACAAAAGCCGACGTCAGCTTTAGGGTGGTCGCATGAACGATCGCATGGTGTGGATCGACTGCGAGATGACCGGCCTCTCGCTGTCCGACGACGCGCTCATCGAGGTGGCCGTACTGGTCACCGACTCCGAGCTGAACGTGCTCGGCGATGGCGTGGACATCGTCATCCGTCCGCCGGCCAAGGCACTGGAGACGATGCCGGAGGTGGTGCGGCAGATGCACACCACGTCAGGCCTGCTCGACGAGCTGGCCGGCGGCACGACGCTCGCCGAGGCCGAGGAGCAGGTCCTGGCCTATGTACGGGAGCACGTGAAGGAACCGAGCAAGGCCCCGCTGTGCGGCAACTCCGTCGGCACCGACCGCGGCTTCCTGTCCCGGGACATGCCGGCCCTGGAGGGATACCTCCACTACCGGATCGTCGACGTGTCCAGCGTCAAGGAGCTGGCCCGGCGCTGGTATCCGCGGGCGTACTTCAACAGCCCGGAGAAGAACGGCAACCACCGCGCCCTCGCCGACATCCGCGAGTCGATCGCCGAACTGCGCTACTACCGCGAGGCCATCTTCGTACCGCAGCCCGGCCCGGACTCGGACACCGCGAAGGCGATCGCGGCCAAGCACGTCCTGCCTGCGGAATAGGCGTTCAGGAGGCCCCCGAAGGGGCCCCCGGAAAGCCGTGCGCGAGCACCCCTTCGGACCCTGTACACTTTTTCTCGGCCGGTCGGAGAAACCACAGAATCACCGCCGGTCGTGGTGGGTGTAGCTCAGCTGGTAGAGCACCTGGTTGTGGTCCAGGATGTCGCGGGTTCGAGTCCCGTCACTCACCCTTCGGGACAGGCCCGTGACCTGCGGAAACGCAGATCACGGGCCTGTCCGGCGTTCGGCCGTGGCCCTGCTCTCCTGCCCATGCACGGGTGGGGTACGTCGGGGATCGACTGGCGACAGATACTCGTGGAGCAGACCCGCGACGGGACGCAGCGCACATGGTGGCTGCCGCGCGCTGTGGTCAGGCTGCTCGACGCGGCCGAGCACGCCGAAACGCAGTGGGTGCAAGCCGCGCGGACCCGCCAGGCCTGCGCAGCCGTCACCGAGCCGCCCTCCCACCCCCGGCAGGCCCGAGACGCCGACGATCGGCAGACGACGAGCCCCGAGGGCCCCGCCACCTCACCGCGCCCGTACGACAAGGAGCTGGAAGGCCAGTTGTACTCGGTGCTCAGCAGGAAGCCCGGTACCTCCCCGCAGGGTGGCCGGGTGGGCGTGCGCCGTCTGCCGCACCGCACCCGCCACCGTGCTCGACCACTGCCACGAACACGGCTACATCCGCGCCCCCGTCTGCCAGTCCTGCAACACGCTGGAACGCCCCGACCACCTGTACAGCAACGACGTCCGCGTGGCGAACCGCTACACACGCCTCTTCCACACCTACACCGACGACTGGCTCCACCACTGGCACCGCTGCCCAGGCTGCCGCGCACGCGCCACCCTGCCCCTGCCGCACCTCGCCGCATGGACCGCCCACATAGCCTGCCGACCGCTGCGCCCGACCCACCGCGCCCCCCGCGGGCGCAAGCCCTGCGGTGTCCTGCGCGTGTCCTGGACGGGCAGTCAGAAGGCGCCCCGTTCCTGCCTGCTCACCGTCGCCGTCGACTTCTGCCCCTCCGGCGAGCACCGCGTCCTGGCGCGAGTCCCCTACCGCGAAGCCGTCGAGCGGTTTCGTGCCTGGCTGGCCGAGACGGCCCCCGCCGTGGCCGCCGCGGCCGGTCCTGACCGCCTGGACGACCTCCCTGACCACTTCCGGCCAGTCATCGCGGACACCGGCGGCAAGGACCTGGAACTGTTTTGAGCGGGCACCGGAGCCGTCGAAGATCTACGGGTTGCTTCCGGCACTTCGACTTGTTGACGTGGTGTGCGGCATTTCGATGAGTTGATCGGTCCGTTGCGGGCGAAGCCGCGAGCGGTCCCACCGCATCTGAACGAGCGTCAGCGGCAGCTGCCGTAACGGGGCGGAGACCCGGCGACTCGGTCACGATGGAATCGCCGCCGTCGCACTCGCGGTGGGCCTGTCCCGTCACACGGCCCCGCGTACCCTGCTGCGCATCCCGTTGCCCACCGGGGGTGCCCCGCGTGATCGGCGTCGACGATTTCGCCCTGCGCCGGCGGCACCGCCATGCCACCGTGGTGATCGACGCCGAGACCCATGAGCGGATCGACGTGCTGCCCGACCGCACGGCCGACACGCTGGACACGTGGCTGCGCGAGCATCCGGGTGCCGTGTGACGAGACCTTCCAGGCCCTCATGGAAGCGGTGATCGCCGAGGCGGCGGCCCGCGACGACGTCGATCTCAGCCTGGTCAGCGTGGACTCGACGTCGCCCGCTCCCTGAGATGACACCGTCGTTCCAGTCAGCCCCAGGGGGCTCTGGCACTGACGCCGACTCGCCGGTGGATGCCGACCGGCACACCGTGGTGGACGGATCGATCCGACCACCACCGGACGCCGGTTCAGGCGCGGGTGAGGTCGGACAGGAGCGCGGTCAGGAGGCGTTCCTCCATGACCGCACTGCCCGACTCCTCCATCGCGAGGGTCAGTCCCGGGTCCCAGGGGCTGGCCGCGGGCGGTCCCGCGAGCGGGGTGGACTCGCCCTCGACGAGTGCCGCCGTGTAGTCGGCGGCGGTCATCCGCCAGGGCTGGGCACCGTGGCGGGCCACGGCGTCCGCGGTGATGCGCAGTCCGGCCCGGTCGAAGTCGGCGCGCCAGTGCAGCCGGGATCCCGCTCGTACGGCGTCGCCGAGCAGTTTGTGGCAGGCGGCGGACGGGACGCCCTCGGTGCACACGAGGGCGGCACCGGTGTCCTGGAGTTCACCGGCGGCGGCGCGCAGTACGGCCGGGTTCTCGCAGACGTAGATGGTGCGGGCGGCGGGGACGACGGGGGCGGTGGCGAGTTGGTGGAGAGTGAGCCGGAAGGGGATGCCGAAGTCGGCGGCATCGCGCAGCCAGTCGCAGACCACGGTGTCGCCCTCGGCCCCGATGTTGAGGACGAGTACCTGGCTGGCGAGGTCGTCGGCGATGGCCCCGGCGCTCTCCCACAGGGCTCGCCGCCCGGCCCGCTCGCGCGGGACGTCGCGGCCGTCGCCGGCGCGCTGGGCGAGGGCGCGCAGGACGAGCTGTTCGAGCGGGGCGCCGGGCACGAGGGCCTTGGTGTCGCCGGTGGCCCACTCGGCGAGCACCGGAAGCGGCAGGACACCGGGGCCCCGGCTCGGGGAGCCCGCACGGTGGTCCCCGTCACCGGTCAGTCTCTCCAGGACGCGTACCGCCGCGTCCAGGAGCGGCGCGTCCCCCCGGCGTACAAGACGGGTGAGAGTGCCGTCGGCGGCGATGCGGTCAAGCCAGGCGGCGAACCACCCCTGCCCGGCGAGCCGGCTGGAGTGGGCCGACGTCAGGGCCTGCTCCCGGCGGGCCTGTTCGTCGGCCCGTTCGGCCGGCCGGTCGCGCAGCGGACCGTGGAGCCGGCCGAGGGTCTGGAGGAGACCGGTGCCATAACGGTCGTACAGATACCCGTCCAGGTCACGCAGGGGTACGGCGAGGCGCTTGACGGTCTCGGGCCGGTAGCGGCCGGTGATGCCGATGACGGTGCGGCGCTCGGCCTCGCTGGGCCCCATGAGCCCGATGTCGCCGTCGAGCGCGCCGCCGGTGCGCTCCAGTCTGCGGCGGGCGGCGGCGAGCAGACGGGTCCATCCCTCGCCCCGCAACTCGTTGTACCCATGGCTTTCACGCTGCTCAGCCGACAACCGCGGCCTCCTCGGGCGTCGAGGCGCGTCGGGTGCCGGGCGAGCCGAGGGCGGCGGTGAGGTCGCCGGTGTCGTCGGTGAGGAGCCGGTCGCCGTCCCAGACGAGCAGAAGAGCGGAGACGGTGTGGTCGACGGCGGTGTGCGCGAGGTCGTAGTGGGCGGCGGCGGACACGGAGGCGTGGGCGGCCCACAGGTCGTAGCCGGTCATGAACAGGTCGAGGTCGAACTGGGCGGCGAGTGACATGAGTTCGCCGCGCCCGGTGTCGTCCACTCCGGCGAAGGCCTCGTCGAGGGCGAGCAGGCGCGGGGCGTGCGGGTCGGCGGAGTTGAGCATGGCGTGCGCGGCGGCGAACAGCGGCAGGTGCAGCGACACGGACTGCTCACCGCCCGACAGGCGGCTGTGCCGGGCGCGGGTGAGCCTCTCCTCCGTCTTGTCGGGGCGTACCAGCTGGAACGCGAACTGCCGCCAGCTCCGGTAGTCGAGGACCTCGGCGAGCAGTTCGCGGTAGGGCTGGTCGCGGTGGCGGGCACGGGCGGTCTTGATCTGCGCGGCGAAGTGGGTGCGCACCCGGGCGAGACCGTCGGGGCCGAGGCGAGCGGCGTCGGCGTCGAGGAGGGCGCAGACGGCGCGCTGCTCGTCGTCGAGGTGGTCGGCGAGCAGCCAGCTCACCCCGACCGTGGTCCCCGAGGACATGGTGCGCCGGCGCATGTCGGTGTTCATCCGCCTGATCAGGTCGCGGGCGTCGACGGTGCGGTCGTGGATCTGCTGGGCGAGCCGGGTGAGCAGGGCGTCCTCCAGGATGCGCTGCTCGGACTCGGAGAGCAGTTCGGCCTGGTCACGGCGGTGGGAGGCGATCTTCTCAGCGAAGGCCGCCACGGGCAGCGGGCCCTCCTCGTCGGCCACGCGGACGACGATGACGCCGTCGGATCCGTCCCATTCGGGCCGGTAGTCCTGTCCGGCGGCGGCGAGCTGTGCCTGCAGGTCGTCCAGGGCCCTGGTGAGACGGGTGACGGACTGCTTGAGGCTGGTCTCGGTGGGGGTGAGGTCGCGGGTGGCGGACAGGATCGCCTCGTGGACGGCGACCACGGCCGGCGGGAGTGTCTCTCCGGTCCAGTCGGCCTCCTGGGCGGGCCAGGCGAGGCCGGGCGGGCAGCGCAGGATGTCGAGGAGTTCACGGGCGGCGTACGGGCGCAGCCCGCGGGCGGTGTCCTTCTCCTCCGCCGCCGCGACCGCGCCGGCCTCGGCGGCGGCCGTACGGCGGGCCTCGGCCGCCGCGGTGCCGGCGATGGCGGCGTGCTGGGCCGTACGGGCCGCCTCGGCCTCCCTCGCCAGGGCGTCGACCCCGTCCTCGGTCTCCTGCACCTGGCGCATCACCTCCTGTGCCTCGGCCCCGACGGCCGTGTGGAGGGCTTCGAGTCCCGCGGCCTCTTCGGTGTGCCTGCGGCGCGCCGCGCGCTCGGTGTCCGCCGCCGCCTCCTCGTCCTCGGCGGCGGCGCCGAGCCGCTCGGCGGCGGCCTCGGCCGCCTCGCTCTGGCGGGCGTGTTCGCGGCGGCGGGCGGCGAGTTCGCGGACCGTCGTCTCGAAGGCTCGGGTGGCGGTCTCGACGGCGTCGACGCGTTCGGTCTCGATGGCGTGCTCGGCCGCGGTGCGGCGCAGAGCGCGTTCGGCGACCGAGCAGGCGGCCACCGACTCGTCGTACGAGCCCTGGGCGGCGTCGGCGGCGTCGCGGGTGGCGCGCAGCCTCGCCGCGGCCCGGTCGAGCTCGCGCAGCGCCTGCGTGATGCCGGTGGTGCGGGGCAGGGCGGCGCGGGCGGCGGCGTACGCCTCCAGGGCGGCGTCCGTACGGGCCTGCAGGCGCGCCAACTCGTCGAGCTGGGCGGAGAGTTCGGTCAGCAGCGCCACGCAGGCGGCGATCCGGGCGGCGCGCCGGCGGGCGCGGGCGGTCGCTCCGACGTACTCGGCGTGCTCCTTGGTGTGGGCGCCGACCAGGACACCGGCCGCGTACCGGCCGTCGGGGCCGATGTGCGGGATGCCGGTGTCGAGGTCGCCGGTGACGGCGACGGAGCGCAGTACGGCGGTGATCCGGGCGGCGGTCGGGATCGCGATGCCGACTCCAGAGCTCTCGGGGCTCTCGGGGCTCAGGAGATCGGCGAGGCTCGGTCCGTTCACCGGGGCGCCGGCACGCAGGTAGCCTTCGCTACGCCCGGCCGCCACGGGGGTGTCCTCGGCGGTGACGAGTGCGTCAAGGAGGCCCGACGCCTCCAGGGCCGCTTCCAGGTCCGCTCGTTGACGTTCTGTCAGGTTCTCTTCGAAGTCGACGAGTTGCCACAACGGGACGCCGTCACCAGCCGCCCGGTCGGCGCCGCGGCCACGGGCCGGGGGCGGGGCGTCGTCGTGTTCGGCGGCGATCCGGTCGCGTTCGGCCTCCGTCTCGGCACGGCGGCGCTCGACGTCGGTGCGCCGTGCGCGCAGGGAGGCGAGGGTGTCGCGCAGTTCCTGCACGGCGGGAGCGGTGGCCTCGGTGAAGGCGTCGGCGAGCGTGACCGCCTCGGCCTCGCCGGTGCGTTCGAGGGCTTCGGCGAGTCGGCCGGCCCCCTCCTCGGCCAGGAGCTCGCCGTGCGCCTGCGTCCACTGGCCAAGTGCCGTACGGGCCTGCTCGCGGGCGGATTCGAGGGCCGACTCGGCGGCGGTCTCCGCGGTCTCGGCCGCGGTGACGGCCTCCTGCGCACGGTCGAGGGAGACCCGGGCAAGGTCACGGGTCTGCTCGGCGCCGCGGGCCGCCTGCTGGGCGGCGCGCACGGCCCGGACGCCCTCGTGGCGGGCGGCGGCGAGTGCGGCGGAGCGTTCGGCGAGGTGGGCGGGCTCGGCGTCGGCCGGGGTCCAGGGGAGGCCGGCGGAGTGGGCGTGGTCGGCGACGGCGGCGGCGTCCCGGGAGACAGCGGCGTCGAGTTCGGCGGCGAGCCGGGCGGCGTGTTCGGCCTCGGCGCGGGCGCGGCCGGTGGCTGCCGTGCGGCGTTCACGTTCGGCGCTCGCCTGCCTGGCGGTCTGCTCGCAGGTGCGCACCAGGCGTTCCAGGTCGGCCAGTTGCTCGACGGCCTGATAGGCGGCGGAGGAGCGCAGCTGGTCGAGACGGGCGCGCTGGGCGGCGAGCGAGGCGTCGGCCGACTCGGCGCGCTTCTCGGCGGCGGCCTGCTGTTCCCGGGCCGCCGCCAGGTCCGTGGTGGCGGTGCGCAGCGCGGCGGCGCGCTCGGCGGTCTCGGCGCGGCGGGCGGTGAGCCGGTCCGCGGCGGAGCGGGCATGGACCCGCAGATAGGTGGAGTAGCTCGCGAGGAAGGCGCGGGTGGCGTCGTCGGCGGCGGCCAGCCCCTCCAGCGTGCGCTGCACGGACTCCATGTCGTCGAAGGAACGGGCTGCCTCGGCGATCAGGTCGTCGTCGAGCGGGCGCAGGCCGGCGGTGAGGGTGTCGGAGAGCTTGGCCGGGTCGAGGTTCTTGGCGAGCTGCGGGCGGCGCAGGGTGAGGATCAGGGTGAGCAGTTGCTCGTACCGCTCCGGGCCGAGGCCGAACAGGCGCTGGTCGACGGCAGCACGGTAGTCGGCCGCGGAGGTGATCAGCTCACGTCCGAGCTCGGCGGCGAGCTGCTTCCTCGTCATCGGCCGGTCGTCGCGGGTGAGGAGGGAGAAGTCCTCGCCGACGCGGCCGTCGGCGACGAAGTGCCAGCGGGCGGGTGTGTCGCGGTGCCGCTGGGCGTGCAGCCCGATGCCGCAGGTGACGGCCTCGCCGGTCTCCCGGTGGGTGAACTCGATCCAGACGTAGCCGAGCGCGCTGTCCTGCCCGCGGAAGAGCAGGTTGGACTTCATCGTGCGGTCCTCGGCGGCGAACGGGTTGAGCCGCTTGGGGTCGATACGGCCGTCGAGGACGAACGGGAACAGAACCTCCAGCGCCTTGGTCTTCCCGGACCCGTTGGGGCCCCGCAGCACCAACCAGCCGCCCGCGAAGGAGAACTCCTCGTCCCGGTAGTCCCACAGGTTGATGATCCCGGCGCGGGTGGGGACGAACCGGGCTGAGGAGGCGGGGGCCTGGGTGGGAGCGGGGGTGCTCACGGAGTCGGGTCCTTGGCGATGTCGTCGGTGAACAGGGGTGTCCGGGAGGGCGGTTGGGCTGCCGTGCGGGTTCTCACGCGGGCGGTGACCCCCCGGTAGCGGGCGAGCAGGGGAAGCGCGAGGGCCCCGCCGTCGACCCGGGCGATCAGCGACATGGCGGCCAGCAGACCGAGCGCCTGGTCCAGCAGCCGGTCGGGGTCGCCGCGCAGGTCGGCGGCGAAGCCCGCGCCGTACTCGGCGGTGATCTCCTTGAGCTTGCCCCGCAGCCAGGAGTCCGTGACGAAGGGGTATCGGGTCTCCTCCGGCTCCTCCCCCTCGTCACCGGGTGCCGCGTACGCTGACGCCTCGTCCGGCTCTGCGAGTCCGGCGAGTTCGGCGACCGGACCACGCGACGGCAGAGCCGCGTCGATACGCCGGGCGCGCGCCGCGAGGCGTTCGGCGGCGGTGGGCGCGGGCAGCAGTTCGAGGGCGTGCCGTCCGGAACGCTGGATGGCGGCGCTGATCCGGGCGGCCAGCAGCAGCGCAGCCTGCGCGACGGTACCGCCGCCGGGGAAACGGATGTCGGACAGCCTGCCGGAGGTGTCGATGAGCGCCACGCCCTCGGCCCGCCGCTCCACCGTCAGCCCGGTCAGGCGCTCCAAGTCCTCGGCGAGGGCGGGGGCCCGCAGCTGGCCCAGGAGTTCGGTGTCGGCGTCGGCGTAGTACGCGACCGGATTCTCCAGCACCAGACGGCGGGCCCGGCGGGCCTGGTCGCGACGCTGGGCCGCACGCCCCGCGGACATGCCCAGCGCACCGGCCGAGTCCAGGAGCGCCGTGACCGAGGTCAGGTGCTGCAGGACGCGGGTCGGGTGATGGACGGCGAGGAGGATCTCCCGGTCGATGTCGTACAGGGCCTCGGCCCGCTCGGGGTCGCTGGCCCAGGCTGTGGCGGAGCCGTCGGCGAGGGTGAGCGCGCCGCGCTCGGTGAGCCAGGTGACGGCGTCGACGAAGGCGTCCCGGTCGGGCTTGCGCGCGGTGTCGAGGCCGAGTCCGTCGATGCGTACGGCGTCGGCGGCGACCGCGTCGGCCAGTTCACCGAGCGCCACCTGCGCGCCGTGGCGGCCCAGCGCCGCGAGGGTGAGCACGAGGTAGGCGTAGCGGCGGCGGTCGAAGGGGCGTCCCGCGCGGGTGAGGGCCGGGCGGGTGGCGTCCAGGCCGTCCTGGGCGCGCTGGAGCCGGGCGGTGTCAGCGGTGGTCACGAGCCGGTAACCGAGCACCTCCATCAGGTCGGTGCGCAGCTGATCGGCCCAGCGGCGCACGGTCGCCAGCGCCACCTTGTCCGGGTACCCGGGTGTGATCAGCGGATGCCGCAGGACGAGCCGTACCGCCTTCTGGTAGTCGGCGAGTTCGAGCGGGGAGACGCCCCCTGCGACACGGCTCATGCGGTCCTGCCGAGGTGACGGCTCGTACGGTTCATGCGGTGACCTCCAGGCGCAGCCCGTCGAGATGGAGACGCCCGCGCACGGTGTCAACGGTGGTGGAACCCTCGGCGGGGGCGAGGGTGAGCCGTACCCCGTGGGCCGAGCCGGAAGCGGCGGTGACCCGGCGGCTGGCGGGGACGCGGGCGGCGAGGGCCACGTCCAGCAGGGCCAGCAGAGCCCGTGTCTCGGGCTCGTCGAGCGTCCGGCCGTACACACCGTCCGAGGCGAGAGAGTTCGCGGCACCCCGGCGCTCGGCCTGTTCCTTGAGCTGTTCGGCGCGGAGCAGGGCCCGCCGGTCGTCGTCGCGTTCGATGCGGCCGGGGCCGTGCAGGGCGGGGGTGCGGCCGGACTGGACCAGAGTGCGGGCGAGTTCGACCGGTTCCGCCTCCCACCAGGACGTACGCCCCGGGATCAGCTCGGGATCGGCGTAAGGGACGGCGATGTGGCGGGGTGCACCGAGTCCAAAAACCACCTGGAACAGGGCATGCGCGTCCTCGTCGCTCTCGCAGGAGGTGAACCACTGGGCGAGATGGCGCAGCTGGCTCTCCCGGCTCACTCCGCCACGGCGCGCCTCGGTGACCCGGCGCAGCAGAGCGAGGACGGAGCGGATCGCGGTGACGGTGGCGTTCTGCAGCCGCTCGGTCTCGCTGTGTTCGCGTTCCGCGAACCAGTGGACGATGCCGTCCCACCGATGCCGCCAGTCCGCCAGGCGCTCGGCGGGGCTGCGGAAGAGCCGCTCGTCGGCCTCGGCCGCGTACTCGATCATGCGGTCCACGCCGGTGGCCGCGGCCTTCTCGACGGCCTCGGCAAGCAGCGGGGCGTAGCGGCCGAGTTCGGCGGTGAACTCCCGCATGTGCGCGAGGAGCGTGTCCTTGTGGGCGAGGAACACCTCGGGCCGGGTGTCGTTGGTGCGCGCCAGGTCGCCCAGCATGAGATAGAAGCGGGCGGCGCGCTGCGCCATCTCGTTCAGCACCGAGTCGAGACGGCCGAGCTTGCGGTACACCTCCTCGCCGTCGCCCGCGGTGTTGGCCTCGGCCAGGGCGCGCAGGTCGCCGAGAATGTCGGGGAAGACGAGGCGGGAGAGCTGGGCGTCCTCCAGGCTGGCGCCGAGCACGTCCTCCACCGCCCGGTAAGCCCGGTATCCGGCCTGGGTGAACTGGTACACGTAGTGGCGGTTGCGGTACTCGGCAAGGTTCGCGGCGCGCGTCCCGTCGTATGACCGGTCCAGGACCTGCCACTCCGCGAGCGCGTCGAGCAGCGGCTGCACACCGGCGGGCCCGCCGACGGCGCCCGCAGCGGGGTGGTCGACGGCGAGCCGCTCCAGCAGCCTCACCACGTCCGAAGCGTGCAGCAGCACCTGGTAGTTGGCACGCCCGCGGTCGAATGCCCGCAGCAGCCACAGGTACTCGTGGCGCTTCTCGGCGGCGGCGAAGTGGAACAACCGCAGCCGGTCGTCGACGGAGAACGCGTCGATGCCGAACGCGCCCTCGTCAACGGGCTCCGAGGCGTCGAGCTCGTCACTCACGGATCTGCAGGCTTCCCTTTTCCCCTGTTTCGGCCGGTGCACGTCCGCCGGACACCACCGGATCCGCACCAGTCTGCCGTACCCCGACCAGCTCGGGTAAGTCGCACCCCGACTCTTTCCATCTGTGCTATGCGTCCGCCCCTCTCACACCACCTACCGGGCGGTGGGTGCCGTCGGGGATCCACCCGGCGGCCGGCTCAGCGGCAGATCGCTGCGTACGCCCCCCAGCCACACCGATGAGCCGCCCGCGGCCAGCCACCCCCATCTTCGCCGCGGCAAACCTCGCTGCGGTCCGCCTTCCCCAGCGCTGTCGCGGTGCCAGGGTCGTCCATCCACGATGAGACCTCCGACCGAAACGACATCGATTTTGGACAATAAAAGGTATCGTTTCATTGGCAGGGCTAGCAGCGGAGGGACCATCCACATGGCCAGAACAGTCATCGACCTCGATGAAGACATGGTCACCGAGGCCATGCGCATCTTCGGAGCCAAAACGAAGGCCAAAGCCGTCCGCCTCGCCATGGAAGACGCCGTCAAGAGGCACCTGCGACAGGAGGGCTTCGACGCCATGGAGGCCGGCGAGTTCGACTTCGGTGAGATCGTCGAGAACACCGGCCCCCGCAACGCTGACGGCTCTCTCAAGCACGACGGCGACCGCGACGGAGGCCGGGCCGCCTGATGCAGGACCGCTACCTGATCGACAAGTCCGCCCTCGCCCGCTGGACGAAACCGGGTGTCAAGGAGGTGCTCAAGCCCCTCCACGAGCGTTACCTTCTCGCAGTGTGCCAGCCCACCGAGTACGAGATGATCCACTCCGCACGGGACAGCTCCGAGGTGACCCGGATCAGCACCTGGCTCCACGCCTTCGACTACATCCACGCTGACGACCACACCTTCGTCCGCGCCCTGGAAGTTCAGCGCCACGCTCTGAACGCAGGCTTCCACCGCGAACTGTCCCTCCCCGGCCTACTGATCGCCGCCACGGCAGAACTGCACCAGCGGACGGTCCTCCACTACGACGGCGACTTCGACATGATCGCCTCCCTGACGGGACAACCCGCCGAATGGGTCGTACCGCCCGGCAGCGCCGACCGTTGAGCGGGCCGCCCGTCTACCGGGCGAGGTCGGCGGCCGGAAGCCTCGGTCACGCGTTCCGTAGCGACATCAGCCATGCCATTGTCCGGCGTTTGGCCACGGCCGAACCACGGCCCAACCGCGCGCGATTCGAGTCGTCCGGGGAAGAGCGATAGCCGCAAGTCCGCCACGAACCGCAACACGGGCCGCCCCTGCGCAGACTAGGAAGACGCGCGGGCCACCAGTTTCGTCGGCAGTACCGCCTGCCGGCGCTCCAGGCCCCGGGACGCGGCCGGGCGGCGGTCGGCGATCTCTGCGAGGAGGAGGTCGATCATCGCGCGGCCCATCTCCTCTATGGGCTGGCGGACACTGGTGAGCGGTGGGTCCATATGGCGGGCGATGGCCGAGTCGTCGTATCCGACCAGCGCCACGTCGTCGGGGATCCGGCGGCCCAGCTCCCGCAGCACCTGGCGGGCGCCCGCCGCCATCACGTCCGAGCCGGCGAAGACGGCGTCCACGGCGGGCTCGCGTTCCAGCAGCCGGGTCATCGCGCGCCGGCCGCCCTCCTCGGTGAAGTCGCCCGGCTCGACGAGGAGTTCGTCAACCCGTTGGCCTGCGTCACGCAGGGCGTCGCGGTAGCCGTCGACGCGGCGCTGGGCGCCGTACACGTCGAGGCGGCCGGTGATGTGGGCGATCGTCCGGCGGCCGCCGGCCAGCAGGTGCTCGACGGCCGAGCGGCCACCCCCGTAGTTGTCGGAGTCGACGGAGGTCAGCGTCTCGGCGGCGGAGCGCGGGCCGCTGATCACGGCGGGGATCTCCAGCTGGGCGAGGAGGTCGGGCAGCGGGTCGTCGGCGTGGACGGACACAAGGAGCACGCCGTCGACACGATGAGCCGCGAGGTACTGGGCGAGCCGTTCCCGCTCCCGGTCGCTGCCCGCGAAGATCAGCAGCAACTGCATCTCGGTGTCGGAGAGTTCGGCGCCGACACCGCGGAGCATGTCCGAGAAGTACGGTTCCGCGAAGAACCGGGTCTCCGGCTCGGGGACGACGAGGGCGATGGCGTCGGTGCGGTTGGCCGCGAGGGCGCGGGCGGCGGTGTTCGGAACGTAGCCGAGTTCGGCGACCGCGGCCTCGACGGCGGCCCGGGTGGCGTCGCTGACCCGGGGCGAGCCGTTGATCACCCGCGACACGGTCCCTCTCCCCACCCCGGCCCGGGCGGCGACCTCTTCGAGGGTGGGCCGACCACCGCTACGCCCCCGCGCTCCGTGGCTTGCCATGGGCTTTGCCCTCCTCGCCGACGTTAACTCGCTGGCCTGGAATCTAACAGTGCCGTCCGCCGGTGCGATCGCGGCCGTTTTGTCATGACATGTTCCGCTGTCCGCTCACCCGTCGGAGTTAGCTAACGGGCCGATAACTGGAGCCGGTTCGCCGCGCCCACTCCCTTGACACCCCGCCTCGAACCGACGACTCTTCAACACATCACTGGTGGGAGCGCTCCCACAGTACCTGACTCATACACATCCCGCACGTTCCCCGCCCGAGCCGCAGCGAGAAACATACGGGCCCAACAGTGCAGTTGGCCGGGGGGTCGGCACGTCAGGGCAACAGGAGGACGTAATGCGAGCACGTACCCGAACCGCCTCCCGCAGGGCGGTCGTACTGGCGGCCGTCGTGTCGCTGGGCGGAGCGTTGCTGGCCGGCTGTGCCAACGACAGTGGTGGCGGCAGTAACGACACCAGCGGCGGAGGCAGCGGCAAGACGACGATCAGCATGGGTCTCTTCGGCACGCAGGGCTTCAAGGAGGCCGGACTGTACGCCGAGTACGAGAAGCTCCACCCCGACATCAAGATCACGGAGAACGTCACCGAGCGGAACGAGAACTACTACCCCGCTCTGGTCAACCACCTCACCACCAACAGCGGACTGCAGGACATCCAGGCGGTCGAGGTCGGCAACATCGCCGAGGTCGTGCAGACCCAGGCGGGCAAGCTGGAGGACCTCTCCAAGGTCGCCGGGGTGAACAAGAGCAGCTGGCTGGCCTGGAAGTGGCAGCAGGCCACCACCAAGGACGGCCAGACCATCGGCCTCGGCACCGACATCGGCCCGATGGCGATCTGCTACCGCAAGGACCTCTTCCAGAAGGCCGGTCTGCCCACCGACCGGGACGCGGTCGGCAAGCTGTGGGCGGGCGACTGGAGCAAGCTCGTCACCGTCGGCGAGCAGTACAAGAAGAAGGCCCCCGGCGGCACCTACTTCATGGACTCCCCCGGCGGTCTGCTCAACGCGATCCTCTCCAGCCTGAAGGAGAAGTTCTACGACTCCTCCGGCAACGTCGTCTACAAGACGAACCCGGCCGTCAAGACCAGCTTCGACCTGGCCGCCAAAGCCGCCAAGGAGGGACTGGCCGGTTCGGAGACCCAGTTCCAGCCGTCCTGGAACCAGACGATAGCCAACAGCAAGTTCGCCGCGGTCGCCTGCCCGCCGTGGATGCTCGGCTACCTCAAGGGCCAGTCGAAGCCCGACGCCGCCGGCAAGTGGGACGTGGCCGCCGCACCCCAGGCCGGAAACTGGGGCGGCACCTTCCTCGCCGTACCCAAGAGCGGCAAGCACGTGAAGGAGGCGGAGCAGCTCGCCGCCTGGCTCACCGCACCGGCCCAGCAGGCCAAGCTCTTCAGCGTCCAGGGCAGCTTCCCGAGCGCTCCGGCCGCCTACGAGCTGCCCCAGGTGAAGGACGCCAAGAACGCGATGACCGGTGACTCGCCGATCGGCACCATCTTCGCCGACGCCGCCAAGGCCATCCCGCTCCAGCCCATCGGCCCGAAGGACCAGATCATCGGGGCCGGTCTGGGTGACAACGGAGTGATCCTCGTGGCCAAGGGCACGTCTCCCGAGGAGGCCTGGAAGACGGCCACCAAGACGATCGACAACAACCTGGAGAAGTGACCGGTATGTCCCGGCACGACACCGCCGCGCCCCTTGTGCAGGACAGGGGCGCGGCCCCCGCCCGCGGTCCTGCGGCACCCGACGCACCGACGGAGCAGAAGCGCCGGTCACGGCTGTCCCGGCGCTGGCAGCGGGACATGCGCTGGAGCCCGTACGCCTTCGTCTCCCCGTTCTTCCTGCTCTTCGCCGCGTTCGGCCTGTTCCCGCTGATCTACACCGGCTGGGCCTCGCTGCACACGGTGGAGCTGACCGCGCCCACCGACATGCAGTGGGCGGGCCTGCACAACTACACCCGGATCTTCGACGACGACTTCTTCTGGAACGCGGCGAAGAACACCCTGACCATCGGCATCATCTCCACGGTCCCGCAGCTGCTGATGGCGATGGGACTCGCCCACCTGCTCAACTACAAGCTGCGCGGCTCCACCTTCTTCCGGGTCGCGATGCTCGCGCCGTACGCCACCTCGATCGCCGCGGCCTCCCTGGTCTTCGTGCTGCTGTTCGGCCGTGACTACGGCGTGATCAACTGGGCGCTGCACTTCGTCGGCGTCGACAAGATCGACTGGCAGAACGACAAGTGGTCCTCGCAGATCGCGGTCTCGTCCGTGGTCATCTGGCGCTGGACCGGCTACAACGCGCTGATCTACCTGGCCGCGATGCAGGCGATCCCGCAGGACCTGTACGAGTCGGCGGCGCTGGACGGCGCCAACCGCTGGCAGCAGTTCTTCCATGTGACGCTGCCGCAGCTGCGGCCGACGATCCTGTTCACCGCCGTGGTGTCCACCATCGGCGCGAGCCAGCTGTTCGGCGAGCCGCTGATGTTCGACTCCATCAAGGGCGCGTCCGGCGGTGCGAACCACCAGTTCCAGACCCTGGGCCTGTACCTGTACGAGCAGGGCTGGATCAACCAGCACCTGGGCCGGGCCTCCGCGATCGCCTGGACGATGTTCCTGATCCTCATCGTGATCGGGGTCGTCAACTACGTCATCTCGCGCCGGCTGCGTGCCAGCAGTTAGGAGAACCAGCCGTGACGACGACCCTGACGAACCCTTCCGGCGAGGCGCCGCCCAAGGCGGCGCGCGTACGGCGGACCAAGGCCGGGCGGGCCGGCGGCCAGTCGTACGCCGGTCCCGTCGCCTATGCGGTCCTGGTGCTGTTCACCATCGGCTCGCTGTTCCCGCTGGTGTGGACGGCGATCGCCGCGTCCCGCGACAACAACCGGCTGGCGCAGACCCCGCCGCCGTTCTGGTTCGGCTCGAACCTGATGCACAACCTCAAGGTGGCCTGGTCGGACGCCAATCTGGGCAAGGCCTTCCTCAACACGACCATCGTGGCGGGGGTGTCGGCGGCGACCATCGTGTTCCTGTCCACCATCGCCGGGTTCGCCTTCGCCAAGCTGCGCTTCCGGGGCCGTAACGGACTGATGCTGGTGGTGATCGGCACGATGATGGTGCCGCCGCAGCTCAGCATCATCCCGCTGTACATGATGGTGGCGAAGCTGAACTGGTCCGACCAGCTGCAGGCGGTGATCCTGCCGTCGCTGGTGAGCGCGTTCGGTGTGTTCTTCATGCGGCAGTACCTGCTGCAGGCGCTGCCGGACGAGCTGATCGAGGCCGCCCGGGTGGACGGCGCGAGCAGCTGGCGCGTGGTGTGGCACGTGGTGTTCCCGGCGGCGCGGCCGGCGATGGCCGTGCTCGGCATGCTGATGTTCGTGCAGGCGTGGAACGACTTCCTGTGGCCGTTCCTGGTGCTGTCCCAGAACGGCAATCCGACCGTGCAGGTCGCCGTCGCGGGGCTGGGCCGCGGCTTCACCCCCGACCAGTCCCTGATCATGGCGGGTGCGCTGCTCGGCACGCTGCCGCTGCTGCTGGTCTTCGCGATCTTCGGCAAGCAGATCGTGGGCGGCATCATGCAGGGCGCGGTCAAGGGCTGAGCCGCGCCTCGCCCGGGCCGGGGCAGCGCCGCCCCGGCCCCGTTCGTCCCATCCCCATCCTGTCCGTCGGTTTCCACGACCCTCATGGGAGCGCTTCCATGTCCGATTCCGCACAGCCGGCGACCCCGGTGACCTTTCCTCCCGCCTTCGTCTGGGGCGCCGCGACCTCCGCGTACCAGATCGAGGGGGCGGTGCGGGAGGACGGCCGCACCCCCTCCATCTGGGACACCTTCAGCCATACCCCGGGCAAGACCGCCGACGGTGACCACGGTGACATCGCTGTCGACCACTACCACCGCTATCCCGAGGACGTGGCGCTGATGGCCGGACTCGGCCTGAACGCCTACCGGTTCTCGGTCTCCTGGTCGCGGGTGCAGCCGACGGGGCGCGGTCCGGCCGTCCAGGTGGGGCTGGACTTCTACCGCCGGCTGGTGGACGAGCTGCTGGCGCGCGGCATCAGGCCGGCGCTCACCCTCTATCACTGGGATCTGCCACAGGAACTGGAGGACGCGGGCGGCTGGCCGGAGCGGGACACCGCGCGGCGCTTCGCCGAGTACGCGCAGATCGTCGGGGAGGCGCTCGGCGACCGTGTCGAGCAGTGGATCACTCTGAACGAGCCGTGGTGCAGCGCCTTCCTGGGCTACGGCTCCGGGGTGCACGCCCCCGGCCGGACCGATCCGGCGGCCGCGCTGCGCGCCGCGCACCACCTCAACCTGGGGCACGGCCTGGCGACTTCGGCCCTGCGCTCGGTGATGCCGACCCGCAACCAGGTGGCGATCAGCCTCAACTCCTCGGTGGTACGGCCGCTTTCGCCAAGCCCCGCCGACCTGGCCGCGGTCCGCCGGATCGACGACCTCGCCAACGGGGTCTTCCACGGGCCGGTGCTGCACGGGGCGTATCCGGCGACGCTGCTGGAGGCCACCTCGACGGTCACCGACTGGTCGTACGTCCTCGACGGCGATCTGCGTACGATCCAGCAGCCGCTGGACGCGCTCGGGCTCAACTACTACACGCCGACGCTGGTGTCGGCGGCGGACGGGGCCCCGGACGGCCCTCGCGCCGACGGCCACGGGGCCAGCTCCTTCTCGCCGTGGCCGGGGGCGGAGGACGTGGCGTTCCATCAGACGCCGGGCGAGCGGACCGAGATGGGCTGGTCGGTAGATCCGTCCGGCCTGCACGAGCTGATCATGCGGTACGCGCGGGAGGCGCCCGGTCTGCCGCTGTACATCACGGAGAACGGCGCGGCCTACGAGGACAAGGTGGACGCCGACGGACGAGTGCACGACCCGGAGCGCATCGCCTATCTGCGCGCGCATCTGACCGCGGTGCGCCGGGCCATCACCGACGGGGCGGACGTCCGCGGGTACTACCTGTGGTCGCTGATGGACAACTTCGAGTGGGCGTACGGCTACGCCAAGCGGTTCGGCATGGTGCACGTCGACTACGCGACGCTGGAGCGGACGCCGAAGTCGAGCGCCCGCTGGTACGGGGAGGTGGCCCGCACGGGGGCGCTGCCGGAGGTCCCGGTGGCGTGAGTCCGGGGACGGGGCGTTCCGGGGGACAGTGGGGAGTCCTCCGGAACGCCCCACCGGTCAGGGGTCCTTGCGCACCCCGAGGACCAGTTCCTGCACTGCGTGGTCGGACAGGCCACGCGGGTCGAGGAAGCGGTAGCGGTGGGCGCTCGCGCCGTTGCCGGTGAAAGCGAGGTCCAGCCGCCACCAGCGCAGCCACCAGGTGCCGCGGTGCCAGCTGAGCGGGTAGGCGGCGGGGCAGGCGCGCAGCGCGTCGGTGGCGATCGTGGAGAGGCGGGCGATGTCGCCCTGGGACCGGCTGAGGTTGAAGTCCCCCGCCGCCACCGCCGGGAGGCCGTTGTCGCGGAGGTCGTCGATCAGCCGGTCGAGCTGCCGGTTGCGGCTGGCCAGCCGGTCCCTGACCTCCTGGCGGAGGGCCCGGCGCAGCGGGTTCTCCAGGAAGACGTGGACCGGCAGGTGCACGTTGTAGGTGGACAGCACCGGCGCGCCCGGCAGGCCGTCCACCCGCAGGTCCACCCGGAACACCTCGGGCGCCCCCAGGTCGGGGACGGCCACCACGGGAAAGCGGGACAGCGTGACGAACTGCCCCCGGATCAGCACCCGGTGGCCGGGGAACTCCCGCTCGAGCCGGGCGCGGAAGTCGACCGGCACCGGCGGCGCGTGCACTCCCGCGTCGTATATGTGCTCCTGGAGGAGGTAGACGTCCGCGTCGAGCCGGCGCAGGAAGGCGTAGAAGGCCTCCGTGTCGACCTCCTCGTCCCAGTGCTGGGTGTTCCAGCACACGACGCGGACGCCGTCGGCGGGGGTGCGGCGGAGGGCGAGCGGTGCCCGTGGGTTCAGTCCGCAGTGCCGTGCCCCGAGGAGCAGGGACAGCACGGCGAGGGCGGCGGTCCACGGGCGGACGCCGGCCGACGCCGCCGTGGTGCCCGCCAGCAGAGCGGCGGGCACCACGAGGAAGACCGGCGGCGGCAGGACGTCCGTCAGGGCCCACCACCAGGGCCCGTTCGTCAGCAGCCGGTCCGCGAGCTGGAAGAGCAGCCAGCCGACGGCGACGGCCGTCAGCACGGCGTCGAACCGTGTCATGCGGGCGTCGCCACCCCGGCGGTCAGCGCGGAGTCGTAGACGGCCCGGAACCGGCGGGAGAACAGACAGCCCAGGCCGCCCGCGATCACCCCGGCCGCCACCGCCAGGTTCACCAGGACGTTGACCGCGGCGAAGAAACCGAGGAAGCCCCACCCCCGGTGCCGTAGCACGCACCGGTACAGGCCGGTGTCGCAGGCGAGGGCGGCCACCAGCAGGAGCAGCGGGAGCACCCACCAGGCGGGGCCCAGCAGGAACGGCAGCGGGAGGGTGGCCGCCCACAGCAGCGTGACCGCGCTGGCCCAGGCGCGCGGGCCGGTGGCGTATCCGCCGGGCAGGCCGCGCCGCCGCAGATACAGCGGGATGGCCAGGTAGGTGCGCTGGTACACCTTGCGCAGGACCAGCCGCAGGGTGTCGTCGTTGTCGTGCCGGCCCACCACGGCGGAGGTGCTCAGCGCCGCGTACCGGGAGGAGAGCCGCAGCCCGAAGTCCTGGTCCTCGGTGTGCCGGAGCAGCGGGTTGAAGCCGCCGAGTTCGGCGAAGACCTCCGCCCGGATGGCGAAGGTGTTGGTGTGCACGGTGCTGATGCGCCCCTCGGACTCGATGAGCGCGTAGTACTGCTGGAGGCAGCGGTACTCCTCCATGCGGCTGTCCCGGATGAGCGGGTCGGGGTGGTAGATGCCGCAGACCGCACCGAGGGACGGGTCGGCGAGCAGCAGCCGGACGGACTGGGAGACGGCGTCGGGGGCGAGGGCCACGTCGGAGTCGACGAAGACCAGGATCTCCCCGGTGGCCCGCTCCGCGCCGAGGTTGCGGGCCACCGCCACGCCCCCGTTGCCACGGGTGCTGATCGCGGTGACTCCCATGGCCGCGGCGACGGCCACGGAGTCGTCGGTGCTGCAGTCGTCTATCAGGACGATCTCTATGGCGGGGTAGTCCTGGTCCTGGATCGCGCCGAGGCAGAGCGGCAGGGAACGGGCGTAGTTGTAGTTCGGCACGATGACCGATACCAGGGGCTGATGGTCGGACAAGAGTCTGCCCTTCGATTCGTGGTCGGACGGGGGCGGTGGACGGGGATCAGAAGAAGACCTTGGCGAGGGAGAGGGCGCCCTGCCGCCAGGGCTCGACGCTGGTGACGCCGCCTGCTGCCGGGGTGCGGCCGTCGGCGGGCCCGGTGCGGCGCCGCTGCTCCCGCCACCAGTCATAGGTACGGAGGATGGACTCCTGGTTGGAGTAGCGGGGGCGAAAGCCCAGGCGCTCCTGGGCCTTGGCGGTGCTGACGAAGGAGTCGTCGAGGAGTTTGTGCAGCAGGCGGCCGTAGACCGGGGAGAGCCGGCTGCGCTCCAGCAGGCGCAGCGCGGCCAGCGCGGGCCGGGCGGGCAGCGACACCACACGGCGGCGGTGGCCGGCCGCGTCCAGGACCGCCTGGAAGTCCTCCCGGATGGTGCCGAAGTCGGTGGCGCCCAGATTGAAGGTGTCGTCGGCCAGTTCGGCGGAGGCGTGCAGCGCGGTGACCACGGCACCGACGAGGTCGTCCACGTCGAACATCTGGATACGGACGTCGCCGCGTCCCAGCACGGGGAAGTTGCGGCCCTCCTCGGCCCATTCGAAGAGCATCGCGAACAACCCCATCCGGCCCGGTCCGAGGAAGGTCTTCGGGCGCAGGATCGGCAGGCACATGCCCTGGCCGCGGAACTCCTCGCACACCTCCTCCGCCTCGGCCTTGGCGGCGCTGTAGGTGTCGACCGGGCGGCGCGGGTAGGTCTCGGGGGTGGGCACCACCGTCGGGAGGCCGTAGACGGCCGTCGAGGAGATGTGCACGAAGCGGGGCACCCGCTGGGCGGCGGCCGCGGTGAGGACGCTGCGGGTGCCGCCGACTATCACCGAGCGGATCTGGTCCGCCGGGTAGCTGGGCAGCGCGGCGGCGCAGTGCACCACCGCGTCCGCGTCCGCGAGGGCGTCCTTCATGGCCGCGCCGTCGCGGACGTCGGCGACCGTCACGGCGAGTTCACCGGTGGTGCCCGCCCAGCGGGAGGGGTCGGGGGCGCGCAGGTCCACACAGCGGACGTGGTGCCCCTCCGCGAGCAGCCGGCCGATGAGGGTGCCGCCGAGCATGCCGGCCCCGCCGGTCACCACCACCCTGTTCACCACGGCGTTCACCACAGCGACGACACCTTCTCCTGGACGAACTTGGTGAGCAGCCGGGGCAGTCCCTTGGCCAGGGTCTGGTCGAGGGCCTCCAGGAACCGTTCCAGCTCGGGCTGTTCCACGATCAGGGAGGGGCCAACGACCAGCGGGTTCTTCCCGTTGAGGGTGTAGTACGCATAGATGTCGTGCTCGCGGTACAAGGCGTTGACCACCGAGGAGGTGATCAGCTTGGTGAGGAACCGCGGGTCCTTGGTCATGCCGCCGGGCACCAGCCGGGCCGCCAGTTCCAGGAGTTTCGGGCCCTCCCGGAGGAAGACGCCGTGCAGTGCCCCGGCGCCGCGGACGTCGTCGACGGTCTCCGCGTGCTCCTTCGCGATGCGCTCCAGACCGGGCCCGAGCACCCGCTCGATGGCGCGGGCGCGGGCCGGATAGTCGTCCTCCACCACGATGTTGACGGCCTCGATGGCGGTGGCGGTCTCCTCGCCGAAGCCGTAGTAGGTGGTACTGGTGCTCTGCAGCAGGGCGTCCATCATGTTGTCGTACGCCTTGCGGAAGACGGACTCGCGGGCGACGTAGGCGGAGACGGAGGACTTGCCGCCGCCGAAGGACTTGGACGTCGTCACGATGTCCGGGACGAGGTCCGGGTAGCGCATGAAGTAGAAGAGGCTGCCGGTCTTGCCCCAGCCGGTGTAGATCTCGTCGAAGACCAGGACGATGTCCTCCTGGGTGCACAGGGCGCGCAGGCCGCGCAGGAACTCCTCCGAGCACCAGCGCATGGTGGAGGCGCTGAAGGGCTCCACGAGGATGGCGTACACATCGCTCTCGCCGCCGCGGGTACGGGACGCGCGAACCTCGGCACGGATCGCGTCCAGGTCGCCGTACGGGAAGACGGACACGCCGTTGATCCCGGGGAACCTGAAGGTCTCCTGGGCCTGTCCGGTGAGGCTGCCCGAGCCGAGCAGCTTGCCGTGGAAGGCGATGTCGGCGCGCAGGACCCGCTGCCGGGTGCCGTTGTGGTACTTGTACGCGAGCTTGACCGCGCCCTCGACCGCCTCCGCGCCGGAGTTCGGGAAGAACGACATGTTCAGGTCGCCGGGCAGGAGCTGGGCCAGGTTGTGGCCGAGGGCGGCGACGTAGGGCGAGAAGTAGGTCTTGTGCACCTCCATCCGGTGCTCCTCCTGGAAGCGCCGGCGGGCGGCCAGGATGCGCGGGTGGTTGTGGCCGTGGTTGAGGACGCCGACCCCGCCGGTGAAGTCGAGGATGCGGCGGCCGTCGCGCTGGTGGAGCCAGACGCCCTCGGCGTGGTCGACCAGTTCCCGGCCGAACCCGAAGGAGGTCATCAAGGACACCTGACTGCGGTTGACATGCCGCCGGTACAGGTCGTGGACCTGCTTCGCCGTCATGGCCTGGGCGTCGTCGATGGACAGCAGCTTGGTCATCGTTCCCCTCGTGGTGAGTGCGGTTCGGGTACGGGAGCGGGATCCGGGCGGGCGGCGGTACCGCCTCCGGTGCGGGTGCGGGCGTAGAGCAGTGCGCCGCCGGCGACGGCGACCTCGCTCGCGGTGCAGACGACCCGGCTGGTCAGCGCGACCGCACCGGCCGTGGACCACGGCAGTACGGCGGAGAGGGCGAGCATGAGGATCGCCTCGCGGGCGCCCCAGCCGTCCGGCAGGACGACGGCGAGGCTGCTGAGGGCGGTGGCCAGGGCGAACCCGCCGACGCACAGCGGCAGTGCGCGCGGCACGTCGGCGCCGAACAGGATGGCCAGCAGCCACAGATGGAGCCCGGACACCAGCCAGGAGGAGGTGGCGGCGGCCATGCTGCGCCGCATGCCCGCCTCGGTCGCGAACGCCTCGGGCGGCCTGCGGCGCGCGAGGCGCAGGGCGGCCCGCACGAACCGGCCCAGCAGGGCCGGCCGGACGAACCACACCACCAGCAGGCCGGTCGGCACCGCCAGCCACCAGACCCGGCCGCCCAGCAGCGCCGGACCGCAGACCAGGCCCAGGGCGAGCCCGGTCAGGGTTCCGACCATCAGGTTCAGCAGGAACACCCCGGTCATGACCGCGTTGGAGAAACCGGCGGCCCGGCCCAGCCGGAGCTGGGCGAGCAGGCCCCAGACCCGGCCGGGGACGAACTTGCCGAGGAAGGAGGTGAAGTAGATACGGGCGGCGACCGGCAGCGGGGTCGGCGGTCCCAGGCCGGTCAGCAGGGCGCGCCAGGTCAGCAGGGAGATCAGCACGCCCACCCCGTTGACGGCGAAGGCGGCCAGCAGGTACGGCACGGAGTGCGGGCGCAGCGCCAGGTCCGCGAACGTGCCGATACGGTCGTGCAGCGACAGCCACAGCCCTGCCGTGGCCGCCAGGAAGAACACCGCCGACAGCACCGTCCGCCGGATCCCCCGTCCTTGGCCGACCGTCTCGGACTCGGTGGCCGTGGTCATGCCGACACCCTGGTGTCCCGGCCGGGCGGGGCGAGGGACGGCCGGCCGAAGCCCCGGTCGGTGAGCATCCGCAGCCCGCCCCAGGCGGCGCCCAGCGCGATCGCCGACTGCACCAGCAGATGGACGCCGGTGAAGTAGACGAGGAACGCGGGGCCGCGCTCCCTCAGTACGAAGCGGGACAGCCGGGGTTCCGAGCAGACGGCGACCACCAGGCACGCGGCCGGGAGGAGCGGTGCGAACGGGACCAGCGGCAGGGTCGCCATGGTCAGGGCGGCGCCGAGGACACCGGTCATGCTGTGCGCGCGGATCGCGTTCTTCCGGGCCCGGTGCGCGGCGGCGAACGGGATGAGCAGCTGGGCGCGCCGGGCCTGTTCGCGCAGCAGGCCCCACAGCCGGTCGGCGTCGTCGTGCCGGCCCGTGACGGTCTCGGTCAGCCGGATCCGGCAGCGGCCGTGCAACCGGTCGCTGTACTCCAGGTCCTCGGAGTCGCGCAGCCGTTCGTTCAGCGGGCCGACGGCCTCGAAGACCTCCCGGCGCACCGCGCCGAGCATGAAGAACGCCGAGTCCACCACGCCGACGCTGCGCCGGTGGAAGTAGTGGGCGTGCAGCACCCGGTAGCGCTCGACGGGACCGTCGTCGTACAGCGGCCGGTCGGCGGGCACTCCGTGTACGAAGCCGCAGCCGGGGTCCTCGGTGAGGACACGGACCGCGTTCTCCAGCGCGTCGGGGGCGAGCGCCACGTCGGAGTCGACGAAGAAGAGGATGTCTCCGCGGCTCGCCGCCGCGCCCCGGTTGCGCACCGCCGAGACACCGCTGTTGCCGGCGTTCTCGATCAGGGTGCAGGAGTACCTGCGGATGATGTCCCTGGAGCGGTCGGTGCTGGCGTCGTCCACCACGATGACCTCCAGCGGCTGGAGGGTCTGGGCGAAGACGGCGTCGAGGCACGCCGGGAGCGTCTTCTCGTAGTTGTAGTTGGGGATGATGACGGAAACGGTCGGTTTCTCGGGTCGCATCTCGCCTTTCCCAGGGCTTGTCCGGGGCATGGGTCAGTGGCTCGGAAGTCCGGCGACGAGTCCCGGATGCGCGGACAGGAGCGTGGTGAGGGCGAGGCAGGCGCAGCACAGCAGCGCGCTCATGACCACGGGGCGGTCCCGCAACAGCGTCTCCGCCGGGTCACCGCCGCCGCCCTCCACCATGACGATCTGGAGGTAGCGGAACAGCCCGTACAGCACGAATGGAATGGTCAGCAGCAGGGCCACCTGACCGAAGGGCTGGGTCGCGTCGCTGCGCAGGAAGCAGGTGTAGCCCAGCATCGCGACGCCCGCGCTGACCAGCACCGCCTGGTCCAGCAGCGGGCGCGAGTACCCCTCCAGGGTTGGCCGGTGGCGGCCGGCGCCGGCTCCCAGCTCCAGCTCGTGACGCCGCTTGCCCAGGCTCAGCATCACCGAGGCCGCGTACACGGACAGGACCAGCCACACCGACAGCGGGATACCGCCCGCCAGGGCGCCCATGACGACCCGCAGTGCGAAGCCGGCCGCCACGACGAAGACGTCGACCAGGGCGATGTGCTTGAGCCGGTGGCTGTACAGCACGTTGAGCACGACGTAGCCGACGACCGGCCAGGCGGTCCGCCACGGGCCCACGGCGGTGAGCGCGGCCAGCGCCGCGGCGAGCACCACCGCGCACAGCAGGGCCCGCCGGACGGAGACACGGCCGGCGGCGATCGGCCGGGACCGCTTGACGGGGTGCAGCCGGTCGCGTTCCCGGTCGGCCACGTCGTTGACGACGTAGACGATCGAGGAGGCCAGTACGAACACCCCGATCGCCCAGCCTGTGCGGGAGAGGGTGTACCAGTTCCAGTGGCCGCCGCCGGCCAGTGACAGGGAGACGGCGACCACGTTCTTCGGCCACTGGCGGGGGCGCAGCAGCCGGAGGAGATCCCGCGCCCGGCCGGTGCGCGCGGCCGTGGGCTCGCGCAGGCGCGGTTCCGCCGTGAAGGTCATCGCGGCGCCCAACCGGAGTCGGCTCGGCGGAAACGGTTCACGGGTAGGGCCGCGAGCGGGTGGCGCATGGTCATGACTCTCCTTTGCGGGCGGCCCGGCCGAACGCGCACTCGCGCGACGCCGGGGAAGGGAGGAGTTACGGACGGGCATGCGACCAAGGCCGGCCGCGGCACACGGCGGTCACAGCACCGGCCCGGGTGGATCCGGGGCCGGGAACCGCGGCTGCGGCTGCGGCTGCGGCTGCGGCTGCGGCTGCGGCTGCGGCTGCGGCTGCGGTCGAACGCCCAAGGCCATGGCCGTGTTCCGACGACCGAAGTCACGGCCGTGGCCCCAGTCCGACCACCGAAGCCATGGCCACCGGCCGGAGACCGTGGCCGTGGCCGTACGACCGTGGCCCTGGCCCTGGCCGTACGACCGTGGCCCTGGCCCTACGACCGTGGCCGTGCCGGTACGACCGTGGCCGTGCCGGACCGGGTTGGACGGCCTTGGTCGTACCGCCGAAGCCGTGCCGCGCCGGCCGGGGTACGGCCGTGGCCGGCGCGGTCGGCTCCGGGGAGACGTGCCGAGACTGCACTGCCGTGCGGAGGCCGACAAGTACGCTCCCCGCGCCGCGCCCGGCCTCACCACGACCGGGCCCGGTCCGCCGCCCCCCGCCCACCGCTCCTCCCGCCGAACACGAACTCCCCGGTCGGAAACGTTTTTCCGGACCGGCGCCGGACCGGGCGGCCGACCGCCCCTGAGGCGTTTCGCATGTCGTCCTCTGGTGGCTCTCCAGCCCGTCGCCCGCCCCGGCTCTGGAACGCCTGCGGCCACGCCACACCCGCGGCTGGTGCGGTGCTGCGGGCGTCGGCCGGGCGGCGCACACGGCGCTGCCCCGGCCGGAGTGCGGCGCGGGGCAGCGGGTCGGGCCGGGGTGCCTCCGGGCCGTCAGGCCGCGTCGAGGCGTGCCAGGTGGCCGGAGCCCAGTTCCAGGTCCACCGCGGCGAGGCACTCCTCCAGCTGGGCCACCGAGCTGACGCCGATGACCGGAAGGACGGCGGGTGTGCCCCTCATCAGCCAGGCCAGGGCCACCTGGTTGGGGGTGGCGCCGACCTCGTCCGCGACCCGGGCCAGCGCCGCCAGCCGTGCCGGGGTGCCGGGGTGGTCGTACTGCTCCGGGACGGGGCGGTCCGGCCGCGACAACGCACCGCCGAGCAGGGTGGAGTAGCCGAGCAGGGTCAGGTCCGGCTCCGCGGCCACGTAGTCGAGGAGTTCGTCGCTGACGTGCGGGTTGACGCCGAAGTCCGCGCCCGGCCGGGGTCGCGGGTAGGTGACCCGCTGCTGGACGCAGGTGTAGCCGGCCACCCCCGCCTCCCGGGCGAGGGTGCGGGCCCGTTCGATCCGCCAGGCCGCGTGGTTGCTGCAGCCGAGCAACCGGACGGTGCCGTGCTCCACCAGCTCGCCGAAGGCCGCGACCGTCTCCTCCAGGGGGGTGTGCCGGTCCTCGATGTGCGCGTAGTAGAGGTCGATCCGGTCGGTGCCCAGTCGTTCCAGGCTGGCCTTGGCCTGACGCCCGATCACCTCCGCCGACAGCCCTTCGGCGGCCTCCGGCCACGGCGCGTCCAGGGGCACCGGCAGGGCGCCCACCTTGGTGGCCAGCACGACCCGGTCGCGGACCCCGCGGCTGCGCAGCCAGCGGCCGATCAGCTCCTCGCTCTCCTCGCCGGTGCCGCCTTCCGGCCAGAAGGCATAGGTGTTGGCGGTGTCGATGAAGGTGCCTCCGGCCTCCAGGAACCGGTCGAGCACGGCGAACGCCGTCGCCTCGTCGGTCGAGGTCCCGAAATGCATGCCTCCCAGACACAGGGCGCTGACGTCCAGACCCCGGTCCCCGCCGATCCGTAACTGCCTCATGCTCTGTCCTCGTCCTCTCCTCGCCGATAGGGCGTGGGCACTGTAGGGGATCCTGGCAAGCAGCCCGGGCGTGATCGTCGCCCTCGCGTCACAATGCGCGCGGAACACATGGCCGAAAGTCGACGGACGTCTGTCGGCCGGTCGGCGGCCGACCCTTGAAGGGGAGCGCTCCCATGTACGGTGGGAGCGCTCCCGTGCCCCCGCCCCCTCCTCCACGCCCCCACCGGACCCGCTCACCCCACACATCCACCAGCGCAAATGCCGCGTCCACCGCGATCACCCCGGCAGCGGACGATCGTTCCCCGCCACCCGACAGGCCCGGGCGGGCGCCCCCCGGATCCGCACAGCGCGACCCAAGGGAATCTGGAATTCCGCCCCCGGAGACACCTCAATATCTCTGGAGTCCGCGGCGGAACCGCCCGAAAAAGAAGCCGATCCAGCCAACGTAAAGCAATTCCAGAAAAGCGAAAAATTATCGCCCCCCACTATCGAAGGATGATAGTTTCCAGGCATTGACGACGAGGGGGAGCTGGTCCAGCGACACGATCTCAAGCACGTCACGTTACGGCACTGCAGGGCCACGACAACGGTGTCACGGGCCCCCTGCGGGCCAGTACAACGGGGAGAGTTCGTCATGGAAATATCAGCCAACGTTCTGGGATCCTTAGCCGTTTCAGCGGCACAGCGCAACGCAACACCGAGTGCCCCGAAGCAGCGCCAGGTCCTGGCCCTCTTCTCGGTCGGGGCCAACCGGCTCACCCTCGCCGAAGACCTCTACCGGGAGCTGTGGGGAGACCGACCCCCGCGTACAGCCGCCGCCACCGTGCAGACCTACGTCGGCCAACTGCGCCGCGCCCTGAGCCGGGCCCTCGAAGCCGCCCCACAGGACGTCTCGGAGCGGGTGCTGACCACCCACCCCGGCGGCTACCTGCTGCGGGTGGCACCGGAGTTGCACGACGCCGCGAAGTACCACGAACTGCTGGAGAAGGCGGACGCGGCCCGCCACGCCCGCCAGGCGGAGCAGGCGGTTCTTCACTACCGGGCGGCGCTGCGGCTGTGGCGCGGGCCGGCCCTGGCGGACATCAACTGCGGCTCCGTCCTGCGGGTGTGGGCCGACCGCGCCGACGAGTCGCATCTGAACGTCACCGAGAAGCTGATCTCGCTGGAGCTCCGGCTCGGCAACCATCTCGAGGTCCTCAGCGATCTGCGCGAACTGGCTGCCAGCCACCCGCTCCACGAGAACCTGCACGGACAGCTGATGATCGCCCTGTTCCAGGCGGGCCGGCGCAACGAGGCGCTGGAGACCTATCACTCGCTGCGCAAGCGCATCGTCGGGGAACTCGGTCTGGAACCGTCCGCGCGGCTCACCCTGTTGCAGCAGGAAATCATCAAAACAAGACCCAAGAATTTGGATCGCATCGACTACCGGGATCTCCAGGTCAGCACCTGACACCGGTTATTCCACTTCTTACGGCATTCGTATGGCGGAAGTCACCGAGCGAGTTCCTCGCGCGGCCGTGCACGGTTGCCCAGAAATTCACCTGGCCGGTCCTCGCAGCTGACCGACCGGCCGATCCAGAGGTCCAGAGGTATCCACAGGGGGACTACATCCATGCCCAAGGAACGAAATCCCGCACCCGCAGGGAACGCATTCGCCCACGGCGCCTCACTGCGCGCCGCCTGGCTCGCGGGGAAGCAGCACCCGGCCGAACCGACCGCGCCCGCCCAGCACGGGCCCGACGTCCCTGACCACCCCGACGAGCCCCATGCTCCGGACGCGCCGCGGCCCGAAACCCCGCAACAGCCGGAAGCGCCACAGCGGCCGGCCGTGCCGCTCGCGACCGCTCAGGTGGCCGACAACCTGGACCTGGTCGGCAAGATCTACCAGGAGTCCGTCTTCCCCAGCGTGCTCAGCGTCGCCAGGAGCGAGCGCCTGGACTCGCCGCTGGTGGTCGACCTGGACCCCACCACGGTGTGCGACCTGGCCTGCCCCGAGTGCATCAGCGCCGACGTGCTGCACCACGGGCAACTGTCCAAGGACCGGATCGTCGAACTCGCCGAGGAGCTGACCCGGACCGGCGTACGGGCCGTCATCCTCATCGGCGGCGGTGAGCCGCTGCTGCACCGGGCCATCGGCACCGTGATCGAGACCCTGCACGGGGCCGGTATCCGGATCGGTCTGGTCACCAACGGCACCCAGATCCACCGGCACATCGACCGGCTCGCCGAGATGCTGTCGTGGGTCCGGGTGTCGGTGGACGCGGGCACCGAGGAGACGTACCCGAAGTTCCGTCCCAGCCGCGGCGGGCGCAGCATGTTCCCGCTCGTGGTGGGGAACATGCGGCTGCTCGCCGAGCGCAAGGCGGGACGGCTCGGCTACTCGTTCCTGCTGATGCAGCGCTTCGGGAAGGACGGCACAGTCGAGGCCTCCAACTACGACGAGGTGTACACGGCGGGCCGGCTGGCCAAGGAGACCGGCTGCGACTACTTCGAGCTGAAGGCGATGCTCGACCAGGACCACTACACGGTCAACCAGGACGAGCAGTACGTCGACCGGGTCAACGAGCAGTGGGAGCGGCTGAAGGAACTGGAGGACGACTCGTTCCACCTGTTGCGGTCGTCCAACTGGGAGGCCGTGCGGCACGGCGCGGACCCCTACCAGCCCAAGGAGTACGCCACCTGCGCCGTCGCGGAACTGCGGACCACGGTGACCCCGACCGGTGTCTACGTCTGCCCCTACCACCGCGGCAACCCCAAGGGGCGGATCGGCGACATCAGGGAGACGTCCTTCGCCGAACTGTGGCGGCAGGCCGACACCACGGTCATCGACCCGCGCAAGGACTGCCGGTTCCAGTGCGCCCGGCACGCCACCAACACCGCGATCGGCCACCTCGCCGAGCCGCGGAACCGGCCGCACACGCTGGTGCCGGACTTCGATCCCTTCATCTGACCCGTTCCCGCACCGAAGGAAAGGAGGGGCACCGCTGTGCGAATCGGCGTGATCGGCGCGGGTCCGGCCGGACTGACCAGCGCCAAGCAGGCGCTGGCGGCCGGACACCGGGTCGTCCTGTACGAGCGGACGGACACCGTCGGGGGCATCTGGAACCCCGACTCGGGCGGCGCCTACGACGGCGTCCGCATGCAGAGCTCCCGGATGAGCTTCCCGTACTCGGACTTCGCGCCGGGCTTCGGCACGGACTTCGCCACCCGCGGCGAACTCCACGGCTACCTCCGCGACTACGCGCGGCGGTCCGGCGCGCTGGAGACGATCAGGTTCGGCCACACCGTGACGGAGGTGGTCAAGCGGGACGGCGCCTGGCAGGTGACGGCGGACTCCCTCCGGGGCCCGGCCACCGACGCGTTCGACGCGGTGATGGTGGCCAGCGGCGAACTGTGGGAGCCCCGGCGGCCCGCCTTCGTCCCGGACGCCTCGACCGGCGTACGGGTCCTCACCGCGAAGGACTACCGGCGGCCGCAGGACCTGGCCGGGCGGCGGGTGCTCGTGGTGGGCGGCGGGGTGAGCGGCGCCGACATCGCGGCCGAACTCGCCGCCCACGGCACCCCGGTGGACTGGTCGGTGCGGCGCCGCGCCCTGTTCCTGCCCCGCTGGTGCGGGGACCACTACAACGACGCCCTGCTCTCCTACATCGGCCGGGTCGCCGTCGAGGAGCTGTCCTACCAGGACTACCTGAAGTGGCTGGAGAGCCTGCTGCCGGAGTACTTCGCCCAGTACCGGGCGACGGGACTGCTGCCCGAGAGCGGCTTCCACGGCGCGGTCCACGTCAACGACCGGATCGTGCCCGCCGTGCACAGCGGCGCGGTGACGGTCGTACCCGCCTTCGAGCGCTTCGAGGAGGACGGCCGGGTCGTCCTCGCCGACGGTTTCGAGGGCCGTTACGACACCGTGCTGCTCTGCATGGGATACGGGATGCCGAACTACGACTTCGTGCCCGAGCTGCGCAGAGAGGAGCTGTACGAGCACTTCTTCCACCTGCCCGACCCCACCCTCGCGGTGATCAACACCCCGGTCGACACCGAGGCGTTCGGCACCGCCTGCCCGTACTTCGAGGCCATCGCGGGCTGGGCGCTGCGGGTGTTCACCGGCGAGGCCGTGCTGCCGCCGCTCGCGGAGCGGGCCGACTGGTGTGCGCGGCACATGGCCCGGCTGACCGACCGGCGCTACTACGACTGCTGGCTGGAGACCGTCCGGATCGGCCTGGCCGCCGGCACCCTGCCCGACCCCGAGCGGGACTTCACGGCGTACTGGCGGATCGTCTCCCACCAGGTCGACCCGGCCGGGCTGCGGCCGGACGGCCCCGAGCCGCGGCCCGCCGCACACGACCACGCCCTGTTCGACCCGGCTGCCCTCAAGCACCGGGTGCTGGCCGCACTGCCCGCAGGCGCGCGCGCCGGCCTGCTGGCCTGCGGCCAGATCACGGCCGAGGAGGCCGCCGGGGCCGAGCGCGTTCCGCCCGGACGCCGGATCGGCCCGGAGCTGCCGTACCGCCAGCGCGAGGCGGCGGACGAGGTGTTCGCGGACGCGGCACCGCGGGGCCGGGGGTGAGCGCGGCGGCCGAGCCAGGGGTGCCCGCGCGGGGGCGGTTCGCCGCCGTGCGCGCGGGCGCCGCCGAACTGCTCGGCGACCGGGCGCTCGGCGGGCTGGTCGGCTCCACCGGGCTGATCGGGGTCGGCGGGGCCATGGTGACCTCGTCGGTCAGTCTCTTCCTCGCCGACGACGTGCGGGCGGCCCCGCTGCTGATCGGCCTGTTCTTCGCCGGCCGGGCCGTCCTGGAAATCAGCTCCGACCTTGTGGTCGGTGTGCTGTCGGACCGGATCGGCAACCGCCGCACCCTGCTCGCGATCTGCTCGGCGCTGTCGGCGGCCGGGGCGTTCAGCTACATGGTCCTGCGCGACTACTACCTGCTCTTCGCGGCCGGTGCGGTCTTCTTCGGTCTCGGCAGCGCCTGCTTCTCTCAACTGTTCGCCTACACCAGGGAGTTCGCCGACCACCGGGCGCTCGATCCGGCCTTCTTCAACGCGGCCCTGCGCTCGGTCACCTCGGTCGCCTGGATCGTCGGCCCGCCGCTGGCGTTCTTCCTCATCGCCGCGCGCGGCTTCGCCGTGCTGTTCTGCACGGCCGGGCTGCTCTATCTCGCGGCTGGGGCGGTGTGCCTGTGGGGGCTGCCCAACCTGGCCCTGGGCGACCGCGACCGGGTGCGCCGGCCGTACGCCGGTCTCGGACCCCGTATCTGGCTGCTGCTGACCGCGATCGTGCTGCTGCTCGCCGTCAACCAGGCCTACCAGATCGACATCTCCCTGTTCGTCACCAGGGACCTCGGCCTCGGTACCGGCTTCACCGGGGTGCTGCTCGGCGTGGCCGCGGCGCTGGAGGTGCCGGTGATGTTCGTCCTCGGGGCGCGGGCCGAACGCCTCGGGCTGTGGCGGGTGACGGCGGCCGCCGCCGCGTGCGCCGCACTGTTCTTCTGTCTGCTGCCGCTGGCCCGGTCGACGGCCGAACTGATCGCGCTCCAGCTGCTCAACGCCCTGTGGACCTCGGTCGTGCTCAGCGTCCCCGTGACCATCCTCCAGGACGCCATGACCGAACGCGTGGGGGTCGCCTCCTCGCTGTACTCCGGGGCGTTCAAGGCCGGGATCCTGCTGGGCGGCGCCACCACAGGGGTGGTCACCGAGTGGGCCGGCTTCACCAACGTTTTCTGGGTGTGCGCCCTGCTGGCGGCGGCGGCCACCCTGCTACTCGCTCTCGGGAGGGGCCATGGAACCGACAACACCGCAGTGCAGCGTGGTCGTGCCGACGTACAACCGGGCACGGCTGCTGCGGCTCACCCTCGAGTCGCTGACCCGGCAGACGCTGCCGACTGACGACTTCGAGGTGCTGGTCGCCGACGACGGGTCGAGCGACGACAGCGCCGAGGTGGCCGCCGAGTTCGGGCAGCGGCTGCGGCTGAGCTACCTGCGCCAGGAGGACGAGGGCTACCGGGTCGCCGCCGCGCGGAACCTGGGGCTGGCCCACGCCCAGGCGCCCGTCACCGTGTTCGTGGACTCCGGGGTGATCCTGCACTCGGGTGCCCTAGCCGCGCACCTGGACAGCCACCGCGACCCGGCCGGACCGGTCGCCGTGTGCGGATACGTGTACTGCTTCAACGAGGACAACGAGGACGGCGCGCTCATCGAGCGGGCCATCGACTACGCCGACCCGGACGCCACCATGGCGGACCTCGCCGGGCGGGGCCGCTGGCTGGACATCCGGGAGGAGTTCTACGCCAAGTACGGCGACGACTTCGCCGGGCTGCCGGCGCCCTGGCTGGTCTGGTGGACCTGCAACGTCTCGGCGCGCACCGACCGGTTGCGGGCGGTGGGCGGCTTCGACGAGGCCTACCGGGCCTGGGGCGCCGAGGACATCGACCTGAGCTACCGGCTGCACCGGGCCGGGGCCCGTTTCGTGCTGAACCGGGCGGCCGCCGCGATCCATGTGCCGCATCCCAAGAGCTACAGCGAGAACATGCGGGCGGTCGCCGCCAACTACCGTTACTTCGCGGAGAAGTTCGACACCCCGATCACCCGGCTGGTCCCGGACAACCACTTCTTCGAGATCAACGACATCGTGGCCGAGCGACGGCTCCCGTCCTGCCCCGAGTACCTGGCCTCCGCCGACCCCGAGGCGGGATCCGTCCTGGTGTTCGCGCCGCATCCCGACGACGACGTGATCGCCTGCGGCGGCACCATCGCCCGCCGGACCGCGTGCGGCCGGCGGGTCGGCATCGTCTACTCGACCGACGGTTCCCGCTCGCACTCCGCCGTCCTCGGTATGGACACCCCCAGCCCCGAGGAGCTGACCGTCATACGCGAGGGCGAGGCCCGGGCGGCCGCCCGCCGGCTCGGGGTGGACGACGCCGACCTGCGTTTCCTCGGGTTCACCGACACCGCCCTGGCCGACAGCCTGCCCGACTTCCGCGCCCAGGTCCTCAAACTCCTCGCGGAGAACCGCGAGGTCGCCGAGGTCTATCTGCCGCACGACGTCAAGGAGCTGAACGCCGACCACCGGCTCACCGGCGAGATCGTCCTCGACTGCCTCGCCGCCCTCGGCATGACCCCGCGGGTCCACAAGTACGTGGTGTGGGACGAGCGGACCGAGGCCGAGTTCGTGTTCGTCAACCGCAACGAGCCGGCCCCGGAGCGGAGGACCGACGAGCGGCTCCTCGTCCGTGACATCGCGCCCCAGCTGCCCGTCAAACGGACCGCGCTCCAGGAACACCGCACCCAGGTCGACCTCTACGCGCCGGGCCAGACGCGGACCGTCGTGCCCCCGGAGTTCGTCGAGCGGGTCTGCGAACGCGACATCGAGGAGTTCTGGGTTGCCGACCACTGAGCACACGCAGCAGGAGACGAGTATGAGCCGACTGACCCACCACACCGACTGGCCCAAGGCCGGCTCCGCGATCCCGCTGCCGCCCGAACGGGAGCGGCGCATCGAGGAGATCCTCGCCCAGCTCACGCTGGAGGAGAAGATCGGCCAGATGATCCAGCCCGAACTGGCCGAACTGACCGCGCAGGACGTGCGGGACTACCACATCGGCTCCGCGCTCAACGGCGCCGGCATCTGGCCGGAGGGCAACCGGCAGGCCGGCCAGGACGACTGGATCAAGACCGTCGACGCCTTCTGGGAGGCGGCCGAGAGCAGGTACGAGGGGCGGCCGTTCCGTATCCCGTTCATGTGGGCGACCGACGCGGTGCACGGCCACAACAACGTCCGCGGCGCCACCGTCTTCCCGCACAACATCGGCCTCGGCGCGGCCCGCGACCCCGACCTGCTGCGCCGGATCGGGGAGGCGACCGCCCGCGAGATCGCCGCCACCGGCATGGACTGGACGTTCGCTCCCACGGTCACCACTCCCCGGGACCGCCGCTGGGGCCGCTATTACGAGGGCTACGCCGAGGATCCGGAGGTCGTCCACGACTACGCGCCGGCCATGGTGCGGGGTCTGCAGGGCGAGGCGGGCGAACTCACCGCCGACACCCGCGTGGTGGCCTGTGTGAAGCACTGGGTCGCCGACGGCGGCACCGTGCACGGGGCCGACCGCGGCACCGCCGTCTGCGCCGAGGACCTGGTCCGCAACATCCACGCGGTGGGATTCTTCTCCGGCCTGGCCTCGGGCGCGCAGTCCGTGATGGTCTCCTTCAGCAGCTGGGAGTCTCCCGCCAACTACGACCACAGCCCGGACACCGGCCCCGCCTACAACCACAAGGTCCACGGCAGCCGCTATCTGATCACCGACGTGCTCAAGGGAAAGATGGGCTTCGACGGGATCGTCATCAGCGACTGGGACGCGCACGCGGAGGTCGCCGGCTGCACCGTCGGCGACGCCGGGTACGCCATCAACGCCGGCATCGACGTGCTGATGGTCGCCGGACGGGACGCCTGGCAGTCCGTGCACCGCACGGCCTGCGCACACGTCCGCGCGGGCCGGATCCCCGAGGAGCGGATCGACGACGCCGTACGCCGGGTGCTGCGGGTGAAGACGCGGGCCGGGCTGTGGGAGAAGCCCCGGCCCCGGGAGCGGTCGCTGGCCGTGCGCACCGATGTGCTCGGCTGCGCGGAGCACCGGGCGCTGGCCCGGGAGGCGGTGCGCAAGTCGCTGGTCCTGCTCAAGCACCGGGCGGGAACGCTGCCGCTGTCCCGCTCCGCGCGGGTGCTCGTCACGGGCAGCGGCGCGGACGACATCCAGAAGCAGGCCGGCGGCTGGACCCTCACCTGGCAGGGCAACGACGTCAACCTGGACGACCTGCCCGGCGCGACGACCGTGGCACAGGCGGTCCGCACGGTGGTCGGCGACGCCAACTGCACGGTCGACCCCGGCCTGAACACCGCGGACCTGGCCGGCCACGACGTGGCCCTGATGGTGCTGGGCGAGGACTCCTACGCCGAGATGCGCGGCACGATCAAACCGTGGGGGACCCTGTCGTACGCGGGCCTCAAGCAGTCGTACGCCCGCGACCTGGACATCCTGCGCCGCCTGCGCGAGCAGGGGATCACCGTCGTCACGGTCTACTTCGGCGGACGCGCGCTCTACCTCACCAAGGAGATCAACCTCTCGGACGCCTTCGTGGCGGCCTGGCTGCCGGGCACCGAGGCCGGCGGGATCACGGACGTGCTGTTCCGCGCGGCCGACGGCGGCACCGGGCACGACTTCCAGGGCAGGCTCGGCTCCTCCTGGCCGCGCACCACCCGCTCGCACGCGGTCAACCGCGTCCCGCCGCACATCCCCGGCTATCGGGTGCCCGCGGAGGAACAGGCCCCCGAGGGCGAACACGAGCCGCTCTTCCCGTACGGCTACGGCCTGAGCATGACCGACAGCTCACCGGCCGGCCCGCTGCCCGAGGACACCTACCAGGACACGACCCCCGTGCCCCCCGTCACCGGCCCGCTGGAGATCCACGGCGGCACGGGCACCGACGTCGTCTACCGCATCGGCGGCCACAACACCTGGTCGCGCCCGGAGATCTCCTTCGCCGAACCGACGGAGGTCCTGGTGGTGGGCAGCGAACCGCTGACCGAGCCGGACCGGCCGAACGCCCTCGCGCTGCGCTTCAAGGGCCCGGGCCTGCCGGCCTTCGTCTACGCCCAGTTCGCCTCCGGCGACCCCGCCGACCTGCGCGGGTACGCCGACGCCGGGGCGCTGGTCGAGGCCGAGGTACGGGTGTGGGAGGCGCCGTCCGAGTCGCTCTACCTCGCCTGCCACGACGACTATCCCGCCCAGCCGGCCGTGGACATCTCCACCACCCTGGCCGAACTGCCCACGGGCGAGTGGTCGACGGTGACCGTGCCGGTGGAGGCGCTGCGCGCGATCGGCTCCGATCTGCGCCATGTGGACGTGCCATTCATGCTCTACACCGACGGCACGGCCCGGCTCGACCTCGGCCGGGTGCGCTGGCTGCCGCCGGAGTCCGCCGACGGCACGGACTGAGAGACGGGCAACGCCGCAACGGTCGTACGACGTCGATGTCGTACGAGCGTTGCGGCGTCGGCGCGTGCTGCTCGGCCCTCGGCCCTCAGCCGGAGAAGCGGAACTCCTGGGCCCGGTGCGACGACAGCGGCCCGGGATCGGTCAGCCGGTACTCGTCGATCCGGGCCCCGGAACCGGAGAAGGCCCAGTCCAGCCGCCAGGCCTGGAGCTTGCCGACCCAGAACGACACCGGGTACAGGGAACGCGAGGAGTGCGCCCCGTCCGTCAGGCCGTCCAGCCAACGCAGTTCGCCGGAGCCCGGCACCACGTTGAACTCACCGGCCACCAGCTTGGGCCGGGGGTTGCCGGCGATCTCCTCCTGGAGCGCCCGCAGCACCGCCCGGCGGCGGTGGTCGAGGTCGTCGACGATCCGGTAGAACCCGGTGGAGAGCGGGCTGGACTCCAGCGAGAACTGGTCGGGGAGATGGACGTTGTAGAGGGAGATCTCCTTGCCGTCGGCCTCGATGTCCGTGCGCAGCGCCCTGATGTTCCAGTAGTCGTCCCAGGACGTCAGAGGTGCGGGCAGCGGCGCCCGGACGACGGTCCGGGTCGTGATCGGATACCGGGAGATGGTGAGCAGTTCCCCGGCGGAGGCGAAGTGATAGCCGGGGAAGGCCGCACGCAGCCGGGCGGAGTCGTCCACGGGTACCGGCTCGCCGTCGCGTATCTCCATGTACTCCTGAAGCACGTAGACGTCCGCCCCGCTGCTCTTCAGATAGCGGTAGAAGGCGTCGGGGTCATTGCCCTGGTGCCACTCCAGGGTGTCCCAGGAGACCACCTTCAGCGCGTCGGCAGGGGCCCGGTCGTGGGGCCCGAGGGCTCGCCAGTTCACTCCCGACTGCGGGACGGCGAGGGCCAGGCCGAGCGCGGCCAGTCCGACGAGCCGGCGGTGCCGCCGGCTCGGACGGCCGCGCCGGCGCAGCAGGACCACACCCTCGGCCACCAGGAACCCGGCCGGCACCAGGAGCAGGGCGAGCGGCGGCAGCAGGTCGACCAGCACCCACCACCACACCCGGCCGCCGAGCAGCGGCCGGACGGCAAGCAGCACCAGCCAGCCCGCGGCCACGCCCACCGACACCCGGGTCAGCAGGGCGCCCCAGCGGCCCGAACGCCCGGGCACGGCTGGGCCGTTCGTCTCGACGGACACCTCGTCACTCGTCCCGACGGACACCTGACCACCTCTCTCCGGCGCTCCGCGACGGGCACCGAACCCAGCATGTGAGCCACCGTCGGGTACGGCAACGACGGTCCTGCTCCCCTGCCGCGCCTCTCTTGCGTCCCTCTGGGCACCTCACAGCAACCGGGCTTCCACCACCACGGCCCGCCCATGGGCGGGCCGGGCGGACCTGGCGGGTTCGGGGGCTTCGGAGGGCCGGAGCTTCTGGGCCCTGGCGGTCGCGTCAGCCGATCGCGGCGAACGCCTTCGAGAAGGCGTACTTGTCCTGGGCGATCGAGCTGCACGTGGCGTCGGCGGTGGGCTTGGCGCCGCCGTCGCACTGCTTGTCGCGGGTGGCCGACCACATCGACAGCCAGCCGAGGCCCTTGGACTTGGCGAAGTCGACGAGCTGGGTGGCGTCGTCCACCTTGAAGACCTCGGTGGAGACGTCGTTGACGCCGATCATCGGGGTGACGGCCACCGTCTTCCAGGCAGCGGCGTCGGAGAGGCCGAGCACGCTCTTGACCTGGGCCTGGGTGGCGGTGGCGGCCTGGGTGGCGTAGGTGCCCATGTCGCCGTTGTACGAGGCGCCGTAGTCCATCGCCATGATGTTGACGGTGCTGATCCTCACACCGTTGGCCTTGGCGTTGGACAGCAGGTTCACGCCGTCCTGGGTGAGGCCCTCCGGCATGACCGGGAGGGTGAAGGAGACGTCCAGGTCGGGGTGGCTCGCCTGGAGTTTGGCGATGGCCTTCGCGCGGTTGGTGTTCGCCGTGGTGCTGGGCAGCGCGCCGCCCTCCACGTCGAAGTCGACCTTGGTCAGTTTGTAGGCGTCCACAGCCTTGCCGTACGCCGTCGCCAGCGCGTCCGCCGAGGAGCAGGTGGTCGCGAGCTCCGAGCCGGAGGCACCGCCGAAGGAGACCCGGACGTCACCGCCCTTGGCGCGCAGGGCGCCGATCTGGGAGGCGACGCCGTCACTGGCCAGGTCCGTCACCCCGCCCCACTTGGGCGTGCAGCCGCCGCCGTCGGTGATGAAGGCGAGGTTGTAGTTCTTCACACCGGTCGCGTCGGCGGCCGCGAGGAGGTCGAACGCCGGGTAGAGGGAGGTGTCGACGTACGGGGCGAAGCCGGCGGAGGCGGTGGTGCCGGTGCCGCTGCTCTGCGTGGGGGCGGTGGGGGTTGAGGTGGCGGAGGCCGTGGCGGTCGGGGTCGGGGTCGTGGCGGTCGGGGTCGCGGTCGGCGTGGTGGACTGCGTCGGGCGGCCACTGGGCTCCGGGGTCGCCGTGCCGTCCGCCGAACAGCTCGCGTTGTCGATACGGCAACCGGTCGGGTCCCCGCTGCCGTTGACCACGAAGCCGACGGTGACCGACTCGTCGGCCGCGAGGCCGTCCGTGTCCCACTTCGCCGGCTTCACGGTCACGTGCTGACCGCTGACCGTGGACTCGGCGTTCCACAGCGAGCTGAGCTTCGCGCCGGCCGGCAGGTCGAACTCCAGGGTCCAGTCCTTCTCCGTCGCGCCGCTGTTGTTCGTCACGACGTACTGCGCGGTGTACCCGGTCGACCAGTCGCTGGTCTTGGTGTACGCGGCGCCGACCCCGGCCGCCTGCGCGATCCCGGTGAACAGGATCGCCCCGCCACCGACCACGGCCGCGGCGACCAGACCGCCTATCGCCTTGTTCCTGCCACTGATGCTGCGCCGGTGCGTGCTCATGCGCGTGCCTGCCTTCGCCTGCCGAAATGGGGGGTGCGGCAGCACGCTAGCGACCGAGAAACGGACAAACGGCCTGATAGGGACGGGCGTTGGGGATCTTAGGGTGCGCTTAAGGAAGGGATCGGGACCGATTAAAGGTCAAGACCAATTTTCCTGGTCTCCCCGGTTCCTCTCCTGCCCGCCTCCCCCGCCTCCCCCGGCTGCCTGCGCGAACGGCGCCTGCGCACCGACCCCCGATGCCCCTTCCGCTCCGGCTTCCTGCCGTCCAGCTGGATCCAGATCCGCACCTCGGTCCCGCCGAGCACCGACGAGCCGATCCGCACGTCCCCGCCGGTCGACTCGGCGAGCCGGCGCACGATGTCCAGGCCGAGCCCGGTCGACCCGGCCGACCCCGAACCCCGCCCGCGGGCCATCGCCGCCTCCGGGTCCCGGATGCCCTGCCCGGCGTCGGAGACCAGCACGATGACGGCGTCGTCCCCGTTGTGCACGTCCACCGCGAAGGCGGTGCCCTCGGCGGTGTGCCGGAAGACATTGCCGAGCAGCGCGTCGAGCGCGGCGGCCAGGTCGGCGCGGGCCACGGGTATGCGCACCGGCCGGTCGACACCGGCCACCCGCCACTTGCGGCCCTCGTCCTCCGCGAGCGCCGACCAGAACCCCATTCGCTCCCGCACCACCTCTGCCGCGTCGCATCCGGCGCCCGGCCCGGCGGCCGCCGTCTGCGGCTTGGCCTCCCGTGCGGTCCGGATGATGGTGTCGACCTCACGCTCCAACTGGGCGACGGCGGCCCGGGTCTGCTCGGCGGCCGGCCCGTCCCCGAGCGAGGCGGTGTTGAGCCGCAGCACGGTGAGCGGGGTCCGCAGTCGATGCGACAGATCGGCTGCCAGCTCCCTCTCGTTCGCCAGGAGTTGTACGACCTGGTCGGCCATCGAGTTGAACGCGACTGCCGCCAGCCGCAGTTCGGTCGGCCCCTCCTCGGGCACCCGCGACCCCAGCTTGCCCTCCCCCAGTTCATGTGCACCCTCGACCAGCCGCTGGGCCGGCTGCACCATCCGTACGCCCAGCCGGTCGGCGACGGCGACTGAGCCGACGATCAGCGCCAGGCCGACGGCGGCGAGCACAGCCCAGGCCGTGGAGACGCCGTTGGTCACCTCGGACTCGGGGACGTACACCTCGACGACCGCGATGGCACCGGAGCTGAGCGCTACGGGCTGCAACAGGGTCGAGCCGCCCGCGACCCCGGTCGTGGAGGCACGCCCCAGCTTCCGTACGGTCGCGATGTCCCCGTCGGCGGCGCGCTGCCGGCCTATGTCGACGGCGGCACCGTCTCCCGACGCGGGTATGTGCACGGCCATCCCCCGGTCGGCGCCGGCCGAGGCCACCACCCGCTCCAGCTTGTCCCGGTCGGTGGTGATGGACAGGGCGGGGGCGACGGCGGCCGCCTCCCGCTCGGCGTTGGAGAAGGCGCGGTCCCGGGCCATCTCCTTTACGACCAGACCGAGCGGGACCGCGAAGGCGACCACGACCATCGCGGTGACCGCCAGACAGACCTTGACCAGTGCCCATCTCATCCGACCGGCCTCGCTTCCCCGCCCGGTGGCTCCAGCTTCACACCGACTCCCCGAAGTGTGTGCAGATAACGCGGCCGGGCCGCCGTCTCCCCCAACTTCCGCCGCAGCCAGGACAAGTGCACGTCGATGGTCTGATCGTCCCCGTAGGACTGCTGCCACACCTCAGCCAGCAGTTCCTTGCGCGGTACGACGACACCGGGCCGCCCGGCCAGAAACGCCAGCAGATCGAACTCGCGCCGGGTGAGATCCAGCCGTACCCCGTCCAACTCGGCCTGCCGGCGCAGCGGATCGACGGTCAGCCCGCCGACCCGCAGCACACTGGACGGCGCCGCCTCTCCCCCGCCCGACCGCGCCCGGCGCAGCACGGCGGACATCCGCGCCGACAGGTGCTCCACGGAGAAGGGCTTGGTCAGATAGTCGTCCGCACCGGCGTTGAGCAGCCGGACGATCTCCGTCTCGTCGTCCCGGGCGGTGGCGATGATCACCGGTACGTCGGTGATCCCGCGCAGCATCTTCAGGGCCTCGGAGCCGTCCAGGTCCGGCAGCCCGAGGTCCAGGACGACCACGTCGAAACGGAAATGGGCGACCTCGCGCAGCGCCTCCAGTGCCGTACCGACGCTGCGCACGGTGTGCGAGGCGTCGGTGAGATGCCGGATCAGCGCCGAGCGTACGAACTGGTCGTCCTCGACCACGAGCACACTTGCCATGCGCCGCACCGTACGCCATGCGGTCGGCGCCGGTCGGAGCCTGTGGACAACTGGGGTCGGGTGCGCACGGCGGTACCCCTGAGGCAGTATGGCCCGCGATGCGCAGAGGACTCGTACACGTACTGGCTTGGCTGCTCGCCACGGGCGCGGCGGTCACGCTGTCGTGGTGGGGGGTCCACACGGTGATGGCGGGCACGGCCTACGACCCGCCGCGCGCCCTGCCCATCACGGCGGTGGGCGACGACCCGACGACGCAGGCTTCCAAGCCGCCGGCGTCGGCCACGTCCCGCCCGCCGAGGCCCTCGCCCACCGTCTCCCCCCGCCCGTCGGCGACTCCCACCCCGACGCCCTCCCGCACCCCCGCGGCCACTCCGGCCCCGTCCGCCACCGCGTCCGGGGAGGTCAAGGCCTACGACACGGACGGTGGCCGAGCGGTCTTCGATCTGGGGAAGACCAGCGCGACCCTCGTCTCGGCGACACCGGGGACGGGCTGGTCGATGCAGGTGTGGAAGACGGAGTCCTGGATCCGCATCGAGTTCGGCAAGAGCACGGACCGGGTGTCGGTGTTCTGCACATGGCACAACGGCCCGCCGCAAGTGCAGGTCGAGACCTACTGATCGCTCACCGAAACACCGAAGGCGGCGGATAGGGCGAAGCCACAGCCACTTCATCCGTCACGGCGACCGCCCCACCGGTGAAGTCCCTCAACGCCCGCCCGTGTTCGACGCGCCCGGGGTGAGAGTCGGAAGCACAGCGCCGGGTCAGCTCCCCCACAGGCAGCTGGACGTCGGCCGCGACCAGCACCGCGTTGCCGAACCGTTTCCCCCGCCACACCCCCGCATCCGCCACCACCGCGACCTCCGCGAACCGCGCCACCGCCGTGGCGATCTGCCCCCTGAGGTGCGCGAGCGGCGGCCCGTCCGCGAGGTTCGCCGCGTACACACCCCCCGGCCGCAGCACCCTCCGTACCTCGTCGAGGAACTCCGTGGACGTCAAGTGCGCGGGCGTGCGTGCCCCGCTGAACACATCCGCTATGACCAGGTCCGCCCATCCCTCCGGCACCTTGGCCAGCCCTTCCCGGGCGTCCACGGACCGCACCCGTATCCGCGCGGTCGGATCCACCGGCAGCTCCCGCCGGACCAGTTGGACGAGGGCCGCGTCCCGCTCCACGATCTGCTGCGTGGACCTGGGCCGGGTCACCGCGACATACCGCGCCAGCGTGAACGCCCCGCCCCCGAGGTGCAGGACCTGCACCGGCTTGCCCGGCGGTGCGACCAGGTCGATCACATGGCCGAGGCGGCGCTGGTACTCGAAGGAGAGGTACGCGGGATCGTCGAGGTCGACGTGCGACTGCGGGGCACCGTCGATGAGCAGGGTCCAGGCGCGGCTGCGCTCGGGGTCGGGTATGAGCTGGGCGAGGCCGCCGTCGACGGCCTCGACCACGGCCTCGGCAGCGGCAGCCGACCGGCGCCGTGAGTTCCTGGACTTGCCCATCCCGCCATCTTCGCAGGCAGTAGCCGTACAGGGAATTCAGCAGCAGCTGTCCGCGGCCTTGATCAGCCGTGCCGCCTCCCCGAGCGCCCGGCGCAGCAGCACCGGGTCCGTCGCGAGGTCGGCCTCGTCGGGGGGCAGCAGCCAGTCGGAGCCCTCGACCGGCGGCTCGGGGTTGAGCCGCAGTCCGCGCCCGTCGGTCCCGGTACAGGTGCTGCCGGGGACGTCCCAGCCCGCCGCCGTACCGGCCGGCACCACGAAGCCGAGCGTGTCCGCCCCGTCGTCGTGAAGCACGGGCCCCACCGCGTCCCCGGCCCCCCGGCGCAGGATGTCGACCGCCTCCAGGCCCTGCCGGGCCGGCACCGTCACAAGGTCACATCCCGCATCGTCTGCCGCCGAAGTCCTCGACGGCGTACAAGGATCGTTGCTCTGGCTGGTCTCCATCCCGGCCTCCACCGCGCAGCCCTCTTGTGGTCCATGACGTCCAACGCGCCAGCGCGTCAACGGCTACGGCGGAAGTCAGCCGCAAAGGATGGCAGTTCATGGCAGATCGTGCATGAGATATCCGGTTTGTAGCCAAACGCAGCGTCACGGGTCCGACACAGCAGGTACGTTCTTGCCCGCCGGAATCAAGGGTCCACTCGGACAACTCACCATGAGCCCGGCATGGTTCGACGGTTCGCACGAGAGGACCCGGCCATGGCGTCGTCAACCACGACCCCGTCGCAGCCCGATCGGCCGGTACGGCCGAACCTCGCCTTCCGGCAACTGCGCGGCCGGCACTCGCCGGCCGAGTTCGCCGCGCTGGTTCGGCGTGCCGCCCGCGAGATCGGCGAGCGGGTGAGCTGTGACGCGCGCTATATCGGCCGGGTCGAGGCGGGTGAGATCCGCTGCCCGAACTACGCGTACGAACGGGTGTTCCTGCACATGTTCCCCGGTCGCACGCTCGCCGACCTCGGCTTCGCGCCCCGCTCGTCCGTCCGCGGACGCGGGGCACGGCCGAACGACGACGCGCCTCTCGCACTCGTGAGAGGTGAGACGCAAGGGGCCACCGCGCCGTATCACCCGCAGGACGGGATTCAGCCGCAGGACACGTTTCAACCGCAGGACACGCATCACCCGCAGGACACGTACGAGACGCACGACAACTACGAGGAGAGCGACGTGCTGCGTCGCCTATTCATGACCGGCGGAGGCGCCACAGTGGCCGCCGCCACGCTGGGCCCCCTGGGGTCCACCATCGACGCCGTGGCGGCGAACCGGCCGGTACACCGGGCCGGGTCCTCGCATGCGGCCGCCCTGGAAGAGGCCGTACGCCGGATCCGGCTGCTCGACGACCGGCACGGCGCGGACGGACTGTACCGGCGCGCGGCGGCTCCGCTGCGCGCGGCGTACGCGCTGCTGGACGCGGGCGCGACCCGGCAGACGACCGCCGACCGGCTGCACTCGGGCGCCGGTGAACTGGCCATCTCGGTGGGCTGGCTGGCCCATGACTCCGGCCGCTTCGACGACGCCCGCTCGCACTACGCGGAGGCACTGGCGACGGCGCGGATGACCGGGGACCCGGGGCTGGAGGCGCACGCCTTCTGCAACACGGCGTTCCTCGCGCGGGACGCGGGGCGGCCGAGGGAAGCGGTGCGCGCGGCCCAGGCCGCGCAGCGGGTCGGCCGGCCCCTGGGCTCGGCCCGCCTGATGTCCCTGCTCGCGCTGCGCGAGGCGGGCGGCTGGGCGGGGCTCGCCGACCGCACGGGCTGCGAGCAGGCGCTGGCCCGTGCGCAGGCCCTCTTCGAGCGGGGCCACTCGGACGCCGACCCCGAGTGGATGAGCTTCTACGGAGAGGCCGAGCTGGAGGGCCTGGAGGCGCAGTGCTGGTCCACGCTGGGCGACTGGCGGCGGGCCTCACGGCATGCGCGCAGGGCCGCCGAGCTGCAGAATCCGCACTTCACGAGGAACATCGCGCTGTACACGGCGGAGCTCGCGGACGACCTCGCCCGCGGGGGGCGCCCCGACGAGGCGGCGATGGCGGGGCTGCGGGTCCTGGACCTGCTGGACCAGGTCCAGTCGTCCCGGATCCAGGGGATGCTGGCGGGCACGGCGCGGGTACTGCTGCCGCATCGGCGGGCGAGCGGGGTCCAGGAGTTCCTGGACCGGCATGCGTCTACACCGCGGGGGGTGTAGGGCCGAGACCGGTGGTGAGGGCCGGTGGGCGGCGACTGCGGGCCGGTGGGGGCCGGTCGCGCAGTTCCCCGCGCCCCTGAGGGGGCTGCAGTCGCGTCCGCTGCACAGCTGCGGGCAGTCGTGCCGCTTGGGCGATGGGGGTCCCCCCGCTTAAGCGAAGCCGAGAGTGGGGGAGGGTGGGCGCAGCGGCACCGGCCGGCGCCGGTAAGCGACACCCCGCCGTTCAGCCGGCCAGGTGCCCCAAGTCGTTCCAGCTCTCGATCGCAGGCTCCCCGTAAGCCCACCCCAGCACCGACAGCGATGTCGGGTTCAAGCGGATCCGCGCCGCGAAGTCCAGCCCCAGCCCCAGCCACCGCGCCCCGATCGACCGCAGTATGTGCCCGTGGGCGAAGACCAGTACGTCCCGGTCGGCGGCGCGCGCCCACGCCACCACCTCGTCCGCGCGCGCGGTGACCTCCGCGATCGTCTCGCCCTCGGGGACACCGTCGCGCCAGATCAGCCAGCCCGGCCGGAACGCCTGGATCTCGGCCGGGGTCAGGCCTTCGTACGCGCCGTAGTCCCACTCCATCAGCGTGTCCCAGTGGATCGCACGGTCGCCGAACCCCGCCAGCTCGCAGGTCTCACGCGCGCGTGCCAGCGGACTGGTGCGTATCTCGGCGTCCGCGAGGCCGTCGAGCGGCGGCCGGTGCAGGCGCTCACCCAGCAGCTTGGCCCCACGCCGGCCCTCCTCCAGAAGCGGTACGTCGGTCCTGCCGGTGTGCTTGCCGGACAGCGACCACTCCGTCTGTCCGTGCCGGGCCAGCAGGATGCGCGGTGCCATGGAGAGTGAGCCTTTCGGGAGAAATTCGGAAGCGGGACACCTCCATCATCACCCACGCCGGGAAGACGCAGGGAGCGGGCAACCCGGCGGCCGGTCTCCGCGTCTTTGAGGGCTGAGCGCCCCGCATGGGCGGGAATGCGCGCAACGTAAAGTGTCACGGTCGGCCAGCCGGGCGCCGCGCAGACAGGGACGAGAAGGGGGAGGCAGTCGGATGCCGCAGACCGAGAAACCGGGCACCGAGGTGACTGCGCGAACCCCGCTGCGTTGGTGGACCGAACTGCCGCTGATCCTGCTGGTGTACGGCTGCTACACGGCCGGCCGTCTGCTCGCCCGTGGCGACAACGCCACCGCCATCGACCACGGCCTGGCCATCCTGCGCGTCGAGAAGGCCCTGCACCTCAACGCCGAGCACCCGCTCAACCGCCTGCTCACGCGCGAGGCATGGCTCGGCATACCGGCCGACTTCTGGTACGCCTCACTGCACTACCTGGTCACCCCGGTGATCCTGGTCTTCCTGTTCCGCATGCGCGCCGAGGCCTACCGGCGGGCCCGCACCTGGCTGATGACGTCCACGTTCATCGGTCTGATCGGCTTCACCCTGCTGCCCACCTGCCCGCCCCGGCTGCTGGACACGAAGTACGGCTTCGTCGACTCGATGGCGCAGTACAGCTCGTACGGCTGGTGGGGCGGCGACGCCAGCGCCCCGCGCGGTCTCGGCGGCATGACCAACCAGTACGCGGCGATGCCGAGCCTGCACTGCGGCTGGGCGCTGTGGTGCGGGGTGATGCTGTGGCGCCACGGCGGCAACCGGCTGACCAAGGTGCTCGGCGTGGCCTACCCGCTGCTGACGGCGATCGTCGTGATGGGCACCGCCAACCACTACTTCCTGGACGCGGTCGCGGGCGTGTTCGTGATGGGCGTCGGTTACCTGATCTCGCCGTACGTGACGCGGGTCGCGGACCTCATCCGGGTCCGGGTGACCCGGGGCACCTCACTGGTCGCAGCACGCTCCGGCGGCGCAGTTTCCCCGATTGTCAGTGGTGGATGCCAGACTTCGGCGGGTGAGCGAATTCCATCGCAGCGCGAGTCCCGGCTCGCCTCCGGAGCCGAACCGGACGTCTCCCCCACCGACGCGGGGGACGGCGCTCCGGCACCGGCTCGCTGAGCTGCGCGGCCCCGACGTCCCCGCCAAGGCCCTCGACGCGCGTGCCCTCGCGGCGCTCGCCGCGAACCCCGGGTGCAGGCGGCGGGCGATCCTGGACGGGGCCGGGGTGGACAAGACCGCGCTGGCGAGCGCCCTCGGCTCACCGTCGGCCTTCGGCCAGTCGCAGTTCGCGCTGACCCGGGGCAACGCCTTCGAGGCGAGGGTGAAGGCGGACGGCGGTGCGGAGTTGCTGCGGCTGGTGCGCAAGCACCTCGATCCGGGCGCCGAGCCGGCCGAGCGGGCCGCTGTGCCCGACCTGTCCGCGATCGGCCCCGAGGGGCGTACGGCCCGTACGGCACTGGCGCTGCGCGAGGCCGCCGAGACCAGCGAGACGCACGGCGAGGCGGACGGGACACGCGGCTGGGTTCTCCTCGACCATCCGATGCTGGCCCTCCAGGTGGCCGGCTCCCCGGCGTTCCTGGAGCCGGACGCGGTGGTCGTGCACCCCGACGGCAGCTGGACGGTCGTGGAGATCAAGTCCTTCCCGATGCTGGACGGTTCGGCGGACCCGGCGAAGGTGGGGGCGGCCGCCCGGCAGGCGGCGGTGTACGTGCTGGCCCTTGAGGAGGTCGCGGCCCGGCTCGACCCCACCCCGCGGGTGCGGCACGACGTGCTGCTGGTCTGCCCCAAGGACTTCTCCAACCTGCCCACCGCCTCCGCCGTCGACGTCCGCAAGCAGCGCGCGGTCACCGCCCGCCAACTGGCCCGGCTCACCCGCGTCCAGGACATCGCCGACACCCTTCCGGAGGGCACCTGCTTCGCCCCCGGTCTGCCCACCGAGCAACTGACGGCGGCCGTCGACGCGGTCCCGGCGGCCTACGCGCCCGAGTGCCTGTCCGCCTGCGAACTGGCCTTCCACTGCCGGCAGCGCTCCCGCGCGGCCGACGAGGTCACCACGCTCGGCCGCGCGGTCCGGGCCGAGCTGGGCGGGCTGACCACCGTCCAGGACGTCCTGTCGGCGGCACGCGGCGAGAGCGGCGACCCCGGCGATCCGGCGGTCGCGGCCCTGCGCCGTGCGGCTGCCCTGCGCGCCGAGGCCCTCCAGGAGGCCGCGTGTCCCTGATCACCACCCTCGCCCGTCTCGAAGCCGTGAGCACGGGCACCGCCCAGCCCGCCGCGACCGTCCGCCACCGGCACCTGTCCGAGCGCCCCCTCGTCTTCGTGCCGCTCACCACCTCGGGTGAGGCGGGAGCACCCCTCGGCGCCCTGGTCGGCACCGACCGGGACGCCCCGCGCCTGCTGGTGGTACCGCAGCCGCGCGACCGTGATCTGCGGTTCGCGTTCCTCGCCGAGCTGGCCGACATCGTCCTGCCGTACCTGGACTCCTACGCCGACTCGGTCGAGGCCGCCGAGCGCACCGAGACCGATCCGGAGACCGGAAAGCGGGTCAAGGTCGAGGTGGAACTGTGCGCGGACGCCCCCCAGTTGATCGTCCCGGGCCGCACGGGCATCGAGTACGTACGGCTGCTGGGGCGGTCGATGCGCTTCAGGCGCACGGCGGAGCAGGACCCGGAGGCGCCCTACCCGGCCCCGCCCCGCGTGCCGTTGCTCGGCCGCTGGCTCACCCACTTCGGCGAGCGCGCCCGCGTCCCCGGCTCCTCCCTCCTCCTCGCCATGACGGACCTGCTCTCCCGGCACTGGGCGACCGGGCAGTCCGGCGTCGAGGACCAGCACCTGGGCGCGCTGCTCGCGTGGATCAGCCCGCCGGCCGGCACCTCGGGCGCGGAGGCGGCGCGCCACGCCGAGCTGGCGCGGGACGGCGAAGGGCAGTTGCTGTGCCCGCCGGCCGGCCCGGCCACCGACCCGGCGTTCGACAACAAGCTGCTGGCCCCCGCCTTCGAGCGCTACGACCGCGCCCGCACCGCCCTGGCCGGCGCCGAGGACGGCCTCCAGGCCGACAACCGGCTGGCCATCCTCACCGCCGCCGAGCGGGAGATCCGCGACCTCGTCGCAAGCCGGACCCGGCCCACCTGGGACGCGGTCTGGCGTGGGCTGGATCTGCTGCACCGGCTACCGGAGGGCGCCCGGGTCGAGGAGCGGTGGACCCGCGACCGCTGGTCGTTCACCGGCCACCGCGACCGGGTGCTCGCCGGTGAGCCGCCGCAGCCGCGCCGCGACGACGCGGTCACCGCCGCCAACAAGCTGGCCACCCGCGAGCGCGAACAGGCTCGCCTGGACGCCCAGGAGGCACTGGACGATCCCCTGGTGATGGCGGGGCGGCGGCTGACGGGGGAGGCGTTCGCGGGGGAGGTCCTCGATGTCGTCATGGCGTACAGCGAGGGCAAGCGGCCCAGCCCGCGCCCGCTGGTGACCGTGCGCACGGACGACCGGCCGCATCTCGGGGAGCGTGCGAAGGCGTACCGCTCGCTGGGCGGCAAGCCTCAGTCGATGGAGTTCGTCGGGTACGAGGCCGAGGGAGTCCTGGTGCTCCGGGTCCTGGACAAGATGGGCCGGGGCAGGGAGCCGGAGGAGGGGTCCGTCCCGGAGAAGGGCGACCGGCTCACCTTCACCCTGTTCGAACACGAGCAGCGCGGCGGGGCGAAGCTGCCCGACCCGGAGGCGACCCCGTGGACCCACGGCGGCCCGCCGGGCGAGGCCGCACCGGAGGCGGCCGACACGGTGACCGAGGAGGATGTGCTGTGACGGCCGACGTCGATCTCGACCCGGGTGCGGCCGCCACCCGCGCCACCACCGCGATCCTCCACGACACCCTGCACGGCACCGACCGGGGCGTGGTCGTGGACTCCCCGCCGGGCGCCGGCAAGTCCACGCTGGTGGTCCGCGCCGCGCTCGAACTCGCCGACGCGGGCCGCCCGCTGATGGTGGTCGCGCAGACGAACGCGCAGGTCGACGACCTGGTCCTCAGGCTCGCCGAGAAGAATCCGGAGCTGCCCGTGGGCCGGCTGCACAGCAGTGACGCCGACCCGTACGACAAGGCGCTGGACGACCTGCCGAACGTCCGCAAGTCGGCGAAGGCGGCCGACCTCAAGGAGGCGTCGGTCGTGCTGTCCACCGCCGCGAAGTGGGCGCACGTCACCGTGGACGAGCCCTGGCGGCACGCGATCGTCGACGAGGCGTACCAGATGCGCTCGGACTCGCTGCTCGCGGTGGCCGGGCTGTTCGAACGGGCGCTGTTCGTGGGCGACCCCGGCCAGCTGGACCCGTTCGCGACCGTGGGCAGCGAGCAGTGGGCGGGCCTGTCGTACGACCCCTCGGCGTCGGCGGTCTCCACACTGCTCGCCCACAACCCGGGCCTCCCCCAGCACCGGCTCCCGGTCTCCTGGCGGCTGCCCGCCTCCGCCGCCCCTCTCGTCTCGGGCGCGTTCTACCCGTACACCCCGTTCCGCAGCGGCACCGACCACGGCGACCGGCGGCTGACCTTCGCCGTCCCCTCCGACGGCTCCGGACCCGACCGGGTGATCGACGAGGCGGCGGAGTCCGGCTGGGGCCTGCTGGAGCTGCCCGCCCGGCACACCCCGCGCACCGACCCGGAGGCGGTCCGGGCGGTGGCGACGGTGGTACGACGGCTCCTCGGCCGTGGCGGGGCGGCTCTCTCCGAACGCTCGCCCGACCCGTCCCCGCTCACCGCCGACCGGATCGCGGTCGGCACGGCCCACCGGGACCAGGCGGCGGCGGTCCGCGCGGCCCTGGCGGAGCTGGGCGTGACGGAGGTCACCGTCGACACCGCGAATCGCCTCCAGGGCCGCGAGTACGACGTCACAGTCGTCCTCCACCCCCTCTCCGGCCGCCCCGACGCCACCGCCTTCCACCTGGAGACGGGCCGCCTGTGCGTCCTCGCCTCCCGGCACCGCCAGGCCTGCATCGTCGTCTGCCGCGCCGGCGTGACCGACCTCCTGGACGACTACCCGTCGACGGAACCCGTCCAGCTGGGCACGATCGTGAAGTTCCCGGACGGCTGGGAGGCCAACCACGCGGTCATGGCCCACCTGGCCGAGCACCGAGTGACTTGGCGACCCTGACGGAGGCCCGGCTCACCGGCCCATCCGCCGGACGGAGTCCGGCACGCCGCCGCAGGCGGCCGATCAATACAGCCCGGACGGCTGGGAGGCCAACCACGCGGTCACGGCCCACCTGACCGGGCACCGAGTGACCCGACGACCCTGACGGACACCCGGCCGTGCGCAGAGTGAGCCGACGGCCTTGGGGTGGGCTTGCGCGGGCGCGAGAGAATGGACGGTGGCCATCGAAACGTAGGCACCGAACCGTACGAGGAGGACCAGACATGGCGGAGCCCACGCCGCGTCGGAACGAACCGCGGCTACGCCCCGCGCCCCTGCTCTTCGAGCCAGTGGAAGCGGTCGCCGACCCGGAGCACTTCTTCGGTCTGGAGTCGATCGACGACCCCGGGGCGCTGCTGGCCCGTGCGACCGAGCTGACCCAGGCGTTCCGCGTGGCCACCGACCGGGCGGTGGAGTTCCAGGCCATGGCCGCCGCCCAGCTCGCCGACCCGCGCCGCTTCGACCGTCTGACCCCGGCCGACATCGCCGAGCAGGCCGAGTGGACCGAGGACTACGCGAAGAAGATGGTCGAGTTCGGCCGGGACCTGCTGACGGGCAGCGAGGACGCGGAGCCGGCAGAGCCCGTCTAGAAGGTTGCTGAAGATCTTGTCGTGGGCTGTCCGGCCGTAGGCCGGGCGGCCCTCTTTCGTTATGCGGTGGCCGGGGCGAGGTGCCAGGTGT